>JBBEWH010000097.1:0-28000 GCA_037414955.1 Actinomycetes bacterium KLBMP 9797
TATAACGGCGCCCCCCAAGCCGTTCTACCGAGTGGCGGCACGCCTTGATCATGTTAGGGGCTGGTGCAGGTCATGGGCGTGGCGGTGGGGGAGCCGTTGCCGATGAACCCGAAGGTGGCCGACGCGTTGGCCGCGAGCGAGCCGTTCCACGCGGCGTTGCGTACCGTGACAGCCGAGCCGCTCGTGGTCAGCGTCCCTTCCCAGAGCTGGCCGATGGTCTGGCCGTTGCCCAGGGTCCAGCGGACGGTCCAGCCGTTGATCGCCGACGGGCCGGCTTGGACCGTCACCTCACCCTGGTAGCCGCCGGACCACGAGTTGACAGTGCGGTAGGTGGCCGCGCAGGCGCCGCCGGGCGGTGGGGTGGAGGGCGGCGGAGTCGTCGGTCCGGTGGTGGTTGGTTGCGCCGACGGGCTTGATGTCGGTGGTGTGGTCGAGATCAGCGGGCAGCTGTTGAGGTACTGGGAGAGGCCGGACATGTCGGTCGTCGGGCAGAGGAACTGGTGGTAGCGGGCGTCGTTGTCCACGAATATCTTCAGCCACGGGATCCAGGTGCGCGCGAGCGCGGTGGTCGGCTGCCCGATCTGGTTGTGGCCGGCGCCGGCCAGCTCGACGTAGGCCTTCTCGACGCTGGCCGGAATGCTGTTGTAGGCGTTGCGGTTCTGGCCCACCAGGCTGTCGTTCTGCGCGGCGGTGATCAGCGTCGGCACTCGTACGTTGGACGCGCTGCCGGGGAAGAACGGCGCGTTCGGGATCGCGGCCTTGAGCGAGGGCCGCCGCAGGGCCGCTTCGAAAGCGCCGCCACCGCCCAGGGAGTGTCCGGCCACCGCCAGCCGGCTGGCGTCGACCCGGGGGCGGACCGAGCTGGTCTGGGTGAGGTAGTCCAGCGCGGCGAGCAGTTGGGATCCGCGGCTCGCGGGATTGTCGTTGAGGGCGAGGGTGTCGATGCCGAACACGACGAAACCCTGCGAGGAGAGCCTCGGGCCCAGCCAGGCGATGCCGGGCCAGGTGCCGTTCAGGCCGGGGGAGATGGCGATCGCGCCGAAGGTGCCTTGGCTGGTGTCGGTCGGGTGGTAGATCACCCCGCCGCCGAAGTTGCTCTGGCGCGGCACGGTGACCGACGCGGTCGCGAACGGCCCGGTCGGCGCGGCGACGCTGGCGGGCGTGGGGTCCGGGCCCCGCTGGTAGGGGTTGTCGGCGGCGGACGCCTGGAGCGCGACCGCGACGCCGGCGCCGGCGATCAGCGCGGTGGTCGAGACGGTGATCAATAGCCGTTTCATGGGTCCTCCCTCGCGAGCGCCCGCGCGACCGCGGCGCCCGATCTTTTGTCAGGGGGTACTGCTGCCGGCCGCAGATGTCCGTGAGCCCCCGCATAGCCGCGCGCGGGCACGAACGTGGGGCGGTGCCGCGGAGGCTGCCCTGTCCCTCCGCGACGCTGCGACGGCTCCCGCAGCGGTGGAAACCGGCGCGACGCCCGGCTCGGAAAACGTTGCCCAGTATAGGCGGATCTCGATGGGACGAACAAGGCTTGAACCTCGGCAGGTATCAGCCTGGACTCTCGGCCAAGATCGTGGAGAACGTTGTCTATGTGCCGTAGTCAGTCGGGGATTTCGCGACGCCATGTTTTGCTCGCGACGACAAAAGTTTAAGTATTTAGACCAAAAGATCTGGTGATGTTGACGAATGTGGTCGATGATGACCCCTGTCGCCATGATCGAGGATCACTCTCCGCCCCGGCAGGCACCCTGGTTCGCGGGTCTCGACGGCGGCTCCTATGAGCACCGTCCAAGGAGGAACCGAATGCCCCCTCGCCGCCCACGAGCGAGACGCCTGGCCATGCTCCTCGGCTTCGCGCTCCTCGGCCCGTTGACCGCTGTCGCCGCGCCATCCGCAGCGGCCCAGGCCGCGGACCTGCCGCCCCAGGAGCCGGGCGTCACGTTGCGCACGTACGACGTACGGGTGCCGCTCGCCGCGATCTGCACGCTCAAGCCCGGACAGACCCCGAACGTCGACAAGTTGATGCCGGTCGTCGACTGGACCAGCGCGGCCGACTTCGGCTTCGAGGACAACTTCCTCACCCACGTCGTCGGCAACATCAACGTCCCGGCCGGCGGCGCGTACACGTTCCGGCTGACCAGCGACGACGGCTCCCGGCTCGTCATCGACGACGCGCTGGTGATCGACCACGACGGGCCGCACGGCGCGACGTCGAAGGACGGCACGGTCACGCTGACCGAGGGCTACCACGCCCTGCGGATCGAGCACTTCGAGGCGGGCGGGGGCCAGCGGCTCACGCTGTCGTGGCAGCTGCCGGGTGCCCCGGACTTCGCGGTCGTGCCCACCTCGGTGCTGAGCACGGACGCTGGCGTCGTGCGGGTGACGGCGCCCGGATACAAGGCGTGCCAGGGGGTGTCCGACGCGCCGGGAGACGGCCTCCCGCTGGACTCGGTGCACCCCGGCTACACGCTCACCGACCTGCGCCCCGCCGGCTTCGCGCCGCAGGTGTCCGCAATGGACTGGACCACCGACGGCCGGCTGGTCATCGCCACCTGGGGTGGCAGCGACGAGCTGCTCGGCGAGGTGTACATAGTGGACAACGTGATCGGGCAGACGAGCCCCGGGCAGGTCACGTACAAGAAGGTCGCCGGCGGGCTGAAGGAGCCGATGGGCCTGGCGGTGGTCGACGGCACCATCTACGTGTCGCAGAAGCACGAGCTGACGGAGCTGCGGGACGTCGACGGAGACGAGGTCGCCGACGCGCACCGGACGGTGGCGACCTGGCCGTTCGGCGGCAACTTCCACGAGTTCGCGTTCGGCATGCTCTACAAGGGCGGCAACTTCTATCTCAACCTGTCGGTCGCGATCAACCTCGGCGGCGCGACGACCGACCCGCAGCCGGCGGGCAACCGGGGCACCAGCATCGTGGTCAACCGCCGCACCGGCAAGGTCAGCTATGTGGCCGGCGGCCTGCGTACGCCGAACGGCATCGGTTGGGGCCCGGACGGCGAACTGTTCGTCACCGACAACCAGGGCGGCTGGCTGCCCTCGTCGAAGCTCGTCCACATCAAGCAGGGCCGCTTCTTCAACCACTACACCAACCCGGACGGCCCATTCGACGCCAACCCGGTCACCAAGCCGGTGCTGTGGCTGCCGCAGAACGACATCGCCAACTCGCCCAGCACGCCGGTGCTGCTCAAGCGAGGGCCGTTCCGCGGGCAACTGCTCATCGGCGATGTGACGTACGGCGGGCTGCAGCGGGCGTACCTGGAGAAGGTGCACGGCGAGTACCAGGGCGCCGTCTTCCGGCACACGCAAGGGCTGGAGGCGGGCGTCAACCGGGTCACCATCGGGCCGGACGGCGCCGTCTACATCGGAGGCTTGGGCGCCGACGGCAACTGGGGCCAGCCCGGGAAGCTGCGTCACGGCCTGCAGAAGCTGACGCCGAACGGCACCAACGTGTTCGACATGAAGTCGATGAGCACCACCCGGAACGGCTTCCGAATCGAGTACACCCGGCCGCTGTCCACCGCCACGATCCAGAACATCGCCCGGAGCTACCGGATCGCGCAGTGGCGCTACGCGGCGACCCCCGCGTACGGCGGGCCGAAGGTCGACGAGGAGACCCTGAACGTCACCGGGGTCAAGGTCTCCGCGGACCGCAGGACCGTCACGCTGACCGTCGACGGTCTCCAGCGCGGCCGCGTCGTATACCTGCGCTCACCGCGCCCGTTCACCGCCGCGAACGGCGAGGAACTGTGGAGCACCGAGGCCTGGTACACCCTCAACGACATCCCCGGGCCGCAGCCGGACCAGACTCTCTACGAGGCTGAGGAGGGCAACCGGGAGGGCGGCGCCCAGATCGCCACCGACCACCGCGGCTACGCCGGGGTCGGCTTCGTGGCCGGATACGGCTCGCTGAACGCCGCAACCACCGTCCACGTCGACGTTTCCCGAGCCGGCGAGTACGAGGTCGGACTCCGCTACAGCAACGGACCCAACCCGTTCCAGGGCAACAAGACGATCAGCGTCTACGTCAACGGCCGCAAGGTGCGGCAGACCGTCCTGCCGACGACGGTCACCTGGGACGAGTGGGCGACGCAGACCGAGCGCCTCACCCTGCGCCGCGGCGTCAACGCGATCCAGTACCGGGTGGACGCCACCGACACCGGCCACGTCAACCTGGACCTGATCGCGGTGCGCGAGCCAGGGGAGCGGGTGGTTCTGTTCGACGGCGGTGACCTGTCGCAGTGGCAGCACACCGACGGGCGGACGGCGAGCTGGCTACGGGTGGCCGGCGGCGCGATGGAGGTCCGCAACGGCGACCTGCGCACCAAGCAGGCCTTCGGCGACTTCCGGCTGCACGTCGAGTTCAAGGTGCCGCTGCTGCCGCCGGAGGTCACCGGCCAGGACCGCGGCAACAGCGGCGTCTACCTGCAGGAGCGGTACGAGATCCAGGTGCTGGACTCGTACGGCGACCCGACCCGCGATACCAACGAGGCCGGCGCCATCTACTTGCAGAAGGCACCGGACGTCAACGCCGCGACACCGCCGGAAACCTGGCAGAGTTACGACATCGAGTACCGTGCCGCCCGCTACGACAGCGCGGGTAACAGGACCGAGAACGCCCGCGTCACCCTGGTCTGGAACGGCGTGCGGGTGCACGATGATGTCGCCATCACCGGCCCGACCGGCGGCAGCATCCCCGAAGGACCGGCGACCGGGTCGATCCGCCTGCAAGACCACGGAAACACGGTGCAGTACCGCAACATCTGGATCGAGCCCCTGGGGCCGGATACCCCGCGTTGATCGAGGAAGTTTCGTGGCTATCATGTCTCGATTTAGTGGGATCTGATAGCCACGGAAGTTCCTCGATCAACGAGCGTGGGGTTCGGGTCGCGTGCCGATCTCGAGGGAGCGCAGCGGTGCCACGTTCGGCGTGTCGCCGAGGAACAGCCGGGCGCCGGCCCGCCGGCCGACCGCCACATCGGCGGTGCCTTGGACGTAGACGGAGGACTTGACGAGCAGCCCGCGGAAGGTGCAGTAGTTGACCGCGCCGGCGTTCAGCGGGAGCCCGGTGCGCGGCGGCCGGTCGATCTCGATGCGGCAGCCGAGGCGTCCGTCGGCGTCGTATTGGCTGGCCACCATGGCATCGTCCACTGTGAAGCTCAGGTTGGCCTGATGCTTGGGCATGCCCCAGATGCCCTTGCCGCCCTTGACCGAGACCTCCGTGCTCACCGGCAGGTCCAGGACGTACTGACCGGTGCCGAAGGCGCCGCGTAGCAGGGCCGGCAGCAGGGGTGGCGCGGGACGCGGACCGTGCGTGCAGGCGATGGCGAGGGAGAACTCGATGTACGGACCGATGTCGGTGCGCACGTAGTTGATGACGGTGACCAGGAGCACGCCTCGCCCACCGGGCAGGCGGAGCGGGTGCAGTTCGCCGCCGGGCAGCAACCGCGCCGCGCCGCGGCCGTCGATGGGGAATCCGGCCATCAACGCCGGGGTGTCTTCGGAGCTGACCGGCATCCGGAACGCGATTCCGTCGACCAGGGCGTGCCGTCCCCGCAGCCGCCGCTGCCGCCGCGGGACGGCGGAGGGGGCCAGGGAGAGCGCGCCACGGGCGAGCGACACGAGCATCGGGTTCATCGTTCGACTCCCTATCGGTTCAACTCCTTGAGGATGAGCGGGAACGTGTCGCGGGCGGCGTGGCGGCCGAAGAAGACGTCGAGGTGGCCGTAGCCGCGGATCCGGTGCAGGACGTCCTTGCCGGGGCGGTGGCGGTGGAAGAAGTCGAATGAGCGCTGCTGGCTGTCGGGCAGGAAGCACCGGTTCTGTTCGCCGGCGATGAAGGCGAACCGCGCGTCGGTCCGCGGCGCCTGGGCGACGTAGGAGGCGGGCAGGCCGGGCAGGTCGGACACCGGGACCAGGTGCCCGGCCCGGACGCATCTGGCCATCTGGGTGAAGAACGACAGGGGTACCTCGGCGAACTCGCCACGTATCCATTCGTGGGTGGCGGCATCGAGGTTGGCGTGCGACCACAGCGCGGGGAAGCCGCTGCCATAGGTGAAACTGACCATTCGACAGACCGTGTTGTGGCACTCGGGGTGGGTGGCGCGCACGAACGTCGTCATCAGCCGTGACAGGCCGCCCTCGGTGCGGTTGCCCCAGCCGGGGGAGACGTACGGGGTCAGCCGGGACACCAGCGGCGCCATCCATTGGATCTTGAAGCGGGACCAGGACGGCACCACCGGGTGCAGCGACACGGCGTTGCTGACGACGGTGTCGACCTGGGGCAGCAGCCCGGCGAGCGCGGACATCGTGAACGACGTCGAGCCCTGGCAGTGGACGACCGCCTTGAGTGACGGGGCGCCGGTGGCGTCCAGCACGGCCCGTACGGCGGCCGGATGGTCGTACGCCGCGGCCTCGTCCAGCGTCCACGGCACCGGATCGAGGTCGATCGAGGCGCGCCAGTTGAGCAGCCAGACGTCCCAGCCGTTGTCGATGAGCGCGTCGACGAGGGTGCGCGGCAGCGGCGGGCGGAACACCTCGGCCCGGACCCCGGCACCGTGCACGAGGAGCACCGGTCCACGGACCGGAGCCGCCCGCCCGGTGACGTGGACCAGGGTGAGCGGCCGGCCGTCGAGCGCGCTGATGGGCCGCACATCGGTGTGGTGGTCGGCGCGGGTGGTCGGCCTGGAAGCGGTGGGGGCCGTCATGGACGTGGGCCATTTCTCGCGATGACGATCGGCGGGTGGATGAGCTTCGGCGGGCGCAGCGGTTCTGCGGGCATCGGCCGCTCGCCGCCGGCGCTGTCGTCGGGCGCCGTCGTCCAGTCCCGGCATACCGTGTCGACGACGAGCGGGTAGAGGGTCAGGTCGCCCTCCGGGTTGATGTGCATCCGGACGAAACCCTTGTGGTCCTCAATGGACTGCGCGGACATCTGCCAGTCCTGGACCAGTCCGCTACGGGCGAGCCGGATGTAGGCGGCGAACGCGAAGCTCGCCACCAGGCCGGTGAGGATGACGGTGCCGAGCAGGCAGCCGACCAGGATCAGCCAGTCCGACCATCCGGCGGGCCAGGGGATCGCCACGGCGCCGGTCAGGCCGCCGGCCGCCACGGCCACCTGAGGGGCGACAGCGAGCAGCGGGACCTCGGGCCGGCGCGGCATGCGCCCGCGCAGCAACGGGTACAGCAGCAGCACGGCGGTGCCGAGCGCCAACAGCATGAGCAGCCAGCCGCCCACAGCGAGGGCGTCGGCGGGGCGCAGGAAGCGCAGCGCGTCCACCGGCGAGCGGCCGTGGACCAGGCCGAGCGCCACGATCAGCGTCAGGAAGAACGCCCCGTGCAGCGCGCCGGCGAGCCGCCAGAAGCCCGGGTTGCGAAACGGCAGGGCGCGCGGTCCGGGCACCAGCAGGCCCCAGGACAGCCTCCGCGACTGGCGGTCGTCGGGGTAGCGATGACGGAGCGCGAAGCGGGTGGGCGGGTCCTTCTGGCGGATCCGTGAGGCCGGCGGGGGCAGGTCCAGCGCCGGCGGCAGGGTGTGCGTGGCGGACAGGTAGGCCCCGCCCATCCCGCAGGTCACCATGTGCTCGGCGAACCGGCTGTCGTTGGGTGTGGGCGGGTCCTCGGCGTAGTGCGCGTAGTGGTGGCTGTCGCCGGTGATCCAGAGCCGGATCCGCGCGCCGGTCGGCACCAGCTGACCGGTACGCGGATCCGGCCGGTTGCGGACGACCTGCTGGTCGAAGAAGTGCAGCGAATTGAACGCGTCGACGTCGCCGCGGCCGGCGCGCACCCAGCTGGGATTGGCGACGCACATGATGATGCCGTCGCCGGGTCGCAGCTCGCTGGACACGTGCTGCTGGAAGAACCGCACCTGGGGTTCGTCGATGTAGGTGCCGAACTGGCTGTCCAGCCCCAGCAGCCACCACCGGTGCGGCAACCGCACCGCGAAGTAGCTGCGGGTCTGGGCGGTGCGCCAACCGCCGATGAACCGGCCTTGGGTGAACATTCGCAGGAACGCCGTGAGACCGTCGTACCAGTCGTGGTTGCCGGGCAGCGCGACCATCAGCGGTGGGTTGTCCGCGCTGGGCAGTGCCGCCCGGTACGGACCCTTGGTGCGGTCCTCGTACGCGACCGGGGACGCGGTGGGATAGACGGCGTCGCCACCCAGCACGAGCAACGACCCGCGCGGCAACATCTGTTTGGTGCCCGCGGTGTCGTTCACCTCCAGCTTGTCGCGGGCGAGGAGCGTGGCGACCGTGTAGGTGGCGTCGAAGCCGTCGCCGAGGTCGGCGACGAAGTCCAGCCACAGCTCGGATTGCTCGCCGGCGTCCCGTGCCGCCGCACACTCCAGCAGGGTCGCCGGCAGCGCGGCCTGGATCTCCCGCTTGTCGGAATAGTCGGCGAAGATCGACGAAAGCATCACCTTGACGGCGGTGCGCCACAGCTCCGCCGGGGACAGCCAACGCACCGCCTCCTGGGGGCGGAAGCCGAGCCGGTCGGCGTACTGACGCAGCTGCGAGGTCTTCATCGCACCGCTCCCGCGGGCGTCAGCCGGTTTCCGTACACCTGCCAGAGTTCGCCGAGGAACAGCTTGCCGAAGTCCGCCAAGGCGCGACCGCGGTCCGGCCCGTGGGCGCGGAACGTGGTGAGCTGATACAGGAAGTCCTGCACGTGAATGGTGATGATGCCGCTGGCCACGATCCGGGCGTCGCGGTCTTCGGCCCCTACGTGACCGGCGAGGACGTGGAGATAGAGGGTGGACGTGTCCTGCCATACGTCGACGCCGGGGTCGTCGTGGATGTCCTTGTGACCGACCAGGGTCAGCGGGGTGCCGCCGGCGTCCCGCAGGTGCAGGCGGTAGTTCATCCGGCGCCGCGTCGGGTCGCCGTGCTGGGTGAAGAGGTTGAACCAGCCGTTCACCACCGCGAGCCGGCCACCGAGCGGGTCGCAGTCGACGTACCCCTCGGCCCGGCATTCGCGCCGGGGATCGGTGCGGAACCTGTCGGCGTCCTCGGTGGTGATCGTGAGGTGGAACATCAGCCGCTGGTTCCGCTGGCGGCCGATCGCGGCGCCCTGCCGCGGATCGGTGACGTCCAAGGCGACGAAGCCCTTCATCTCCTCGGTGAAAGACAGGCTCGTGGCGCCGGTCCCCGCGGCGGGGGCCTCGACCGCGGCCGGCGGTTCGGGGCGGGCGCGGGCGGGTGCCGCGACCGCCGGCGCGGCGAGGATGTGGTCGCAGGCGCGGTCGGCGACGGCGGCGATGGTCAGCGACGGGTTGGGACCGACCGGGCCGGGCATCAGCGCCCCGTCCAGGACGTGCAGGCCCGGAAAACCGAAGACCTCACCGTACGCGTCACAGGTGCCCTCGGCGACGTGCCTGCCCATCGGCGCGCCGCCCAGCGGATGGACCGTGATGACCCGCCTGGACCACCACAGTGGATTGTCCACGAACCGGGCGCCCAGGTCGGCGGCGATCGCGCGCATGGTTTCGCGCACGCGGCGGAAATACTCCTCCGAGGTGGCGGTCGTCCAATCCAGGTCGAGGTAACCCTTGCGCAGCCGCATCACTCCGTCGGCGACATCGCGGCCCATGCCCAACAGAGGCAGGGATCCACTGCCCAGCGTGCCCGGACCGAGCAGCGCGGTGAGGGCCGCGGAGATCTCCGACTTTGGTGAGCGGCTGAGCCGGCTGCGCAGGCGGGCGTACGCGAATCGGGCGCCGCGCCGCAGGGCGCTGTGCAGCTGCGCCGACTCGGCCAGCCACTCCGCGAAGGTCGGGTAGCCAGCGTCCTGGATGTAGTATCCGCGACCGGTCGAGCCGTCGCCGTCGACCGCGTCACCCACCCGGATCGTGCTGGTGATCACCGGTCCGCGGCTGCCTTCGACGCGCAGGTGACCGTCCACGGGATCGGTCGCCCTGAGCAGGAACGTCAGCAGGTCGCCGTTGCCGCTGAAACGGGCGCCCAGGGTGCGGCTCATGCCGGGAAAGGCGCCGCGATTGCGCAGCAACAGGTAGGTGCTGCCGAAGGTGCCGGCGCCGAGGATCAACCGGGAACAGGTCATCCGGTGCAGCGGCAGGCTGTCTGTGGGGGCGCTCCGCCCGTCGTCGCCCGGTTCGTGCCGCACGTACCGCACCTCGTATCCGCCGCCCGCCAGTGGGGCGAACCCGCGCACCTCGCAGAGCGTGCGGATGTCGGCACCGTGGTGTTTCGCGGCCGACAGGTAGGTGTGGTCGAGCGTGTTCTTGGCTCCGTCGTTGCAACCGATGTCGCATTCCCCGCAGAGGCGGCAGGTGCGGCGGGGCAGGCCATGCAGGTTCGGATACTCCGACGTGATCGGCGCTCCCGGCATCGGGGGTTGGCCCGGCGCGCCGAACGACACCGCGAGCGGCGGTCGGTGCCAGGCCAGGTCCAGCCGATGGGCGCTGCGCCGCATCGCGCGGGTCTTCGGCGTCTGCTCGTACGGGTAGGGCGTGGCGCCGAGCATGCGCTCCACGGCGTCGTAGTGCGGGTCCAGATCGGCACGGGTGACGGGCCAGTGCTCATATCCGCCGCCCGGCAGCGGTGACTCGTGGACGAACCAGCGCTCGTCCTTGCGCAGCAGCACGTTGGCGTAGATGAGCGAGCCGCCGCCCAGCCCGCTGGAGACCACACCGTCGATGCCGTGGAACGCCCACACCTGGAACAGCCCGTGCAATCCCTCGCTGGGATCCCAAAAACTACGGGCCATCTCCGCCGGCGTACGCGCGAAGCTCCCCGGCGGATACGCCTTGCCCCGCTCCAACAGCACGACCGAACGGCCGGCCTCGGCGAGCCGGTAGGCGGCGACCGAGCCGCCGAATCCCGAGCCCACCACAATGGCGTAGGCGTGCTCGGACTCTCCTGAGTCGGGCTTACCACGACTATCACGCCGTCTAAACATGTCGCCCCCCACAAGCGCTATCACCGTATCTCTCCGGGCCGGACACCCGAATGGTGTTTTGGAAAACCCGTGGCGTGATTCCGGCACCCCCGCGGCTTCTTCGGGCGTAGTGTGATTCGTGGAGGCGACGCACCTTTCCGCCGCTGTTCCATGGAGGCGTCGTATGCGAGCAATCCGATGGGCGGCTTCGGTCGCGATCGTTGTCACGCTATCGCTGTCCCCGGCGGGATGCCGCAGCGAGCCAAACAGCGACGGCGGCAACGACAGTGACGGCGGGGGCGCGCCGGTCAATCGGGACGACGACGGGGAGGCGCCCAGTTCTCCACTGGACATCCCGAACATCACCATCAGCCAGGGCCAGCCCGTCGACGCCGTTCGCGAACGGCTCGAAGCAGAAATCACGAAGCGGTGCGGCGGCGGTGAGCTATGCGTCACGCTGGAGGTCGAAGCGCGAGACGTCGACCCGTTCACGGAATGTCAGTTCGTCACCACCGATCCGTCGCCAGGCACCACGGTGCAGCGAGGCAGTGTCGTGGTGATTGTGACCGGCGCGCTGCCCTGTGAGCCTTCCCCGAGCACCGACGGGGGTGACGACGAGACCGAGGATCCTGATGACACCGAGGATCCTGGTGACACCGAAGACCCGGGGGATAACGAAGACCCTGGGGATACCGAGGAGCCCGCGCCGGAGCACACCTGATCGGCCCGCTGTCGTGACGGAGGATCCAGCCCAGCGGGAGCCGCACTCCGCCGTCTCGGGCTTGCCGCAGGTGACGAAGCTGCTCGCCGGGGTCGTGGCGCCGACCACCCTCGTCACCGGGCTGCTGTTCTACTTCGGCTGGATGCACGCCTACTGGTTCTTCCAGTACTTCGGTGTGCACTCGACGCTGCTCGGTCTGACCACCGTCGACTTCGTCATGCGCAGCGCCGACGCGCTGTTCGTGCCGATGACCGTGCTCGCCTGCGGATCGCTGCTGATGCTGTGGGCACACGCGGCGCTGCGCACGCGGCTCGCCGCCGGATCCCGGCCCCTGCTGATGCGCAGGCTCGTGCCAATCCTCACGGGCATCGGGCTGCTTCTCACCCTGGGCGGTCTGGCGAGCGTCTTCAGACCGACGCTACTCGACCGGCGGGTGGCGCTCGCGCCGCTATGTCTGGGCGGCGGAGTCCTGCTGCTGCTCTACGCGGTGCGCCTCGGACGTGCCCTCCGGCCGGCCGGCCGGAGCGAGCAGGTCAAGAGGCCGCCGGAGTGGATCGCGGTCGGCGAATGGGCCGGCGTATTCGTGCTCGTGTCCCTCAGCCTCTTCTGGGCCGCGACCGACTACTCGGCCGCCGTCGGCAGATCGCAGGCCCGCCGGTACGCGGCCGAACTGTCCCGTGAGCCGGAGGTGGCCCTCTACAGTGAACGGAGCCTGCGTCTCCGCGCACCCGGCGTGCGCGAGGTGCGGTGCCAGGACCCGGAAGCAACCTACCGGTTCCGCTACGACGGCCTGAAGTTCATGCTCCAGTCCGGTGAGCAATACGTCCTCATTCCCGAGCAGTGGTCGCGTGCGACCGGCGCGGCGTTCGTCATCCCGCGCACCGACACGCTGCGGTTGGAGTTCTTCCCCGCTGCCGCCACCACGGCGCCCGCCACCTGCTGACCGGTGGGCTCAGCACCCCGTCCCCTGGCTCGGTACGCCGTTGCGCCAGCCTTTCGAGTGATTGATGCTGATCTCTTTGTGCTGCTAGCCTCCGCTCCGTAAGAGGCCACCGACGCCGCCCGTCCCAGCACGGGGGTCGAGGGTTGGGCGGCCACACCGCACTCTGGTTAGGAGTCGCTCGTGTCACGTCCCCTTCCGGTTCGGCGCCTCAGCCTCGTTATCGCCGGCGCCGCCCTGGCGACGGTCGCAGCTGCGCAGATAGGTGCGGCCTTCGCCACAGCAGCCCCGCATACCGGGACCTCACCAACCCCCTCGCCGACCAAGCTGACCCCTTCACCGACCAAGCCGACCCCCTCGCCCACCAAGCCGCCCAACAAGCCGCCGGTCTGCACCGGGGTGACGGTCAGCCCGAGCACGCTGTGGCCACCGAACCACAAGTTCACCGTGGTCACGCTCGCCGGCGCCACCGACCCCGACGGGGACAAGACCACACTGACCATCACCGGCGTCACCCAGGACGAGGCACTCAACGGCCTGGGCGACGGCGACACCGCGCCCGACGCGGCGACCGTGGCCGGCCGCACCGACCAGGTGCAGCTCCGCGCGGAACGCAGCGGCACCGGGGACGGCCGGGTCTATCGCGTCTCCTTCACCGTGTCCGACGGCAAGGACACCTGCAAGGGCACGGTGTACGTCAGCGTGCCCCACGACCAGTCCGGTGACCCGGCGGTCGACACCACATCCGTCGTAGTCAACTCCTTCGGATAACCCGTCCCAGGATCACGAGCGCGCTGGACCCGTCGGCGCCTTGATCGTTGTCCCAAAAACCACCTCCAGCACGGCGTGTCGGGTGGTTTTTGGGACAACGATCAACGTGGGTGGGCTCCACTATGGACGGACCTGGCGGGCCCATCGAAACCCCTCGGCCTTGGGTGAAGCGGACTTGATCGTTGTCCCAAAACCTCAAAAAGCTCGGCGGTTTTTTGAGGTTTTGGGACAACGATCAAGACAAGTGGGCTGTGGGTCCGCGGTCGGGTTGCTGCTCGCGGGGCGTTCGCGCACGTCGTCGGGGAGCTCTGGCGGTCCGCCGCCGGCTAGGGAATCTCGTTCGAGCTCGCGCCGGCCCACGCACAGGGGCAGTACCAGGGCGCATACGGCATAGGCAGGCAACTCGGCGGCATGCTCGCCCCGGTCGTGGTGACCACCCTCGCGATCGGCTGGGGAGTGCCGGGCTTGGCTGGTGCTCGGTCGCCGAGCTCAAGAAGAGCGAGGGTGGCGCGATCTTCATCCACGGGAGCGCGGAGCTCGCCCGCCGGCTGTCGGACGGGCGCCTGATCGACCGGTACCACCTTCTCGTCTTCCCGGTGCTGCTGGGAGCAGGGAAGAGCCTGTTCAGCAGGGCGGATAGGGACAAGCAGGTCCTGCGCCTCCGGGCGTCCGCGGCCTACCCGAACGGCATCGTCAAGGTGATCTACGACGTCGTCGGCTGATCCAGATCCAGGGCGATCGCGCCACCGATGCCCTCGCGGAGTTGTCGCGCGGTACGCCCGACGAACCGGCGCAGCGCACGGGCCAGGTGCGGCTCGTCGAAGTACTCGAGCCTGGCGACGACATCGGCGACCGGGAGGTCGGCGGCCAGGAGCGCCGCGGCCTCGCGTGCGCGTTCGATCTGCCGTACGGCGCCCTGGGTGAGCCCGGTCGCGGCGCGGAACCGCCGCTCGACGGTGCGCCCCGAGACCGCTGGACGGCGGCCTCGGCGGACCTCGGTGACCAGGGGGTCGCGAACCACGGCTCCGGAGCGGACGAGCCGGCGGGGGAGAAGTTCCTGGCGTAACGGTCGTCCATGCGGGGCGCTGCCTCGTAGCATGGGCTGCGTGTCCCGACCGGTCTGGTTGGCGGTGACCCTGGTCGTCCTGCTCGGCGCGACCGCGGCGTCCTGCGGCGACGAGGAGTCCGAGGTCGCCCTCGGCACGGCGGCGCGGACCACGGTCGCCGAGGTGGTCGACGCCCCGGGCGCGGTGACGGCCAAGGCGGCAGCGACCGTCAGCGCCCCGTCCGACGGCACGCTGGCCGCGCTTCGGGTCGGCCCGGGCGACTCGGTCCGCACGGGGCAGGTGCTCGCGATCATCGACTCGCCGGCGGCCCAGCAGCGGCTGAAGCAGGCCAAACGGGCGCTCGCGGCGGCCCGCCGCGCCGGCGGCGGCGTGGGCACCGGGGTAAACCTGTCCTCCGTCCGCCGGGAGACGGATCGGGCCGCCGCGACCGCGTTCGACGCCGCCCGGGATGCCGCCAGCAAGGTCTCCGACCAGCACGTCCGCGGCACGCTGCTCCGCCAGGTCGACGCGGCGGAGCGGCACTACGACCTCGCCGCCAGGGCCGCCGACCAGGCGATCCGTGCGGTGCAGCGCGGCGTCGCCGGGCTCAGCTCCGCCGTCAGCGCGCTCACCGCCGCCCAGCGACTCCAGGCCGAGCAGGCGTACGAGCTGGCGAAAGCGACCGTGGACGCGCTGACGCTGCGGGCGCCGCTGCCGGGCGTGGTGCAGTTCGGGGGTACGGCGTCCTCGTCCTCCCCGTTGGGCGGCGGCGCGTCGTTGCCGCCTGACCTCTCCCAGGCGGGGGGCTTGGCGGGAGCGCTCGGCGGCGCGGCGGCGGAGCCCGCGCCCGGCCTCGACGTGGCGGTACCGGTGGGCGCACCGGTGACCGCCGGCACGCCGGTGCTGACGGTGGTCGATACGTCGGCGCTCGGGCTGGTCGCGGAGGTGGACGAGACCGACGTGCTGCTGGTGCGGCCCGGTCAGGACGCGACCGTCGAGCTGGACGCGGCCACCGGCGCCAGCTACACCGGGCGGGTCCAGTCGGTCGACGTGCTTCCCACCTCGTCGACGCGCGGCGGCGTGGCGTACCGGGTGCGGCTAGCACTCGGCGGCGGCGACTATCCCGACGGCCGGCCGGCTCCGGCGCCCCGGCCGGGCATGAGCGCGGTGGTCCACCTGCGGGTACGGCAGGCCGAAGGGGCCGTGGCGGTCCCCGCCGCGGCGATCTTCTCGGCGGATGGCCGGGACACGATCTGGGTGATCCGGGACGGTCGCGCCCAGCGGGTCACCGTGACGGTCGGCGTGCAGGGGCAGGACCTGGTGCAGGTCGTGTCCGGCGTCGACGCCGGCCAGCGGGTGGTGGTACGCGGCACCGACCTGGTGGAGCAGGGTCAAGAGCTGCGATGAGCGGCGTGACCGAGAACGCCGGCCGGGTCCCGTTCCGGCAGGTTTCGGGTGACGTGGCGATCGCGGCGACCGACGTCACCCGCACGTACCGGTGGGAAGAGGTCTCCGTGCCCGCCCTGCGCGGCGTCTCGCTGACCGTCGAGGCGGGCGACTATGTGACGATCGTGGGCCCGTCGGGTTCCGGCAAGTCCACGCTCATGCACCTGCTGGGGGCGCTCGACCGCCCCACCAGCGGCCAGCTGGTGATCGGCGGGCGGGACGTCGCGACGCTGTCGGCGGCGGAGATGGCCCGCCTGCGTAACGAGACGATCGGTTTCGTCTTCCAGTCGTTCCACCTCCTGCCGCGCACCTCGGCCGTCGACAATGTGGCGCTCCCGCTGGTGTACCGGGGCCTGGGCGCCCGTCAGCGGCGGGCGCGGGCGGCGGCGACGCTGGAGCGGGTAGGACTCGGTCACCGGCTCCGGCACCGCCCGAACCAGCTGTCCGGCGGCGAGCAGCAGCGGGTGGCGATCGCCCGGGCCTTGGTCACGGACCCGGAGGTGCTGCTCGCCGACGAGCCGACCGGCAACCTCGACACCGTCACCGGAGCCGCGGTGCTGGCGCTGCTGGAGGAGTTGAACGCCGCGTCCGGGGTGGCGCTGGTGCTGGTCACCCACGACCGTGACGTGGCCGCGCGGGCACACCACCAGATCGTGATGCGTGACGGGCTCATCGTGCCGGCCGACTCGCCCTTGGGTGACGGAGGCGCGTCATGAGGTTCGTGGAGGCGTGGCGGGTCGCCCTCGACGCCTTGCGGACCAACCGGCTGCGCAGCGGCCTCACCATGCTCGGCGTGGTGATCGGCGTGGCCGCCGTGGTCGTGCTGGTCGCGATCGGCACCGGCGCCAAGCGGGAGGTCGAGCAGCAGGTCGAAGGGCTCGGCTCGAACCTGCTGATCGTGGTGCCGGGCCGGCTGGAGTTCAACTCGGCGCCGTCCGTCTCCCGGCTGTCGCTGTCCGATGTGGAGGCGGTCAGCCGGATCGTCGGCGACCCGTCCCGGGTCGCGGTGACCGTGACCTCCGGCGAGACGGTACGCGCCGGCACCCGCGCCACCTTCACCACCGTCCAAGGTGTCCTCGAGACCACCCCGCGGGTCTTCGTCCGCTCGGTGGCCCGGGGAACCTATCTCACCTCGTCCGATGTGGACACGGCGCGCCGGGTGGCGGTGCTGGGCTCCTCGGTGGCCCGCACCCTTTTCGGCGATCGCGACCCGGTGGGTCAGCAGGTGTCCGTGGCGGGCGTCCGGTTCCGGGTGATCGGGGTCTTCGCGCCGCTCGGCCAGAGCCTCGGCGTCGACCGGGACGACGAGGTGCACATCCCGGTGACCACCGCCCACCGGCTCTACGGCACCAACCGGATCGACGGGATCGCGGTCAAGGCGCCGGACCGGGAGCGCATCGACGAGCTGAGCGAACGCATCGTCGCGGAGCTGACCGATCGGCACCCGGACGTCGAGTTCAGCGCCGTGACGCAGGAGCAGATCCTCGGCGTGCTCGGGGACATCCTCAGCGTCCTCACCGGGGTACTGGCCGCCATCGCGGGCATCTCGCTGCTGGTGGGTGGAGTGGGCGTTTCCAACATCATGCTGGTATCCGTCCGTGAACGCACCGGCGAGATCGGCCTGCGGAAGGCGGTAGGCGCCCGACCCCGGGACATCGCGCTGCAGTTCCTGCTGGAGGCGGTGCTGCTCACGACCCTCGGCGGGGTGACCGGCATGGGGCTGGGTATCGGGGCGGCGCTGCTGGTCGGCGCGCTGTCGCCGGTGCCGGCGGCGATCACGTGGTGGTCGCTGGCGCTGGCGTTCGGGGTGTCGGCGGCGGTCGGCATCATCTTCGGCGTCGTCCCCGCACAGCGCGCCGGGCGCCTGGACCCCGTGGTCGCCCTCCGCACCGAGTGACCACGGTGCTGGTGGTGCCGCCATCCGATCAGGAGAGGTCGGTGTCCTGGCCCTCCCTGACCTTCCGGGTGTCGCGGAGCTCGACGTAGGGTTCCTTGTCCTCGGGATGGCCGGCGGCGATGGCCCGGCCGCGGTGCAGTTCGGCGTCGAACTCGGCGCCGAGCAGGATGGCGTTGTTGGAGATCCACAGCCAGACGAAGAAGATGATCACCGCGCCCAGCGCGCCGTAGGTCTTGTTGTAGGAACCGAAGTTGCCCACGTAGAACGCGAATCCGGCCGAGGCGAGGATCCACAGGACGACGGCGAGCAACCCGCCGGGGCTGATCCACTTGTAGCCGCCCTGCTTGGCGTTGGGTGAGGCCCAGTACAGGAGGGCGAACATCTGGCTGACCAGGACCACCAGGATCGGCCACTTGAGGATGCCCCATGCGGTCAGCAGCGCCGACCCGGCGCCGATGGCGTTACCGACCCGGTCGGCCAGCGAGCCCGTGAAGACCACCATGAGCGCGCTGACCGCCAGCAACACCCCGACGACGATCGTGACGCCGAGACGCACCGGCAGGGTCTTCCAGAGCGGCCGGCCCTCCGGCACGTCGTAGATGGCGTTCGAGGCTCGCATGAACGCCGCCACGTAGCCCGACGCGGACCAGAGCGCACCGGCGAGACCGACGATCACCAGGATGCCCGCGGTGCCTTGGGCCTGCGTGAGGCTCTGGGCGCCGGGTTTGAGGATGTCGCCGACCGGGCCGGGGGCGATCGTGTCCATGTTATCGATCAGCGACTGGATGATCGACTGGCCGAACAGGCTGAGCGCCGACACCAGCACCAGCAACCCGGGAAAGATCGACAACACCGCGTAGTAGGTGAGCGCGGCGGCCCAGTCGGTCAGATTGTCGTCCCGAAATTCGCGTACGGTGCGTTTGAGCGCACCGAGCCACATCCGTCCGGTGAGTTTGGTCGGTTTGTCCGGCGCGGCGCCGGCGCCGCGGGAGCCGGCCGCCTGCCCGTCGTGGCGCTGGTCCGGTCCGGTGGTGGGCCGGCTCCTGGTCACCGTGGCCACCGCCACCGCTTGTGCGCGGCGCGCGCCTTCGCCGCCCGCCGGCGGCGGATCAGCACACCCGCACCGACCACGGTCGCCGCGACGGCCAGCACGCCGGCCAGCGGCGCGGGACGCCGCTGAGCCGTCTCCGCGGCCCGGCGGGCCTTCTCCTTGGCGCGCTCGGCCGCCTCGGCGGCGGTCTCCTTCGTGCGCTCCGACACCTCCGCGGCCTTCGCGGTCGTGCGGTCCTTCACCTCTGCGGCCTTCGCGGTCGTGCGGTCCTTCACCTCCGCGGCCTTCTCGGCCGCGCGGGCCTTGACGTCCGCCTTCTCGGCCAGCGCCGCCACGCTGTCGCCAAGATCTTCGCGGGTACGCTCGACGTCGGCGCGAATGGCCTGGGTATCGCTGCTGGTGCCCTTGTGCTTGGTCATCGCTGTGCCCTTTCCTTCACTTCGTCGATGTCGGCCTTCACGCTGCGCATGGTGTCCTCGGGTACCGGCGGGGCGGCCTGCTGGAGCTTCTTGCGGCCGACCAAGGCCAACACCCCGGCGACGGCGAACAAGATCACCGCCACGATCAACGCGGCCACCCACCCCGGCATCACCTCGGCCAGGATGAGCACCACCGCGGTCAGCAGCGCCGCCACCCCGTACCAGGCAACCAGCCCGCTGCCACCGACCAGCCCGGCACCGAGGCCGGCCTTCTTCCCCTTCTCGGTCATCTCCGCCCGGGCCAATGCCAGTTCGTCGCGGACCAGCCGCGAGATCTGCTCGGCCGTCTGGCGGACCAGGTCACCGGTCGACGCGTCGGGCGTCCCGGCGGCCGCGCGCGTGGCGTCCGTCATGATCTGCCGCTCCCTTCGCCCCGCTCATGCACGGTCTAGCCCGTGAAGATGCCCTCGCCGGGATCGGTCTAAAACACCCCCGCCATGATCAAGGCGTCCCTCACGTCGGTATAACCCCGGGTGAGGACCGCTGGTGGAGGGGGGCTATGACGACGTGAGGGACGCCTTGATCATGGGCGGTCGACGGCCTAGAGCGGCAGCCTCAGGATCACCTGGAAGCCACGCTCCGGCCCGGGGCCGGCGGTCAGACTGCCGCCGTACACGCGGGCTCGCTCCCGCATCCCGACCAGGCCGTGCCCAACACCGGTGCGCTGTTCCGGCGGCGGCCCGCCGCCGTCGTCGGTCACCGTCACGGTCAGGGCGGCGGCGTCATAGCTGAGCCTCACCCTTGCGGACGCCGGCCGCGCATGCTTGATCACGTTCGTCAGCGATTCCTGGACGATGCGGTAGGCGCACAGGTCCGCACCGGGCGACAGGGCGCGCAACGGCCCGGTCACGACCACTTCGACGGGTACGCCGGCCCGCTGCACCCGCTCGACGAGGTCGCCGAGGATGGGTGTCATTCGATCCGTGGCGTCAGGCCGTCCGCGCCCCAGCCGATCGTGCCCACCAGCATCGACCGGTGCCGGGCCTCCGTGGTGGCGACGTCACATCCGGCCACATCGCAACGCCAGGCGTGGAACATGATCCAGGTCTCGCCGCCGGACCTGACCAGGTCGGCGCCGCCCGGGCCGCACAGGCCGGTATTGCCGCGCGACAGCACGTCGCCGAGCGACGTCCAGGTGCCGGCGGTCAGCCCGACCGACACGAACGCCTCCGTCTTGTACCGGCAGCCGTCGGCGTAGAAGTTCCGCGACGTGAACATCACCAGCCGTGGCCCGCTGCGCAGGATGACCGGCGCCTCGGTGACCGGGTTGTCGGCGATGAGCGTGATGGGCGGCTCCCCGGCGTTGTGTATCTGGTCGGCCAGCATCCGGGTGGCCCGGATGTTGCCGCCCTTCATGTTGTAGATCACCCAATGTGTACCGTCCAGTTTGGTGAACGGCGAAGGGTCGATCACGTCCCGCCCGTTCGGCGGGCAGATCGGGGCGTGCCCGAGCGCGTCCACGTACGGCCCGGCCGGCGAGGTCGCGGTGGCTACCCCGATGCACTGCCGGTCGGTGGCCCGGTCCCGCGCCGTGAAGTACATGATGAACCGCCCGTCGGACTCCCGCTGGAAGACGTCCGGTGCCCAGTCCCAGCCGGCGACCGTCCACGCTGGACGGGTCGGCATCGATCGGCCGAGCACCGTCCATGGGCCGCGCATGCTCGGCGCCGATGCGACCGGGAAGCCGTTGCCGGTGGAGAACGCGTAGAACGTGTCGCCGGCCTGGATGAAGCTCGGGTCGGCGAAGTTCCGGTCCAGCTCCAACGTCACCGAGTCCCCCGCCGCCGCCGTAACCGGTCCCGCGACGAGCACCACGACCGCCGCGACCAGCATCGCCAAAACCTTCTTCATACTTCCTCCCTCCCCATGATCAAGGCGTCCCTCAAGTAGTTCTAACGACTTGAGGGACGCCCTGATCATGGAAACCTAGGCATCATCGCCCGCCTCCACCCATAGCGCGGTCGGCTCATCAAGAGCCGTCCACAAGCTACGATGCGGCCTGGATTCTTCTCGTCCCGCAGCGGTTTGACTTTCTCGTACAACCACCGCCCTACCCGCGCTCCACGTGCAACCAGTGCGGTATCCCAGGATTCAAGCCGGTGGATATCCCCGATCCATTGCCTGCCGGCACCAATTACGACAGGATCGCCGGTGAACGATCCTCGATGGCAGGAGACCGCCCATGACAGTCTCTCTTCGGCATCCGTGGCGTTCTCTTCGGCATCCGTGGCGTTCTCTTCGGCATCCGTGGCGGCGCGTGCCCGTCCTCGCCGCCTCGACCGTCGTGGTGCTGTCCCTCGGGTTCGCGGGGCCGGTGGCGCCATCGGCCGCGGCGGCGCGGCCCGCGGACCAGACGACCGGTCTGCCGGAGCCGCGCCTGGACGACCCGTCGATCAACTGGCGGGAGATCGTCGTCGACGGCGGCGATGTCGAGCGCCGACCGGACGGCGCGGCGTACAACGTCTTTGGCGGATTCGGTTCGGTCTCCTGCAACAACACGTCCAACCTGCTTCTCGACTACAAGGAGGAGAATCCGCGCGCCTACTGGGAGATCATGCGGATGCTCTTCGACCCGGTCGGCGGCGCGGGGCTCACGCACATCAAGGTTGAGCTGGGCGCGGACAGCAACAGCTCGTCCGGCGCCGAGCCGGCGACGAAGCGCACCGCCGACGAGCCGGCGAACGTGTTACGCGGCGCCGGGTTCCATGTCGTCGCCGATGCGCTGAGGATCAACCCCGACGTCGAGGTGGAGGCCCTGCGCTGGGGCGAGCCCTCGTGGACCGGCAACGACTGGACCAAGCGGTACCAGTGGTACAAGGAGACCATCGACGCCGCCTACGACATGTTCGGTGTCGAGTTCGACTGGATGAGCCCGGCGCAGAACGAGGTCCGGCACGCCGAGTACCAGGTGTCCGAGCTGAACTGGACGATCCAGTTCGCCAAGTGGCTGGCGCGTGACGCCGCCGCGCCGGATGCGCGCTACGACTACGCGCGGATCAAGATCGTCGCGCTCGACTCCTACCGGGACGGCAACAACGTCGCTGGGCGGATTCTCGCCAACCCGGAAGCACTGGCGAACGTCGACGCCCTGGGCTTCCACTACGACATCGAGGGTGGCCCGAACGTCACCCGGCTGAACAAGGAGCACGGCCTGCCGGTCCTGTACTCCGAGGGCATCGCCCCGATGATCGACCCGCAGTACCGGCTCGCCGCCGATCCGGCCCGGGGTGGCGTCGGCGGCACCGCGTCCGCCGCTGACATCGCCGACCGATTCATCAATGCCTACCGATGGAGCGGGGCTGGCGACAACCCGGCGCACATGACGACGTTCCTTTTCCAGCCCGCCGTCAGCGCCATGTACGAAGGCACCCAGTATTCCCCCAAGCACCTGGTCCGGGCCTCCGACCCGTGGTCGGGGTACTGGGAGGGCGACGTCGGGATCGTCGCCGTGCGCCACTTCCACCAGTTCATCGACCGTGGATGGGAGTACATCGAAGGCGCTACCGGCGGCGACGGCACCAAGGGCGACGGCGGCACCACCGTCGACTCCTCCACCCGCACCGTTCTCACGGCGCGGACGCCCGCGCGCGCCGGCCGCTCTCCAGAGTGGACACAGGTGCACGCCAACAACACCCGGACGGATCGGTACTTCGAGGTCAAGGTGGCGGACCTGGGAGAGCGGGGCCGTCCGCTGTACGCCTGGCAGACGCGCGGCCCGGACGCCGGGCAGTCGTACGACGCCAACTACTTCCAGAACGTCGGCCACTACGCGCCCGTGCGCAGCGAGGTGATCGACGGCGTCGAGCACGACGTCTACCGCGTGCGGGTGCCGGCGTACGCGATCGTCACGCTGTCCACGCTGCGACGCGGCGTCCACGGCACCGCGGCGGAGTACCGGCCGGGCGACTTCGCACCGCGGGCGCGGGACGAGATCCTCCAGTTGCCGTACCGGGACGACTTCGAGTACGATGGCTACCCGACGACCGTGGTCGGCGGCCGCCAGATGACCTACCTCGAGCGCCGCGGCGGCACCCCGCGGTACACGGCCGACCAGGACGGCGCGTTCGAGGTGGTCGCGACCGGCGAGCGCCGTCATCGCCACGTGTTGCGGCAGCAGAATCACGCCCACAACCGGGGCTACCTGTGGAACGTGTGGGGCGACGGCCGGCAGAACGTGCCGTCGACAGCCGCACCGTCGACCGTGCTCGGCGACCATCGGTGGGCGAACTACACCGCGACCGTCGACTTCCGGCTGGACCTCGTCGACCGGGACCCGACGCTGGCGAACTTCGCCGGCCTGGGAGTCCGGCAGGTCCACGCCCGCGGTGGCGATCAGGCCACCTACGCCGTCCGCGTCCACGAAGACGGCCGGTGGGAGTTGCGCAAGCTCGACGCCGTGGTGGCGTCGGGCACCGTGGCCGGGTTCGCCGCCGGAGCGTGGCATACGTTGTCCGTCGCGGCTCGCGAGAACGTCATCACGGCGACGCTGGATGGCGCGCGGCTCGCCTCGTACGTCGACGCGTCGGTCAACCCGGTGCTGGCCGGCCGGGTGGCCCTGGTGAGCGGGTACTACAACGCCCAGTACGACAATCTCGCGGTCACCCCGATCAGGGGCCAGGCATGGAAGTCGACGAAGATCGACGACGCCGACCCCCGCGTCGCGTACCCGGACGGTTTCTCCTTCGTCCAGGCCGGGTTCGCGCACTTCAACCGCACGCAGCACGTGCTGGGGGCGGGCCAGTCGCTGGCGCTCGACTTCACCGGCACCGGGCTGAACCTGTTCGGCGCGACCGGATCCGCGACGCTGGAGGTGCGCGTCGACGGCCAGACACCCCACACAGCGCAGGTCGGCAACGTAGGCACCAGACAGACCTCCTACTGGCTACGCGACCTACCACAACGCCCCCACCACGTAACGGTCCACGTAGTGGCCGGAACCTTCACACTAGACGGCATCGACACAGTAACCCGGTAACCCGGCCGATCTTGCGGTGGTCATGTCGAGTTGCCCGATTGGGCACCTGACAAGCGCAAGATCGACCGGGCCTGTTACCTCAGCTGACGTTCCACCGCTGGTGGTTGCCGCCGTTGCAGGTCCACAGCTGAAGCAGCGTGCCGTTGGCGGTACCCGTGCCCGCGGCGTCGAGGCAGAGTCCAGATTGGACGCCGCGCAGCGTGCCGTCGACGGCGACGGTCCACTTCTGGTTGTTGCCGCCGTTGCAGGTGTAGGTCTGCACGACCGCGCCGTTCGTCGTGGCGTTGTTGCGGACGTCTAGGCACAGCCCGGACCCGACGCCCCGAATCGATCCGTCGCTGTTCAGCGTCCACCGCTGGTTGTTGCCCGAGGTGCAGTCCCAGAGGTTGACCTGCGTCGACAGCGCGGTCGAGTGGTTGGGGACGTCGGTGCACCGACCGGACGCCAACCCGACGATCGCGTGCGTTCCGGAGACCCCGGACACCTGCGCGAACTGCCACTCCTGGGAGCCGTCCGCCGTCGAGTTCTGGACGGTGAGGGACGCGCCCGCCGAGGCCCCGGTGAGGTAGAGGCTCGTGTTCGCGGCCGATTGCATGCGGTAGTAGCCGTTGGTCGTCGGCACGAGGTTCCAGTGCCCCTGCGTCGAGTTGTCGACCCATTGGCCGATGCGCTGCCCCGCCGTCGCGGTGCCGGTCCAGATGCCCGCCATCCGGCCGCCGGACCTGTTCAGCAGCGTCAGCGCACCGTTCGACTTGTACTGGGTACGCCACGCCTGTGTCTCGGTGTTGGCTGCGGAGCCCGACGCCTCCAGGCGCACGTCCGGCACGTCGGCGTTGCCGATGTTCGCGTCGTTGATGTGGTTTCCGGTGCCGATCACCTGCCCGGTCAACCGGTTGACGATCCGGTAGTAGGGCCCGGCGGTGCGACCGAAGTCGATGTCCGCCCAGATGATGTTCGACGTCCCGACGTTGCCGGCGACGATGACGCGCCCGGTCCGGGATACCCACGTCAGGTTGCGGCTGTAGCCCCCTGGCAGCGTCGTCTGGAACTCGGTCCAGGCGCCCGTGCTGCTGCCCGAGTTGATCCAAACGTTGCCACTACCGGAGGCGTTGTACAGGATCCGGCCGTCCGGGGTGCGGGTGAGCACCGGGCTGCCGCCCCGCGACAGCGCGCGTGAACCCGGCGCGAGCGGCAGCGCGGTGATCCCCGCGCCGACCGCGCCGCCGACCGAGAAGAAGTTCAGCGGGTTGTCGGAGATCTTGTAGCGGACGTTGTCGCCGCCGCCCCAGTACTCGTACGTCAGCAGCCACCTGCCGTCGGAGGTCGGCACGACCGTCGTCATGCCGGGGCGGCCGCCACCGATCTGCGTCTGACCCGATGACGAGGTGAAGGTGTTTCCGGCGACATCGAGCACGGGTGCGCTCCACGCGGAGGACGTCAGGCCGTTCCACGTGCGGTGCGCGAGGATCTGCGCTCCCGAGTCGGCGCGGGTGTCGTTGTCGGGAGCGAGCGTCGGCACGCCAGTCGTCGTGTTGTAGCCGATGTAGTCGTTCTCGTCCGAGTAGTAGACGACGAGCTGGTTGTTGTACACCATCAGGTACGGCTCCCATACGGGGTCGATCTGACGGTACGTGTTCGCGTTCGCGACGTTGGTGCCGATCGCGCCGGCGCTGCCACCCTGCCAGCCGCCGGTCGTGATGACGTTCAGGACGTTCCACGTCACACCAGCGTCGGCGCTCGAGAACAACGCCAGGGCCATGTCACGGCGGTCGCCGTCGTTGGACGGCACCCAGTTCGGGTCCGCGGCCTTGTGCTCGAGGTAGTAGTAGTCGTCGCCCGTGACGATGCTCGCGAGGAGCAGCGTGCCGGCGGGCAGATTGCCCACCGCCTGGGGCAGCACGTACGGGAAGGGGTTGCCCCAATTGCTCGTGTACCGCGCGTAGGCCGGGTTGGACGACAGGTACGCGGGCGCCTTGAGTTCCGCCAGCTTCTGCCACGTGGTCCCGCTGTCGTCGCTCTTGTAGATGGGGAGCGTTTCACCGTCCGCGCTCCCGGACGGCGGAACCGTCGCCTGCTCCCAGGACGCGATGAGGCGGCCGCTCGGCAATTCGGCGATCTTGGGATAGATCGCGCAGTTCCCGCGGCCCTTCAGGCAGGGCTGGCTCGCGGGCAACTGGTAGATCGTTCCTTGCGTGGGGCTGTACGCCTGCGTCGGGCTGGTCGGCAGTGCCAACAGTCCGGCCACGAGCACGGCGCTCGCCGTGATCGAGACCATTCTCTTCACTGTCACGGGGGTCCTTTCGAGGTGCGGGGTGGCACGCTGCGCGCGTGAGCGAACGGCGCAGGTGCTCTTGGCGTCGTTGATGGCGTGAAGGTCGCGGCCCGCCGTGTCCTGCCGGCCCCCGTCGTCCGGCACCAGAACCTCCGCGGCCATCCAGTCGTGCGGTGACTCGGGTCATATGACAACGCGGTCATGTTCGCGCAGTCATATGAACGTGGTCAAGAGCCCAAAACAAATCCGTAACCCCGACCCTCGAGCGCCATGACTGGCGCGCGGCTCTTGACCGGCGTAGTCGGATCGAGTAAACATGACCGCGCGGTCACATGGCTGGCCCGAGGATGCCACGCGACGCGAGCGGGAGACACGATGACGCGACCAGCGGGCCGGAACCCGAGTCCCACCATGCCGCGCAGTGCGGATGTCGCCAGCCTGGCCGGGGTCTCCAGGAAGACCGTGTCCAGGGTTTTCAACGACGAACCGTACGTGTCCGCCGCGGTGCGCCGGCGAGTTCTCGACGCCGCGAAAGCGCTCGGTTACCGGCGCAACAACGCGGCCCGCGCGCTCGCTTCCGGCCGCACCCACACCATCGGTGTGGTGACGCTCGGTACGTCCGGATACGGGCCCGCCTCGCTGCTGGTGAGCATCGAGCGCGCGGTTCGAGATACCGGCTACGCCCTGCGCGTGGTGAGCACGCTGGACGCCGACCCAGCCGGTATCGCCGGTGGCGTGGAATCGCTGCTCGCGCAGGGCGTGGACGGGATCGTCATCTCCGAACCGATCGACGAGGGAGGGGCCTCCGTCGCCGTTGACGTGCCGGTCCTTTTCCTCGGTGCGCCGCCGGCGTTCACCGCCGTCCGGACGCTGACCGCGGGCACCGGCTCCATGCCGCTGGCGCGAGCGGCGACCGACCATCTCCTCGATCTGGGGCACGCGACCGTCCATCACGTCGCCGGTCCGCAGCGGTGGTATGCCGCCAGGGACCGCCTTGCGGGATGGCGGACGGCGCTGGAGGCGCGTGGCCGGATTACGCCGCCGGTCAGCTACGGCGACTGGTCCGCCGCCTCCGGATACGCGGCAGGCCGCGAGCTCGCCCAGGACAGCGGCGTGACGGCGGTATTCGCCGCCGGTGACGAGATCGCCATCGGTCTGATCCGGGCGCTGCTGGAAGCCGGACGGCGGGTGCCCGAAGACGTCAGCGTCGTCGGGTTCGACGACATGCCGGTGGCCGCATACGTGACGCCACCGCTGACCACCGTGCGCCAACCCTTCGAGGCCGCGTCGCGGGAGGGGCTCAAGCTCCTGGTGCAGGCGATCGAGAACCCACACGTCGACCTTCCGCCGGTGGCCGACCCGCCCGTCGAGGTCGTTGTCCGCGCTTCCACGGGCCCCGCTCCTCGGGCGGTCCCGGAGCCTGGAGGCGCCTGACATCCCTCATGATCAGGGCGTGCCGCCCCGCGGTTGCGCGTCGGGCGGGGGGCCCCGAGGAAGGGATGGGGG
>JBBEWH010000098.1:0-25457 GCA_037414955.1 Actinomycetes bacterium KLBMP 9797
CTGACCTCACACCTGCTGGGGGCTCCCCCCAGGGCGTTTGCGCGCGGTTGGGCACGCCCTGATCATGGAATGGGGGACCTCGACGGGGGTGGCGTGGGACAATCCGGGGAGGAGGGGCCCGATGACCACTGCGCCCGCGATCCAGGCTTCCACGACGCTGCTGGACCGGATCCGGGCGGGCATCATCGGCGAGGGCGAGGTGCTCGACGGCCCGTATGGTCCGCGGCGGATCACCTACGCCGACTACACCGCCTCCGGCCGGGCGCTGGACTTCATCGAAGACTTCGTCCGCGATCAGGTCCTGCCCCGCTACGCGAACACCCACACCGAAAGCTCCGGCACCGGCCTGCAGACCACCCGCCTGCGCGAGGATGCCCGCCAGCTGATCCGCGACGCCGTCGGCGGCACCGACGAGTATGTGGTGATCTTCTGCGGGTCGGGGGCCACGGCGGCGGTGAACAAGCTCGTCGGGATCCTCGAGCTCCGGCTACCGGCCGGCCTGTCCGACCGGCACCGGCTGCTGGACCGCATCCCGCCGGCTCGACGACCGGTGGTCTTCGTCGGGCCGTTCGAGCACCACTCCAACGAGCTGCCCTGGCGCGAGTCGATCGCCGACGTCGTCGGCATCGCGGCGGACGCCGACGGCCACATCGACCTCGCCGCGCTGGAGCGGCAGCTCGCCGCGTACGCCGATCGCCCGTTGCGCATCGGCAGCTTCTCGGCTGCCTCCAACGTCACCGGCATCCTCTCCGACACCGATCCCGTCGCCGCCCTGCTGCACCGGCACGGCGCGCTGTCGCTGTGGGACTACGCCGCGGCCGGCCCGTACGTGCCGATCCGGGTGGCCCCCAGCCGGCCCGGCGCCGGCGATCACAAGGACGCGATCTTCCTGTCGCCGCACAAGTTCATCGGCGGGCCGCAGTCCCCGGGTGTGCTCGTCGTCCGGCGCGACCTCGTCCGCAACCGGGTGCCCACCCAGCCCGGCGGCGGCACGGTCGCGTTCGTCGACCCGGTCGCGCACCGGTACCTCGACGACCCCGCCGCGCGGGAGGAGGGCGGCACCCCCGCCATCGTCGAGTCCATCCGCGCCGGCCTCGTCTTCGCCCTCAAACAGGCCGTCGGCACCGACCTGATCCAGGCGCGCGAGGAGCGGCTGTGGCGGCACGCGCTGCGCCGATGGCAGGGCAACCCCGGCGTGGAGATCCTCGGTAACCCGCACGCCCGCCGCCTGTCCATCGTCTCGTTCCGCATCCGGCACGGATCCCGATACCTGCACCACAACTTCGTCGTGGCGGTGCTCAACGACCTGTTCGGCATCCAGGCCCGGGGCGGCTGCTCGTGCGCCGGCCCGTACGGCCACCGCCTCCTGGCCATCGACGCCGACCACTCGCGCGCGTTCCGCGACGAGGTCAGCCACGGGTGCGACGGCATCAAGCCGGGGTGGGTACGCATCAACTTCAACTACTTCATCAGCGACCTCGTGCGCGACTACCTCATCGACGCGGTCGACCTCCTCGCCACCGGCGGCCACCGGCTGCTCACGGATTACCGGTTCGACCCGCACACCGGCCTGTGGCGTCACCACGCCGGGCCGGCCGCACCACCGCTGCGGCTGCGCGACGTCCGTTTCAGCGGCGGGGAAGGGCTCACGTGCCCGCGGCAGCGGGCGCAGGCCGGTGAGGAGACCCTCGCCGGCTACCTCGACCAGGCCCGCGCCCTGCTCGCGACCAGGCCCGACCACGTCGACGACGCGCCCAGCGGCCTCCCCGACGACTTCGAACGGCTTCGGTGGTTCCACCTGCCGCACGCCTGCCTGACCGGGCCGGCACCCGGCTCCGGCAGACCATGATCAAGGCGTCCTTCACGTAGTTAGAACTACTTGAAGGACGCCTTGATCATGGGAGTCCCCGCCGTGCGGTCGGCGGTCCACCGCGGCCGGGCTGCTAGCGTTCGGCGCCATGTGGAGCGAGGAGATGGTGGCCGGGCGTCCGGCATGGCGGCACACCCGGTCGGGCGTGGTGTTCCGGGAGGTGCCGCGCGGCACGTTCCGGATGGGCCTGTCCGACGCGGAGCTGGAGGCGGTACGCGCCATCGAGCGCAGCGGCGGCGCCGAGGACACGCTAGAGCCGTTCTTCGCAAGCGCCGGAGACGCCCAGCCGGTACGCGAGGTGCGGGTCGAACCGTTCCTGATCGCCCGGCACCCCCTGACGGTCGCGCAGGTCCGGCATTGGCTGCCCGAGTACGAGGACGACTACGCCGACGAGGACTCCGGCGTCGCCCGGCTCGAGGACGACCTGGATGACCTGCTCGAGGCCCTGCCGTTCCGGCTGCCCAGCGAGGCCGAGTGGGAGTACGCGGCCCGGGCGGGCACCACCACGCTGACGTTCCGCGGTGACGGGAAACCCGGCGAGGACCAGCTCCTCGACGACTTCGGTGACGAGGAGCGGACGGCGGCCACGGAGAACGCGTTCGGCCTGGCCGCGATGGGCTCGGCGAACGAGATCTGCGCCGACGTGTGGATCCCCGGTTTCGCAGGCGCGCCGGCGGACGCCCGGCCACGCACCGGTGACGGGCCCCGGGTGGTACGCGGCGGCGCCGCCGACCTCCACCCGTGGCAGGGCTGCGACGAGTGGCTGCTGCTGCTCTCCGCCACCCGGTACGAGCACGCCCAGTTCACCGCGGTCCGCCCGGTCGCGGCACTGCCATCCCGCTAGCGCTGTCTTGTGTGGAGGGTCAGCCCACCCTCAGGCCCTAGCTCGCTTTCGCTTTCAGGTCCTGCTTCGGGCCTTCGAGGTCGCGTAGTTGGCTTTCCACGTGGGCCCGGAGCTGGGCGCGGTACTCGCGATGGAACCCGCGCAACTCCTCCAGGCGGTTGAGCGCCGCGGTGCGGTTGGCGTCCACAGCGCGGATGGCTTCCTGGTGCCGCTGGCGAGCCTCGCGCTCCAGGGCATCGGCCTTGGCCCATGCCTCACCGGTGATCCGGTCCGCCGTGGACCGCGCGTCGGACAGTAGCTTCTCAGCTTCGCGCCGGGCCTCGGCGACGTGGTGATCGGCGGTGCGCCGGGCCATCATCAACACGCGCAGCGGCGGCTCGCCGTCGCCGCCGGCCGGGCCGCCCTGATGGGCCGCCTGCTCCAGCTCGGCCTTCATGGCCCGAACCTTCTGCTCCACCGCCGCCTTGTCCCGCCGAAGGCGGTCGAGCTGGGCTTTCAGCTCGTGTACCTCGCCGGCCAGCCGCGGGTCGGCCTCCGGGTCGGCTGGCGCGCCGCCCGGCTCCACCTGGGCGCGGAGCGCCTTGTTCTCCTCGATCAGGCGGGCGAGTTCACGTTCGATCCTTTCGAGGAAGGAGTCGACCTCCTCCTCGTCGTACCCCCGCCTGTTGAGCGAGGGCTTCTTGAAGGTGATGTCATGGACATTGGCCGGAGTCAGTGGCATAGAAACTCCTCGAGTCGGGTGCCCCATTCATGGTCATGCCATGCCTCGCACCGCCCGCTCGGGCTAACTGGGACGCTACCAGCGTTCCGCTCGTGGAACCCTCATATCGGCTCAAGAGGGGTAAATTAGCGCCAACGCGGTACCGACTGTTTCGGTGGCCGAGGCGGGAACGGGTCAGCGGCCGAGCGCGCGGCCGGCCTGGGACCTGGTCGACGAGAGGTCGGACCAGGACCGGCCCGGCCCGAAAGTGGGGTGGGATTGTTCGCCGGACGGCTACGGTGAAGTTTGGCTACATCACGCGCCCGAAGGGAGACCACGGGTGAACATCCACAGAGTGCTCACGGTACTGGCCATGACCGCAGCGATCACGGCCAGCGGCCTTCCAGCCAATACTGGAGCGGCCTGGGCCGCCAAGGACGACTGCCCGGACGGCGCCATGTGCTTCTGGTCAAGGACGGCCTTCCGCGGCGAACCGGTTCTCCTTTTCGAGGACGAATCCGCACCGGATCTGACCCGGTCACATCCGTGGCTCAACGACAACGTTCGCAGCGTCTGGAACCGAATCGATGAGCCTTGGTGTCTCTATCAGCATCCCCACTACACGGGCATAAGCAAAAAGCTCAACTGGAAGGAAGACGTCAGCGACATGAACAGCTCGGTGTTGAAGTACCGGAGCAGCTCGCTGCGCCCATGCTAGCCCCACAGCAGTTGAAGGCGTGGACATGCGCACCGGGTTCCGCGGGTATCCGGTAAGGCACAAGCGCGAGGGGGCGCCATGTCGCGGTCTCAGCACGCGGCGGTGCTGTACGCGGCCCTGGGCGCGGTCCACGTGGCCGCTGCGGCCGTCGGCAGCACATGGGTGGACGCGGTGACCAAGCCGCTGCTGATACCGGCATTGGCGCTGTACGCGATCGCGGCCCACCGGGAGCACGGCGCGCGGGTCAGCCACCGGCTGCTGCTGTCGCTGGCCCTGGCGTGCGCCGGCGGCGTCGCGCTCAAGGTGGACAGCCCCGCCGGCTTGATCGTCGGGATGGGATTCTTCCTCGCCGCGTACACGATCTACGTCGTCGAGTTCGTCCGGTCGGGCGCCGCCGGGCGCCTGCGGCGGTGGCCGCGGTGCCTCGTCCCGATCGGCTACGGCACGGCCGTGACCGCCGTGATGGCGTGGTTGTGGCAGGGCCTTCGCCGTAGCGGTGTGGCGCTGCCGATGGCCGGCTACGCCGCGCTCATGGCGCTGATGGCGTCGACCGCCACCACGTGGGGCTGGCGCGTCGGCCTGGGCGGGAGTCTGCTGGTCGCGTCCGACACCCTCATCGGTATCCACCTGGCCGAGGCAGCCGACGTGCCGGGCCGGTCAGCGCTCGTGATGGCGACGTACCTGCTCGGCCTGAGCCTGGTGGTCGGCGGCTGGCCAGCACACTGCGTCGCGCGTGGTAGTGATGATCAATGGGGTGGCCGGGTGGCGTAGCCCCTCGCGCGCAGCGCCGCGTGATCGTCGAGGTATCGAAAGTTTCGGCGCGGAGGCGTGCACGGCGGCGCCTCGGTGCTGGCTCTTGACGTGCTCTCCGGCGGGGTCGTATCTTCCATCGCATCGACATCTATCGAAGATAAGCCGAAACCTTTCGACATCCGGCGATCCGGGCTCGTCGCGCGTACCAGTGCCGCACCCGCGTCCACAGTGGTCGCTCATGTCGCGCACCCCTCGATCCGGAGGAGACCCCACGCCATGTTCTCCCGAAAGCCCAGACCCCCTGACACCGGCGCGCGGCGCCCGTCGCGCGCGCGTCTTCGCCTCGGCCGACCGGGTGCCCTCGCGGCCGCCGGCCTGCTCGCGGTCGGCGCGGCCCTCGCCGTGCCCTCGTTCGCCGACGCCTCCGCGACGCTGGGACAGCACGCCGCCGCGCGCGGCAAGTACTTTGGCTCGGCCACCGACAACCCCGAGCTGTCCGACCAGCCGTACGTGTCGATCCTGAGCAGCGAGTTCAACCAGATCACCGTCGGCAACACGATGAAGTGGCAGTACACCGAGCCGAACCAGAACCAGTTCAGCTACGGCCAGGCCGACACGATCGTCAACCTGGCCCGCGCCAACGGCCAGTCGGTGCGCGGCCACACCCTGGTCTGGCACAACCAGTACCCCGGCTGGGTCGACAGCGTCCCGGCGAACCAGCTGCTGGGCGTGATGCGTAACCACATCGCCAACGTCGCCGGTCACTTCCGCGGCCAGGTCATCCACTGGGACGTGGTCAACGAGGCGTTCGAGGAGAACGGCACCCGCCGCCAGTCGGTGTTCCAGCGAAACATCGGCGACAGCTACATCGCCGAAGCGTTCCGGGCGGCGCGGGCCGCCGACCCGAACGCGAAGCTGTACTACAACGACTACAACATCGAAGGTATCAACGCGAAGAGCGACGCGGTCTACAACCTGGTGCGCTCGTTCCAGCAGCAGGGCGTACCGATCGACGGCGTCGGCATGCAGGCGCACCTCATCCTGGGCCAGGTGCCCAGCTCGGTGCGGCAGAACATCCAGCGTTTCGCCGATCTCGGCATCGATGTCGCGCTCACCGAGCTGGACATCCGGATGAACCTGCCGCGCGACGCCGGCAAGGACGCCCAGCAGGCGAACGACTACCGCACCGTGGTGAACGCCTGCCTCGCGGTGCCGCGCTGCGTCGGCATCACGGTGTGGGACTACACCGACCGGTACTCGTGGATCCCGTCGGTGTTCCCGGGGCAGGGCGCGGCGCTGCCGTACGACGAGAACCTGAACAAGAAGCCCGCGTACACGGCGATCCACGACGCGCTCGCCGGCGGCACCCCGCCGACGTCGTCGCCGCCGACGTCATCACCGACATCACCGCCGCCCACCGGCGCCTGCGCCGCCACCTACCAGGTGACCGGCCAGTGGAACGGTGGCTTCCAGGCCAGCGTGACGGTGCGCAACACCAGCCCGAGCACCATCAACGCCTGGACGGTGAGCTGGACGTTCGGCGCCGGCCAGACCGTGACCAACCTGTGGAACGGCACCGTGAGCACCAGCGGATCCACCGTCACCGTGCGGCCCGCCAGCTACAACGGCGTGGTACCCAGCGGCGGCAGCACCTCGTTCGGCTTCCTCGGCTCGTGGACCGGCACCAACCCCGCCCCGACGAACATCACCTGCACCAGCCCGTGAATCCGAGGCGACTGGTGGGAGCGGGCGCGATCACGCTCGCGCAGATAGCCGAGCGGGCCGGCGTTTCCGCTCCCACCGTCTCCAAAGTCGTCAACGGGCGGGCCGACGTCGCCGACGCCACCCGCGCCCGCGTCGAAGCGGTGATCCGGGAGTACGGCTACCGGCGTCCCGGCCAGCCCGCCGCGACCCCGCTGGTGGAACTGACGTTTCACGCGTTGCACGGGCCGTTCGCCATCGAGATCATCCAGGGCGTCGAGCAGGTCGCGAGCGAGCACCGGCTCGGTGTCGTGGTCTCGGAGCTGCGGGGCCGGCTCACCCCGAGCAACGCCTGGCTCACCGACGTGCTCAACCGCCGGCCGATCGGCGTGATCTCGGTGTTCTCGCGGATCACCGGGACCCAACTGGATCAACTCGCCGCCCGGGGGATCCCGATCGTCCTGGTCGACCCGACCGGCGAGCCGGCGCACCCGACGCCGTCGATCGGTGCCACCAACTGGAGCGGCGGGTTGACCGCCACCCGGCACCTGCTCGGCCTCGGCCACCGGCGCATCGGCATCGTCAGCGGACCCGCGCACATCCCCTGTAGCCGCGCCAGGCTCGACGGTTACCGGTCGGCCCTGCAGGAGGCCGGTATCCCGGTCGACCCCGCCCTCGTCCGGCACGGCGACTTCCTCGTCGAGGACGGCCGGGAACACGCGGCCGCGATGCTGCGCCTGGACGACCCACCCACCGCCATTTTCGCCGGCAACGACCTCCAGGCGCTGGGTACCTACCAAGCGGCCCGGGGGGCCGGTCGGCGGGTACCCGATGACCTGAGCGTTGTCGGGTTCGACGACCTGTCCGTGGCCGCGTGGGCCGACCCGCCGTTGACCACCATCCGGCAGCCACTCACCGACATGGCGGTGGCCGCGGCCCAGATGCTGGTCGACATCTCCCAGGGCCGGCCGCCGGCGATGAGCCGGATGGAGCTGGCGACGACGCTCGTCGTGCGGGGGAGCACCCGCGCGATCCCATGATCAAGGCGTCCCTCACGCCGTGCCGAACGCCTTGATCGTCTCGGCGGCGGCGGCCAGGCTGGGCAGGCACATGTCGGCCGCGACCAGGTCGGCCGGGTCGTGGGTGCTGGCGACCGCGAGTACCGTGCAGCCGGCGCGCTTCGCGGCCAGGATGCCGGCGGGGGCGTCCTCCACCGCCAGGCAGTCGGCCGGCGGGATACCCAACCGTTCGGCGGCCATCAGGTAGCAGTCCGGCGACGGCTTGCCGGCCGCGACCTCTTCGCCATACACCTGGACCTTCGGCAGCGGTAGTCCGCAGGATTCGAAGCTCAGCTGTACCGACCACCGGTTGCCGGACGTGACGATGGCCCACGGTCGATCCCGCAGACTGTCGAGCAGCGTGGCGGCGTGCGGTGCGGCCCGGACCAGTTCGATCTTCTCGCGCATCAACCCGTCCAGGGCCGCGCGCTCGGTGGCGACGTCCAGATGCGGCGCGACCTGGGCAAGGAGGTCCTCGGTGCGGCGGCCGTACATGAGTCCGAGGACGTATCCGACGTCGAGTGAGTGTTGGTTCGCCCAGGTGCCCCACATGTCTTCGTAAATGGTGGCTGTGTCCAACAACACACCGTCCACATCGAATAGTACGCCGACATCCGTCATAGCCGTGCTCACGCCCTTCGATCCAGGAGTCCGTCGTGCTGGCGCTCATGGTTCGGGATCAGTCGGCTCGTCGCAAGCCTTGCGCGAGCCGGGTCCGGGCGGCCATCATGTTCTTCGATATCGACTGATGTCTACGGGGGAGTGACTGTCTGTCGTGTCTTTCTTCGCAGCGCGCGGCAGTCCGCGGATAGTCGATCAAGTGATTGTGCCCGATGGCCGGAGAGCGCGCATCGCGGTGGGCGCCGGAGCGTTCGTCGGGCTGGGAATGCAGATCGGTGTGTGGTCGGTACTGATCGCCGACCTTGCCAGTGCGCTGCGGCTGCGCCCGGGCACGCTCGGCGCGGCTCTGATCGCGCAGATCGTCGCCATGATCGTGTCGGTCGTGGTGGGCGGGCACGTGGTGGACCGCATCGGGCGCCGGCCGGTCGTGATTCTCGGCTTCGCGCTCGGTAGCGTCGCGTTCCTGCTGTTCACCCGGATCGACACCGTGCCCGGCCTGGTCGCGGTACTGCTGATCTTCGGAGCCGGCGGCAGCCTCATCGACATCTCGGCGAACGCGATCGGCGCGGACATCGAGCGGCAATACCAGACGCGGGTCATGAACTGGCTGCACGCCGGCTACAGCGTCGGGCTCGCGCTGGGCGCCGGGCTGGCGGTGTTCGGCCTCCTGCTGGATCGGTCGTACCGGTCGGTCTTCGTGACGCTGGCGCTGGTCCTCGGCATCTTCGCGGTGGCCCTGATCCGGCTGCCGATGCCGCGCCGGATGCGGCGGGGCGAGGAGTCAACGGACCGGGCGGCACAGACCGGTGTCGGTGCTCGGCGCCCCGCGTGGCGAGTGCTCGCCGCACCGGCGGTGTTGCTGCTCACCGGCGTCGTGGTCGCCTCCTACCTGATCGAGAGCACGTTCAACACGTTCCTCTCGCTCTACCTGCGGTCGGTGTTCTCATCGGGCGCCGCGCTGGCGGGTGCCGGCGTGCTGGCCGTGGCGATCGCGGGAATCGCCGGCCGGCTCCTCGGCAACGGCGCGGTTCGCCGGGTGGGTTCGCGCCGCACGTTCCTGCTCGCCGCCGCGCTGGTGCTGCTCGGCCTGGCCGCCGCGGTCGCCACCGGCAGTCCGCTGGTGACGCTGATCGGGCTGCTGGTGGTCGCGTTCGCGATCGCCCCGGTCGTGCCGACCGCGCTGTCGGAGGTGGCCCGGGCCGCGCCGGAGCACGCCGGACGGGCGGTGGGCACGGTGGGCGCGGTGGGCTATCTCGCGATCGCGGCCGGCCCCGCACTGACCGGGGCACTGGCGGACCGGACCAGCCTGCGCTTCGCGATCGGCGCGTTGATGCTGGCGGCGGTCGCCATCGCGGCCGCCGGATCGATCACGATCCCGGCCCGGACGGTGGCCGGCGCCACCGACGAGACGTCATCCACATCGGACACTCGAACAGCCACGATACGGGGAGAGTCACCATGACGACCGAACAAGGCGGCAACATCCTACGCGTGGACGGTGCGCGATTCGTCAACGCACGGGGGACTGAGGTGCGGCTGCGCGGCATCGGCCTCGCGGGTTGGCTCAACATGGAGAACTGGATCACCGGCTACCCGGCACACGAGCAGGGGCAGCGCGACGCCATCACCACCGTGCTGGGCCCGGAGCGGGCGGCGTTCTTCTTCGACCGCTTCCTCGAACACTTCTTCACCGACGCGGACGCGGCCTTCATCGCCTCGCTGGGGCTCAACTCGGTCCGCATCCCGATCACCTACCGCCATCTGGAGAGCGACGCGCGTCCATTCGAGATCATCGAGGACGGCTTTCGCCACCTCGACCGGGCGATCGACGTGCTCGCCGCGCACGGCATTTACTCGATCATCGACCTGCACACGCTGCCGGGTTGGCAGAACCACGACTGGCACTGCGACAACCCGACGCACACCGCGCAGTTCTGGCAGCACCGGCACTTCCAGGACCGCACCCTGCACCTGTGGCGGATCATCGCGCAGCGCTATCAGCACCATGACTGGGTCGCCGGGTACAACCCGCTCAACGAGCCGTCCGATCCGACCGGGAAGCTGGTCGGCCCGTTCAGTCAGGAGCTGATCGAGGTCATCCGGGACGTCGACCCGAACCACATCATCTTCCTGGACGGCAACCGGTACGGCAACGACTTCGACGTGTTCGATCCGTCCACGCCGAACGTGGTGTTCTCGGCGCACGACTACGCGCCGCCGGGTTACATGCCGGGCGGCCAGTACCCGGGCATCACCCACCTCACCCACGTATGGACGCCGACCGACGAGGACACCCACACGTACGGCGTGTTGCGGCCCACCGACCCGCGTGACCAGTATTTCGACCGCGACACGGTGCGCGCGATGTTCGAGAAGCGCACCGACTTCATGCGTCGCACCGGCACACCGGTGTGGGTCGGCGAATTCAACGTCGTCTTCACTGGTGACCCACAGGTGGAAGAGATGCGTCTGCGCCTGCTCAGCGACCAGTTCGAGAACTACGAGAGCACGAATTCGAGCTGGTCGTTCTGGCCGCTGAAGGACGTCGGCCTGTGCGCGCCGCTGTCCGTCGACCCGGAAAGCGCGTGGCTGCGCCGGCTCGCACCCGTGCTGCGGCGCAAGACGAAGTTCGGCGTGGACGCGTGGGGTGGCACCCACCACCAGATCCGGCACGTGATGGATCCCTTGAAGGAGCTGTTCGCGGCGGAGTTCCCGCTGTACCAACCGGAGCCGTTCGGTGCGGAGTTCCTGATCAACCGGCTGGTGCCGCAGATCCTCTTCGCCGAGGCCCTGCTGCCGGAGTTCGGTGAGGTGTTCCGGGACATGGACGAAACCGCCATCGACGAGATGATGCGGTCGTTCCGGTTCGAGAACTGCCGCCCCCGGGAACCGTTGATCGAGCTGATCCGCAAGGCGACCGGCGGCGGCGCCGCGCAGCAGATCGGCGACGGCGCACCGGCGGAGGCGCCGTGACGGTCGCGTCGATGGGCCACGACGTCGGATCCGGCAGCGTGGTCGGGCGGATCGAGGCGCGGCTGGACTGCGAGGTCGAGGTCGAGGCGGTACCCGGGCTGTTCGATCCCGGGAACACCGCCCTGCTGCGGCACCTGCGCGAGGCGCGGCGGCTGCTGGTGGTCGTCGACGCGGGGCGTGCCGCGCCGCTGCGGGCCTACCTGGACCGGCAGGTGTGGTGCGGCAAGCTCGACGGATACACCGAAGTGGACAGTGCGGCCCTCGACCACCTGTCGCCGCTGGCGGCGGTGGAGCGGATCGCCGAGGAGGCGGCCTCGTCCGGCCTGGGCCGGCGGGACGCGTTCCTCAGCTACTGCGGTCCCGTCGTCTCCGACTACGTGCTGATCACCGCCGCGTTGTTCCGCCGGCATACCCGAGCGGTGCGGCTCGTCGCCGGCCCAGCGGGCAACGTGCGGCCCAGCCCGCGCACCGCGCTGCCGGCCGCGGGGTTGGCGGTGCGGCATCGCGAGGTCCGGGTGGTGGTGCCGGACGCGTCGCCCAGCGGCAGGTCGCAGCGTGGCGTCATCGAACAGTCGTACCGGGTGGAGCTGGCGCCGTCGATCTTCACGAACCCGGCCGATCCGCTGCGCGGCTGGCTGCCCGCGGGCGCCAAGGTGCTGGCCGTGGTGGACGCGTTCGCGCCCCATGTGGTGGCCGACGTGCGGCGCTACTTTTCCGGGCACACCGTCGTACCGGTGGTCAGTTCGGCGCACGCCAAGACGCTCGGCCACGTCGGCGAGCTGCTGACCACCGCCCGGCGGCTAGGCCTGGGCCGGGACGACCGGATCGTGGCGGTGGGCGGCGGCATGCTGCTCGACCTGGTCGGCACGATGGCGCTGCTCTACCAGGGCGAGACGCCGTACCTGCGGGTGCCGACCACGCTGGTCGGCCTGATCGACGCCGGGGTCGGCCTCAAGGTGGGCGTCGATGTCAACCAGCGCCGCAATCTGCTGGGCGGCTACCAGCCGCCGCTGGCCTGCCTGTGCGACACGGCGTTCCTGCGGACGCTGCCACCGGCCGAGATCCGGTGTGGGCTGGCCGAGGCGATCAAGATCGCGATGGTGGCCGACGGGTCCCTGCTCGATCTCCTCGAGGAGCGCCACGAGGACCTGTTCGAGCGGCCGGACGGGCCCGTCGCCGAGGAGATCGTGCGGCGGTCGATCGCCGCGATGATGCGGGAACTCGCCGGAAACCCGTATGAGAAGGAACTGCGGCGCCTTCCCGACTTCGGCCACGAGTTCGGGCATCTGCTGGAGACCGCGTCCGGGTACGCGTTGCGGCACGGCGAGGCGGTGTCGATCGGCATGGCGTTCGCGGGCCATCTCGGCGTGCAGACCGGCCGGCTGCCGGCCGCCGCGTACGAGCGGATGATACGGCTGCTGCTGCGCGTCGGGTTGCCGGTGTACAGCCCGCTGTGCCGGCCGGAGCGGCTCTGGCGCTGGCTGGGCGGCGACATCTCGGCCCACAAGGGCGGGCGACCCCACCTGGTCGTGCCGACCGGGGTCGGGAGCGGCGGCTTCATCGACTCGATGACCGAGCTCAACCCGGACCTGCTGCGCCGGGCGTGCGCGGACCTGGTCCGCCGCCGGCGGGAGGTGGCGCCATGAGCGGGCCGCGCCGGCATCCGGAGGTGGCGCCATGAGCGGGCGGCGCCGGCACGTCGCCATCGTGATCGACGTCGGCGGCACCACGACGCGGCTGGCCGTCGCCGAGGACGGCCGGCTCACCGGCACGGTCCTGCGGGTGCCGACCCCGAGCCCGCGGCTCGGCGGTGCACAGTCCGGGTCGCGGACGCCGCCGGGCGCGAGCGCCGCGCAGCGACCCGGACCGTTCCTGGCCGGGCCCGCCGAACCGCTCTTCGACCTCGTTGCCGCGCACGCCAACCGGCTGCGCGACGCGCTGCCCGACCGGCGCGTCGACGCGGTCGGGGTGGCGCTCGGCGCGGTCGTGACGAGCGCCGGGGTGGTGCGCAACGCGTCGACGTTGTGGCTGGCGCCGTCGACCGGTCTGGACGTCGCCGCCGCGCTGCGCGACCGGCTGCCGTGGGCGCCGGTCACCGTGGTCAACGACGTGGCCGCCGCCCCCTGGCACTACCGGGAGCTGGGGCGGTTCATCTACGCGACGATCAGCACCGGCGTCGCGCTCAAGGTTTTCGACGCCGGCCTGCCGGGCCGGCACAAGGTCCTGCTCGACCCCGAGTGGCTCGGCGGCGAGTCGGGCCACTCCATTGTGGACCCGACGGCGCTGGACGCGGTGCCCGGCGGGGCCGCGGCCGCCCTTCGGCTGGGGCGTGCGGCGGCGGGCGGCGACCCGGGCGCCCGGGCCGAGCTGGATCGCCTCGACCTGCCCTGGTGCGAGTGCGGCGCGGTCGGCGACCTCTGCGCGTACGCCAGCGGGCCGGGCACCATCCGGGTCGCCGCCACGCGGGCCCGGCGCGACCCGGATCGGTTCGCCGGCTCGGTCCTCGCCGAGCTGACCGGCTCGGACCCGGACCGGATCGACGGCCGGGCCCTGGCAGGGGCCGCCGCCCGCGGCGACGCGTTCACCGCGGCCGTGCTGCACCGGGTGACCCGTCCGCTGGCCGCCCGGCTGCTGCAGCTCTGCGCCGACCTGGGCCTGAGCCGCACGGTCATCGCAGGCGGGTTCGCGCACGGGGTCGGTGCGCCGTGGTTCGACGCGCTGCGGTCCAATGTGGATGAGCTGATGGTCGATGCCGGCTGGTTCACCGGCTGGACCGCGGCGCGGCGCGCCGGCCTGCTCGGGTTCCCGCCGGGCACCGACGACGCGCCGCTCGCCGGCCTGGCGGCGCTGCTGGCCGAGGGCCGCGACCGGTACCTCAGCCTGGTCAAGCCGGTGGGCGACGGACGGCTGAGCGTCCAGGAACGGGAGGCGCCCGCCTGCGGGCGCGAGCAGGTCCAGCTGCGGACCCGGTACGCCGGCATCTGCGGCACCGACCTGCGCATCCTGCGCGGCGACGTGGGCTGCGAGCCCGAGATCCCGGGGCACGAGTGTGTGGCCGAGGTGGTCGCGGTCGGTGCGTCGATCACCGAACTGCGGGTCGGCCAGGTGGTGACCCTCAACCCGAACAACCCGCTGGACGACGGCGACAAGCTGGGGCACAACCGGCCGGGTGTCTTCACCCAGCTGATGACGTTCGACAAGGGCGTCGTCAGCCGGGGCCAGGTGATCGAGGTACCGGACACCGCCGGGCCGGAATGGGTACTGGTCGAGCCGCTGGCCGGGGCGGTGCGGGCGCAGCGGGCGACGGCCCAGCTGGTGCCGGCCGACCGGGTGTTGGTGATCGGCGGCGGGCTGTCCGGCCTCATGCACGCCGGTCTGGCCCGGCTCGGCGGAGCGGAGACCGTGCTGCTGGCCAGCCGGTCGGTGGCCACGGTGCGGCGGGCCGTACGACTGGGGTTCTGCGAGCCCGGGCAGGCGCTGCCGCTGGACAGCGAGTTGGTCACCTCGGTCCTGGCCGCGACCGGCGGGCGCGGGGTGGACGCGGTGTACGTCGCCGTCGGCGCGAACGCCGGCACGGCGATCGCGGCGACGCTGTGGCCGGCGCTGGCCAAGGTCGCCGCGGTCAACCTGTACGGGGGATTCCCGGCTGACGCCCGGCTGCCGCTCGGCGGTGCCGAGGTGATCGCCGTCGGCCCGCTGCGCTCCGCCGCGGCCCACCAGTGGGCGGACAATCCGGCCGGTGGCCGGGTAGTGCTCCTCGGCAACCGTGGTGGCCTGCGGGAGGACATGCTGGCCGCGGCGGAGCTGTGCCGCGGCGCGGCCGCGCGCGAACTGCGCCTGGACCGCCTGGTGACGCACATCGTCTCGCTGCCGGCGGCGCCCGCGGTGGTGGCCGAGTTGGCCGTGCACGGCACGGTCAACGGCCAGCCGGCGTTGCGCGCGGTGATCGACGCCCGGCTGCCGGGGATGGTGGTGCGGGCGTGCTGAGCGAGCTGCCCCCCGACGCGCTGCTCGCCGCGTTCCGGGACGCCGCCGCGGGCGGGCGGGGCGGCGCGGCGGGCGCCGTCGCCCGGCTGGCCACCGAGGGCGGCGAGCCCCGGCTCGGCTGGCTGGAGCCGCCGGCCTGGGCGGAGGTCGCCGACCTGCTCGCCGGGTACGCCGTGCCGGCGGGCGGCCGGCTGCTGCTGATCGGCACGGGAGGCTGGGCGTTCGGCGCGCAGGCCGTGCGGGAAGCCGGCGGGACGCGGCTCGACGTGTTGGATCTGCTGGACCCGGATGCGGTGCGCCGCGCGGTCGCCGGACCGGACGGCCCACCCGATCTGGTGGTGGCGGTGTCCGAGTCGGGCACCACCCTGGAGACGAGGCTGCTCGCGGACGCGGTGCGGGACCGGTACGGCGTCGCGGTCCGCTGGCTCACCGGGCCGCGGCTGACCGGCCAGGTGGCGCTGTTCGCCGCGCCGCTGGGCGCGCCGTTCCTGCTGTGCGCGTCGGTGGTGGCCGGTGACGACTTCCGCGCGGCGTACGACGATTTCGTGCGCAGCGCCCCCGCGCTGGCGCGCTGGGCGGCGCGGACGTCCGCCGCCGCCCGCGAACTGCCCGGGAGGGTCGTGCTGCGCCCGCCCGGCGACGCCGGTCCAGGCCTGCGGCGGTACCTGACCCAGCTGGCGCGGCAGGCGCTCGGCGGCAAGAGCGGCACCTGGTACGACATCGGCGCGGAGATCGGCGGCGGGCCGGCCGGCTGGGTCGTCGACCTGCCCGCCGGATCGCCGGCGGCGCATCCGGTGACCGTCCTCATGCGACGGTGCTACGCCGCGAACGCGCTGGTGGCGTGCGTCGGTGCGCGACTGGGCATCAGATTCACCACGCATCCCGCGGTGCACCGGTACAAGCGGCTGCTCGCCGATGCGCGCGGCGCGGCGGCCGAAGCGGTGGCCGTGCCGGCCGCCGGCATCGTGCCGGCCGCATCCGACTGGCTGGCCGCGACAGCCGGCCTGCGCACCGGTCACCTGGTCTGCTACGACCCGGTCCTCGCCGGGCGGCTCGGCGCCGCGCGGCACGGACCGGGATGGGAGTGCCACCCGGGCAGCACCTGGAACCACCACACCTACCAGGCCGTGGCCGGCCACCCGGACATCGGCGTGGCCGTCGTGCTCCCGGCGCGCGACGACGACGCCCTGCTGCGCGCACAGGCCGGCATCGCGGTGGCCACCAGCCGGTCACTGGGACCGCGCGGCCTGCTGCTCCGGCCGGTCGGAGGCGAGCGATGAGACAGACCCTGGCCGACGCCCACCGCATCCTCGGCCTCGATCCGCGGGTCCGGCAGCAGGTCGAGCCGCTGCCGTCGTGCGGCCCGGGCGTCACGGTGCTGATACCAGCACACAGCGACCGGACCCACGACGGTGGCACCGACCGGATCGACACCCTGGCGTACTGCCTGCGATCCCTGGCCGCGCAGCCCCGCGAGGCCGCGCTACCGGTGTCCGTGGTGATCGTCGACGGCGGACTCGCCGCCGGGGACGCCGACCGGATCCGGGCCGCGCTGCGCGCGACCGGCCTGCCACACGAGGTGGTGCCGGCGCCGCCCGGCGCGAAGTCGGCCGCCGGCACCCGCAACGCCGGCCTGGCCTGGCTCGCCCAGCAGCCGGACGGGTCGCCACTGGTCCACCGGCACCTGCTGTTCCTGGACGACGACACCGCGCTCGCCCCGGGCGGCCCGGCCGCCCTGGCGGACGTGCTCGACCGGCACCCCCAGGCGGTGGCGGTCTGCCCGAAGATCGTCACGGTCGCGTCGGTCGTCGACTGGCTCGACCGGGAACCGCCGGCACCGGTCGCGCGGGTGGCCAGCCGGGCGCTGCCCGGCAGCCTGCACGACGGGCGGTACGACCTGCTCACCGTGACCTCGCACGGCAGCCTCGTGGCCGGCCGGGTGGTCGGCCTCATGGTCCGCGCCGACCTGGTGCTCGGCTGGCTGCGCGGCGGGGGCCGGCTGTTCTACCCCGGCACCCCGCGTGGGACCAGCGAGGACATGCTGGCCATGGCGACGCTGGGCCGGCTCGGCCAGTTGCGGACCGCCCCCGGCGTGCGCGTCGCCGATCTGGTCCGGCGCACCCCGGTGGACACCCGGCGGCAGCAGCTGGCCTGGGGCTACGACCACGGCTGGCTCGCCGGCGCGCTGGGCGCGGCCGACCTGCTCGAACCCGGCCTGCACGTGCTGACCTGGGACGAGGGGATCGGCTGGCGGCAACACCGGTGCCCCGATCCCGACCGGTACGGCTACCTGGTGAATCCGCGGGAGGTCGCCGCGCTCGGCGCGATGCTCGCCGCGGCGGCCCGGGACGGCACCACGGCGCGGCCGCTGTTCGGGGTGCCCGCGGCCGAGCTCGCCGCGGCCACGGCGGCGCTGACCACGCTGCTCGCCCGCCTGCCTGAGCTGCTGCGGGACGCGGAGGTCAGCCACCGGCCCGACCTGCCGCCGCTCGTGCCGCGGCGGTTCGAGACCTTGCGGGAAGGCCTGGACGGGCTGCTCGCCCACCTGGCCGGCAACGCCCTCGGCAGCCTGACCCACGGCCTGGCCGGCGACGGGCTGCCCGCCCGGTTCCTCTACGGGCTACGCCAGGGCGCCGCCGGCGCGATCACCCCGCGGGGAGAAGGAGATGGTGCACCATGAGTGTGCGGCTCGGCCTGGTGGGAGCCGGCTACCTGACCCAGAGCGCGCTGCTGCCGGCACTGGACGGGCTCGACGGCTTCGAAGTCGCGGCGATTCTCGACCCGCGTCCGGACGCTCGTCGGCTGGTCGCCGACCGGGTGCCCGGCGCGCTGGTCACCGGCGACGAGGAAGCGTTCTTCGGCGCCGACCTGGACGCGGTGCACGTGGCCGCGCCGAACCACCTGCACGCGCCGATCGCCTGCCGGGCGCTGGCGGCGGGCCGCGCGGTCGTGGTGGACAAGCCACTGGCCGGGACGGTCGCCGACGCGCGGGAGATCCACCTGGCCGCGCAGGCGTCGACGGTGCCGTTGCTGGTCGGGTACATGTCCCGGCTGAACGCCCACAACGAGGCCGTCCGCCACCTGGTCGCGGACGGCGCGATCGGCGTACCGCTGGCGATGAACGCCACCTTCCTGGGGCACGGGGAGGGCAACTGGCGCAACTACCGCGCGTACTCCGGCCTCGGCTGCGCCGCGGACCTGGGCATCTATCCACTGTTGACCGCGGGGGACCTCCTCGGCGCGCCGGCCACCGACTGCCAGGCGGTCGGATACCCGGCGGGCGACCCGCGGTTGACCGACATCCACCTGGACGCCACGGTGTGGTTCGGCGACCGGCGCCTGCACATCGAGGCGTCGTTCACCGAGGATCCCTTCGTGGGCAAGTCCCGCTACAGCGTGGTCGGCACCGAGGGCGTCATCATCGCGGTCGACACGTGGGCGATGAACGGCGGCGGCAGCGTGCTGCTCTGCGACGGCCAGGGCCGCCGGCCCGTGACGCCGCCGGTCGTCGACCCGTACGCCGAGCAGTATCGGCTGCTCGCCGAGTGCATGGCGGGCAAGCCGGTGCCGGCCGAGGTCGCCTCGGCCCAGGGGCTGCGGGACGTCGCGGTACTGCACCAGTTGGACCGCAGCGCCGCCAGCCGCGGGCGGCGCCTCGCCATACCGGAAACGGAGCCGCCATGGACCTCGTGATGCATAGCTGGTCGTTGCGTGACTACTCGCTGGAGCACGTGTTCGCGGTCGCCGCGCATTACGGCTTCGACGGCGTCGAGGTGTCGACCTGCCACCTCGACGTGCGCGGTGACCCGGCCGTGGTGCGCGGCGAGGTGGCCCGGGCCGTCGCGCTGGGGGAGCGGTACGGGGTGCGGGTGCACTGCGTCGGGTACGAGGGCGACTTCACCGCGGACGACCCGGATCGGCGGGCGTCGTCCGTCACGCTCGTCGGCCGGATCGTCGAGGCCTGCGGCGAACACGGCATCGGGCTGGTGAACGGCTTCGGCGGGTGGCTGCGCGGCGGCGACCCGGACGACTGGCCGCGCAACGGCAGCGCGCTCGCCCGCGACGAGCACTACACCCGATCCGGTGAGGCCTATCGGGCGGTGGGCGCGATCGGCGCCCGGGAAGGCGTGCGGGTGGGCGTCGAGGTGCATCCGAACAACATCCACGACACCGTGGCGACGACCGCGCGGCTGCTCGACCTGGTCGACCATCCCGCGGTGATCGCCACCGTCGACCCCGCCAACTCCGCGCTGATCGCCCCGGAGGACCAGGACCCGGCGGTGCTCGACCGGCTCGGCGAGCGGGTCGGCTACTTCCACATCAAGAACTACGTCCCGGCGCGGGGGCGGGCCGATTTCAGCGTGGACACCGCGACCGGCGTGCTCGACAACCTCCAATGGTTGCGGAAGCTGGCTGAGCGTGGCGGCGTGCCGGCCGTGGCGCTGGAGTACTGCGGCGTGGGCGACCCGCACCCGAGACTGCGGGCGGCCCACCGCTATGTGCGCGAGTGCGAGGTGTTGCTCGATGTGGTCGCCGCCCGCCGCTGACGGGTCATCGGCTCCGCAGCGAGCGGAGCAGCAGCCAGACCGGCCGTGGGTGGAACGGGCGGGCCAACCACCAGCGCCACAGGTGGAACCGGGCGTCGGCGACGCGACCATTCCGCAGCAGGATGGGACCGTACATCCGGTTGAACTCCAGCCCGCGGCGGCGGATCGCCGACGGGTACTTGCGGCTGTGCTTCGTCCACACCGAATACGCACCCATCCGCAGCACGTCCTCGTCCGCGGTGATCTGGTCCTCGGTGGCCACCTCGCCGGCGCTGATCGCCCGGTACTCCGCCAGTGGCGTGTGATTGGGCACGCAGCGGTGACCGGCCTCCACGAACCGCCACATGAACTCCTGGTCGTCGCCCATGTAGAACGCCTCGTCGAAGCGCAGCCGCCGGGCCACCTCGGTGCGCACCACGGTGAAGCTCGGCTGTATCCACGTGCCGGCGCACATCGCGTCCATCGAGGTCGGCATCCGGAAATACCGGTTGTCGAACAGGTTGTGCCACGAGCCGTCCTGTTCCTGGCGGCGCCCGTTGCACAGCGCCATGTCGGCGTCGGGATTCTCCGCGAGCACCGCGAGCTGGCTGCTGAGGTATTTCGGCTCCCACCAGTCGTCACTGTCCAGCAGGGCGATCCACTCGCCGCGGGCGGCGTCGATGCCGGTGTTGCGGGCCGCGGGCGGCCCGCCGTTGGGCCGGGTGACCACCCGCAGCCGCGGCTCGTCGGCATAGCGCCGGCGAATCTCGGTGGCCGTGCCGTCGGTGGAGCCGTCGTCCACCACGATAACCTCGAAATCACAATCTACTTGCGACAGTGCGCTGTCGATGGCGATCGGCAACACGGCCAGCCGGTTGTATGTCGTGATCACCACAGAAACGTTCGGGCTCGCGGCCATCGGCGTATCTCCCCCGTCTCGATGTATCGACATGTATCGTATCGCAATCGCACCCTTGGAGGCCGCTGTGGTCGGCTCGACGCGCTATCCGTCCCTCATTCTCGGAGGGCTGTTCCTCGAAGCCGAGGCCGCGACCCGCGCGCGCCTGGACATGTTCGCCGACCTCGGCGGCCGCACCATCGACACCGCCCCGATGTATGACGACGGTGGATCCGAGGAGATCATCGGCCGGTGGATGGCGGATCGGCGGGCGACCGTTCGCCGGGAGGAATGGCAGATCCTCTCGAAGGTGTGCCACCCGGAGAACGGGCAATCCCGGGTCCGCCCGGACGTGATCCGGGCGGAGGTCGCCGGTTCCCTGCGCCGGATGCGCACCGACTACCTGGACGCCGTGCTGCTGCACCGCGACGACCCGGGCGTGCCGGTGAGCGCGATCGCCGACACCCTCCTCGAGCTGCGCGAGCGAGGCACCATCCGGCACTTCGGTGTGTCGAACTGGAGCGCCGAGCGGCTGGCGGCCTTCGCCGACGCGGTCGCGCCGCAGCGGCCGGTCGCGAGCTACCAGCTCAGCCTCGCGGTCCCGACCGGACCGCTGTGGCCGGACAGCCGGCACGCGACGGCGGAGGTGCTCCAGGTCATCCTGGAACGTGGCCTGTGCCTGCACGCGTGGACGGCCCTGGCGCGCGGTTGGTTCGCCGGCCGGAACCCCGATGACGCCACCGGGGACAGCGGGCGAATGCTCGCGTTGTTCGATACGCCGGCCAACCGGGCGGCCCGCGATGTGGCCTTCGCCATCGCCCGGAAACGGGATGTGGCTCCGGTCACGGTCGCGCTGAGTTGGCTGCTCTCCACGAGCATGGACGTCCACGCGGTGATCGCGCCGCGGTCGGCCGAGCAGTTCCGGCAATGCTTCGACGCCGCCGACCTCGAACTGACGGCCACTGAGTGGAACGAGCTTTCCCAAGCGGCCGGGGTGCGGCTGGTGCCCGGTCCGGACGCCGCGGACCGGCGGTCGCGCCTGGCGGCGTGCGACCGGCCGGTCCTCCGGTGAGCGACTCAGGACTTGCGGATGACCCGGTCCTCAATGACCAGCAGGTCCATCTCGGTGTTGAGGAAGCAGCGCAGCGCGTCCGACGGCGTCTCCACGATCGGCTCGTTGTTGTCATTGAATGACGTATTCAGCAACACCGGCACACCGGTGATCCGGTCGAACGCGGAAAGCAGCTCACACAGTGGACGGTTCAGCGCCGGCGTCGCGGTCTGCAGGCGCGCGGAACCGTCGACATGGGTGACGGCGGGGATCGTCTGCCGGTGCTCCGCGACGACGTCGGGGACCAGGAGCATGTAGTACGCGGGCACCTCGGACGTGAAGAACTCGCGCTGCCGGCTCTCCAGCACGACCGGCGCGAAAGGCCGGAACGCCTCTCGGTGTTTGACCTTCGCGTTGATGTGGTCCTTCATTCCGGGCGCCCGCGGATCGGCGAGGATGCTCCGGTTTCCCAACGCGCGAGGCCCGATCTCGGCCCTGCCCTGGAACCAGCCGACAATCGCGCCGGCGGCCAGTGCGGCGGCCACGTGGTCGTACAGGTCGTCGCGGCGCTCCCACCGCACCTCCTGCGCGAACCCGGCGAGCGCGGCGTCGATGTCCGCGGGGCTGTAGCACCGGCCGAGGTACGGCGAGAACGGCGCGTCGGACACCTTGCGCGGGTGCCCGGCCACCTCGTGGTAGCCGTAGAGGGCGGCGCCGATGGCCGTTCCGTTGTCACCGGCGGCAGGAAAGACGTACAGCTCCTCGAACGGCGTCTCGGTCAGCAACCGGTAGTTGGTGACGCTGTTGAGGGCGACTCCGCCGGCCAGACACAGCCGGCGCTCACCGGTCTGTTGATGCAGCCAGCTGGCCAGCTCGATGACGATGCGCTCGGTGTGCGCCTGGACCGCGTACGCGAAGTCGGCACGCACCCGCTCACGCGCCGGGGCGTCGCCCGCCGCGGCCAACTCCGCCGCGATCAGCTCGCGCAGCGCGGCCTGCTCCTTACTGGACTGCCGGAACTCGCCCGCGCCGAGATGGAACGTCGCCGCGACGGCGTCGAGATAGCGCGGTCCGCCGTACGGCGCCAGACCCATCGTCTTACCGGGCTCGGCGAACGAGCTACGTTTCTGGATGAATCCGATGGACTTCGAGACCTCCTCGTACATCCGGCCGATCGAGTCCTCGAACGGGTCCTCGTCGGGTCCCATGACCCGACCGAGTTGTTGACGCACCACGTGGAGCCCGGTGGAGTCGCCGGTGTAGAAGGTGATGGTCTCGCCGGTCGGTCCCGCGCCGGTCGGCACCGTGCTGCCCCGCCCGTCCATCACCAGCACCGCCGCGCTGTCGAAGGGCGACGTGTAGAACGTGCTCGCGGCGTGCGACAGATGGTGGCCGATCCACTGGACCCGGTCCTGGAAGCGGGTGGCGTACACCGGGTTCAGGAAGTCGTTCGCGATGACCATATCGACGCCGTCCAGGCCGATGCCGGCCGCCTCGAGAACGACGTCGGCCGCCCGGCACCGGGCCAGCTCCGGCCCGAGACCGAAGGCCTGCTTGACGCGGGTGAGGCGCTCCTCCTCGACGGCGAACACCACCTCGCCTTCCACGACGAGGCAGGCGCAGAAGTCGTGAATCGAACCGCCGATCCCCAGTACCCGCATGTGCCGGTCTCCTTTCGCGCAGGTGGCGTCACCTGTGCAGGTGCGCGACAGGGCCGGCGACCGGGCCGGCTGCGCCGCATTGACCATTGAGTGGCGTGGTGCACGGCACCAAAACTCCACAATAGACTGTGAAGCGATGGGAAAGGCAAAGGTAGCTGAACGTCTGGCAATTCAGTGGCCCCCGTGTACCCGCCTGCGTTCCTGTGCCGACTGTAGCGGATCCACCAATCGATGACAATGAGTGCACGCCGGCATCCAGGCGGTGACGCGGTCTTGGAGGTTGGCGGCGGTGACGCCACGACCAGGAGCAGGCCGAGGGTGTCGACGATGATGTGTCGTTTCCGGCCGTTGACGTTTTTTCCGGCGTCGTCGCCGCGACTGTGCCGGGTGACGGTTTCGGCGGCGCGTACTGATTGGGCGCCGATGATGGCCGCGGGCGGGTCGGTGTCGCGGCCTTCGGTGATGCGGACCTGCGTCGTGCAGGGTGGTGAGGGTGCCGCCGGCGGTCCACTTCTGGTGGTGGTAGACGGTTTTCCAGGGTGGGAGGTCGGCGGGCAGGGCACGCCATGTGGTGCCGTTTGTCGCGGGTGTAGCGGATGGCGTCGACGATGTCGCGGCGGGAGTGGATGGGCGGCGTCCGCCGCGCCCGGTGGGTGTGCCGGTGGGGATGTTGGGGGGCGATCAGTGCCCATTCGGCGTCGCTGGTGTCGCAGGGGTAGCGGCGCGGCCGGTTGGCGGGCAGGTGCTGGTCGGCGCCGGTGGGGGTGTCGGTGGGGTGGCTGCGGTGCTGGCGCTGGCGGCGAGGTAGAAATTCATGTGCGGGGCTCTTTGGTGGTGTGCGCAGCTGGTTTGGTCCTCAGTGCGTCTATGGTCGTGGACACGCTCGACACCTGTTCAGACGTTGTGTCCGCGACTCGCCCACGGGCGTCACTGTCGGCGGCCGGTGCCGCGGGCGCACCACACAGTGGCGCCATCTGCGGGGGTGCCGACCTTCGGCGCGGGTGTCCACGAGAGTCCGGTGTCCGGTCGCGCGGGCGTCGGCGATGGGGCGGCGTCAGCTGCGGTCCAGGATCATTCGCGTCGGTGGTAGATGTTGCGGCGTGGCCGTCGCTCCGGGTCCACCCATTGTGGTGGGATGAACTCGGGCAGCCCGTCGGCGGCGATCCGTACCTGCCAATCCTCCTGGTGGATCAAGCGGTGGTGGAAGCGGCACAGGAGCACACCGTTGTCCAGCGAGGTCGACCCACCGTCTGTCCAATGTATTATGTGATGGCAGTCGCACCACTTCGCGGGGCGGTCACACGATGGGAACGCGCAGCCACGGTCGCGGATGATGATCGCGCGGCGCAGCGGTCCGTCGAACAGCCGGCGGCTCCGGCCGGCGTCCAACACCTGGCTCTGCCCGCCGAGCACGAACGGGATCAGGCGGGCGTCGCACGCCCACCGGCGCACCTGCTCCGGGCTCAGCCGCTCACCGGTGTCCAACTGGCCGATACCCACCTGCTGCCGCAGGAGGTCCCAGTCCACGACGATCGCCACGTGCGCGTGCTCACCGCCCTGTTCGGGTAGGTCGCCGGCGTCCATCGCCCGCTGGCACACGTCGGTCAACGCGTCCGCCCGCCGCTGTGTGGCGGTGCGGTCGTCTTCGGGCAGCGGCTTGCAGAGGGGGTCGAGGGCGTTGTTGACGATCGCGGCGGCTTCGGCCGGTAGCCATCCGGAGATCCGGTAGCGGCCGTCGCCGTTGTTGGAGAGGTTGAACGCCTTCGTCTGCTCGGCCCGCTTCTCCTCCCGCCGTAGCGCCTCCTCATCGACCCTGTCGGCGATGTCGGGGGCGATGCGGTGCAGGATCGTGGGTGCCATCTCCCGCAACGTTTTGGGGTCGAAGCCGGCCTCATCCGCCCAGCCGATCATGATCTGCTCGGCGAGGTCGGCCAGGTTGGGGTCGAGGTCGTCGGGCAGTTGCCGCAGTTGCTGGGCGATCACCTGCGCCTGCTCGCTGTTGACGGCGCCTTTGGACAGGGCGGCGTCCAGACCGGGGTGTTGGTCGAGGTCTTTGGCGAGGGTGACCCAGCGGGTGCCGGTCTGCGCCGACACGT
>JBBEWH010000099.1:0-28720 GCA_037414955.1 Actinomycetes bacterium KLBMP 9797
CCACAAGGTGGATATCGCACCGCTGAGGTGGTGGCAACGACGTGCGAGGCGCCTTGATCATGGAAGGTGTCCACATCGGCCGCTCTCGCCGTCACCGGGGTGTGTCGGAGCTTGATCATGGCGAATGTGAGCGGCGTGCTGGCCAGTGAAAGGCTCCATGAGGACGGCGCGAGGCCGGGTAGGTGAGCCCGCTCTCAGCCGCATCCTCCCCACGATCAACGGTAGGTCAGGGTTTCTGTGATCAATTCACGGCAATGCGTCCACGGTTGCGCGAGGGGTGAAGATCGACGGAGGCTGACTCGGGATGGGGGACCGGGGAAGCGGGCGGGACCGTGGGCGAGCGGCGCCGGCGCCGGCGTTCTGCGCCCTGCGAGGGATGCGCGTCGGTGGATCAAGGGAAAGTGCGCCGATCAAGGGCAAAGGCACCCGGAATAGAGATCCAACCACGTGCCCAAGCCCTTGATCGGCGAGGAGGACGGGGGTGGGGGAGGGGGAGTGGGGTGGGTGGGGGAGTAACGGGGGGAGTGGGGGTGATTGACATCTGTGGATTGGGGATTTAGGGTCGTGGAAAGCGCTTTCCTTGTTGTCTTGGGGGTCTGCCACCCCGACTGTGTCAGCAGTCCGGAAAGGCAGGACCCATCATGCTCAGACGACGCTCCGCCCTGCTCGCGGCTGGGCTCGCCGCGCTACTGGCCGGCTCTGCCGGTGCCACGCCCGCCGGTGCCACGCCTGCTAGCGCCACGCCCGCTGGCGCCAACATCACGGCCGACGCCACCCGCGCGGACGCCACCCGCGGCGATGCCACCCGCGCGGACGCTGCCCGAGGCGATGCCACCCGCGCGGACGCTGCCCGAGGCGACGCCGGCCGTGCCGCCGACGCCCGAGGCGACGCCGTCCGTGCCGCCGACGCCAGAGGCGATGGTGCGCGTGGCGATGTTGGGGTCGGCGGTGACGTGGGCGCTTTCGCTGGCGTCGCTGACGGGTACGCCAGTGTCAACGCGCTCGGGATCAACGGGACCACGGGCGGCGCCGCCGGTCCGACCGTCACCGTCACCACCGCGGCGCAACTGGCCCAGTACGCCGGCGCGAACACCCCGTACACGATCCTGATCTCCGGCCGGATCCAGGTCAGCGGCCTGGTCCGCGTCGTGGCCAACAAGTCGATCCTCGGGCTCGGCACCACGGCGGAGATCACCGGTGGCGGGTTCGTGCTCGGCAGCACCACCCGGCCCGGCAACAACGTCATCATCCGCAACATCACGTTCCGCGACGCGTCGGACGACTCGGTCAGTGTCCACAATGGCGCCCACCACGTCTGGATCGACCACAACGATTTCTACCCGGCGTACGACGGCTCGCTCGACATCAAGCACAAGTCGACATTCGTCACGGTGTCGTGGAACCGGTTCCACGGCACGGACAAGAGCATGCTGCTCGGCCACTCGGACACGTACACCGCCGACATCGGGTATCTGAAGGTCACCTACCACCACAACCTGTTCGACCGCTCGACCCAGCGCCACCCGCGGGCGCGCTTCGGCGACCCGGTCCACGTCTACAACAACTACTACCGGGGCGTGGGCTCGTACGGCGTCGCCTCGACCGAGAACGCCGGCCTGCTGGTGGAGGCGAACTACTTCGAGGACACGGCCTTCCCGTGCCACTCGGCCAGCGGCTACGCCGAGTCGGCACCCGGCCGGCTGGCCCAGCGTGGGAACGCGTTCGTGCGCTCCGGCGCGTGCGAGACCAACGGCACGGTCGGCGACCCCGGCGCCTACTACGCGTACCAGGCCGACAGTGCCACATCCGTGCCGTCGCTGGTGACCGCGGGCGCCGGCGTCGGCCGCATCACCGTCCCATGATCAAGGCGTCCTTCAAGTCCCCACCCACCTCCCCAGTGCCACCTACCAACGACTTGAGGGACGCCTTGATCACGGGACCTGTCCAGAGGAGGGAACTGTGCTATCTCACCAGGCCCGGCGGGGAGCCCTCGCCGCCACGGGCGCGGCGGTCGCCGCCGTGGCGCTCGCGATCACGATGGGCGCCCACGCCTATGCGGCGACGCTGTTCGCCGACGATTTCGAGGACGGTAACTCCAGCGGTTGGAGTGGTTCGGGCGGGAGTTGGTCGGTCGCCGCGGATGGTTCGCAGGTGTTGCGGCAGGCCGGTACGAGCAGCGATGCCCGGTTCACGGCTGGCACGCAGAGTTGGGCGGCGTATTCGGTGCAGGCCCGGGTCAAGCCGACCGCGTGGAACGGCACCAACCGGTTCGTGGCGTTGCTCGCCCGGGTCCAGTCCAACACCAGTTACTACTACCTGGCCCTGCGCGGCAACAACACGGTGGAACTGAAGAAGCTGGTCGGCGGGTCATCAACCACATTGGACACGGCGAGTCTCGCGGTGAGCGTCAACACCTGGTACACCGTGCGGCTGGACGTGTCCGGCACGTCGTTGCGCGGGTATGTGAACGGGGCGCTGCTGACCGAGGCGACCGACAGCCAGTACGGCACCGGCCGGGTCGGGGTGGCGACCTTCTACGGCAGCGCCCACTTCGACGACGTGGTCGTGAACGACACGGTGACCACGCCACCGACCACCACGACCCCGACCACACCGCCCACTACACCGCCCAGCACGCCGCCGGTCAACCCGGGGCCGAACCAGGCCGACGGCTGGGCCTCCGTGAACGCCTGGGGCCAGAACGGCACGACTGGTGGCACCGGCGGGCCGACCGTCACCGTCGACACGGCCGCGGAGTTCCTCGCCGAGGTCGCCATGGCCGGGCCGCGCGTCATCCAGGTGCAGGGCATGATCGACCTGCCCGGCCCGATGCACGATGTCACCTCGGACAAGACGATCGTCGGCATCGGCGGCGGATCCGGCTTCACCGGTGGCGGGCTCAACATCGGCCTGCCGCTCAGCGACAGCATCACGTCGCCGCCGGCGAACGCGGTGCACAACGTCATCATCCGCAACCTGAACTTCCGGAACTGGGACGACGACGCGCTCAACGTGCAGATGTTCTCGCACCACGTCTGGATCGACCACAATACCTGGACGACCGGTGCCGACGGCGGCGCCGACATCAAGCGTGGCTCGTCGTACGTGACGGTGTCGTACAACCACGCGGACGGCACCGACAAGAACATGCTGCTGGGCCACGACGACGACAACAGCGCCCAGGACGTCGGGCGGCTGAAGGTGTCGTACCACCACAACTTCTTCGACAACACCAACCAGCGCAACCCGCGCGTGCGCTTCGGCGACCAGGTGCACATTTACAACAACTACTACCTCAACACCGGCAACTACGGCGTGGCGTCCACTCAGGACGCGGGCGTCATCGTGGAAGGCAACTACTTCGAGGGCGTCGACGATCCGTACCACCTGGGCGAGGGTGACTCGTCGGACGGGCGGCTCGTGGCGCGCAACAACTGCCTCGTCAACTCGGGCGCGGGGCAGACCGGCGGCAGCGTGTCGAACCCGTCGTACGGGTACACGCTCACCCCGGCCTGTGACGTCAAGGCCGTCGTGAGCGCGGCGGCCGGCGCCGGCCGCATCTGACCTTCATGATCAAGGCGTCCTTCAAGTCGTTCTACCGACTTGAAGGACGCCTTGATCATGGGGGAGGCTAAGGGTGATGAGGATTCTCGCGCTGGATCTGGGTACCTCGTCGGCGCGCGGCCTGGTCCTGGACGGCGCCGCCACTCCGCTGCCGGGCGCGCTGGCCCGGCGGAAGGTGACGGTCGCCGTCGATGACGACGGGGCCGGGGTCATCGACGCGCCCGGTTACCTGGCGGCGCTGCTGGAGTGTCTGGACGAGCTGTCCGCCGCCGGCTGGCTCGACGGGGTCACGCTGGTCGCGGCGTCGGGGCAGTGGCACTCGGTGCTGCCGCTGGACGCCGCGGGCAGGCCGCTCGGGCCGCTGGTGACCTGGCTGGACACCCGGCCCGTCCCGGAGGGCGCCGGCCCGGCCGATCCGGACGCGTTCCACCAGCGCACCGGCGCCTGGTGGCACCGTTTCTTCTGGACGGTGAAGCTGCCCTGGCTGCGCGCCCGGTCCGGCAGCGCGCCGGCGCGGTTCGTCGGGCTGTCCGAGTACGTGCTGGGTGAGCTGCTCGGCGACGCGCCGATGTCGGTGTCCCAGGCGTCCGGCACCGGCATGCTGGACCTGTCCCGGCTGGCGTGGGACGGCGAGGCGTGCGCGCTGGCCGGCGTCCGCCCGGGGGAGCTCCCGGCGCTGGCACCGGCGGGCTGGCGGGGCCGGCTGCGCCCGGCGTACGCGCGGCGCTGGCCGGCGCTGGCGGACGCGGTGTGGGCGCCGCCCACCGGCGACGGCGCCGCGTCCAACATCGGGTCCGGCTGCGCCGACCCGAGCCGGGCGGCGGTCACCGTCGGCACCTCGGCCGCTGTCCGACTTGTACAGGATGCCCGACCGGGTACCCCGCTGCCGCCGCTGCCGCATACGCTGTGGCGGTACCGGGTCGACCATGATCGGATCGTCACCGGCACGGCCTACTCGGCGGGCGGCAACCTCTACGCGTGGGCACAGCGTGAGCTGCGGCTGCCCGACGGCGACGGGCTGGAGGCCGCGCTGGCCGGGGTGGCGCCCGGTGGCGTCGAGGTGCGTGCCGACCCGCGGCTGGGCGGCGACCGGCCACCCGGCACCGCGCCGGCCGGTTCCGGCGCGCTGTCCGGCATCGGCTTCGCCACCACCGCGGTGGAACTCTTCGCCGGGCTGATGGACGGGGTGTGTCACCAGGTCGCGGCCGATCTGGCGATCATCGAGTCTACTGTGGAGCGGACGGTGGCGGTGGCGCTCGGCGGCGGGGCCGTCGCCGCGTCCCCGTGGTGGCGGCGCGCGTTCCAGGCGGCGCTCGCGCCGCGGCCGGTGCGACACGTCACCGACCCGGAGGTGGGTGCGACCGGTGCGGCCCTCGTCGCGCTCCGCGAAGAGGCCGGGTTGCACGCAAGTTCGAAAATGGTACGGACGGAGGAGGGCTACTCGGCGGGATCGGCAGGTTCCAGTCAGCCGCAGTATCCTTCGTGAACTCGACGCTCATCTCAGCGTTGACACGGGGCCGCCGGCTGGTTGGATGGACTCGCTTCGGGGAACCCCTCAGAGCTGGCCGGCGGAGGTAAGGGGGAGGCGTGGCAGGTGCTGCCCCGGAATCGTCCAATGGGACGGTTCCGAATCACCGCCGTCGGTTGGATGTCCGAGTTATGCCACATCGTCGGCGTTCGCGGGTCCGGGTGCGCGATTGGCGGATGCGCACCAAACTCGCGACGGTGCTGGTGATCCCGTCGCTGGCGTTCCTGGTCGTGGCCGGTGTCCAGACGACGTCGCTGATCAGCCAGGCGACCGTGCTGGACGCGTTCGCCGACCAGGTGGCGGTCGGTGAGCCCATCACCGCGCTGGTGCATGACCTCCAGACCGAGCGGGATCGCACCGCCGGCGACCTCGCCGCGTTCCAGGCGGAGAAGGCGAGCACCGCCCAGCTGGCCGCCGACCTGCGGCAGTACCAGGAGGCGTCGGCCCGCTCGGCCGCCGACTTCCGGGCCGCCGCCGAGCCGCTCGCGGGTGGCGACGCGGCCTGGCGCACCGCGTACAACGACGCGACCGGCGCGCTGGACGACCTGGCGCCGCTGCGCTCCGCGGTGTCCGGCGGCCGGGTCGACCTGGAAAACCTCTTCGAGAGCTACACGCAGGCCATCGAGGCGCTGATCACGCTGCTGGCGCAGCCGTCGCCGGGCGTCGAGCGGCCCGAGCTGACCGAGACCGTGGTGCGGTACGTCGACATGGCCCGGGTCAAGGAGATCAGCTCGCAGATCCGCGGCCGGCTGTTCGCGGCCGCCAACTCCGGTGAGTACGGCCCGACCGACCAGGTCACGCTCGCCGACCTGCGGGCCCAGCAGCTCGCGGTGATCGCCGACTTCAACACCGTCGCCACGGCGGCCCAGCTGGAGCGGTACAAGCAGGCGGCGGCGCAGCAGAACTTCACGGCCGCGGTGGCGATGGAGCAGAGCACCATCCCGAGCGGCACCACCGGGGCCGCCGTGCTGGACCCGTCCCGCTGGTGGCCGCTCAGCGAGGAGCGGCACGACCACCTGCGCCAGGTGGAGACCGCCGTCCTCGGCGACGCCGTCGACGAGGCGTCCTCGCGCAGCACCGCCCAGCTCCGCGACACGCTGCTGGTCGCCGGCGCGGTCCTGATCGTGCTGGTGGGCGCCCTGCTCACCTCGATCGCGATCGGCCGGTCGATCGCCCGCGCGCTGCGGGCGCTGCGCCGGCAGGCGCTCGACGTCGCCCAGCGCGAGCTGCCCGAGGCGCTGGAGCGCCTGCGCGCGGTCAACGCCGGCGTGCCGAACATCGAGGTGTCACCGGCCGCGGTCCGGTCCATGGACGAGGTCGGCGAGGTGGCGGAGGCGTTCGTCGCGGTGCACCGCAGCGCCGTCAACCTGGCGATCGAGCAGGCCACCATGCGGCGCAACGTCAACGCGATGTTCGTCAACCTGGCCCGCCGCAGCCAGGTGCTGGTCGAGCGCCAGCTGGAGCTGCTCGACCAGCTCGAGCGCGACGAGAGCGACCCGGACCAGCTCGCCAACCTCTTCAAGCTCGACCACCTGGCGGCGCGCATGCGGCGAAACGACGAGAGCTTGCTGGTGCTCGCCGGCACCGAGAGCCGGCGCCGGTGGAACGAGCCGGTCCCGCTCTCCACCGTCGTGCTGGCCGCCGCGGCCGAGATCGAGGAGTACACCCGGATCCAGCAGGACGCGGTCGACGAGATCTTCGTGGTCGGCCACGCCGTCGCCGACCTGGTGCACCTGCTCGCCGAGGTGCTGGAGAACGCCACCCACTTCTCGCCGCCGGCCACCACCGTCCACATCGCCGCGCACCCGGCCGCCGGGCAGACCGCGACCATCGAGATCACGGACGAGGGCATCGGCATGAGCGACGCGGCCCTGCGGGAGGCCAACGCGGTCCTCGCCGAGCCGCCGGCGGCCGACGTCGCGGCGTCCGAGCGGATGGGTCTGTTCGTGGTCAGCCACCTCGCGGCGCGGCACGGCATCCGGGTACAGCTGCGGGCCGGACCGACCCGCGGCCTGGTCGCCACGATCTGGCTGGCGCCGGCGTTGCTGGCTACCGGGCAGTCCGCGCTGCTGGCCGCCGCGGCGCCGAAGCGGCTGCCGGAGCCGGCCGCCCAGCCGATGCTGGCGACGGTCGCCGCGGTGCCCGACTCGGTCAGCCGCGAGCTGGTGCTCGCCGTCGGTCCCCCCGCGCCGCCACCGGCGGCGCCGCTGCCGCCGCGGCGGGTCCAGCCCACCCGTGCCGAAGACGTGTTGAAGTCGGCGGGCGCGACCGCGTCCGCCACCGCCAGCACCTGGTGGTCGCGGGACGCCGCGGCCGCCGGTTCCGCGGCGCCCGCCGAGCTGGGCTCGCCCGCGCCGCCGACCACCCCGGTCACCGGCGGCACGCTGGCCAGCGGACTACCGGCCCGGGTACCGATGGCGCAGCTGCCCGACCAGGTCGAGGCGCCACCGATTCCGGCGCAGCGCGCTCCGGTCGACCCGGATCCGGAGTCGGTCGGCAGCATGCTCTCCCGGTTCTACGGGGGTGTGCGCCGGGCGGAGGCCGAGGACACCACCGATCTCGGCGGGGGCGCCGGCGACGCAGTAGCAGCTAACCAGGAGGCACGATGATTCGGGAGCTCAGCCAAGACGCCCGCGACCTGAGCTGGCTGGTCAGCGCGTTCGCCGACCGCACGCCAGGGGTCGCGCACGCGATCGTGGTGTCCTCCGACGGGCTGCTCGTCGCGGTCTCCGACCACCTGCCGCGCGGTCACGCCGACAAGCTGGCCGCCGTCACGTCCGGGCTGATGAGCATCACCATGGGCGCCGCGTCGATGTTCGACAACGACGTGGTCAAGCAGACGGTCGTCGAGCTCGGCCGGGGATACTTCCTGGTAATGGCGATCCGCGACGGCTCGATCCTGGCCACGCTGGCATCGGGTGACGCCGACATCGGCGTAGTCGGCTACGAGATGGCGCGCCTAGCCAAGCAGGCCGGCGAGATGCTAACCCCGGCCCTCCGCGCCGAACTCCAAAGCGCCCTCCCACGCTGACCGCTCCGCCACGCCCCCACGCCGTCTCTCCGCGTTGATCGAGGAAGTTTCGTGGCTATCGAATCACGATAAATCCGGACATCATAGCCACGAAACCTCCTCGATCAACGCCTGGGGGTTAGCGCGTGGGGGTTAGCTCGGGGTGCCGTTGACTAGCGGGACTAGGGCTAGCGTTAGGTCGAAGCGGGCCTCCTGGTTCAGCGACCGCTCGTTGAAGTCGTTGATCTGCTCCTGGAAGTCGGCGGCTTCCTGCTGGATGTCGCGCTGGTCGCCGCGCTCCAGAGCCTCGCGCAGGTCGTCCAGCCCGTCGCGCAGGTCGTCGGCGGCCGCGTCGTCGACCAGATTGTTCTGGATCGCCTGCTCGAGCCGCAGCTCGACCAGGTCGACCACGGCGTCGGGACGGGTGGGCGCGCTCGTCGCCGGGGTCGTGGGCGCGACGGTGCGCCCGCCACCGCCGCTGGGCGGCCGGGCCGCGCCGCTCTCCTGCCCACCGGGCGCGAACGAGGCGAGGGCCGCGGCGGTGAGCCCGCCGACCAGCAGCAGGCCGGTCAGGATCATCAGGGACGGCCGCAGCCGCCGTTCGCGCCGCGCCGGCCGGGACGCGACCGGGCCGGGCATCGGATACGCCCGCGCCACGGCGGTCTTCGGGCCGGCGGCCATCGGGCGCGGCGACTCGGCGGCCCGGGCCACCCCCACCTGGTAGGTCGGCGCGCCGGGGCGGCGGACGTCGGTGGCGCGCCGGTCCGGTGCGGGCGCGCCGACCGCCTCCAGCGCGTCGGCGACCTGCTGGGCGCGCGGCCGCCGGTCGGGGTCGCGGGACAGGCAGGCGAGGACGAGGGCGGACACCGACGACGGCAACCCGGGTACCGCCGGCGGGGCGAGCGCGGGCGCCATGCGGTGCGCGTCTTCGGCCTCGTCCCAGGTCACCACGGGGAGCGGCGGCTCGCCGGTGAGGGTCTCGTAGAGCATGGCGCCCAACGCGTACACATCGGAGGCCGGATCGGGCGGCCCGGCGCCGAGCCGTTCCGGTGCCGCGTACGCCGGGGTGCCGACCAGCCACCCGCCGTCGCCCTCGGGGCGGATCCCGGAGAACGCGGCGATGCCGAAGTCGAGCACCTTGGCCCCGGTGGGGGTGAGCATGACGTTGCCGGGCTTCACATCCCGGTGCACGACGCCCATCCGGTGCGCGGCGGCCAGCCCGGACGCGACCTGGGCGGCCACCCGCACGGCCTCGGGCCACTGCAGCGGGCCCTCGGTGAGGCGGTCGGCCAGGTTGCGCCCGTCGAGCAGCTCCATCACCAGGAACGGCACCACGTCGCCGCTGCGCAGCTCCTGCTCGCCGTAGTCGTACACCTGGGTGACGTGCGGGTGGGTGAGCTTGGCGGTCGCGCGCGCCTCGCGCCAGGTCGCGGCCCGCAGGTCGGGGTCGTCGTCGACGGTGGCCGTGAGCGCCTTGACCGCCACCGGGCGGTCCAGCACCTGGTCGACGGCCAACCAGACCTCGGACATTCCCCCGACGCCGATCTGTTCGACGATGTCGTAACGATCGTGGAGAATCAGCCCGGGGGCAAAGGTCATGCCGACCAGTGTGCGCGACGATCAAGAGCATCGCCAACTAAGCCTTAGCGCAGCATTAACTGGCCTCTGCCACGATCGAGGCGTCCCTCCCCTCGGGTCGCTCCAACAGCATGAGGGACGCCTCGATCATGGGACTAGATGGCGTTGTCGGCGATGACGCCGCGGTACCACCTGGCGCTTCGCTTCAGGATGCGTTGCTGGGTCGTGTAGTCGACGTAGATGAGTCCCCAGCGCTCGTCGTAGCCCTGATCCCACTCGAAGTTGTCCAGCAGCGACCACACGTGGTAGCTCTTCAGCGGCACGCCGTCGGCGATCGCCCGGTGCGCGGCGGCGAGGTGGTCGCGCAGGAACGCCACCCGCTCGACGTCGTCGATGTCGTTCTCCGGGCCGAGCACGTCGGGGCAGGGCAGCCCGTTTTCCGTGACGGTCAGCGGGACCGGGCCGTAGTCGCGGTGCACCCGGGTCAGGATGTCGTACATGCCCTCGGGGTAGATCTGCTGCCAGAACGCCTTGGTGGTGGCGTGTCGCTGCTCGGTGCTGCCGTCGCCCTTGACGTAGATCGGCGTGTAGTACTGAACCGCCACCAGGTCGACCGGGGCGGCGATGATCTCCAGGTCACCGTCCTGGATGGACCGTGCGAGCGGGCTGTCCGGCCCCTGGTCGGCGAGCACGTCCTCCGGGTAGTGGCCGCGCAGCGCCGAGTCGAGGTAGAGGCGGTTCTCGTACCCGTCGTAGAGGCGGGTGGCCGCCGCGGCCTCGGGCGTGTCGTCAGCGGGGTAGCAGGGGTGCAGGTTGAACGCCGGCCCGACGCGGACGTCGCTCTTCATCGCGCGCAACGCCCGCACGGCGAGGCCGTGCGCGAGCTGCAGGTGGTGGGCGACCTGGTAGGCCAGCGGCTCGTTCGGCAGGCCGGGCGCGTGGTGGCCCTGGATGTAGCCGTTCTGCACCACGGTCTTGGGCTCGTTGATGGTCAGCCACACCGGCACCACGTCGCCGAGCGCGGCGTAGACGATCTGGGCGTAGTCGGCGAACCGGTACGCGGTGTCGCGCGACTCCCAGCCGCCCAGGTCCTGCAGCGCCTGCGGGGTGTCCCAGTGGAAGAGCGTCGCCATCGGCTCGATGCCGCGCTCGAGCAGGCCGTCGACCAGCCGGCGGTAGAAATCGAGGCCGCGCTGGTTGGGCTCGCCGGTGCCGTCGGCCTGGATGCGCGGCCAGGAGATGGAGAACCGGTACGACCGCAGACCGAGCTCGCGCATCAGGTCGAGGTCTTCCGGATAGCGGTGGTAGTGGTCGACGGCGACGTCGCCGGTGTCGCCGTTGCGCGTCTTGCCCGGGGTGTGGCTGAACGTGTCCCACACCGAGTCGCCGCGGCCGTCGTCTTTGGTCGCGCCCTCGATCTGGTACGCGGACGTGGCGGCGCCCCAGCCGAAGCCCTCCGGAAACGCCAAACCGAGCCGGGCATCCGGCTCGGGGGTTCTGGAGGCGCCGCCGCCGTTCAGGCCGGCTTGACTGGCGGTGGGGTCGGCGGCGACAGCGGGGCCGGCCTCGTGGCCGGCGCCGTTCGACAACGGCGCCGGTAACGCACCGGACGCGGACTGCGAGACTAGGGACATCTTCGGTTCTCCTCGGTGGTGTTCCCATCCCCACGGTTTGGGAGCGCTCCCAGGCTAACCCGGATCCTGCCAGATGGAAATAGGTACGTGATCGGGTCGCTCGGCCGTGCGAGCCTGGTGCACTCCGGCCGGCGCGCCCACGGCATGCCGTGCGGAGAAAGGGCTGAAGGCTTGGTGATACGGCAGTCGGTCGGCGCTGACCGACCAGAGTGGCTGCGTCGATGGTCGGTGGCGGGCGGCGCGGACGCGGCCGATGCCGAAACTGATGATGCCGAAAAACTGATGATGCCAAAAAAACTGGGTGTGGTCGGTCCTGTTGACCGATGTGCCGCTGGTCAGCGTGGTTTAGCTTGACTGGTGTGTTTGGGTGTGGGGACGGGGAGGGCAACCCCCGTCCCCACCTTCGTTACATACATGGCGTCTGAGGAATGGGCCTCCTCGACACGCATGTCGCGCGGGAGCCGGGCCACGCGAGTGGCTCTGGTTCCACCTCCTCTCGACCGGGGGGCGAGACGCTGGTGGCGGAGTCCGGGCTGGCCCGCCACCAGCTCTGCGGCTGAGATGGGTCTTCTTGCATTGACATCAATGGAAGCGCTCCCATCGACGTTGGTGAGGACTGTAGTCCGCGTCACGGCTTTGTGAAAGACCCAAAACAAGATCGAAACAACTCGCCAACCCTGTGGAAACTCCTGTGTGCGGCATGATCGCAGGTCAGGGCCGGTTTGCCGGCGGGCGGCCGGGCCCCGAGATCACCTAAAAACGCCCCCACTTGCTGCGGGAGCGCTCCCATGCGAGACTGTCGAACACCGCGTACGGGAGCCGAAACTACCGCGCGAACGGCGGGCCGCCGAGGGCACCCCAACGGGACCGGCGCCCAAATGTGAACGACGTGCGTCGTTCGCCGCCAGACCCGTTACCGCGCCTTCCCCTCGCGCCCCGTTCTGTTAACACTTCACCACCGCGGAGAAGGCGCCCCGCCGAGCCCTCGCACCGAGGGCGTGGCCAGGTCCGCGAGGAGACACCCCCACGATGAAGCTCACCGCTAGAAAACGCCGGGTGGCCATGGTCGCCACCGGCGTGTTGGTCGCGGGCGGGATGGTCGGCGTGCCGGTAGGCATGGCCTACGCCGCGACCGCCTGCGATGTTGTCTATACCACCAACGACTGGAGCAACGGCTTCACCGCGAACGTCCGGATCAACAACCTGGGCGACCCGCTCACCAGTTGGTCGCTCGGCTTCGCGTTCCCCGGCAACCAGCGCATCACCCAGGGCTGGTCCGCGAACTGGACGCAGGCGGCCGGCAGCAACCAGGTCACCGCGACGAACATGTCGTACAACGGTGCGCTCGCCACCGGTGCGTCGGTCTCGATCGGCTTCAACGCCTCGTACTCCGGCACCAACGGGCGTCCGACGGCGTTCACGATCAACGGCGTCGCCTGTAACGGCGCGGTCAACACCGCCCCCACGGTCGACATCACCAGCCCGGCCAACAACGCGTCGTTCAACGCGCCGGCGACGGTCAACCTGGCCGCCACCGCCACCGACCTGGAGGGCCCGGTCTCCCGGGTCGAGTTCTACCGCAACGGCCTGCTGGTCAACACCGACTCGCAGGCGCCGTACAGCTTCCAGATGACCGGCCTGCCCGAGGGGCAGTACACCGCGCAGGCGCGGGCGTACGACAGCGCCGGTCTCTTCGGCACCGACGAGGTCGCCTTCACGGTCAACGGCACCGGCCAGTCCAATGTGGTCACGCCGCCGACCCTGAGCGTCGCCGAGGGCGCCAGCTCCGCGTTGAACGTGAAGTTGAGCGCGGCGCCCACCGGCAACGTCACGGTGAACCTGGCGAAGACCGGTGACCCGGACGTGACGCTCGGCGCGACCAGCGCCACGATCACCCCGCAGAACTGGAACACCGGCGTCAACGTGCCGGTGAACGCGGCCCAGGACGCGGACAGCACCAACGACACGGCGACCATCAACGCCAGCGCCACCGGCTACACGGCGTCGGCCACGACGGTCACCGTCCAGGACGACGAGGGCGGCGGCGGCCCCGGCCGGTACGCCGACGAGTTCATGGAGCTCTACAACAAGATCAAGGCACCGGCCAGCGGGTACTTCAGCCCCGAGGGCATCCCGTACCACTCGGTCGAGACGCTCCTCGCGGAAGCCCCCGACCACGGGCACGAGACCACCTCCGAGGCGTTCAGCTACTGGCTGTCGCTGGAGGCGATGTACGGCCGCGCCACCGAGAACTGGGCACCGTTCAACAACGCCTGGAACGTCATGGAGCGGTACATCATCCCGACCGAGACGCAGGGTGGCTACAACCCGAACGACCCGGCCGACTACGCGCCCGAGGCCAACCAGCCCAGCCAGTACCCGACGGTGGGCGGCAAGCTCGACAGCACGGTGGCCGTGGGCCAGGACCCGCTCTACAACGAGCTGACCTCCACCTACGGCAACAACCGCATGTACTCCATGCACTGGCTGCTCGATGTGGACAACACGTACGGCTTCGGCAAGTGCGGTGACCGCACCACCCGCCCGGCGTACATCAACACCTACCAGCGCGGCCCGCAGGAGTCGGTCTTCGAGACCGTGCCACACCCGTCCTGCGAGACGTTCAACTTCGGCCGCCAGGGCAACGGCGGGTTCCTGCCGATCTTCATCGGCGACTCGACGTACACCCAGCAGTGGCGTTACACCAGCGCACCCGACGCCGACGCGCGCGCCATCCAGGCCGCGTACTGGGCGCTGAAGTGGGCGACCGAGCAGGGGCAGGCCTCGGCCATCTCGGCCACCATCACCAAGGCCGCGCAGATGGGTGACTACCTGCGCTACGCCATGTACGACAAGTACTTCAAGAACCCGGGCTGCGCCTCGCCGAGCTGCCCCGCGGGCACCGGTAAGAGCAGCTCGAACTACCTGCTGTCGTGGTACTCCGCGTGGGGTGGCCCGCAGGGCAGCAGCAGCTGGGCGTGGCGGATCGGTTCCAGCCACAACCACGGCGGCTACCAGAACCCGTTCGCGGCCTGGGCGCTGTCCAACACCAGCGGGCTGATCCCGCGGTCGTCCACGGCGCGCACCGACTGGGCGACCAGCCTCACGCGCCAGATCGACTTCTACACCTGGCTGCAGTCGGCCGACGGCGCCATCGCCGGCGGCGCGACGAACAGCTGGAACGGCAACTACAGCGCCCGCCCGTCGAACCTGCCGCAGTTCTACGGCATGACGTACGACTGGCGTCCGGTCTACCACGACCCGGCGTCGAACCAGTGGTTCGGCTTCCAGGCGTGGACGATGGAGCGGGTGGCGGAGTACTACCACGAGACCGGCGACGCCCGCGCCAAGGCGCTGCTGGACAAGTGGGTCGCGTGGGCGGTGGCCAACACCACCGTGAGCGGCGCCAACTACCAGGTCCCGTCGACGCTGAGCTGGACCGGCCAGCCCGGTGGCAACTGGACCAGCGGCACCACGTCGGTGAACAACAGCGGCCTGCGCGTGTCCATCGTGGACTACACGCAGGACGTGGGCGTCACCGGCGCGTACGCCCGGACGCTGACCTACTACGCGGCGCGGTCCGGCAACACCCAGGCCGCGGCGACCGCCAAGGGCCTGCTCGACGCGCTCCTGCTGCACAAGGACGACAAGGGCGTGTCGGTGCCGGAGACCAAGGCCGACTACAACCGGTTCGACGACCCGTACAACAGCAGCACGGGTCAGGGCGTCTACATCCCGCCGGGCTTCACCGGCACGATGCCGAACGGCGACCCGATCAACTCGAACAGCACCTTCCTCAGCATCCGGTCGTTCCTCCAGGACGACCCGGAGTGGGGCAAGGTGGAGTCCTACTTGAACGGTGGCCCGGTGCCGACGTTCAACTACCACCGGTTCTGGGCCCAGGTGGACGTCGCCATGGCCCTGCACGACTACGACCGGCTGATCGGGGAATGACCTTCGGTTAGCCATCCCCTGGGGTGAGGCGGTTTCTCCTTCCCGCCTCACCCCGGTACCCGATAGACAGTCCGATTCCCACGGTCGGACTGTTTGGCGGCCTGATTCCCACGGTCAGGCCATCAAGTGGTGGGCCGGCCGGATTGGCCAACGCAGCGGTCCGGTCGGCCCACCACCCGCTCTCCATTCTTCAGGGCGTCCCTCACGACGTGAGGGACGCTTCGATCATGAGCGGTAGCAGCGCCAGGACTGCGGGTCGCGGGAGTTCGAGGCCTGCGCGAACGCGCCGGTCCCGTAGGTGATCCGGCAGGCGGTGTCCATGTCGACCCGCGCCGGCGTCCGGTTCCACGCCACGCAGTACCAGTTGCCGTCGCCGCGCTGGCCGGGCTGGCTGTACCACTCCTGGCCCATCCGCTTGCAGTACCGGTCCGTCATCCGCCAGCGCCCGTCGTCGTCGTTCGGGCCGAGCAGGGTGGGCGTGCTGGGCGCCGGCTGGGTGCTGGGTGCCGGCCTCGTCGTGGTGGCGGTGCGTTCCGGCGCCGGCTTCCGGGTCGTCCGGCTCGGGGCCGGCTTGGGCGGCGACGGGCTCGCGCTCGGCGGCGCGGCGGTGGGGGTACCCGCGGTGGTGGGTGGTGTGGTCGTGGCCGGCATCTCCGGCCCGGCCACGTCCGCGCTGGTGACCGCGACCGGGGCGGCGGAGTTCCAGGTCAGGCCGGTGCCGGCGACGAACCGGGCCGAGCACAGCAGCACCACCAGCGCCAGGCCGCCGGCGGCGGCCAACCACCCGTACTCGTGGGCGATCCGGCGCAGCCCCGCGAGCGCGGCCGGCCGGTCCTGCGGTGCCATGGATTGGTGGTGCGCCACGGACGCCGGCCTCCTCAAGGAATCGCTGGTAGCGCCTCGGTCGTCACTCTAATCACACCGGCACCAGCACGAGCCGGGAGCCGGCGAGATCAAGGTCAACTGTCGGAGACCCGACAAGCCGCGTGCGACATCCCGCATCGCCCACTCCCGCAAATGTGAAAAGGGGAGTACCGTACTAGGTGGAGAGGCCGCTTCCCCCGTGGCGGCCTCTCCCGCTATTTTCAGGCAGTCGTCAGGCTGATTGCCGGGGTCGCTAGGCTGGCTCGATGCCCGAGCCACCCCCCGAGCACGCCGCTGCGGCCGCCCGGCTGCCTTCGCTGACCGGATTGCGCTTCGTCGCCGCGCTCGCCGTGTTCGGGCTGCACGCGTACGCGTTCTTCCCGCTCGTCGACCCGGCGGCGCGCTGGGCGGCGCGGCTGCTCTTCGACGCCGGCGACCTGGGCGTGTCGTTCTTCTTCGTGCTGTCCGGCTTCGTGCTGACCTGGTCCGCGGTGCGGGGCCGCGGGCCGTTGCGGTTCTGGCGGGGCCGGGTCGCGCGGGTATACCCGGCGCACCTGGTCGCGCTCAGCCTCGCCGTCCTCTCGCTGGTGGTCACCGACCGGATACCACCAGTGTTCTGGGAGCCGCTGTTCGCGAGTGCCGGACTGGTCAACGCCTGGTACACGAAGGACTTCTACTACCTCGGCGTCAACCCGGTGGCCTGGTCACTGTCCTGTGAGGCCTTCTTCTACCTGTGCTTCCCGCTGCTGCACGCCGGGCTGCGCCGGCTGCGCCCCGCGCCCCTGTACGCGGTGGGCGCCGTTGTGATGGCCGCCGCGTGGCTGATGCCCGTGCTGGCCACCGTCGCCGTGTCACCCGATCGGGAACGCTGGTTCGTGTACGTCTTTCCGGTGACCCGGATGGCCGAATTCGTGCTGGGCATCGTGCTCGCGCGGCTGGTGCTCACCGACGCGTGGCGCGGCCCCGGCCTGCGGGTGGCCGTGGCGCTGTTCGTGGCGAACTACCTGGCCGTCGGGCTGCTGCCGGCGCAGACCCGGGACACGGCCGCCGTCATCGTGGCGACCGCGCTGCTCATCCCGGCCGCCGCGGGCGCGGACCTGCGCGGCGGCCCGTCGGTCTGGCGGCATCGGGTCGCCGTGCACCTCGGCGAGGTCTCGTACGCGTTCTTCCTCGTGCACCTCACGGTCATCGTCACCGTCGTCGAGCTGTTCGACCTGCGTGCGCCCTGGCGGCTCGGGCCGGCGGTCGGGATGGTCGCCGGCCTGCTGCTCGTGTCCTACGGGCTGGCCTGGCTGCTGCACCGCTGGGTCGAGGTGCCCGGCATGCGCCTCCTCGCCCGCCGCCGCTCCCGTGATCAAGGCGTCCCTCACGTCGTTCTGACGACTTGAGGGACGCCTTGATCATGGGCTGTAGGCGTTAGCCTGTCCGGAGTTACATCGAGAGATGGGGAGGTCTCGTTGTGCGACGGTGGGTGAGTGCGGCGCTTGTGGGGCTGGCGGTCGCGGTAGCGGCGCCGGCTGGTCCAGCCAGTGCGAGCGCGCGTGTGGTGATCGCGGGCGGCGTCCCGCAGCCGACGTTCGACTACGCGCAGGCGATCCGCGAGCGGGTCTGGGTGGAGACCGAGGTCGACAGCGATCACGACGGGCGGCGGGACCGGGTCGAGGCGCGGATCATCCGGCCGCGCGAGACCGACCGCGGGCTGCGGGTGCCGACGATCTTCGAGCCCAGCCCGTATTGGGGTGGCGGCAACGACGTGGCGAACCACGACGACATCGACCGCGAGGGTGACGAGGCGTCCGCGCGCTCGATGTCGACGCGTTCGGTGGACGACGAGATCCTGTTCGGCGGATACCTCGACAACTTCTTCGTGCCGCGCGGCTACGCGGTCATCTTCGCCGACAGCGTCGGCAGCGGCGGCTCGACCGGTTGCCCGACCTCCGGCGACCCCAGCGAGACGCTGGGCATGAAGGCCGTCGTGGACTGGCTGACCGGCCGGGCGCGCGGCTTCGACGCCGGCGGGCGGCCCACGGCCGCCCGGTGGTCGACCGGCCGGGTCGGCATGATCGGCACGTCGTACAACGGCACGCTGCCGAACGCGGTCGCGTCGACCGGCGTCCGCGGCCTGGAGACCATCGTGCCGATCGCGGCCATCAGTTCCTGGTACGACTACTACCGCGCCAACGGTGGCGTGGTGGCACCCGGCGGCTACCAGGGTGAAGACGCCGACGTCCTCGCGAAGCTCGTGCTGACCAGGGACAACCCCGAGGCGTGCGCCGAAGAGATGGCCGCGCTGGAACGTGACCAGGACCGGATCACCGGTGACTACAGCGCGTTCTGGCATGAGCGCAACTACCTGCCGGACGCCCACAAGGTGCGCGCCAGCGTGCTGCTCGTGCACGGTCTCAACGACTGGAACGTCAAGACCCAGCACTTCGGCCAGTGGTGGGACGCGATCGCGGCGAACGGCGTGCCGCGCAAGATCTGGCTGCACCAGGGCTCGCACATGAACCCGTTCTGGCACCCGCGCCGCACCGAGTGGCTGACGCTGCTCAACCGGTGGTTCGCCCACTGGCTGTACCGGATCGACAACGGCGTGATGCGCGAGCCGGTGGCCAATGTGGAGACCGCGCCGAACCACTGGGAGACGTACCGCGACTGGCCGGTGCCGGGCACCCGAGCGACCACGATCCCGTTGACCCGGGGCAGCTTCGTCGACGCGCCCGGCCGCACCGCCGAGGACCTCGTCGAGGATCCGCTCGCCGCCGACCCGAACCGGCTCGCCTACGTCACCGCGCCGCTGACCAAGGCGGTGCACCTGTCCGGCACCCCGCGGCTCAAGGTGCGGGCCAGCCTCGACGGGCGCTCGCCGTACCTGACGGCGCTGCTGGTCGACTACGGCGCGGCCGACCGGTTCGCCGGCGTCCGCGCGGGCGAGGGAGAGGACTGCGTAGGCCCGAGCCTGCCCGGCGAGCCGGGCTGCTTCGCGCGGCGCGAGTACGTCACCGAGGAGACGCCGTACCACATCGTCAGCCGGGGCTGGCTGGACGTGCGCAACCGGCGCTCGATCTGGCGCTCCGAGCCGGTGACGCCCGGCCGGGAGTACACGTTCAGCTGGGGCGCGCAGCCGCAGGACCACGTGTTCCAGCCGGGCCACCGCATCGGCGTGGTGCTGGTCTCCACGGACCGGGACTACACGCTGCGCTACCCGGCCGGCACCCGGGTCGAGGTGGCCGCCAGCGAGGTGGTCCTACCCCTGTCGCGCTGACCTGACCCATGATCAAGGCGTCCTTCAAGTAGTGAGAACTACTTGAAGGACGCCTTGATCACGGGGAGGGCTTGCCGCTGACCGAGGCGGAGACCGAGTCGCGCCGCGACCTGCCCGAGCCGATCAACCCGTTGCCGCCGCACCTCACCACGGCCGGCTAGCGCAGGAACTGGCTCCGGTCCGCCGGCGCCTGGCTCGCGCCGTTGATCACCTTGTCGATGAACCCGTACCGCACGGCCTCGTCGGCGGTGAACCAGCGGTCGCGGTCCGCGTCCGCCACCACCTGCTCGTATGTCTGGCCGGTGTGCCGGGCAATCAGCTCCAGCAGCATCTGCTTGGTGTAGACCATCTGCTCGGCCTGGATGGCGATGTCGGAGGCGGTGCCGCCCATGCCGCCGTGCGGCTGGTGCATGATGACCCGGGAGTGCGGCAGCGCGTAACGCTTGCCGTGCGCGCCGGCGCACAGCAGGAACTGCCCCATCGAGCCGGCCATCCCCATGGCCACAGTGGACACGTCGTTGTCGATGAACTGCATCGTGTCGTAGATGGCCATCCCCGCGTACACCGAGCCGCCCGGCGAGTTGATCCAGAGGCTGATGTCGCGCTCGGGGTCTTCGGCGGCCAGCAGCAGCAACTGCGCGCAGATCCGGTTGGCTGTCTCGTCGTTGACCTCACTGCCGAGGAAGACGATCCGCTCCTTGAGCAGCCGGTTGAAGATGGCGTCGTCGAGTGGCGTGTTCGGCGTGGAGCCGTTGCGGGCGTCGGTCATGCGCTCGACGCTAACGGGCGGGGGTCGGCCACGTCCCGCACGTTCGCTGTCAGCGCACGCCCAGCGTGTTCGCCCTGAGCGCAACCCCATGATCAAGGCGTCCCTCAAGTAGCTATAACGACTTGAGGGACGCCTTGATCATGGAGGGCTAGTCGATGAGGCGGGCGGCGGCCGCGGCGGCGCCGGCCTCGTCGCCGAACTCCTCGCAGACACCGAGCGCGTCCTGCCAGCGTTCCCGGGCGCGGGTCGGGTGGTCCAGCGCCATTTCCGCGTCGCCGAGGTGCAGCAGGGTACGCCCGAGCGCGGGATCCGCCCGGCGCTGGGCGCGCAGCCGCAGCGCCTCGGCGAGCATCTCGCGGGCCGGCTCGCCGCGCGGCGGGTCGGTGTTGACCAGCGCCGCGCCCGCGTTGAGCAGCGCGGCCGCGCGGCCCACCGGGTCGTCGATCCGGTCGTACACCTCCAGCGCGGCCGCCCACGCGTGCGCGGCGTCGAGGTGTTCGCCGAGCCGCCACTGGGCCAGCACCAGGTTGGTGAGCGCCGCCGCGTAGCCGCGCCGGTCGCCGGCGGCGTCGAACGCGTTCGCCGCCTGCACCAGGTGGCGGCGCGCCTTCGACGGCTCGCCGCGCGCCAGGTACGCCGCGCCCAGACCCAGGTCGGTCAGCGCCTGGCCGGCGCGGTCCGCGGGGGAGCGGTGCTCGCGGGCGCGTTCGAGGTGCTCGATCGCCGTGTCGACCTCGCCCTGGTCGAGCAGGGCCAACCCCAGGTTGGTACGCGCCTGCGCCTGCCCCCGCCGGCCGCGCTCGGTGACGGCCAGCGTGAGTACGGCCGCGGCGCCGTGCGGGTCGCCCCGGCGCCGCCGGATCACGCCGAGCTCGTTGTGCGCCCAGCCGATCATCAGGGACCGGTCGCCGGCGAGCGGGGTGGCGAGGACGGCCTGGCACGCCTCCTCCCACTCGGCGGTGCGGTCCTCGGTGGCGTACCAGGCGCAGAGCGCCACCGCGAGCCGGAACCACCAGCGGCGGACCCGGCGGGGGAGCGGCCGGGCCAGCGCGGCCGGGTTGCCCGGCGCGCCGGTCACCAGCGCGCGCAGCAGGTCGTGGTGCAGCGACAGCCAGTACGGATCGGCCTGCTCGGCCCGCCGGGCCAGATGCCGCAGCAGCCGCACCTGCGCGGTGGTGCGCCGTCGAGCCGGCTCGTCGTGGCGCAGATGCAGCCGGGCGTACCCGGACAGCAGCGGCCGTACCTCGTAGCGCCCGCCCTCGGCGGCCACGGCGAAACCGGCGGCGCACAGCTCGTCCAGGGCGCGGTCCGGCCGGCGGCGGAAGAGCGCCGCGATCGCGGCGCGGTCGAGCGGCTCCGGCGCCAGCGCCAGCCGCCGGAACAGCCGCCGGGCCGGTGCCGGCAGCGACCGGTACGCGGTGTCGAGCTCGCAGAGCAGCGGCAGCGCCTCGGCGTACGCGGTGCGCTGGTGCGGGGGCGCCGCCACGACCCGCCGCAGGGTCTCGAGCAGTTCGCGGACCCGCCACCCGCGCCGGCCGATCTGCTGCCCCAGCGCGCGGAGTGCGCGCGGCTGGCGGCCGCACAGCTCCACGAGATCCCGGAGCGCCGGCTCGGTGACCGGCACCCGGGTGCCGGCGGCGGTGCCCGCGTCGGCCAGCAGGCGCACCGCGTCGTCGGGTTCCGGCTCGCTCAACCAGCGTACCGCCACACCGTCCAGCTTGGTCAGCGCGGGCGCGCCGGCCAGCAGGAGCCTGGCCTGCGGCGCCGGGGGCAGCAGGTGGCGCACCTGGCCCGGATCGTCCACATTGTCCAGAACGAGCAGCACCTTGCGCTCACCGAGCCGGGCGCGCACGTCCTCGCCGACGGCGGCCAGCTCGGCGGGGCGGCCCGAGCGGGGCGGGCGGGCGCCCAGCTTGCGGGCCACGGCGGCGAGCACCTGGCGCGGGCGCAGCGGCCGGCCGTACGCCCGGAGGTCCACATAGACCTGTCCGTCCGGGAACCGGTCGCGCACGTTGTTGGCCGCCTGTACCGCACAGGCCGAGGTGCCCACGCCGCGCCGGCCCACCACGGCCACCGCGTGCTCGGTGTCCACAGTGTCGGTGATCCAGGCCACGTCCCGGTCCCGGCCGGTGAAGCCGTACGTGTACGGCAGGTCGGTCGGCACCCCGGCCGGCTGCGGCGGCACCGACGGCGCCGGCTCCCACTCCGCGGCCCGGCGCTTGCGGACCTCCAGCGTGAGCAGCACGATGCCGGCCACCAGGGCCAGGCCGCCGGCCACGATCCAGCTGACCGGGCCGAGCTTCTCGTCACCGATCGCGTTCGCGATGATGTTCGTGGCGACGCCGCCGCTGAGCGAGCCGACGACCACGGCGGCGGCGCTCACCCGCTGCCAGCGCGGCGCCCGGTCGCTCATTTCAGCGCCCCGGAGACCAGGCCCGCCACGATCTGGCGGCGGAACGCGATGACGAGCACCAGCGGCAGCACCGAGGCGACCACCGAGCCGGCCGCGACCAGGCCGCTGTTCGCGACGAACTGCCGGGTCTGGCCGAACAGGGCGAGGCCGAGCGGCGCCGCGTCCGGCCCTCCGAAGTGGAGGCCGACGACGAAGTCGTTCCACACCTGCACGAACTCCAGCACGCACACGGCTACCACGGCCGGTACGGTGGCGGGCGCCAGCCGGGCCAGCACGCTCCACTCGCGACGGCCGGCGAGCCGCGCCTGGCGTACCCGCGCCAGTGGCACGTCGGTGAGCGCGTTACGCAGCAACAGCACGGCGAACGGCACGCCGAGCGCCACGTGCACCAGCGCCAGGCCGGGAAACGTGCCGGCGAGCCCGGCGCGGTCGAGCACCTCGGTGAGTGGGCCCGCGACCACCTGGACCGGCACCACGGCCGCGCCCAGCAGCACCACCCCGGCGACGTGCCCGCCGGGTGGGGCGTGCCACGCCAAGGCGTACGCGGCCAACAGCGCGATGCCGAGCACCGCGACCGTCACGACGGCGGCCAGCGCCGCGGTCAGCGCGAGCGACCGGGCGAGGCCGCCGTCCGCGAACAGGTCCCGGTAGGAGCCGAGGCCGAGCGGCAGGGTCCACCAGCCGCGGGTGGCCGCGGCGCGCGGCGCGTGCAGCGACGTCGCCACCAGGACCACGAGCGGGATGGCCCACCAGACGGCGGCGGCCGGCAGCACCAGCCGCCGCACCAGCCGCGGCGCGCGCAGCGCGGCCCCCTCAGTCACCCCTTCAGGCGCCGTCTCAGGCGCCGCCGCCTGCGGTGGCTGCGCCTTCTGTGCCGCCGGAGGCGGCTGCGCCGGGTGTGCCGCCGGAGGCGGCCATGCCTGCCGGGACCACAGCGCCGCCCCGACGGTGCCGACGGTCAGGACGGCCAGCCACAGCACGCCCAGCGCGGCGGACGGCCCGGTCACCGAGCCGCCGGCGGTCTGCCAGATGCGCAGCGACAGCACCGTGGCCTCGTCGAGCGCCGGCCCGGGCGCCATCACCAGGATCAGGTCGAAGGTGCGGCTGGTCGCGAGCGCCACCAACGCGAACACGACCGCGACGGTGCGCCGCAGCAACGGCCGCCAGCGGGCGTCGCGGAACACGTCGAGCCGGCTGCCGCCGTACGCCCGCACCGCGTCGGCGAGGCTCTGCGGCAGCGCGTCGAACGCGGCCCGGAACACCAGCACCGCGAGGCCGACCCACGCCCATACGAACGCGGTCATCAACGCGAGCGTGATCATTTCCGGGCCGAGCCACAGCGCGCCGGTGAGCCAGGTGGCCGTGCCCCGGCTCGGGTCCGGGTCGTAGAGCAGCCGGAAGGTCACGCCCGTGACCACCAGCGGCAGCGCGATCGGCGCCACCAGGATCAGCGTCACGATCCGGCCGCCGGACGTGCGCCGGGACGCGGCCGCGAGCAGGAAACCGAGCGCGGTCACCACCGCCGGCACCACCGCCGCCCACAACAGCGTGCGGCCGAGTACGGTCCCGCCGCCCTCCTCGGCGAGCGCGGTGCGGAAGTGCGCGAGGCCCACGAACCGGCCGGCGTCCGTGACGCTGAGATAACCGGTGTGCAGCACCGGCCAGAACACCAGCACGCCGAGCAGCAGCGCCGCCGGCAACAACAGCGCCGTCGCGGTGCCGATGCTCGGGTACGCCCGGCCGCGCCGCGCCGGACCGACGTCGTCGAGGACCACGGTCTCGCCGAGCAACATCCCGCGGTCCGCGCTCATCGTCCGGCCTGCCGTCGGGTGGCCGCGTCAAGTCGGGTCACCGCCCGGTCCACGGCGCGCGCCACATCCGGCTTCGGTGCGGTCACGGCGGCGAAGAAGTCCTGCAGGATCTTCCAGGTGCCCAGCCCGTCGAAGCCGGTGAGGCTCCCCGCCAACTGGTCGGACAGGTCATAGTGGAGCTTGCCTTCCGGCTCCCGGATGGTGCCGGCCAGTTCGCGGGCCAGCCCCGCCGGATAGTGGTCGTACGGGATGTGGCGGTTGGGGGAGAGGAAGCCGCCCCGCGCGAGCCACGGTCGGAACGCGTCCGGGCCGGCCAGCCAGCGCACCAGGTCGTGCCCGCCCGCGGACTCGCGCAGCACCACGGCCGCGTCGCCGCCCACCACGAGCGGCCGGCGCCCGGCGAACGCGGGGAACCGGAACGTGCGCGGCGCCTCGTCCCCCTGGAACCGTTGCGCCACCGCCGAGACGAAGTCGCCCTCGAACAGCATGCGGGCGCGGCGGCTGCCGACCACCTGGATGACCGACTCCTCGTGCTGGGTGAGCAGCGCCCGCCGCGGGCCGCCCGGAAACGCGCCCGGCACCCCCCAGAGCCGGGCCAGCGCGGTGAACGCGGTGCGCACCTGCCACGAGCCCCACTCGGCCGCGCCGCCCGCCAACCGCTCGTAGACGCCGCCGTCGTCGTAGCCGGCCAGCAGGTTCTCCAGCCAGTCGGTGAGCACCCAGCCGTCGGCCGCGCCGATCGCGAGCGGCGCCGGACCGCCGCCGCGGGCACCATCCTCCACCATGGACACCAGGTCGGGCCAGGTCTGCGGCGGGTTGGGCAGCATCGACGGCAGATGCCAGAAAAGCGACTTGTGCGCCCCCTTCACCCAGGCGCCGTAGAGCACGCCGTCGACCGTGAGCAGCTCCGTCCACTGGGGATGGAAGCTCGCGCCGAGCGTGGGGTCGAGCGGCTTCAGCCAGTTGTCCCGGGCGTATCCCGCGACCAGGCCGGGTCGGGAGAGGATGGCCACGTCGGGCCGGGCGCCGACGCGGTCCCGGGCGCGCAGCAGCGCGTCGATGTCGTCCCCCGCGCTGATCACCCGCACCGGGGCGGGATAGCGGCGCACCACCTCCCGGAACAGCGCCAGCTCGGTGCCGCTCCATACGACGGCCACCTCGAGCGCGCCGTCGTCCCGGCCGCAGCCGGCCGCGCCGGCCGTCACGGCGGCGGCGGCCGCTTTGAGTACCGTCCGCCGCCGCGTCATGCCCCGACCTCCGTGGCCTCCGCGGTCCGATCGGCGTCGGAGGTCAACCGCTCGTCGCCACACACGAGTACCGCCATCGCCGGCGCGGTCGCGAGGCTGGCCCGGGCCAGCAGGTCGCGCAGCACGGCGCCGGTCTCCGTGTCCGGCTCGGCCACCACGAGCGCCTCCGGCAGGCACACCGCGGCCCGGGCGAGCGCGGCTCGCAGCCGCTGGCCGGCGGAGAGCTGGTGCGGGCGCAGCTCCAGGATGGGCATCAGCTCGAGGCGGGACGTCACCGTGGCGGCCCAGGTGCGGGACAGCTCGTGCACGGTCTCCCGCCGGCGCATGCCGTACTCGACGTTCGCCCGGACGGTGAGGTGCGGCAGCAGGCCGCCGCCGGCCGGCACGTAGCCGATCTGGCGGCTGACCGGCGGCTCACCGGTCACGTCGCGCTCGCCGACCAGCACCCGGCCGGAGACGGGCGTGGCCAGGCCCGCGACGGTGCGGGCGACCGCGGTGGCGGCTGCCGGCCCGGCCGGCACCACGACCAGCTCACCGGGCCGGACCCGCTCGGATATCCGCAGGTGCGAGCCGGTGCCGGGGACGGCGACGACGAGGTCGCGCAACTGGAGCACGCAGCGGCACCTCCCCCACAAGACGCGCAGACGGTAACCGGACCGCAATGGATCCGCAACCCTCCGCGCCGCACCCTCCCCGCAAGGAAGGGCCCCTTCTTATCGCACGGTTGTAGTGGCTCTGCGCATAGGAAGGGTCCCTTCCTAACCCTCTAGTCCGTTGTGGATAGTGAGGGGGCTGGGGTGACGGGGTGGCGGGGGCCGGGGTGGTCGGGGGGTAGCGAGCGGCGCAGCACCCACCAGCTCGCCGCGAGGCAGGCGGCGACGAGTGGCCAGGTCAGCACGGCACGGGCCACGCCGAGGGCGACCACCTGGTCAGCGGCGTAGAGCGGCAGGAAGATCGCCACCCGGACGACGTACTGGAGGACCCACACCCAGCTCGCCCGCCCGTACCCGCGCAGCAGCGCCGGGTCCCGGCGCCACCGGGCGCGCTGCCCCAGCACCGCGCCGACCACGACGCCGAGCAGCGGCCACCGCAGCACGATGCTGACCGCCCACGCGAGCGCGCTCGCCGCGTTGGACAGCAGCTGGAGCAGGAAGAAGTCGGCGGCGCGGCCGGTGCGCAGCGCGACCAGCGCGGCCAGGCACACCGCGAGCAACCCCACGAGTACCGCCCGGGGGCGGTCGCCACGGCGCAGGCGCCAGCCGGCGACGGCGATGCCGACGGCGACGGCCGCGATCACGCCGCCCCACACGGACTGGCCGGCGGCCAGCCAGCCGGCGACGAACGCCACCGGCGGCAGCGTGGCGTCGATCGCGCCGCGCCGGCCGCCGAGGAGATCCGCAAGTGACTCGCCCGCCATGTGAGGAGAGCCTAACCGAACAGTCTCCAGTTACCCATGATCAGGGCGTCCCTCATGTCGCTATAACGACGTGAGGGACGCCTTGATCATGGGTTAGGCGGCGCGGGTGAAGGTCGCTACCCAGTTCGCCTCCCAGGTCGCGCCGCCGTCCGGGGAGAACGCCTGCTCCCATCGCGGGTGCGGAGTGTCGGTGGCGGACCAGCGGTACCGCACCCGGATCGGCCGGCCTTCCCAGGTGTCGTCGCACTCGAAGGTGCCCACCCCGTCCGCGAACCGGCCCACCACCGGCACGTCGAGCAGCCCGCCACTGCTCCCGGACGCCCACCAGATGCGCCATACCCGCTCCTCCGGGCTGTACAGGCGCAGAGTGAGACCCTCGATGTCGCGCTCCGGCGCCCGCAGCACGTCGAAGACGCCGGCGCCGCCCAGCAGCACCTGGCAGTCCAGCGTGGCGTCGAACTCGTACCACTCCGCGCAGTCCGCCAACGCCTTGACCAGCCGGCGCTGCCGGGAGTGCCAGCGGCCGGCCAGGAAGTCGAAATCGCTGTTCGTCATGGCCGGGACGCTAGGGCGGTACCCCTGACACCTATTGTCAGTGGTCGGCGGCAGACTTGGGAACGTGCGCGCCGACCGACTGCTCTCCATCGTGCTGCTGCTGCAGAGCCGCGGCCAGCTGACCGCCGGCCAGCTCGCCGCCGAGGTCGAGGTGTCGGTCCGCACCATCTACCGGGACGTGCTCGCGCTCGGCACCGCCGGCATCCCGATCTACGGCGACGCGCAGGGGTACCGGTTGGTCGACGGCTACCAGACGCAGCTGACCGGTCTGACGGCCGACGAGGCGCGCAGCCTCGTCCTCGCGGGGTTGCCGGGTGCGGCGGCCGACCTCGGCCTGGCCGAGGCGGTGGCGGCCGCGCAGCTGAAGCTGTCCGCGGCGCTGCCGCAGGCCTTGCGGGAGCGCGCGACCCGGATGCGGCAACGGTTCCACCTCGACGCCCCCGGGTGGTACCACGACGGCGACGACACCGACCACCTCGCCACCGTCGCCGACGCGGTGTGGCGGCAACACGCCCTCGCGGTGCGGTATGACAGCTGGAGCGGCGTCGTCGACCACCGGCTGGAGCCGTACGGTCTGGTGCTCAAGGCCGGCAAGTGGTACCTGGTGGCGCGCGGCGCCCGGGGTGTCCGCACGTTCCGGGTGAGCCAGATCCAGGAGCTGACGGTGCTGCCGGACCAGTTCGCGTGGCCCGACGGGTTCGACCTGGCCGCGCACTGGCGGGAGCACGTCATCGAGTTTCGCGCCCGGCTGCACCAGGGCGAGGCGCTGGTGCGCTTCGCGCCGGAGGCGCTGGACCGGGTCGCGCACCTGCTTGGCCGGGCGGTCGCCGACGCGGTGTCGGCCGGCGAGCCGCAGCCCGACGGCTGGGTGCTCGCCCGGGTGCCGATCGAGTCCGACAGCCACGCCGAGGGTCAGTTCCTGCGCCTCGGCGCGCAGGTCGAGGTGCTGGCCCCCGCGGCGCTCCGGCGCCGCCTGGCGACCACCGCGGCCGCCCTCGCCACCCTCTACGGGTCGCCCCCTCATGATCAAGGCGTCCCACACGTCGCTAGAACGACTTGAGGGACGCCTTGATCATGGGTGGAGTGCTAGCTGGTGGGGAAGTTGTCCGGG
>JBBEWH010000100.1:0-39005 GCA_037414955.1 Actinomycetes bacterium KLBMP 9797
GGCGCCCCCCCGGTCCGCAGAGCACACAACCAGATCCAAATACCGCCTGGCGCCACGCCTTGATCATGGGTGGAGTGCTAGCTGGTGGGGAAGTTGTCCGGGGTCATGATGCGGCTCCGGAGGAGCTGGCCGGACGGCTTGAGCACGCCGGCGCCGGTGTAGTTGCTGCCGTTGCAGGTGCCGGGCAGCAGGGCCGCGCTGCTCTCGGTGTGGTCCGAGAACGTCCAGTTGGCGTAACTGATCTTCAGTGAGTCCAGCAGGTTCAGCCAGGTCGTGCTGCTGGCCTGGTCGAACGGGCCGTTACCGGTGTAGTCGACGGTGCCGAACTCGGTGACGAACAGCGGGATCCGGCTCGCCGCGCGGCTCACCGCGTCCCGGTACGGGCCCTGGTGCGACGCCGCGTAGAAGTGGAACGCGTACATCACGTTCGGCGCGTTGACCGGGTTGTTGATGACCTCGGTCTCGTTCGAGCCTTCCGAGACGCCCAGCGACGACCAGCCCCGGGTGCCGACGATGACGACGCCGTCCGGGTCGTTGCCCCGGATCACCGGGATGACCTGCTCGGCGTAGCTCTTGATGCCCGACCAGCTCACCCCGTTGGGTTCGTTGGCGATCTCGTAGATGACGTTCGTCTTGTTGGCGTGGCGGGCCGACACCGCGGCGAAGAACGTCCGCGCGTGCTGGAGGTTGATGTTGGGGTCACCCGGCGTGAGGATGTGGAAGTCGATCAGCGCGTACATCCCGCGGGCCGTCGCCATCTCGACCAGGTTGTTCACCTGGTTGGTGAACGCGGTCGGGTTGGTCTCGTAGCCCTCCTCCTGCACGTACATGGAGATGCGGAACAGGTCCGCCTTCCAGTCGTTGGCCAGCGCGTCCAGCGACGCGTTGTTGTAGCAGTTCGGGAACCACTGGATGCCGTGCGTGCTCATGCCGCGCAGCTGGATCGGCCGGTTGTACTGGTTGCACAGGTTCACGCCGCAGACGCGGAGCTGACCGTTGATGGCGGCCGGCGTGGTGCCGGTGGGCGGCGGCGGGCTCGTCGGGTTCGACGTCGGCGTGGTCGGCGCGACGCTGCCCGTGCACGCCGTGCCGTTGAGCGAGAAGCTGGCCGGCACCGGGTTGGCGCCGGAGAAGGAGCCGGTGAAGCCGACGCTGGTCGCCGCGTTGGTGCCGAGCGCGCCGTTCCATCCCAGGCTGGCCGCGGTGACCCGGGTGCCGGTCTGCGACCAGGTGGCGTTCCAGCCCTGGGTGAGCCGCTGGGCGGAGTTGGCGAAGTCGAAGGCGAGCGACCAGTTCGTGACCGGGTCGCCCAGGTTCGTGATCTTAACGTCGCCCTGGAAGCCGTTGGACCACTGGCTCACGATCGCGTAGTCGACCCGGCAGCCGGCGGCCGCGGCGGCCGCGTTCGGCAGGGCGACGGCGGCGAGCCCGCCCGCGAGCGCGGTGACCGCGACAGCCGCGAACGCCGCGGTCCGGTGGTGGATTCGTCTCATGTGGTGGGGATCCTTCGGAGCGTGTGTCGGCATGGCTGACAGCGAGGCCGCCCGGTGCCTCCGAGGCTGCCCTGTGCCTCATACGTTCCGGCTCATGAAACATGCGTAGTATCGCGGCAAATCCCCATTGGCACAAGCCGCCATGCGTTGCCTTGCGTCGGGCAACCCAACAATTGATACTTCTACCTGTTTCAACTTCCGATACCTGTTCAACTTCCGAAAGTTTCCCACGACATTTCGGGGATCCGCATGACATCCACCAGACTGCGCCGCGTGGCGCCCGCGGCGGCCGCGCTGCTCGCCGCCGGCGCACTCGCCGGCATCCACCAACCCACCGCCCACGCGGCGGCCGACACCCCCGTCACCGTCACCGTCAACGCCCGCGCCGGTCTCGCCACGATGCCGGAGACCGGGCTGGGCATCAACGACGCCATCTGGGACCAGGAACTCGGCACCACGGCCGTGTCGGATCTGCTCAAGGCCGCCGGCGTCGGCATGCGCCGGTACCCGGGCGGCTCCTACTCCGACATCTACCACTGGGAGGACCACACCGCGCCGGGCGGTTACGTCGCGCCCAACACCGACTTCGACACGTTCATGGCCGGGGTCCGGCGCACCGGCGCGCAGCCGATGATCGTGGCGAACTACGGCACCGGCACCGCCGCCGAGGCGGCCGGCTGGGTGCGGCACGCGAACGTCACCAAGGGGTACGGCGTCAAGTACTGGACGATCGGCAACGAGAACTACGGCAACGGGCACTACGGCGCCAACTGGGAAGCCGACAACCACGCGGACAAGAGCCCCCGGCAGTACGCGAACGAGGTCGTCGCGTACGCCGACGCGATGAAGGCGGTGGACCCCACCATCAAGATCGGCGCCGTGCTCACCACGCCGGCCAACTGGCCCGACGGCGTGGTGACCGCCGGCGACGCGGGCACCTGGAACGACGTCGTGCTGTCCATCGCCGCCGAGAAGATCGACTTCGTGGACCTGCACTGGTACCCGGGCGGTGGTTCGGCCGCCGAGGCGGTGGCCAAGACAGAGCACATCGCGGACGCCGTCTACCTGGTGCGCCGGCTCCTCGCCAAGCACGCCGGGGCGCGCGCCGGCGGCATCGGCATCAGCCTGACCGAAATCAACGTCGGCGTCGGGCAGAACACCCAGCCGGGCGCGCTGTTCCTCGCCGATGCCTACAGTGGACTTCTCGCCGAAGGCGTGTTCACGGTGCAGTGGTGGAACGTCCACAACGGCATCGGCAACGTGTCCACAGTGGCCGGACATACCGACTACGGCGATTTCGGGATGTTCTCCAGCGGCAACTGCAACGCGGACGGCACGGTCTGCCAACCGGCGCTGAACACGCCGTTCGGGCCGTACTACGGGCTGCGGATGGTCGACACGTTCGCCCGGCCCGGCGACCAGTTCGTGCGGGCGGCCACCGACCAGCCGCTGGTCACCGCGCACGCCGTGCGGCGCCCCAACGGCGACCTCGCGGTGCTGCTGGTGAACAAGGACCCGGACAACGCCCACGACGTCACCATCGACTACGCGGGCTACGCCCCGGGCGCGGCCGCGCCGGCGGTGCACACGCACACCAACGGCGCCACGGCCATCACCACCGCCCAGACGGGCACGGCCACCAGCCAGACGCTGCCCCCGTACTCCCTGACCGTCGTGGAGACCAGCCCCGCGCGGACCGTGACCGGTCCGCCGGCCGCGCCCGGCCAACCCACGGCGGGTGAGGTGACCGACCAGACCGCCACCATCTCGTGGCCGGCGGCCCGGGCCGGCGCGCACCCGGTCGCCAAGTACGAGGTGTACCGGCAGCACGGCGCGGTCAGCGAGCAGTGGGGCGAGACCACGGGCACCGCGTTCACCGCGCGGAATCTGCGGCCCGGCTCGCGGTACACGGTGAACGTGCTCGCCCGGGACACCGCCGGCAATGTCTCGTGGGCGTCGCCGCCGCTGACCATCACCACCGGCAGCCCGGCGCAGAGCACCTGCACGGTGAAGTTCGGCTATGTCTCGGACTGGGGGAGCGGCTACGTGGCGAGCGTCGACGTCACCAACGTCGGTCCACAGGGGATCGACGGGTGGACTCTCACCTACGACTGGCCGGAGACCTGGCAGCGCATGGACGGCGGCTGGAACGCGAACTGGTCGCAGACCGGCAGCGCGGTCAAGGTGACCAATCTGGACAGTAACAGCAAGCTGGCGGCGGGCGGCGGCACGGTGAACGTCGGTTTCGTCGGCGCCTACAGCGGCCCGAACGTGACCCCCAGCGCGTTCCGTTTGAACGGCACGGTGTGCACAACCCTGTGATGTTTGGAAGGGCCCCTTCCTATGCGTAAAGCGATAGGAAGGGGCCCTTCCTTGCGTTAGTAGTCGGGGGTGTGTCCGGGGGCCATCACGCGGAGGGCGTTGGCGTCCAGCCCGATCCGGATCGGCGTCTCGAGGCCGTGCACCTCGCCGTCCACTTCGACCGGTGCCACCGGGTCGGTCACCACCGACAGCTCGCCGACCGCGATGAACGGCTCGTCCCCGAGCGTGCGCCGGTGCCCGGTCGCCGCGTTGCGCGCCGTGGTGCGCAACAGGTCGCCCCGGGCCGGGCCGCCCACCGGGTACGCGATCAGCAGCCGGTCGTCGGCGTTGGCGTCGGCCGTGATGGGCCGGCCGGCGTGGAACCCGCCATTGGCGACGTAGAGCTGGTGGGTGACGAACTCCTGGGTGCGCCCGCCGGCGCGCACCGTGACCCGCATCGGCCGGTGGCTGGGCAGCAGCGCCAGCGCGGTCGTCGGGTAGGCGAGCCGGCCGACGACCTTCTTCAGGCGCGGCGGCGCCTGGAGCATGACCGCCGCGGACAGCCCGATGCCGACGTGGTTGGCGAACGGCACGCCGCCGGCGAGCCCGAGGTCGACATCGATGACCTTGCCCTCGATGAGCGTGGCGACGGCGGCGTCGAGGTCGAGCGGCACGCCGACGGTGCGCGCGAAGTTGTTCGTGGTGCCCAGCGGCAGCAGGCCGAGGGCGATGTCGCGGTGGGCGAGGAGCCGGGCGGCGGCGCCGATGGTGCCGTCGCCGCCGCCGGCGACCAGCAGGTCGGGCTCCAGCGCGACGGCCTCGGCCAGGCTCGGCTCGACCGCACCGGGCTGGTCCACCGGGTAGGTGCCCAGCAGGCTGAAGCCGGCGGCCGCCAGCCGCGACCGGGTGTCCTCGTAGAGCCGGCGGCCCTGGCGGGAGAGGGCGTTGACGACGAGCACGGCGCGCCGGTGGCGCCGGATGGCCTCGCCCAACTCCTGCTTGGTCCGCATGGGCCAGACCCTACAAGGTGGGGCTGTTACCAGACGTAGAGGTACCAGGCGCCGTTCTGCGAAACACAGTTGTACGAGTCGAACTGCGGGCCGGAGGTGAGGCTCTGGCCGTAGTAGTTGCAGTACTCCCAGGTGGAGTAGACGCCGAACAGCATGGCGTCGGCCCGGGCCGGGGCCGCGGTGCCGACCAGCAGCGCCGCCGCGACGCTGACCAGCACGGCGAGGGTGCGGACTCTCCGCATCGGTCCTCCTTGAGTGGTGGGGGAGCCCTAAAGATAGTCGATTGTCGATTTGGTTGAGGGTCGGCGACTCAGGTTCGCGCCATCCGCGCAACCACACTCGCCTGCGAAGTCCGGAAACGCCGGATAGCGTACGGAGGAGCGGAGGGAGTGGATTCGTGAATGTGAGTGAGGTATTGACCGAAGCGTTCGATCGGCTGCCCGAGCTGGTCCGGAGCGCGGTGAAAGGGCTTTCCGCCGAGCAACTGCGCTGGGCGCCGGCGCCGGACGCCAACCCGGTCGGCTGGCTCGTCTGGCACCTGACCCGCGTCGAGGACAGCCACATCGCCGAGATCCTCGAGTCGGACCAGGTCTGGGTCGCCGACGGCTGGGCCGGCCGGTTCGGCCTCGAACCCGACCCGGCCAACACCGGGTACGGGCACGCGGCCGCCCAGGTGGCGGCGGTGCGGCCGGAGAGCGCGGCGGCGCTCGTCGAATACCACGGCGCGGTGGCCGCCCGCACCCGCGCGCTGTTGCGCGGCCTGACCGATAGGGATTTCGACCGGATCGTCGACGAGAATTGGGATCCGCCGGTGACGCTCGGCGTCCGGCTCATCAGCGTGGTCAATGACGAAACCCAGCATGTCGGTCAAGCCGCATATGTGCGCGGACTAATTCCTTGAGAATGCTGGATCGAGGACCGCCGATCAAGGGCTGAGGCAGGTACTTTGATCTCTGTTCCGCGTGCCTATGCTGTGATCCGCGCACATTCCCTTGATCCATGGGCGTCGCGACGGCGCTCCCGACAATGTCGGGGACATCGCTGGATCCCGCACGCGGGAAGCAGCGATGTCGCCCACATCGCGCGCTCTGGTGGGTGGCGGCGTGGTTCTACCGTCGCCAGCAGGAGGGCGGGCGCGGCTCTGCGTGCCCCGGGCGCGGTTCGATAGGGTCAAGGCCGGGGATCGTTTCGCGGAGTGAATCGAGCGCATGGCCTACACGCCTGATCTGGACCGGTTGCTGACACCGGGCGTCAGCATCGTCGACGGGCTCGTCACCTACCAGATCGAGCGGCATCTGGTCGGCGACGCGGTGCTCCCCACCGGTCAGGTGGTCGGCTGCGACCCGCTGGTCGGTCGAGCCGGCGCCGAGCCGTTCACGGTCCAGGCGCCACCCGGGCGGTACCCGTTGGTGGCATCGATAGCGGTCCTGTACCGGGACGGCACTGAGCTGCAGCGCCGCGTCGTCGCCCTGCAGTTGGTCGTGCGCGACCAGCCCGCCGTCCAGTGGGAGCTCGCGCTCGTCGCGGGCCAGGACCCGGGCGAGCTCGGTGACGACGATTTCTTCGGGTACGCCGTTGACGCCGGCATGGGCACGCTGGCTGACCTCGCGGCGGTGCGGGCCTTGGCCGCCTGGGACCACGAGCGCGTCGAGGACGCCTACATCCCCGCCGAACTACCGGAGGCGCCGGTGCCCGGACTGGTCGGCGCGGTCGTCGACGTGGAGACCGGCGCCAACGTCGTCACGGTCACGACCGGCTGGGGCGACGGCGTGTACCCCACCTTCGTCAGCCGCGGCGCCGCCGGCGAGGTGACGTCGTTTCTCACCGACTTCCTGGTCCTCCCCGACTGACGCTCCCCATGATCAAGGCGTCCCTCATGCTGCTCTAACGACGTGAGGGACGCCTTGATCATGGGAGCGGCGGCGTAGGACGAACGGCAGCCACGGTGCGGCGGCGAGGAGCACCAGCGACGCGAGGAGCGGCGCTCGCCACCACGGAGTGATGGACGCGGCCGGCGCGGATGGCGGTGCCGCCACCCACGGCCGTGCGGTCTTCGACCAGGCCAGGAACGCGTCACCGATGGGCAGGAGGCCGAAGGCGTACCGTTTCGTCCACGGGGTGTCGACCGGCACGCCGGCCAGCTCGCCGTAGCTGGCCAGCGCGGCCGCCAGCGGCCGGTCGCCGTTGACCTGGGCGGCACCGAGAGTGACCACGGTGGCGGACAGGCTGATGCCGAGCAGCAGCGGGCCGGAGTCCACATCGGCCGGTCCGGACATGCCTTCGGGGTACTCGCGGACCGCCGGTCCGAAGTGGAGCGGTTTGGTGACGTACCGGTCGCGGAAGCGAAGGTACTGGTCGCGCGCGAACGCGGGATCGATGTCGACGAGGAACCGGTGGATGACGCTCTGCGAGGTGCCCCGGGCCACTTCGGCGGGCTGGCCGGTATCCGGGGCGGCGCGGTGCGGGAGCAGCCCGGTGCGCGGGTCCAGCCGCTCGCGTACCCCGAGAAGCCACCGCTCGACGGTGCCCGCGTATCGCGGCGGCAGGAGGGTGTCGTGCAGGCGCAGTGACGCCACGGCCACCGTCGAGTCCACGGGCCAGGCCTGTCCGGGGTACGCGGTCAGGTAGGGGCTCGGGGCGGCGTCGAACGCCGCGCCGAGCGCGGCGGAGTCGTCGGCGAACCGGCGCAGCTCGGCCGGGTCGCGCGCGGTGGCTGATTGGAGGCTCAGCACGCCGCCGCGCAGCCAGTTGCTCCACCCGCGGTAGAACACCCCGTACGACGGGGTCAGGTCGGCGCTGAACGGTGCGCGACCGGCGGGGGAGTCCAGGCGGTCCAGCGCCCACCGCGCCTCCCGCAGCGCGGTGGCGCGCTGGTCGGCCGGCGCGCGCAGGCCCAGGTCGACCCAGCTGAGGCCGTACAGCGCGTGCAGGAAGAAGTATCCTTCCGGGAACGCGCCTTGCGCGTCGGCGCCGGCGCCGCCGTCCAACTCGGCGCGCACGAACGCCAGCTGTCGCCGCACGCCACCGGGCTCGCCGGAGGTGCCAGCGGTGGCGGGCACGACCAGCCGGACCGCGCCGATCAGCGCGAGCGCGCCGATGACGACCGCGAACAACCGGTACGGGCGCGACCTGATCACCCCGCCGATCGTAATCGCGCGCCGCTACCCTCCCACCGGCCAGCGTTGAGCGTGTTCATGGGAGGAGGTGGTGCGTGGACGGGCAACGGTCCTTCGAGGCGTACGTGCGGGCGCGTGGTGCGGCGCTGTTCCGCACCGCGTACCTGCTCGTCGGCGACCACCACCTGGCCGAGGACCTGGTGCAGCAGGCCCTGTTACGGGCGGTCGGCCGTTGGCCGCGGATCGTGGCGGCCGGTGACCCGGACCCGTACGTGCGCCGGATCCTCTACCACGAGCACGTGTCCGCCTGGCGCCGGATCCGGCGCCGGGTGGTGGAGGTACCGGGAGCGGTGCCGGAACCGGCGGCGGACCGCAGCGACGACGTGGTCGTGGCGTTGGCGGTGCGGCGGGCGCTGGCCCGCCTGGGGCCCCGGCAGCGGGCGGTGCTGGTGTTGCGGTACTTCGAGGACCGCAGCGAGGCGCAGACGGCGGAAATCCTGGGCGTGCGGGTCGGCACGGTGAAGAGCCAGGCGCGCGACGCGCTGGCCCGGCTGCGCGAGCTGGCGCCCGAGCTGTCCGATCAGACCGATGCGGGTCAGATCGATGCGGGTCAGATCGATGCGGGGAGGACGCCATGAGCGAGCGGCAGCTGGCGGAAGCGTTGCGGGACATCGCCGACGCCGCGGTGGTGCCGTCGCTGCCGGACAACCTGTGGCGGCGCGGGCAACGCCGGCACCGCCGGCGGGTGGCCGCGGCCACGCTCGCCGTCGCCGTGGTGGCGGTGCTGGTCGCGCTGCCGCTGGCGCGGCACCGGTCGGTGGCCGAGCCGGTCGCGCCGGCGGACGTCCCTTCCCCGGTACCGTCCATCGTGTACGCGCCGTTGCCGTGGCAACGCACCGTGCAGCAGGCGCCCGTGGGTCCCGCCGCGCTGATCGTCACCGGCGAGGGCGCGTTCCGGGGTAGCGACGTCTTCGGCGGCAATGAGGGCCGCACCGTGGTGGTCGGCCGCGACGGCCGGTACCGGTTGGTCAACGGCCCGGTCGAGGTGGAGGCGGGCTGGGACGCGCACCTGTCGCCGGACGGCCGCTTCGTGGCCGTGGGCGGGCCGGTCGAGGGCGGCGCGGACGCCCCGTTCGACAGCACGTCCATCGTGGACCTCACGACCGGACGGGTGCGGGTCTACGCCGGCAACTTTCCGGCCGGCTGGTCGCCGGACGGGCGCCACCTGCTCCTGCATGGCAATTCCCGGCTCGTCCTGCTCGACGTGGCGTCCGGCGAGACCCAGCACATGCTGGGCAACCTGGCGGACCCGAGGATCGCGTTCGCCGCCGACGGCGCGCGGCTCGCCGTCCAGGATGGTCCGCTGCTGTCCATCGTGGACGTGGCCAGCGGGAAGCGTGGCTTGCCCATCACCCTGGAGCCGCGCCGTTACCTGGCAGGTCCCGGCGCCTGGACACCGGACGGGCGGATCGCCTTCTGGGACACCATCGCCGGCTGCGAAGAGGAATGTCGAGGACCGGCACCCGAAGTCGGCGAGTTCCGCCTGTCGCTGGTGGACCCGCGATCGGCCGCCACCGTGCCCGGCCCGGCGGTGGACGTCGTGCGCGGGCACGTTCCCCGCCTGCTCGGCTGGCAGCCGGACGGCGACGCGATCGTGCAGACGTACCACCCGCCGCACCTCCCGGGTGGGGGAGAGCGCGGGCCGCAGGTCATCGCGCTGCGCCCCGGCGGCGGCCAGACGCTGCTGGTCGACCTGCCCGACCAGGCACACAGCGTCGAGGTGGCGCAGGACCTGCTCCGCGCGGACCGGTTCGGCGGGGCGCCCCCGCTCACCGCGCGACTCGGCGACTGGATCAGCGGACTGATGAACCCGCTGACGCTCGTCGCGGCCGCGCTTCTCGGCGCCCTGGTGGTCCGGTACCTCCGCCGCCGGCGGCGCGGGATGGCTGATCGCGATCGACTCTGAAGCAGAGGGGTTTGACGTAGATTCGCCTTTATGACGGTGTTCGACTCGCCCATCCCACGGTTCCACCTCGCCATGCCGGTCGACGACCTCGACGCGGCCCGCCGCTTCTACGGCGACGTCATCGGCTGCGCGCGGGGACGCAGCGCGGACACCTGGATCGACTGGAACCTGCGCGGTCACCAGTTCGTCACCCACCTCGCGCCCGGGCGCCCCGCCGCCGCGCACAACCCGGTCGACGGCCATGACGTGCCGGTGCCGCACTTCGGGCTGATCCTGACCATCCCCGAGTTCCACGAACTGGCCGACCGGCTGCGCGCCGCCGGCACGGCGTTCGTGATCGAGCCGTACCTGCGCTTCGCGGGACAGCCCGGCGAACAGTGGACGATGTTCCTGCGCGACCCGGCCGGCAACGCCCTGGAGTTCAAGGCCTTCGCCGACGACTCCCAGGTCTTCGCCGCCTGACCCGTCCAAGCCCCGCGTCTATCGCGGTCAACCCCATGATCAGGGCGTCCTTCAAGTAGTTAGAACGACTTGAAGGACGCCCTGATCATGGTAGAGGCGGGGGGTGTGGGGGAAATAGAGTCGGTATGACTCGCGCCGTCGTCTTCGGGCTGATCGCCTCCACGCCCCTCGTCATCGGGGCGGTGCTGGGACTGCGGCTCCGGCTGCCGCAGCGGCTGCTGGCGATGATGCTCGCCTTCGCGGCCGGCTCGCTGATCACCGCGTTGGCGTTCGAGCTGTTCGAGCACTCGTACGAGCGCGGCGGTGCCGTGCCGGCCGGCCTCGGGTTCGCGGCCGGCGCGGCGGTGTTCACGGTCGTCAGCGCCTGGCTGGATCGGCAGGTCGAGCACCGCGCCGGCGGTCAGGCGGGCTCGCCGAAACTGGACACCGAGGCGGCGAGCACCGGGCCGGCCCCGTCCGCCTCCGCCGCCGGTAGCGCGGCGGGGATCGCCCTGCTGGCCGCGGTGACGCTGGACGGGGTACCGGAGAACCTCGCCCTTGGCGTGGCGATGGCCGGTGAGCAGACCGGCGGGCTGGTGCTGCTGGCGGCGATCTTCCTCTCCAACCTGCCGGAGTCCATCGTCGGCGCGGCGTCCATGCGAGAACAGGGCAGGTCGGCCCGGTTCGTCATCGGTACGTGGGCCGTGGCGGCCGTCCTCCTCGCGCTGGCCGTCGTGGTCGGGCGAGGGCTCCTCGCCGACCTGGAGGGCGCTGGCGTGTCGATTCCACTGGCGTTCGCCGCGGGCGCCGTCGTGGCGTCCCTGGCCGACACGCTCATGCCCGAGGCCTACGAGAAAGGCGGCGCGGCCGCGGCGCTGGCCACCGCTGCTGGCTTCCTCCTCAGCTACCTGTTGTCGGCCGCATAGGGGTCGTCCGATCTCGCCGCGGACCCGTTCGACCCCGCACCGGTATGGTGCACCGATGAGCCGCACCGCGTTGGTCACGGGAGCATCGTCAGGTATCGGTCGGGCGACCGCGACCGCTCTGGTCGCGCGTGGCCATCGGGTCCTGGGGACCAGCCGGAACCCGGGGTCCCTGACGCCCGAGCAACGGGTGGCCAATGTGGAGTACCTGGCGCTGGATCTGACCGCGCCAGACTCCATCGACGCCCTGGCCGACCGGCTCGCGGGCGTCGACATCCTGGTCAACAACGCGGGTGAGAGCCAATCCGGCCCGTTCGAGGAGCTGCCGGCGGACGCGCTGGGCCGGCTGTTCCAGGTCAACGTGCTCGGACCGGTGCGGCTGGCCCAGCTGGCGCTGCCCGGCATGCGTGCGCGGGGCTACGGGCGGGTGGTCATGGTGGGCTCGATGCTGGCGTCGTTCCCGCTGGCCTACCGCTCCTCGTACGTCGCGACGAAGGCGGCGCTCAAGGGCTTCAGCAGCGGCGCCCGCCACGAGCTCTCCCCGTTCGGGGTCTGGCTGACCACGGTCGAGCCCGGTTCGATCAACACCGGCATCAGCGAGCGGCGCACCAAGTACATCGCCGAGGACTCCCCGCATCGCCGCGCGTTCGAAACGATGCTGGCCGCGCTGGACCGCAACGAACGCTCCGGCGTGAGCCCGGAACGCGTCGCCGCGACCATCGTCAAGGCGATCGAGGCGGCCCGTCCCAAGCCGCGGTACGCGGTGGGCAGCAACGCCCCGCTCGCCTTCGCCCTGCGCCGGGTGCTGCCGGCGACCGTCGCCGAGAAGCTCGTCCACCGCAGGCACGACCTGTCCCGCTGACTGTCCCGCTGACCGCCTGGGTGGGGCGGCGATCGGGACCAGGCGGGTCTACGCGCCGTGCACCCGGGCCAGCGCCGCCTCGGTCTCCGCGGCGAGCGCCGCCACCAACTCGGCCGCCGGCAGGGCGCGCGCCAGCGGTCCGCCCTGACCGATGAGCATCGGCGGCTCGGGCGACAGGTATCGGGGCAGTGGGTAGTCGGGCGGCTCCAGCCCGGCCGCCTCGAGCCGCTCGACCAGCGGGGTGCGCACCGCGCGGGCGTGACGGCCGGTGAGTACCCGCGTGATGGTGGTCTCTGCGGCCAGGGCCTGCCGGTGTGCCGCCGCGGTGCCGGCCTCCGGGCAGGCCAGGAACGCCGTGCCGAGTTGCACCGCGGCGGCGCCGAGCGTCAGCGCGGCGGCGATGCCGCGGCCGTCCATGACCCCGCCGGAGGCGATCACCGGCACCGACACGGCATCGACGATCTGCGGCACCAGCGCGAGCGTGCCGATCAGCGATCGGTCGACCGGCTCGCGGAAGGTGCCGCGGTGCCCGCCCGCCTCGTACCCCTGCGCGACCACCGCGCGCACCCCGGCGCGTTCCAGCTCGACGGCCTCGGCGACGGTGGTCGCGGTGCCGATGGTGAACGCGTCGACGCCGGCCAGTGGCGGCACACCGAACGTGAAGCTGAACACCGGTACCCGCGCGGCGACCACCACGGCGAGCTGGTCGGCGAAGGCCGGCGGGGTGGCGGCCGGCCGGGACACCCCGGTCAGCCGGGACCACTGCGCCACCCGGTCGTTCGACGGCGCGGGCAGCGGCGCGAAAAGGTTCACGGCGAACGGCGCGTCGGTCAGCTCCCGGACGCGGCTGATCGCCGCCGACAGCTCGTGCGGCGCGAGCATCGCGCCGGCGATCGAGCCGAGGCCGCCCGCCGCCGACACGGCGGCGGCCAGCTCGGGAGTCGACGGGCCGCCGGCCATCGGCGCCTGGATGATCGGCAGCCGCAGGCCGAGGCGGCCGGCCAGCGGCGTGTCCCGCCACGACATCGATTGCCTCCCTCGCACACCGGCCCGGCGGAGGTGACCCCGTGCACACCCGCGGCTATCAGGCTCTCACGGCCACCCGCGGTGACACCGCCCATCGCCTAGCTGGTGTACTCACTGATCGTGTAGCAGGCCTCGTCGTCGAGCGCCCGCTCGACCGGATCGATCATGATCTTGGCGGGATGCCCGTCGGCCGGGTCGGTGGTCAGCTCAGCCACGTCGGCGCCGGTGCGCCGGGCCTCCGCGAGCTCGTCGAGGAGCTGGGCCAGCGTCGGCGGGCGGAGTTCCGTGCTCGCCAGCGACCGCCGGTCCGCCTCGCTGAGGCCCTCCGCCGCGGTGACCTCACCACCGTCCACAGTGATGCGGAAGCGGCCGAGCAGCGGCCGCTCGCCGCAGCTCGACTGGAGCACGTAGGTGTAGTTTTCCGGCTCCTGCCACCCGGAGGCGGGCGGCGGCTCGTCGCCGCACGCGCCCGCGGCCGCCGCCATCATGGTCATCAGCAGGCCCGCCAGGATTCTCATGCCCCTTCGACGTGGGCGGACGGCCGCGAGTTCCGTGGTATCGCGCTAGCCGATCTGGATGGATGCCCGGGGAACGCCGGACGTGCACCGCACGGTGACGCGTACGGTCACGAGAAGCGCCTTGAGCCCGACGCTCACCTCGGCGCCCGGGCCGCGGTCGATGTCGACGATGCCGAAGCCGGCGAGCGGCGATACCGACACGATCGACGCGGTGGACCCGACGCAGCGCACGACGACCGTCCCGCCGGTGGTGACGATGCTCTTGACCTGCTCCACCGGCGCCGGGGCGGTGGTCGACCGGGAGGGCGTGGGCTCAGGCGCGGGCTCCGGGGGCGGTGGGGGCGTCGTCTCCGGCGGCGCCGGCGGGTCCGCGCCGCCGCCGGCGCTCTGGTCGCCGCCCGCGTCCGGCCCGCTGCCGCCACCTGACGAAGCCCCGCCGGGCTCGGCCACGAGGTCCGATCCCGCGCCGCCGCCGCCGCTGACCGGGCCGCCGGCGGCGCCGGCCGAGCGCGGCGCTTCGCCGGTCGTCGCGTCCGGCTCCGGGCCCGCGGGTGCCGGCGTGGCGTCAACCGACGGATCCGGCCCCGGTGCGGCGGGCGCCGCCTCGGCCCGGTCCGGCTGCTGCCAGCGGACCGCCTCGTCGGGCAGTCCCCATCCGGCGACCATGCCCACGGTGCTGATGACCGCGACGGCCGTGATCCGGGTGGCGCGCCGCCGCCAGGCGGGGGAGCCGCCCAGCGCCAGCCGGCGTCGTTTCCGGCCGCCGGCCGGCAACGGCGCGAGACGGTCGGCGAGGACGACTCCGCCGCCGGGCGCCGGCACCACGCGCCAGCCACCCGCCGCGGCCAGCACCAGAGCGATCTCGTACGCCGTGGGCCGTTCCGCCGGCTCCTTGGCGAGGCAGCGCAGGCAGGTGGCGGCCACCTCCGCCGGCACGGGGATGCTCGTGGGCAGCGGCTCGGGCGCCAGCGAGGCGTGCGCTGCCAGCTGATCCGTGAGGGACTCCACCGGCCACGGCGGCGCGCCGGCCAGCAGGCGGTAGAGCACCAGGCCGAGGGCGTACACATCGGCGGCCGGCGACACCTCACCGTGGGTGAACCGCTCCGGCGCCAGATACGCCGGCGTGCCCACCACGAGGCCGTCCGGGCCGGGCCGGCCCTGGTCGCCGGCCGCGGCGGCGATCCCGAAGTCCAAGACCTTGGCGCCGGCCGGGGTGAGCATGATGTTGGACGGCTTGACGTCGCAGTGCACCAGATCGTGCGTGTGCGCGGCGGCCAGCGCGGTCGCCACCTCGGCCGTGATCCGCAGCGCGTCGCCGGGCGGCACCGGGCCGCCCGCCATCCGCTGCGCCAGGTTCTGCCCGCTGAGCAGCTCCATGACCACGAACGGCACGGGCTCACCGCCGCCGTCCACCGCCTCGCCGTAGTCGTGCACCGCCGTCACGTGGGGATGGGACAGGCGCGCCGCCGCCTGCGCCTCGCGGCGGATCCGCTCCCGCGGCCACAACCCGTCGGTGCGCCCGGCGGCCAGCACCTTCACCGCCGCGTAGCGGTGGAGGACTTCGTCGTACGCCCGCCAGACGACCGACATGCCGCCGCCACCCAACCGCTCCAGCAATCGATAGCGGCCATTGAGTATGTGCTGCGTCTCCATCACGATCTCCGTCCCCCCAGATCGTCGACGGCCATCAACTTATACGACCCGGGTGACCACATGGATCAAGCTGTGACCTGGGGCGGGCCGGTGTGCGGTGCGCGGCGGCGCCGTGGCCTGCGGGGACGGTCGCCCGGTTCACCCACCTGGGTGAACTCTGATCGACGGCGCGCGATGGCCTCGGGCCCCAGCCATGCTCGACGGGGAGCGGCTCCCGCGACGAGCCACGCATTGTGGTGCGCGCGGTGAGCCGCGCGATGGATGTCGTTGCGGCGACACGCCGACCAACCCGCGCCTGACCAGCTAAAACCCGCCTGCGGGCATACGCTTTTGCCGGAATTGCCCGGGTATGCATGGGGGATGCGATGCGCGCTACATGGTGGGTCCGGCTGGGCGCGGTGGCCGCCGCGGGCCTGATGATCATTGGACCGGCGAGTCCGGCGTGGGCCGACGAGATCGACATCAACCCCGGCAACGTGCCGGCGACGGCGGCCGAGTTCTCGACCCACGACTGCGACCCCAACTTCGGCGGCGGACCGCACCCCGGTGCGGATGTGTGGGTCTTCGTGCTGCCCGGCAAGGACGGTGGCGACTTCGTGTCCGTGACGGCGGACTTCGGCGCGGGCGGGACGAAGACCATCCCGGACGACGGCGGCGCCATCGTGACCGACAAGGGCACGAGCAAGGCGTGGATCAGCACTCCCGCGGGCTGGACGCTGGAGAGTGCCACGGCGGAGATCACCGGCACGGCCACGAAGTTCAACCTCACCCACACCTGCCCGTCGACCGGCACGCCCGAGCCCACCGACGAACCGGAGCCCGAGCCGAGCGGCGAATCCGAGCCCGAGCCGACGTTCCGGCCCAGCGGCGCCCCGGAGACCGGTGGCGGTGGCGGGCAGCCGACCGGTGGCATCGCGCTGGGCGTGGGCGCGGTGGCCCTCGCCGGCCTGGCGGGGCTCGGCCTGACCCTGACCCGTCGACGCCGGCGCGGTGCCTAGCCGCCTCATGGCGTGAGGTGACGTGGATCTAGGGCACCTGTGGTGCCCTAGATCCACCGCGGACTCCAGCGCCGCGCATGGGAGAGCATTGTGGACGCACGACAGATCTTCCCCCAGCGGGTGTCTCGGGCGCGGGTCCGGCGGAACAGGCGGATCGCGTGGGGGGTCACCGTCATGGTGGCCGTCTGGGGGATCGGCCAGATCCGGTCGGCCACCGCCGTCCCGCCAGCCCCACCCGCGCTGCCGGCGGCACCCGGGGCGGTTCCCGAGAAGCCCGTCGCGGCCCGCGAGGTGGCGCCCGAGGTGGCTCCCGAGGTGGCTCCCGAGGTGCGGCGGGCCCTGGCGCGGCAGGCCGTCCACCGCGCGCCGGTGCTGAGCCGCGCCACGCCGACGAAGATCGTGATCCCGTCGATCAATCTCCGTGCCGGGATGGACCAGGTCGCGCTGCTGCCGGACGGCACGATCGAGACGCCGCCGTACGAGCGGGCGCACCGCGCGGCCTGGTATCGCCTGGGACCCTCGCCGGGTGAACCGGGCTCCGCGGTCGTGCTCGGCCATGTCGACTCGAAAGAGGCCGTGGCCGTGTTCTGGTACCTCGCCCAGATCAGGCCCGGCGACCCGATCGAGGTGACCCGGGAGGACGGGCGCACGGCGGTGTTCACGGCGAGCACCGTGGAGCAGTTCGCCAAGACGTCCTTCCCCACCGAGCGCGTGTACGCCGACGTCGACGTGCCCGTCCTGCGCCTGGTGACCTGCGGCGGAAGGTACGAGCACGGCCGGTACACCGACAACGTGATCGTGTTCGCCAGCATGACCGAGATCCGCTGAGCGCGCCTGGCGGCCACCATCAGGTGACCGCGCCGGAGAGGTACGCCGTGCGCCGTTCCGGTTCGAACTTCTCGATCGCGTACCGCAGCATGGTCCGTGGCATGGCGCGGTAGCGCCGGGCCAGAAAGTCCTCCTCCGCCGCCCGGTCCCGGTTGCCCACCTCCCGCAACATCCAGCCCACCGCCTTGTGGACGAGGTCGTGGGGGTCGCGCAGGAGCCGGTCACCGATCCGGAAGGTCCACTGGAAGTCGCCGGCCTTGATGAAGGCGAGCGTCGCCATGATGGCGATCCGCCGGTCCCACACCAGGCTCGACGCGGCCAACCCATCCAGCACGCCGCGGTCCTTGTCGATCAGCCAGGGACCGACGAGGTACGGCGCGGAGGAGTCGACCAGGTCCCAGTTGTTGATCCGGCTGGTGTTGGCCAGGACGATGTCGAAGATCTGGCCCCGTTCCGCCTCGGTGCCCTTGGTGAACTTCCGCACCAGGACGAACAGCGACGTCAGCCGCTCCTCGTGGACATCGCTCCGCAACAACTGCGTCGTTTCGGCCAGCGAGAGGCCGCGCCAGTGCCGGCCAGCCACCCTGCGCTGCTCCGGCACGGTGACGCCGATGACCCGGTCGCCCTCGCCATACCCGCCGGGAAACACCTGCAGGTACCGGCTCACCGCCGCCGCCCGGCGCGGGTCGGCGAGGTCGGCGAGTTCGCGACGGACGTCGGCGATCATGGCCATGACCCCGCAACCTACCCGCGCCGGCCGACTCAGGCCGGCCTTTCCGTGGTCAAGGCGTCCCACCCGTCGTGCGGCGACGGGAGGGACGCCTTGAGCTCCGGGGTGCTTCAGCCCTGGAAGCCGAAGTCGATGGTGTTCTGGAAGAGGCAGCCGAGCGCGTTGTTGCCCACGTTGAAGCCGTCGGCGGTGCGGTGCTGCCAGAACTGGGCGAAGGTGTTCGAGACGTGGCCCTGGAACGTGGTCCAGAGGTTGCCGATGCCCTCACTCAGCCGGTCGGTGCCCTCGTTGTTGGCGTCCGACAGGTCGATGAGGGCGCCCGCGACCCGGCCCTCGACGTTCACGCCGTTGTTCCAGCCCGCTGTGCCCCAGGTCGGCGTCTCGAGGTTGAGCGCGGCGCCGTTCGGCCAGCGGAAGTTCGGGTCGTTGAAGACCATGGCGGGCACCCACTCGGCGAAGCCCTCGACCCAGGCGCACCCGGCGGAGCTGGTCGTCGGGATGTTGTGCGGGCTGCAGCTCGGAATCGGCGGGAACGCGTCCTCGTAGACGTCGTCCATGATGGAGTGGGACACCTCGTGCGACACCACGATCGCCGAGTCCGGGTCGACCGCGGCCAGGTGCACGTTGTTGTTGGCCGTGCTGTAGAAGGTGCCGTCGTTGGAGTCCGGCTGCCAGAGGATCACCACGGCCCGGCACGGCCCGATCATGTCCCAGCACGCTCCGGGAATGCCGTTCCAGGTCACCTGGGTGGCGGCGAACGCCGCCGCGCCGCGCATGTGGGTCGGGTCGCCCGGCTGCAGCCAGCCGAAGTTGGCGGTGGTGTTGTCCAGCACGTCACCGTCCACTCCGGAGACATAGTTGTAGATCCAGTTGCTGCGGTTCTGCACTCGCCAGACGCCGTTGTCGGCGGTGAACCGCATGTACACGTCCTGCCCGAGGCTGGTGCCGTCGGTGTTGTCGAAGCACAGCGTGTACTCGCCGCTGAAGCCGGTGAGGCCGCTGGCCAGCAGGTCGTCGCCGCCGCTGGTGTCCCGGTCCCAGGCCTCGACCCGCCAGGAGATCGCCGGCCGGCCGACGCCGTTGCGGTCGGTGTAGTTCCAGCTGCCGGTCGCGCACGCGGTGCCGCCGGGGGACGCCGCCTGCCGCTGGGTTGCCGGCTTGGCGCCGGGGAGGGCCGGCTGCTTGCGGTTGTCGGTCGCGACCAGCGGTTGCGGGGTCGCTCCCCGGTACGGCGCGGTCCCGGCGTTCTGGTTGACCGGGATGCCGAAGCGGGACGCCGCCGCGGTCGTGCCGACGGTCAGGAACACGTGCTCGGCGGCGTTCTCCAGCGGGTTCCCGGCAGCCGCCGACGCCTGCACGCTGATCTCGGCCGGCCCGGCCGTGACCGCTGCCACCACACCGGTGTACGTGATCTTCTGCCCGGCGGCGAACGACCGGGTGAGGCTCGCGGTCTGGAGCGGGCCCTGGCGGTGCGGCGCCCGCGAGAGCCGGCTGCCCTGGGTCGTGCCGGCGGGGCGGCTGACCCAGCGCAGATTGGGCGGGAGCTCGGCGGTGACGGCCACGCGGTCCCGGGCGACCGCGGCCGTGATCGTGAAGCTGAGCGTGGCTTGCTCGTTGACCGCCGGCGCGCGGTCCAGCGCCGCGCTGACGCTGAAACAGCTGCGCGCCTCGCTCTGCGTGGACTGGCTGGCGGATGGGGTGAGCACGCACGCCTCGGCGGGCGTGCGGGCGGCGGCGGGACTGTCGACCAGACCCACTGCCGCGAGCGCGAGTAGCGCGCTCGCCACCGTCGCCCGCGCGATGCGGACCGTTGTTGTCATATTGCTGACCTCCCAGCGCGTTGTGCCTGCCACCGGCTTGTTAGCTGTGGCAAAGGCCACCCTGGGACCGCCGGACATTGATAACGTCCAACTTCGGACGCCGCTGGACAGTCGCGCGCGTGGGGCAGGCGACGCGGGTGTCCGGGGTCCAGTGGACTGGACGGCACTGGACAGTTGGGGGGGCGACGGTGGCCACGGACGTGGGACAGGAGCTGCTGCGCCAGTTCTGCGGCGACTTGCGGGCGCTGTGGACGGAGGCGGGCGGCCCATCGCTGCGCACGCTCAGCGGCCGGGTCCGGCGCAGCAAGAGCCAGGTCGGCAACATCCTCAACGGGGAGATCCGGCAGCCGCCGGATTGGGACGTCGTACGCGAGCTGATCACCGCCTTCGCGCGCTACGCGCGCGAGCACGACCGGTCCGGCCGGCTGTCGCTGTCCACGGGCGTCGAGGAGTACTGGCGGCCGCGGTACGCGGTGGTCGAGCACGCGTTCGGCGCCGGGCGGACCAGCACCCGCGCCGCCGCGCCGGCCGAGCCCGCGGCCGCCGGACCGCCGCGGCCCCGCCAGCTTCCCGCGGCGGTACGGCATTTCGCCGGCCGTACGACGGAGCTGGCGGCGCTGACGGACCTGGTCAAGGCGACCGAGGAGGACGGCGGCACGGTGGTCATCTCGGCGATCCAGGGCACTGCCGGGGTGGGCAAGACCGCGCTGGCCGTGCACTGGGCGCACCGGGCGGCCGAGTGGTTTCCCGACGGCCAGCTCTACGTCAACCTGCGCGGGTTCGACCCCAGCGCGCCGCCGATGGAACCGGCGGAGGCGCTGCGCGGGTTCCTGGACGCCCTGCGGGTGCCGGCGGAGCAGGTACCGGCCACCGTCGACGCGCAGGCGCGGCTGTACCGCAGCATGCTCGCCGACCGGCGGATGCTCGTGGTGCTGGACAACGCCCGCGACGCCGAGCAGGTGCGTCCGCTGCTGCCCGGCGTCCAGCGCTGCATGGTGCTGATCACCAGCCGGAGCCAGCTCGGCAGCCTGGTCGCGGTGGAGGGCGCGCACCCGGTCACCGTCGGCCTGCTGCCCGCAGCGGAGGCGTGGGACCTGCTGGCGCGCCGGCTCGGCACCAGTCGGGTGGCGGCCGAGCCGGAAGCGGTAGCGGAGATCGTCGAGCGGTGCGCGCGGCTGCCGCTGGCCCTGGCCGTCGTCGCGGCCCGGGCCGCGACGCATCCGGACTTCCCGCTCGCCGCGCTCGCGGGCGAGCTCCGCGCCGTCCACGATGGACTGGACGGGTTCGTGGGGGCCGACCAGGTCAGCGACGTACGGGCGGTGTTCTCGTGGTCGTACCGGGGGGTGAGCCCGCCCGCGGCGCGGATGTTCCGGTCGCTCGGGCTGCATCCCGGTCCCGACGCCGGCGTGCGGGCGCTGGCCGCGCTCGCCGGCGTGCCGGTGCCGGAGGCGCGCCGGAACGCCGCCGAGCTGGCCCAGGCACACCTGATCAGCGAGCACGCCCCCGGGCGGTTCACCCTGCACGACCTGCTCCGGGCGTACGCGGCCGAGCTGGCGGAGCAGGTCGACGGCGACCACGAACGGCGGGCGGCCCGCGGTCGCCTGCTCGACTACTACCTGCACACCGGGCGCACCGCCGCGCGGCTGCTCGATCCGCACCGCACGGAGATCAGCTCACCGCCGGCGGTGCCCGGCGTCACGCCCGACCGGATCGCCGACGTCGCCGACGCGCTGGCCTGGTTTCGTGCCGAACACCGGACGCTGGCCGCCGCGATCGACCTGGCCGCCGCGCGGGGCTTCGACCGGCACGCCTGGCAGATCGCCTGGGTCGCCGGCGGCTTCCTGCACCGCTGCGGGCACTGGCAGGACCACGCGACCGTCCAGGGTGTCGCCCTGGACGCGGCGGTGCGCGCCGGTGACCGGGTCGGCGAGGCGTTCGCCCGGTCCGGGCTGGGTCAGGCGTACGGGCAGCTGACGCGATACGAGGACGGCTACGCGAGCCTCCGGTCCGCCCTGCGACTGTACGAAGAACTGGGCGACTGCGCCGGCAGCGCGCACGCGCACATCGGCCTGAGCTGGATCCTCGAGCACCTGGGCCGCCGGGACGAGGCGTTACAGCAGGGCCAGCTCGCGCTCGACCTGTACCGGCGCATCGGCCACCGCGCCGGTGAGGCCCGGGCGCTCAACGTGGTCGGGTGGCGGCTGACCCAGGTCGGCGAGTACCGGCGGGCGCTCGGCCACTGCGAGCGGGCGGTCCCGCTGCTGGCGGAACTCGGCGACCGGTACGCCCTCGCGGCCGCCTGGGACACCCTCGGCTACGCGCACCACCACCTCGGCGACCACGCGCAGGCGATCGCCTGCTACGAGAACGCCATCGAGCTGTGCCGGGAAGCCAGCGACCGGTACGACGAGGCGATCATCCTCACCCACCTCGGCGACACGCACCTGGCGGCCGGCGCCCCGGCGAGCGCCCGGGAAGCGTGGGCGCGCGGCCTGGAGATCCTGACCGAGCTGGGGCATCGCGACGCCGCGCAGGTCAGCGCCAAACTCCGTACCCACGCATGATCGAGGCGTCGTCGCTCAAGTAGCTCTTGGGTGGGCGCTGTCCAGCTCTTGGGTGGGCGCTGTCCAGCTCTTGGGTGGGCGCTGTCTAGCTCTTGGGTGGGCGCTGTCTAGCTCTTGGGTGGGCGCTGTCGGCCGTTCAGTCGTGGTCGTAGACGGTGGTCGCGATGCCGCGGGCGCACAGGGCCGCGGTGACGAGCGGTTCGATGCGGTCCCAGCGGCCGCCGGCCAGGCCGCAACCGATGCGTGGCATGTGGACGGTAGCGGTCAACCGCGTGGCATGCTCGGCGACCGCGTGCAGACAGCTTTCGACGGCGTCGTACCGGATCGGTGGTCCGCCACTGCCGTGGCGCATGCCGCGCTGGGCGACCATGTTGGCCACCCAGATGTCGCGCTGGACCTGGACCAGTTGAGTAGCGCCAAGACCGAAGTCGTTGCCGGAGCGCTCGCGGTGCCACTGCCGGTTGGCGCGTTCCGGTTCCGGCCATCGGCGGGAGACCGCCAGGACGAAGCCCCTGCCCCATCCGCCGAGGTCGTTGCATATGTGGGCGATGATCTTCGGCCCCTTGGCCTGGGGACTGGTCGCGTCGCCTCTGATGATCCGCAGCGGTGCCACCAGGTGATGCTGGCATCGGCGCGATCCGCCGTCGAGCGCATTTGATCCGCCGCGTCCGGGATCGAGCCATGGCGGCTCTTCGAGCGTGATCGGGGTCTGAACGCCTAGGTTGACCCCTATGTAGGAAACCGATAATCTTCTGCGATGCGGGTCACGATCGCCGTCGTCAAGGTGCTCTCCGCGCTGCTGGAGGAGCCCGACCGGTTCCGGTACGGGCTCGACCTCATGGCAGCGACCGGCCTGCCCAGCGGCACGCTGTACCCGCTTCTGCGCCGGATGCAGGACGCGGGCTGGGTCACCGCAGAGTGGGAGCGGCTGGATCCGGTCGCCGCCGGGCGGCCGGCCCGGCGTTACTACCGCCTCACCGCCGAGGGCATCGAGCGGGCGCGGGAAGCCCTGGCTGAGCTGAGGACGGCTACCACAGTCCGCCAGCCGGCCGACGCGCCCCACCCGAGGCCCGCGTGGTGACGCGGCGGCTCGTCCGGCCGCTGCTCGCCCTGGCGGTGCGGCGGTGGCCGGCACACCTACGAGACGAGATGCGCGCCGAGTGGGAGGCCGAGTTACACGAACTGGCGTCGCAGCGGCGGCAGGCCCGGATGCTGCGCTTCGCGGCCAGCCTCGCCGCCACTCGCCCGCGGTTGGGCCCGCGGCAGCCATTCCTCGACGCGGACACGTCCGCCGGCCGGGTCCTGCGCCATGCCGCGTTCCTGGTCGCGGCCCCGGCAGCCTGCGTCGCGCTCAGCCTCCACGTGATTCCGTTCATCGCACTGCTGCTGACCGTGCTGATCGTGATGCTCGCCGCTGTCGCGGGGTTGTCGTCTCCGCTCCTGGGCCCCTGGTCGGTCGTGGCCGCCGTCCTGACGCCCGCCGCCTGCGTCGTCCTGGTCAACCCGTCGCTGGTGCCGTCTCTCAGCGGGGCTTGGCGCCAGCCCACCACCACACTGCTGTGGGCGCTGGTGCTGGGCGCCGCACTGACCGTCGCGTCCGGCCGATCCCGACGCACCGCCGCCCTGGCCAGCGGCGCCGGTGCAGTAGCGGCCTGCTGGTCAGCGGTCACGCTCACCATCGCCCCGCACGCCGCCGGGCTCGGCCTCGACACCAGCTACGCACCGTTGTGGTACCCGGCCAGCGTCCTGGACCCCGTCGGTGTCCCGCTCGGCGCACTACCAGCCGACCCGAACCTCTGCGTCACCAGCGACAGCCCTGCACCCAATACCTGCCGGCGAGCTTTCCACTCCTGGACTTCACCGAGGGATACCCCACCGCCCTGACCGCGATCACCCTCTGCACCGTGGCGTACGTCCTCACCGCGACCTCCCGCCCGGCCGCCGAACCGGCCCTGGTCGAAAGGGAACTCCCGGCTCGTCGAGGGTAAGGATAAAGGCGCTGCGGTACGCGTTTCCAGATGAGCGACCCCGGCGAATGCACTCCACCAAAATCTTTTTCCATGATCAGGGCGTCCTTCAAGCCGTTAGAGCTACTTGAGGGACGCCCTGATCATGAACCCATCACCGTCGGTCGATAGATCGGGGCAGCGGGCGGGGGTACAGCTGTACGAGAATAGAGCGCATGTTGGAGACGTTGACGCAGCTCGGTGGCCTTGCCACCGGAGTCGTCGACGCCCCCGTGTGGCCGTTGTCCGACGAGGATTTGATGACGTCGTTGGACGAGGTGCACCGGCTGGAGCAGCAGTTGGCCGCGACCCGGCTGCACCTGATCCGGGAGATCGACGGCCGCTCCTTCCTCAACAGTGAGCATCTGACCTCGACGGCGGCGTGGTTGCGGCATCGGTATCACGTGTCGGCGCAGACCGGCACCCGCTGGGTCACCCTCGCCAAAGAACTAGACCAACACCCCGGTCTGGACGCCGCCCTGTCCAAAGGCGCCGTGAACGCCGAGCAGGCGCAGGTGATCGCGCAGCAGTTGCGGCAGTTGCCCGACGACCTCGACCCCGATTTGGCCGAGTTGGCTGAGCAGATCATGATCGGTTGGGCGGGTGAAGCCGGCTTCGACCCGAAGACGTTGCGGGAGATGGCACCCACGATCCTGCACCGCATCGCCCCCGACATCGCCGACAGGGTCGATGAGGAGGCGCTACGCAGGGAGGAGAAGCGGGCCGAGCAGACCAAGGCGTTCAACCTTGCCAACAACGGCGACGGCCGCTACCGGATCTCCGGATGGCTACCGGCCGAAGCCGCCGCGATCGTCAACAACGCCCTCGACCCGCTCTGCAAGCCGCTACCCGAAGACGACCGCACCGCCACCCAACGCCGCGCCGACGCGCTCACCGACGTGTGCCAACGCGCGATGGACGCCGGCGACCTACCCGAACAAGGCGGCGAGCACGCGCACGTGGCGATCGTCGTCGACTGGGACCTCCTGCGCCGCCAGGTCGGCATCGGCCAACTCGACACCGGTGAACGGCTCACCCCCGAGCAGGTGCGCCGGTGGGCGTGCGACGCCCGACTGATCCCGTTCGTGCTCGGCGGGCAGAGCCAGGTCCTCGACGCCGGCCGCTCCCGCCGGCTGTTCGACGGACCGCTGCGCCGCGCCATCATCATCCGCGACCGCGGCTGCTGCGCCTTCCCCTCCTGCGACCGCCCGGCGAAGTGGTCCCAGGTCCACCACATTAGACACTGGCTCGATGGTGGGCCGACCAATATGGACAACGGTGTGCTGTTGTGTTCGCATCACCATCGCTTGATCCATAAGGGTGATTGGGAGGTGCGGATGGCCGCTGACGGGCTGCCGGAGTTTATCCCACCGCACTACGTGGACAGCGAACGCAAGCCGCGCCGCAACGTCTACCACCGACGCGAATGACCCCGGCCGTGCGCGACACCGCCACCATCACCGACGCCACCGAATCCTGCGCCGGAACAGCCCTGAGTATCCACAACGGCCTTGTGCGCGACCGCGAACGTCGGAGCCTCCCTACCACCGAACCCGCCGGCCACGATGGTCACCGACACCTAGGCCTGTATCAAAGTCGGTCACAATGTCTGACCTGGCGTGACGATCGAGACGGCGTGTCGGGGATCGACAGTGGGTGAGGTCTCCGGTAGATGGTTCAACGACCAAGAAGAGCCTGATACCGACCGGAGACCTCGTGGACACCTTAACGGTGGCGGGGCGCCACGACCTGACCGACACCCAGTGGGCGGTGTTGGAAGCGTTGCTGCCCAAGGCGAGGAAGGCAGGCCGTCCGTCGACATGGACCAAGCGGCAGCTCATCGACGGGATCCGGGCTGGTACGCCGTGGAGGGACGTTCCGGACAGGTACGGGTCGTGGGCGGTGATGTGTGCGTTGTTTCGGCGGTGGCAGCGTGACGGGACGTGGGCGCGGCTGCTGACCGCGTTGCAGGCATTGGCGGATGCGGCGGGGAGCATCGTGTGGCACGTGTCGGTTGACTCGACGGTCGCTCGGGCGCATCAGCATGCGGCTGGTGCGCGTAAAGGGGGGATCTGCGGGCCGAATCGCCGGGTGGGGTACGTGACGAGCCGGCCGATCATGCGTTGGGCCGGTCGCGGGGGCGGGTTGACCACCAAGCTGCACCTGGGCTGCGAACAGGGCCAGAAGCCGCTGTCGATCGTGCTGACCGCCGGGCAGCGGGGCGACAGCCCGCAGTTCGTCGCGGTGCTGGAAGGCATCCGGGTGCCACGGCTGCACGGCGGGAGGCCTCGGACTCGACCGGATCGTGCGTTGGCAGACAAGGCGTTTACTTCTCGGCCAACCGACGCTAGCTACGTCGGCGAGGGATCGCGGCGACCATCCCGTCCAAGGCCGACCAGGATGACCACCGACGCAAGCTGGGGTCCAAAGGCGGACGGCCACCGGCCTTCAACCCCGAGCTATACAAGCAACGCCATGCCGTGGAGTGCGGGATCAACCGGCTCAAACGCAACCGTGCCGTAGCGACGCCGTTCGACAAACTCGCCGTGCGCTACGAAGCCACCGTTCACATCGCCGCGATCAACGAATGGCTATGACCGACTCTGATAGAAATCCTAGCCGGTCAGCTCGAGCAGGAACCGTAGGCTGGAGCGTCCGCCGGAGGTGGTCTCGCCAACGATCCTGAAACCGTTGCGCAGCAGCACCTTCCGGGAGCTGTGGTTATCCACGCTGGTCCCGGCACGCAGGCGCTTGAGGCCGTAGACGGCACCCGCCAGCACACAGACGCGCCGGACGGCCTCGGTGGCCAGGCCACGCCCGGCGAAGTCGCGGCCGACGCGGTACCCGATCTCCGCCTCGCCATCGCTGATGCAGACAAGGTTGACCCGGCCGGTGACCGTCCCGTCGTCGGTCAGCAGGAGGTGGAACAGATCGGTGCCCTCAGCCTGCATCCGCAGCAGTGCGGCGTGACGGGCAGGGTAGTCGGCGAAGAAGTCATCGCCCCGGTCGGGAATCACCGCCGCGAAGTACTCGCGGTTGGCTGTTTCGAACTCAAGGACGGCATCCAGATGCGCGGCGGTCAACTGCTGCAGGTGCACACCCCAACGCTAGCCGACCTTCCCTCGGCCCGCGTCGCCGCCGGGCGGAGTGATGCCGGCGTGACCAGAGCCGCGAAGAGCGCGCGACGCAAGCCACGAGCCCGGGGCCGCGCCCCGGTCAAAGCCATCGTGACCGCTGCCCGGAATCAGCAGGGTCCTTGCCCGGGCAGCCCGCGGGCCAGCGCTAACCAACTTTGATACAGGCCCTAGACTAGAAGCCTCGTAGGCTGGATGTGTGATCCTGACGGTGTGATCGTCGTTGAGTTCGACGCGCCCGTGGATCCGCCGGCGCAGGTCACCGGGTTCGAGCTGGGGCACGTCAGCCTGCGTGGGAACGACGGCGCCTACAGCTCCCGGCAGCTCGGGTCCCGTGGTTTGTTGATGGTGTATCTGGCCGCCGCGGATATGCTCGACGGCGTCGTAACCCTATTGGGGCACCCGGACGCCAGTTGGGTGTTCGCCGGTGCCTCCAGCGGCTGGAGTTTCGCCGTGCGTCGCACCCGCCGTCATGGTCTGCGGCTGAGCACACCCGCCGGCAGGCTGCTGTGCCAGGTGTCCGAGGCTGACTACGCGGTAGCGGTCTGGCGCGGTACCCAACAACTGCTGGCGGCCCGCACGCCGATCGACGACGGACCCTTGACCGATCTGCGGACCGCCATCGCGGCCTTTCCGGGTGTCTACCAGCGCTGACGCACCCGGCAAGGTCTACGAGGTGATTCGCGCTTATCCTGGCGCGGGTGAGCAAGCGCATATGGCACCGGAACTCGGACGTGTCCCCGGTGATCCGCACTGACTTCGTCCATGAGCGCGAGTGGGTCGACATCCAGGCGGCAATCACCGAGCCGCAGACCGCGGATGGCTTCATCGCCTACGTCGAGTTCGTCGATGACCGGGCGTACGAGGGGCTCACCGCGTCACGGCTGCTGGAGATCGTGCCGGACGACGCGGATGTCACGTTCGCGTTCCTCGTCGACACGCTGGCGCTGACCCATCCCGACCGGCCGATTCTCGTCGTGAACGTGTACGACTTCGTGGAGGGTCTTGCCGACGAGGGCAGGGGGCCACAGTATGGTGCCACGTTCCGGGTCATCCCGGCCGAGATGTGGTCGGTGCAGAACAACCTGTCACTGGCCAACATGGACTGGCACGAGTTCGCGGACAGCGTCGACGACGACGGCATCTTCCGCGCCTTCCCATAGCGGCGTTTAGCGCTCCGCCAGGGTGCGCGGGAGAGCTTCGATCCACGCGGTGAAGCTGTTGGCGATGGGACGGACGGCAGGCTGTCCGTGGTCGTAGTAGAGGACCGGCGGATCGTCGGCGGCGTCGGGCGCGAACTCCTGGCGGAGGTCGAACAGGACCTGATCGCCGTCGGCGTCGAGCCAGTACTCGCCGATGCACAGCATGCCCTGGGTGGGCAGGGACACCTTCGCCGAATTGTGCGTGAACGGATGAGCCGTGGTCATCTGCAGCGTGTCACCGACGACGATCTCGCGGGCGCATCGCAGAAACGTCCGATACGTCTCGGGCAGTCGTAGACCCAGGTCCTGTTCGAGCCGGGCCAGCGCGGCACCGTCCAGGCCGGGCCGGCATTGGTCGATGTCGTCGGTGTTCGCCTTGAGGAAGCGGGCGAAGCGCGGGAACCGACCGGCGAGGGCGTTGATCGTCGGGGCGAACTCCGTGGCCCTGGCCGCGGTCGCCGCCGCCTGCTCGCGGCAGAGCTGCTCGAAGGCCCGCTGCCCGTCGCGGTGGTACCGATCGGATCGTTCGTATCCGACGCCAAGCAGGTCGAGTACCTGACAGGCCGCCTCCTGGCTGTAGTGGGCCGCGAAGCTCGGGCCGTGGCCGCCGCCGGTTCTGGGCTTGAGGCGCAGAAACACTCCGGGCGTGGCCCGCGCCTTCACCTCCTGGCCATGCCGCTCCCACCACTCCAGCCAGTCCTCCGCCGCCATCCGCGCCTCGGCCAGCGCATGGAACACGGCGGCATACCGGCCGAGTGGATGCTGGTGATCGCCCTCGCTCACACGACGATCATCGTGGTCATCACGAGCCTCCTCAAGTCCAGCGTGTGGCAGCATCGTCGGGATGGGGAGTGTCCTGGTGCGCCGCGCCGCCGCGCTTCTTGGCGAGGCACGCCGGGTGGTCGTCTTCACCGGCGCGGGGATCTCCGCCGAGAGTGGCGTGCCCACCTTCCGCGACGATCTCACTGGCCTGTGGGCGCGCTTCGACGCCCAGCGGCTCGCCACTCCGGAGGCGTTCCATGCCGATCCGGACCTGGTCTGGGGCTGGTACGAGTGGCGCCGCCGGCGAGTGCGACGGGCCGAACCCAATCCGGGACACCTGGCCACGGCCGCTATCGAGGCCCGGGTCGCGGACAGCGTCGTCATCACGCAGAACGTCGATGACCTGCACGAGCGGGCCGGATCCGCGGCACCGATCCACCTGCACGGCAGCCTCTTCGCACCCCGTTGCGTGACGGCGGCGGCCCACCCGGCGATTCTCCAAGAAACACCGGATAGCGACGCACCGGGTAGCGACGCACCGAATGGCGAGGCCGCCGAGCTCATCGCAGGCACAGAGCTCGCCACCGGCACAGAGCTCGCCACCGGCACAGAGCTCACCACCGGCCAGCGGATACCGCCGCCGCGGTGCGCGTCCTGCGGGGCGCTCGTCCGGCCCGGCGTGGTGTGGTTCGGTGAGGCGCTGCCCGAGGCGGCGTTGGTCGCGGCCGTCGACGCGGCCGCCGCCTGCGATGTGCTGCTGACGGTCGGCACCTCCGGCGTCGTGTACCCGGCGGCCGAGGTGCCGCGGATCGCGGCGCGCCGCGGCGCCACCGTCATCCAGGTGAACCCGGAGCCGACGCCGCTCGACGGGATCTGCGCGATCAACCTGCGCGGCACCGCGTCCCAGATACTCCCGGCCCTGGTCGCGGGCGCCTGGGACCCCACCGGGGACGGCACCATGGGCACGGCCGGGGACGGCACCGCGGGCGCCGCCGGGAACCGCGTCACACGCACCGCCGGAGACCGCACCACCAGCTAGGCTTCCGCCGTGCGGATCATCGAGGGTGCGGGGGCGTGGACGCCACCGGCGGCCGGAGTGGCCAACGATTGGGCGGAGCACCTGCGGGTGCCGAGCCTGTCGGTGGGGACGTACTGCATACCGGCCGGTGGGCTCGACGATCAGAGCCCGCACACCGAGGACGAGATCTACGTGGTCACCGCGGGGCGGGCCCGGATCGTGACGCCGGAGGCGACGGCCGAGGTCGGCCCCGGCGCGGTGATCTTCGTGCCGGCGGGCGAGGAGCACCGGTTCGACGACGTCACTGAGGACCTTGCGCTGCTGGTGGTGTTCGGCCCGGCGTACGGCTCCCGCGCGTCGGGCGAGTGAGCCACCCGCCGTCACGGTGTGTGATGGAGATCGCCGTTGTCCGGTCGTACGCGGACTAGGATTCGGCGTGGGCTAACCTGGCGCCGGTCGCGCTTTCGAGCAGCCAGGCCGGCGACTGAGATGGGACATGATGATCGGCAACGACAAGGTACGCGCCCTGCTCCTGGAGAGCATTCACTCCGACGCGGTGTCACGGCTGCAGGCCGCGGGCTGCGTCGTCGAGACCCTCCGCAACGCGCTCGACGAGGACGAGTTGATCGAGCGCGTGCAGGGCGTACACCTGTTGGGTGTGCGGTCCAAGACCCAGGTGACGGAGCGGGTGTTGGCCGCGGGGTCGCAGCTGCTGGGCGTCGGCGCCTTCTGCATCGGCACCGACCAGATCGACCTGGCGGCGGCCGCGCGCGCCGGGGTCGCGGTCTTCAACGCCCCGTTCTCCAACACCCGCAGCGTCGTCGAGCTGGCCCTGGCCGAGATCATCATGCTCGCCCGCCGGGCGACCGAGAAGAACGCCGCCATGCACGAGGGCATCTGGGACAAGGCCGCCACCGGCAGCCACGAGGTCCGCGGGCGGACGCTCGGCATCGTCGGGTACGGCAACATCGGCACCCAGCTGTCGGTGCTGGCAGAGGCGCTCGGCATGCGGGTGTACTTCTACGACACCGCCGACAAGCTCGCCCTGGGCAACGCCAAACGCTGCGACACCCTCGACGAGCTGCTGGAGGTCGCGGAGACGATCACCCTGCACGTGGACGGCCGTCCCGGTAACAGCGGCTTCTTCGGCGAGGAGCAGTTCGCCCGGATGCGGCCCCGGAGCCTGTTCCTCAACCTGTCCCGCGGCTTCGTCATCGACTACGCGGCGCTGCGCGAGCACCTGCTCAGCGGCCACCTCGCGGGCGCGGCGATCGACGTCTTCCCGCAGGAGCCGAAGGGGCGCGGCGACGAGTTCCGGTCCGAGCTGCGCGGCCTGCCGAACGTGATCCTCACCCCGCACATCGGCGGGTCGACCGAGGAGGCCCAGGCCGACATCGGCGGATTCGTCGCGAACAAGCTGGCCCAGTACGTCAGCGAGGGCAACACCACGCTGAGCGTCAACCTGCCGACCATCGCGCTTCCGCTCCAGCCGCGGACGCACCGGATCGCCCACGTGCACCGCAACACTCCGGGCGTCCTGGCGCAGGTCAACAGCATCCTGGCGGAGCACGGGGTGAACGTCGAGGGGCAGATCCTCGCCACCCGGGGTGAGTACGGCTATCTGCTCACCGACGTGGGCGTGAACTACTCCGATCACGTGCTCACCCAACTCAGCGCGATGGAGCAGACGGTCCGCCTCCGGGTGCTGTCGTGAGCGAGCTGGAAGACCAGCTTCGCGCCGCCGTCGGCCCGTCACACGTGCTCGTCGACGGTGACCTGCGCGCGCCGTACGAGACCGACTGGACCCGCCGCTTCACCGGCGCGGCGCGCTGCGTCGTCCGGCCGGGCAGCACCGACGAGGTCGCCGCGGTGGTGCGCGCGTGCGCCGCGGCCGGTGCGCCGCTCGTGATCCAGGGCGGCAACACCGGACTGGTCGGCGCCGGCGTCCCAGCCGGCGGCGAGGTGCTGGTCAGCCTGACCCGACTCAAGCGGGTGGAGCCGGTCGACGCGGTCGGCGGCCAGGTGACCGTCGACGCCGGGGTGACCCTGGAGGCCCTGCAGGCGCACGCCCGCGCGGCCGGGTTGGATTTCGGGGTCGACCTCGCCGCCCGCTCGGCCGCCACCGTCGGCGGGATGATCGCCACCAACGCCGGCGGCATCCGGGTGCTGCGCTACGGCAGCATGCGTGACCAGGTCGCCGGGTTGGAGGCCGTGCTGCCCGACGGCACGGTGTTGAGCCGGCTGACCGGGCTGGCCAAGGACAACACCGGATACGACCTGACCCAGCTGCTCGCCGGCAGCGAGGGCACACTCGCCATCGTGACGAGGGCCCGGCTGCGCCTCGTACCGCTGCTGCCGGCGCGGGCGGTCGCCCTGGTCGCGGTGGCCGGCACCGACGCGGCCCTGGACCTGCTGGCCGCCGCCCGAGTCGGCCTGCCCTCGCTGTCCGCCGCGGAGATTTTCTTCCCCGACGGCCTGGACCTCGTCCGGTCGTACGCGAAGCTGCCGGCGCCGTTCGGCGAGCCGTCCGGGGCGTACGTGGTGCTGGAGTGCACGGCACGCACCGACCCGACCGACGACCTGCTGGAGATGCTCGCCAGCTGCGACGCGGTCGCGGACGCCACGGTGGCCTCGGACCGGGCGGGACTCACCCGGTTGTGGTCGTACCGCGAGGCGCACACCGAGGCGATCAGCGCCGCGGGCGTGCCGACCAAGCTCGACGTGTGCGTGCCGCTGGGTGAGCTGCCGGCACTGGTCGCGGCGCTGCCCGGCACGGTCACGGCGGTCGCGCCCGGCGCGCGCACGATCCTCTTCGGACACCTCAACGAGGGCAACCTGCACGTCAACGTCCTCGATACGGGCGATCGCGCCGAGGAGGTCACCGACGCGGTGCTCGGCCTCGTCGCGGCGCACCGGGGCAGCATCAGCTCCGAACACGGGGTCGGCCGGGCCAAGGCCCCCTGGCTTCCGCTGTCCCGCACCCCGGAGGAGATCGCGGCCATGCGCCGGATCAAGGCCGCGCTGGATCCGGCCGGCCTGCTCAACCCGGGCGTGCTGTTGACTTCATGATCAAGGCGTCCCGGTAGTCGTTAGAACTACTTGAGGGACGCCTTGATCATGGGTGCGCTTGACGGGGGCATCGATGTCCGTTAGACCGTGTGGGGGAAACGCCTATCGGTCAATGGAGGACAACGTGGTCCCACGCCGCATCGCCGTCACGGTGCTCACCGCCGGCCTGCTCCTCGCCGCGGGCGCCGTTCCGGCGCACGCCGCTGCCGCCGCCGGGTCGCCGGCGGTGACGCCCGGGCCCTGCCAGTACACCGAGACGCCCGACGAACCGGCGGCGCGACCGGTGCCGCTGCCCCGCGACCCCCGGCACACGCCGGACCGTGGCACGGTCACCGTCACCCTGCTCACCAACCTCGGCCTCATCCCGCTCACGCTCGATCGCGCGCAGGCGCCCTGCACCGTGCAGAGCTTCCTGCACCTGGTCCGGCACCGGTTCTACAACCGGACCATCTGCCACCGGCTCACCACCTACCCGACGCTGAAGGTGCTGCAGTGCGGCGACCCGTCGGGCACCGGTTCGGGCGGCCCGGGATATCGGTACCAGGACGAGCTGCCGACCGACCTGCCGCCGGCGCCGACCGACCCGACCGGCGTGCGCAAGGTCTACGCCCGTGGGGTGCTCGCCATGGCGAACGCCGGGCCGGACACCAACGGCAGCCAGTTCTTCCTGGTCTTCGCCGACTCCGCGCTGCGACCCAACTACACGATCTTCGGCAGCGTGCGGCCACTCGGTCTGCGTACCCTCGATCGGGTCGCCGCGGGCGGCGTGGCGCCGACGGACGAGGACCCGGCCCCCGTCGACGGCGCCCCGGCCCGGCGCACCGAGATCCGCCTCGCGCTCTAGCGCCCCCGGTCCCCATGATCAAGGCGTCCCTCAAGTAGTTCTCACGACTACAGGGACGCCTTGATCATGGGGGCGGGCGGGCATACTCGGTGGGCATGAGGATCTCCCGAGGCTGGGCCGTCTTCCTGCTCGGGGTCGGCGTGTGGACGTGGGTCATCTGGCCGCGCTTCGCCGTGGCCATCTGGAACGACGGCCGGGCCTGGTCCACCGGCCGGGTCGCGGACGGCACACCGACCAGCTTCCTGTGGGTGCACGCGCTGCTCATCGCCGCGTCGCTGGCGATCGGCAGCGCCGTCGGCGTCCTCGGGGTGCGCGCGCTGCTCGCCCTCCGGCGGGGGAGCGTCCGTGGCTGAGCTCCGGGTGCTGATCTCCGCCGACCTGGAGGGGATCTCCGGCATCGTGCACTCGTCCGAGACCAACCCGGAGCGGTACGACTACGAGCGCGGCCGGCGGCTGATGACCGCCGAGGTCAACGCCGCCATCGCCGGCGTGCTCGCCGCCGCTCCCGACGCGCGGGTACGGGTGACCGACGCGCACGGCCCCTTCCGGAACCTGCTGCCCGAAGACCTGGACCGGCGGGCCAGCCTGATCCGCGGCCGGCCCCGCGCCCTCGGCATGCTCGCCGGGCTGGACGGCGGCGCCGACGCGGTGCTGTTCGTGGGATACCACGCGCGGGCCGGCAGCGGCCCCGGCGTGCTCGCGCACACCATGAGCGACGCGATCCTGGACGTGCGGATCGACGGCGCGTCGGTGGGCGAGATCGGGCTGAACGCGTTGCTGGCCGGTGCCCACGGGGCTCCGGTGGTGCTGCTGACCGGGGACGACGCGGCGTGCGCCGAGTTCGCGGAGTTGGTGCCGCGGGCCGAGACCGTGGCGGTGAAGCGGGCGCTGGGGCAGACGTCCGCGGAGGTGCTGCACCCGGCCGAGGCGCGCGAGCGCGTCCGGGCAGCCGCCGAAACCGCCATCCGGCAGCGGGACACGGTGTCGCCGCTGCGGAAGACCGGTCCGGTGGAGGTCGCGGTCGACGTCCACTACCCGTCTACTGTGGACCTCGCGATGCTGGTGCCGGGCGCGCGCCGCGCCGCGGGCGGCCGCACCGTGGCTTACACCGCGAGCGACTTCCCGGCGGCGTACCGCGTGATCCAACTCCTCGTCCACCTGGGTACTCCGCCATGATCAAGGCGTCCCGGTAGTCGTTAGAGCTACTACCGGGACGCCTTGATCATGGCGGGGTCGCCGTAGCGTGGGCGGCATGACAGCGATCACTGACGCGTACCTCGACGCCGCGGCCGCCGCCGCCGACCTGCTGGCCGATCCGGCGGTGGCGGCGGCGTGGGACAAGCCGAGCGCGTTGCCGAAGTTCTCGGTACGCGGTCTCGCCGGCCACCTTGCCTTCCAGGTGCTCAACGTCGGTCCGGTGGTGACCGCGCCGCGCCGCCCGGCACCGCCGATCTCGCTCCTCGACCATTACGCGACCGTGCGCTGGATCGACGTCGACCTGGACGACGAGATCAACGTCAGTATCCGGCAGACCGGCGAGGAAAGGGCCGCGAGTGGGCCGGCGGAGCTGGCGGCCACCGTGGCGGCGGAAGCGGCGCGGCTGCGTGACCTCCTCGCCGCCACACCCGGCGACCAGCCCGTCCATCTGCCCTGGACCGGGTGGTCGCTGACCGTCGACGACTTCCTCACCACCCGGATGATGGAGATCACGGTGCACTCGGACGACCTGGCGGTGAGCGTGGGCATCGCCCCGCCGGAGTTGCCCGCCCACGTGCTCGACCCGGTGCTCGCGCTGCTGACCCGGCTCGCGGTACGCCGGCACGGCCAGGCCGCGGTCGTGCGCGCGCTCAGCCGCGCCGAACGCGCCCCGGCCACCATCGCCGCGATCTGACCCCCGGACAGACTCCATGATCAAGGCGTCCCTGTAGTCGTTAGGACGACTACAGGGACGCCTTGATCATGGGAGGGTCAGGGGAGGTAGGGGGTGTCTCGGGGGAGGACGCGGAGCCAGCGGGCGCCGTAGGCGTCGAGGTGGAGGCGGACCTGGCCGTCGCGGTCCGGGGTGGCCTCGCCGTCGGTGAGCAGGTCGACCAGGCGCGCGTCGGGCGCGACGCCGTCCAGGCGCAGGGTGACGTCCGCGGGTTCGGCGTCGAGGTTGTGCAGCGCCACGACGCTGCCGCCGTCCTGGTCGGCCCGGTGGGCCAGGACCGCGGGCGCGTCGTGCTCGAGCACCGTGTAGCGGCCCCACGCCAGTTCCGGGCACTGCCGGTACCGGCGGATCAGCAGCCGCATCCAGGACAGCAGCGACTCCGGGTCGCGCAGCTGGGCAGCGGCGTTGACCCGTTCCGGGCCGTAGTCGCCGGTCACGACCGGCGCCGGCAGCTGGTCCGGCGCCGCCGTCGAGAACCCGCCGTTGCGGCTGTTCGACCACTGCATGGGGGTACGCACCGACGACCGCCCCTCGACGGCCAGGTTCTCGCCCATGCCGATCTCCTCGCCGTAGAACAGCACCGGCGTGCCGGGCAGCGCGAACAGCAGGCTGTAGACCAGGCGTACCCGGGCGGGGTCGCCGTCGAGCATGGGCGGCAGCCGGCGGCGCAGGCCGCGGCCGTACAGCTGCATGTCGGGTTCCGGCCCGAACGCGTCGAAGACCTCCTGGCGTTCCTTATCGTCCAGCTTGTCGAGCGTCAGCTCGTCGTGGTTGCGCACGAACGTGGCCCACTGCGAGTCGCCGGGCTCGGTCGGGCGGCTGCGCAGCGCCTCCGCGAGCGGCGCCGCCCGCCGGCGGGCGAGCGCGAGGTAGAGCCGCTGCATGCCGATGAAGTCGAAACACATGGTGAGTTCGTCGCCGCCGCCGGGGTCGCCGAAGAAGCGGGCGGTCTCCTCGTACGGCAGGTTGACCTCGCCGAGCAGCGCCGCCTCGCCGTTGCGGCGGGACAGGAAGTCGCGCAGGTCGCGCAGGTAGTCGTGCGGGTCGGGCAGGTCGTCGCCGGTGAGCACGCCGCTGGTCTCGATGAGGAACGGCACGGCGTCGACCCGGAAGCCGGACAGGCCGAGCTCCAGCCAGTAGCCGAGCACCCGGCAGATCTCGTCGCGGACGGCCGGGTTGGTGACGTTCAGATCGGGCTGGTGCTTGTAGAAGCGGTGCAGGTAGTACTGCTCGGTCCGCTCGTCGTACTCCCAGAGGCTCTTCTCCTGGTCCGGGAAGACGACGCCCTGCGGGCCGTCGGCCGGCGGCTCGTCGCGCCACACGTACCAGTCACGGTACGGGGACTCGCGGCTGCTTCGGGCGCTCTGGAACCACGGATGGCGGTCGGAGGTGTGGTTGACGACGAGGTCGGCGATCACCCGCATCCCGCGGTCGCGCGCGAGCCGCAGGAACTCGACGAAGTAGCCGGAGGTGCCCAGCCGCGGGTCGACGCCGTAGAAGTCGATGATGTCGTATCCGTCGTCGCGATCCGGCGTGGGATAGAACGGCATCAGCCAGATGCACGTCACGCCCAGCTCGTTGAGGTAGTCGACGCGCTGCGCGAGCCCCTGGAAGTCGCCGCACCCGTCGCCGTCCCCGTCGAGGAACGTCTCCACGTCCAAGCAGTAGACGACGGCGTTCTTCCACCACACGTCCGCGGTCCGGCTGAGCCTCACGGCCGGGTCACCCCCAACTGCGGCAGCACCTTGGTGCCGAACGCCTCGATGAACTCCTCCTGCCGCTGCCCGACGTGGTGCAGGTACACCTCGTCGAAGCCGAGTTCGGCGTACTCATGGAGCCAGGCCGCGTGCCGGCCGGGGTCGGCGGAGATCCGCACGACGTCGTGCATGGTGTCGCGCGGCACCCGCCGCGCGGCCTCGTCGAAGTGTTCGACCAGCTCGAGGTCCCAGCACACCGGCGGGGCGAAGACGTTGGTCCGCCATTGGTCGTACGCGATGCGCAGCGCCTCGTCGTCGTCGGCCGCGTAGCTGAGGTGCACCTGGAGCGCGAGCCGGCCGCGGCCGCCCGCCTCGCGGTACGCCGCGATCATCTGGCGCAGGTGGTCCGCGGGCGCGGCGACGGTGATCAGACCGTCGGCCCACGCGGCGCACCAGCGGGCCGTTTCCACGCTCACCGCGGCGCCGACCAGGTCGGGTGGCTCCGGGGGCCGGGTCCAGAGGCGGGCCCGGTCGACGGTGACGAGGCCGTCGTGGCTGACCTCCTCGCCGGCGAGCAGCGCCCGGATCACGTCCACGCACTCGCGGAGCCGGGCGTTGCGGACCTCCTTGCGCGGCCAGCCGCCCCCGGTGATGTGCTCGTTGCTGGCCTCGCCGGTGCCGAGCGCCGCCCAGAAGCGGCCCGGGAACATGGCGGCGACGGTCGCGATCGCCTGCGCGCTGATCGCCGGGTGGTAGCGCTGCCCCGGGGCGGTGACGATGCCGAACGGCAGCCGGGTGGCCTGGAGAGCGGCGCCGAGCCAGGTCCAGGCGAACCCGGACTCGCCCTGGCGCTCGCTCCACGGCGAGAAGTGGTCCGAGGACATGGCGGCGGTGAACCCGGCGGACTCGGCCAGCCGCACGGCCGCGAGCAGGTCGCCCGGGGCGACCTGCTCGTGGGATGCGTGGAAGCCGTACACGGTCATGACGGGTTAAGTTGCCCGCCAGCCGACCGCTTACACCTGCTCCATGATCAAGGCGTCCTTCAGATAGCTAGAAACACCGGCTGTAGGACAGTGTCTCTTGAGGGGGGAAGG
>JBBEWH010000101.1:0-16399 GCA_037414955.1 Actinomycetes bacterium KLBMP 9797
CCACGGTTTACACCCTCACCATGAACAGGGCGCCCTACACGTCGTCATAACGACGTGACGGACGCCTTGATCATGGGAGGGGCTACGCCTGGAGGAAGTCCAGGACGACCGCCGCGAACAGCGGCGACACGAACATGTTGTAGTGGGTGAGCCCGGGCAGGATGGCCAGCGCGTGGCCGCCCTTCGGGCGGCCCTCGCCCATCCAGCCGCCATCGCGCAGGCCGCCGTCCAGCAGCGCGAACATGTCGGCGTAGTGGCTGGGCGGCGCCTGGTCGGCGTCCGAGGCCGCGATCAGCGTCGGCACCTGGAGGCCGCGCACGTCCTCGGTGTAGTCGTAGTCCACCGCCATCACGGCGCCGAGCTTGTCCAGCAGCCGCCCGAAGTCCTCCGGGCGCGGGGCGACCCGCTGGTAGAGCTGGTACATCGGGGTTTCCTTCATGAACTCGGCGGCCGCCGCGTTCACCTGGCCCTGCTGGGCGCGCAGCGCCGGGTCGACCACGTCCGGCCGCAGGTAGATCGAGGCCGCGACCAGCTTGCCGACCTTCTCCGGGTACTTGACCGCGGTCATCAGCGCGACGCCGCCGCCGAGCGAGTAGCCCACCACGTCCGGGCGGTCCAGCCCGAGGTGGTCGATGAGCGCGGCGATGTCGTCGGCCATGAGCCGGATGTCGATCGGCCGGTCGATGTCGGCGGTGCGGCCGTGGCCCTGCAGGTCGACGGTGATGACCTGGTGTTTCCCGGCCAGGATGGGCAGGACCGGCCCGAACATCTCGCCCGAACCGAGCCCGCCGTGCAGCAGGATCAGCGGCCGGCCCGTGCCGTGCGTCTCGTAGTAGAGGTGCAGGCCGTTCACGTCGGCGTACGCGCCGGTGCCGTGGGTGTCGGAGGACCAGTCGGTGGCGGTCATCGTGGGGCTCCCTCGTGTTATCCGTGTGTCCGTTTGTCCTTACGCCTCCTCAGACTGCCCCACCGCCGGAAACTCATCGGCCCCGTCCGGAGTTTTGTAGCGATCATGGAATGATCGAATATCATGAATCGGCTATCGAACCTGGGGAGGGGTGGTTGTCGTGCGGCGTCTGTCATCACCACGGCTCGCGGTACTACGGCTCGCGGTGCCGGTGCTGGCCGTGGCGCTGGTCTCGGGCGGCTCGGCGGCGGCCGGCTCCGGCGGCCCGACCGGCGGTTGGGTCAGCACCTGGACCGGCAGCGCGATGGCGCCCTCCGCGCTGGTGTCGTCGGTGCAGGAGCTGGCTGACCAGACCGTGCGCAACATCGTCCACACCAGCGCCGGCGGCAGCGAGCTGCGCGTCCGGGTCAGCAACGCCTTCGGGGATCGGCCGGTCACCGTCGGCGCGGCGACCGTCGGGCGCCAGCTGCGCGACGCCCAGGTCGACCAGGCCACGCTGCGCGGCCTGACGTTCGCCGGGCGGGCGGCGGTGCGGGTACCGGAGGGCGGCTCGGTGGTGAGCGACCCCGTGCGCATGCCGGTGCCGGCGCTCACCAACCTCGCCGTCAGTCTGTACCTGCCGGAGCCGACCGGCCCGGCCACCTATCACCAGGCGCCCATGCGGACCAACTACCTCGCCGCGGGCGACCACGCGGCGGACGCGGCGGCCGGTGCGTTCGGCACCACCGTCGGCACCTGGTTCTTCGTGGACGCGATACAGGTGCGGGGGCGGGCGCCGGGCACGATCGTCGCCCTGGGTGACTCGATCACCGACGGCGTCGGCGGGCAGCACGACGCGAACACCCGCTGGCCGAACTACCTCGCCCGGCGGCTGACCGAACGGTACGGGTCCGGCGCGCCGGCCGTGATCGGCGCGGGCATCAGCGGCAACCGGGTGCTCAACGACTCGACCTGCTTCGGGGAGCGCCTGCTGGACCGGCTCGACCGGGACGTGTTCAGCCAGCCCGGCGTGCACACCGTCGTGCTGCTGGAAGGCATCAACGACCTCGGCTTCAGCCAGTCCGAGAACAGCGGCTGCACCGCACCGAACACCAACGTGAGCGTGGCGCAGCTGGTCGCGGCGTACCGGCAGATCATCGACCGGGCGCACGCCCGCGGCATCCGCGTCTACGGCGGCACGCTGACGCCCGCGCAGGGCTTCTTCTACTGGGACGACGCGGCCGAGCGGAAGCGACGCGAGGTCAACGCGTGGATCCGCACGTCGCGCGCGTTCGACGGGGTGGTGGACTTCGCCGCCGTCATGGCCTACCCGGGGCATCCGGAGCTGCTGGACCCGAAGTACGACAGCGGTGACCACCTGCACCCGAACGACGCCGGCTTCGAGGCGATGGCCGCCGCGGCCGCGCGCACCCTCCGCCTCTCCTGACCCCTCCATGATCAAGGCGTCCCTGTAGTCGTTAGAACTACTTGAGGGACGCCTTGATCATGGGGCGGTTACTCAGAGCGGAGGGCGTCGGGGCGGGTCGCGGCGCGGACGAAGGGGAGCGCGGCGACCGCGGCGATCAGGCAGGCCGCCGTCGCGGCGGCGCCGATCGCGGTGTACCCCGCCCAGGGCAGCCGGACGACGGCCGCGTCGGCGGGCGTCGCCAGCCGCACGTACAGCCAGGAGGTGGTCGCCGTGACGAGCATCGCGAGGCCGACGTTGAGCAGCAGCGGCAGCGTGGTGTGCAGCAGAACGGTGCGCCGCAGCAACCGCGCCGGCGTGCCCATGGCGGTCAGCGCGGCGTGTGCCCGGTGCCGTTCGCGGACCGCGTCGGCGGTCGTGACCGCGAGCGACAGGCCGCCGGTCAGCACGACGGCGAGCGCGACCAGCAGCGCCGCCTGCCGGTAGCCGTCCGATTCGGACCGTCCGAGGGCGACGGCCTCCCGCGGGGTGGTCGGCGGCAGGGCCATGGGGGTCGCGCCCAGCGCGGTGCGCACCGCCTCGACCGTGCCGGCGCGGCCGTCGGTGCCGACGAGCACGGTCGGAACCCAGTTGCCCACCCCAGGCCAGCCGGCCAGCAGGTCGGGTGGCACCAGCAGGTCGCCCCGGATGCTGAAGCCGTAGGAGACGTCCTGGATCAGGCCGGCGGGCAGCTCGACGGTGTCCAGCGTGGACGGCAGGCGCAGCACGGGCGCCGACGGGTCGGACCGGTCGCGGTCCCCGGTGACCGGCTGCAGCCGTCCCGCCGCCGCGAGCGTGGCCTCGTCGAACGCGCTGCTCGGCAACCGGTAGACGGTGTCCGGCCGGCAACCAGGCAGCGGGGTGACCAGCACGGCGGCGAGCCGCGCGCAGTCCGCCACCACCGCGCGCACGCCCTGGTCGACCTCGGGACCGTCCACAGTGTAGTCCTGGGACATCGACACGCCCGGCGGTAGCAGCGTCACGTCCCGGAAGGCGGCTGCTGCCCGCACGCCGGGTGCCGCGCGGACCGCCGCCTCCGCTCCGTCCACATCGGAGTTCATGGCCAGCGTGGCAACGACCGTCTGATCCGGCAGGACGCCGACCAGATGGGTGTTCTCCGCGGGCGGGCCGGGCGTCAGGAGCGGCATGAACGTGAGCACCCAGCCGCCCACGACCACCACCAGCGCCGTGCCGGTCACGGTGCGGGCCGCGCCGCCCGGGTCGGTGAGCAGCCGGCGCCCGGCGAACTGGCTGGCCAGGCCCGGCCCCCGCCGGGCGAGCAGCGACCCGGCGAGCCGTGACAGCGGCGCCGCCCCGACCGCGATGCCGGCCAGGCACAACGCCGACCCGCCCAGCAACAACGCCTTCACGTGCCAGGCACCGGTGGCCAGGGCGGCCCGGTCCGCGTATGCCGCCGCGAGCAGGAGGAGACCGGCGGCCAGCGGCACCAGCCGGATCGGGCCGGCGGCCGGACGTGCGGCCTGTCGCCGGGCGGCCAGCGGCGTGGACACCGCGCGGCGCAACGCGACCACACCGGCCACAGTGGTCAGTGCGGGGATGCCGGCGAGCACGATCAGCGCGGCGAGGAGGGGTGGCGCGACGTCGCCGGCGTAGAGGCCGTTGTCGACCGGAAGGAGCGCGGTCACCGGTACCCGGAGCAGATGGAAGAGCGCGCAACCGGCGGCGGCGCCGAGCATGCCGACGACCGTGCCCTCGATGGCGCCCAGCCGGCGCAGCTGGCGCGGGGTGGCGCCGACCAGGCGCATCGCGCTGGCCCGCCGCTCCCGGCTGGCCGCCGACAGCCGGGTGGCCGTGCCGACCAGGACCAGCAGTGGCATCACCAGGCCGACGGAGGTGAGGCCGAGCAGGATCGGCAACGTGGCGGCGGTGTTGGCCTCGTGCCGCGAGCCGGAGCCGTCGGTGTAGGCGGCCTGGGAGGCGAACAGCCCGCGGGCCGGCCGGGCGAACCCCAGCGCGTAGCCCTCGCCGTCATCGAGCGTGCCGGCGCGAACCCCGGCCACCGCGTACAGCTCGTCCGGCCCGACCAGGCCGGCGCGCTCGACCGTGCCGACCACCGCGCCGGGCAGGCGGGGCGCCAGCTCCGCGCCGTGCTCGCCGGCGAGCGCCCGGGTCAGGGCGGGGGAGGCGAAGACCTCGCCCGGCCCTGGCGTGCGCGGGATGCCGGGCGGCGGCGCCACCGCCGGCCCGACCGTCTCGACCAGGAGCACGCGCAGCTGATGGCCGCGCCACAGGCCGACGGAGAGCCGGGCGTTGATCCCTTCGGTGCGCTCCGCGCGGTGCTCGTCCGGCTCGACGCCGCGGCTGGCCGTCTTGGCGATCCGCTCGGTCGCGGCCGGCAGCGCGCCGGTCACCCCGAATAGCAGGGCGACCGCCACCGCGACCCCGCCGACCATCATGAGCAGGCGCACCCGGTTGCCGCTGAACGCCAACCGCAGCCCCAGCCCGATCACAGCGCGGCCGCCGGTGCCACGATCCGGCCGTCGCGCAGCACCACCTCGCGATCGGCGTACGCCGCGATCCGCTCCTCGTGGGTGACCAGCACGACCGACGCGCCCTGCGCGCGGGCGGCGCGCATCAGCTCCTCCATTACCAGCTCGCCGTTCATGCTGTCCAGCGCGCCGGTCGGCTCGTCGGCGAACACCACGCGCGGTCGGCCTACCAGCGCCCGGGCCACTGCGACTCGTTGACCCTGGCCGCCGGACATCTCGCCGGGCCGCTTGCCAGCGACCTCGAGGACGCCCAGCCGCTCCAGCCACTCCCGGGCCTTCGCCTCGGCGGCGCGCCGCTTGGCGCCGGCCAGCCGCAAGGGCAGCGCGACGTTCTCGACGGCGGTCAGCTCGGGCACCAGCGATCCGAACTGGAACACGAACCCGAACTCGTCGCGCCGCAGCCGGCTGCGCGACTCCTCGGACTGATCGTCGATGCGACCACCCCGGTACCACACCTCGCCGCCGTCGGGGCGCAGGATCCCGGCCAGGCAGTGCAGCAGCGTGGATTTACCGGAGCCGGAAGGCCCGAGCAGGGCGACCATCTCACCCGCGTCGATCGCGAGGTCGGCGCCCGCCAGGGCGTGGTGGGACCGAACCGCTTGTGGACGGCACGGGCGGACAGCAACGGGATCGTCATGACAGCTCCTTGGCCAGGTGGTCGAGTCGCGCGGCGGTGTGCTTAAGCCAGCGCAGGTCCGCCTCCAGATGGAAGAGGGTGAAGTCGCACGCGAGCACGGTGGCCAGGTCGGCGCCGCTCTTGCGCCGGGTGAGTTCCCGCATGGCCGCCAGGTGGGCGGTGCGCTGCGCGTCGAGCAGGCGGTCCGCCGGGCGCCCGCTGCGGAGCGCGAGGAGCACCTTGACGAAGACCACGGACTGCAGATAGGGCGTGTGGCTCTCCGGCGTGGCCAGCCACCGCTCCAGCCGGGTCACGCCGAGAGGGCTGAGCGCGTAGCGCGTGCGCTCCGGCCCGGCGGCTTGCTCGACGGCTACGACGTGGATATCGCCGTCGCGGCTCAGCCGGCCGAGCGTGGCATAGACCTGGGCGGGCTTGACCGGCCGCCGCTCGCCGAACCAGGCGTCGTATTCGCGCCGGAGATCGTAGCCGTGCCGGGGGGCCGCTTCGAGTAGGCCGAGCAGGGTCTCCGCGATCGTCACAAGAGAAGTAGTAACTGAGTTACTAGCCATCGTCAACCCTCCCTTTCCATGATCAGGGCGTCCTCCACGTCGTTAGAACGACGTGAAGGACGCCCTGATCATGGAAAGGGAGGGCGCTGCCCGGTCGCCTAGACGTAGAAAGTCCACTTCGTGACGCGTACCGTGCACATAACGATGTCCGACGCGTAGTGAGGAGCTATGGGCGGGTCAAACGGACGGTTCACCGTGGTGGAAGCGGAGGTGCTTGAGGCTGAGCACATACTGAAGCTCGCGAGTGGTGACATGGCTGCTGTCAAGATCCCCTCACTGCTGCCCGCACCACTATGCCTTCAGACGTTGCGAGCCTTGGACCGGCTTCCGAGGGAGCCGTATGACATCGTGCGTGTCCATCCACCTATCGTTCACTTCGGGCCGGTACTTAATGATCATCGTACCGAGTCGGGTGTCGCGCCTCGCTACTGGCGCGTTGCAGAATCGTCACAGGAGGCATGGCGATCAACTGGCCTGTCGCCTGACCCAATGGTGGTGGCGAGGCATGCGCTCGACTCTGCCTGGGGTAGTGAGAGCAAAGAAGCGACGGTAGAAGGTCGGCCCGCGTTCGCTGGAGTGATACGCGAGATCAACCACGGCACGTTGATCCACAACGACAACATTATGCGTGAGTTTGGTGTCAGCGTCCTTGACCAACGGGTCGTGGCTCAGTTGGCCTTCAATGTTTACCTTTCGGTTGGCGCGACCGGTGGTGCGACAACCGTTTGGCGGCGCAAGTGGCGCCCTAGCGATGAGGCCAATCGCATCCGTTATGGCCATGCGGACGTGGTTGTTGCAGATGCCTTAGCGGTAACCGTGGCTCCACTCAGTGGTGACGCGTTGTTGTTCAACTCCGAACACTATCACGCAGTGCGTCCAATTGTCAGCGGTCGCCGCGTCTCGCTGGCGTTCTTTATTGGCATGACAAGCACCGATGGGCTGATTGTATGGTCATAGCCGAGTGGTCGGCGCCAGAGGCTGGCGGCGGAAGCGCGGGGCGTTGCCTATGGATCTGTTAGGGGAACCTGCTTGGCAGGGAATCGGGGCCATCGCTGCACTGTTCGCACTGATCGTGCCACTGTGGATCGAGGTGCGACGGCGGAGGCGGCGCTTTTCCGCATCTCGGCCAGTCTTTCGCTCTGTCCCGATCGTGGACGAGGTAAGTGAGCAACGCCTCTATGATGAGGTGTCCAAGTTTGTGCGGATGGCGGATAGCGCGATCTATCGGTCAGGGCGAGGATTCAAGGATGAGAATCGGGCACGTATCTACCGGCAGCTAATCCATGCTGAGGAAGAGGCGCTGCAAAGAGGGGTCAAGATCACGCGCATCCAAACCGGCCCAAGCGTTGCGGCCTCGTGGGCCGGAGCCTATGCGCGTCTTCTAACTGAGTTTTCCAACTTGGAAATGGCTATCGATTTTGATGACCCGGCATTCAGCGACCTTGGCATCATCGACCCGCTGGGTCATCGACCCATTGTGTACATGCTCTTCGAAGCCCCCTTGGCGCCTACTCCTGACACGGAGAGGCGGCCAGCACTCTTTTTCGTCGTCGAGAACGACCAGTCGTTCGCGTTGAGCCTGGCTCAGCAGTTCAGCGAGCGAGTGAAGTCGCTCAAAAAGTTGCGGCCGGACGGTGTCCAGAACCTGGCGCGGACTTTCACCTACTTTGCCTGGGGGATCGATATGAAGCCGCAGAATGTTCTGCGGGAGATACCTAATGCGAAGATCCGTGGCAGAGCAATCCTCAAGGGCTGGCACAGGGATGTGTCCGCGATGCTGGCAGGCCCAGCAGATCGGTCAACAATCCATCAGACCGGCAAACCTGACGACTCGTTCGATGGTGTCGCCTACGACGTGACGTGGTGGGAGAAAACCATATTGGACCATCGGGAGCGCCGGGCGTATGAGTCGATCGAGGTAGAGGTTGAGTTAGATGGGTTGCCTACCAAGGCCTTTACCTATATCCCACTACCATCGTCCGAGCCAGGCATCCAACTCCCCGTCGGAAGCTGGATAAACGAAGTAATTGACGGGGCATTGGAAAATGGCGTCGTTGATCTCCTGGCAGAGTTGCATCGACTCGGTGCATCGGTTACTCACTCTGGTGAGAAGGCCACCTGACAGCAACCTCCCATGATCAAGGCGTCCCGCACGTCGCTCTAACGACTTGTGGGACGCCGTGATTATGGCCCCCCCCCCGGGGTCCAACCGCGGTGCGCCACGCCTTGATCATGGGTTGACAGGCAGCCGTACGGTTGCCTATCGTCATAGGCAACCGTACGGCTGCCTATTTGAGAGGTGGCGGTGGACGACGTCTTCAAGGCGCTCGCCGATGCCAGCCGGCGCCGGCTGCTCGACCGCCTCAACGAGCGCAACGGGCAGACGCTGCGCGAGCTCTGCACGGGGCTCGCCATGACGCGCCAGTCCGTGAGCAAACACCTCGCCGTCCTGGCGGAGGCCAACCTGGTCAGCGCCGAACGGCGGGGCCGGGAAAAGCTGCACTTCCTGAACGCCGAGCCGATCAACGCCATCGCCGAGCGCTGGATGACCCGCTACGACCGGGCGCGGGCCAGCGCGCTCGCCGACCTCAAGCACGCCTTGGAGCAGCGACCGATGAATCCGACCTTTGTCTACACGACCTACATCAACACGACGCCGGAGCGGCTGTGGACCGCGCTCACCGACCCGGCGTTCACCAAGCGATACTGGGGCGTCGCCCTGACCTCCGACTGGACGGTCGGCTCGACCGTCACCTGGGAGCTGCCGGACCAGAAGGTCACGATCGCCGACGACGAGCAGGTGGTGCTCGTCGCCGACCCGCCGCGCCGGCTCAGCTACACCTGGCACACGATCAGCCCCGAGTTCATCGCGGCCTTCGCCGACGAGCACGAGTTCGTGACGAAGGCCGCCGCCGAGGGCCGCTCGCGCGTCACGTTCGACATCGAGCCGGTCGACACGCTGGTGAAGCTCACCGTCACGCACGACGGCTTCGAGCCGGACAGCGTCATCCTGGGTGGCGTCTCGGAGGGTTGGCCGCCGATCCTCGCCAGCTTGAAGACCCTGCTGGAGACCGGCGAGCCGCTCGCCCTGAAGTGACCTCCCCATGATCAAGGCGTCCCTGTAGTCGTGAGAACTACTTGAGGGACGCCTTGATCATGGGGGCGGCGGCGGGTGCGGAAGGCGTACGCGAGCAGGACCGCGCCGGCCAGCATGACCGCCCCGGCGCTCAGCGCCGTGACGTGCATGGCGCCGACGAACGCGTGGTCCGCCGCGCTGGCCAGGTCGGGCCGCCCCAGCGCGCCCGCCACGAACCGGGTGTGCTCCGCCGACGACCCGGCCGCCGTCCGGGACGCGGGCGGCAGGCCGCCCAGCGCCGGTTCGATCCGATCCCGGTACGCGGCGGTGAGCACGGTACCCAGCACCGCGATGCCGAGCACGCTGCCGACCTGGCGCACGGTGTTGTTGACGGCCGACCCGGCGCCCATCCGGTCCAGCGGCAGCACCGCGACCACCGCCGCCACGGTCGGCGCGATCACGACGCCCATCGCGGTGCCGCTGACGAAGCCGACCGCGCAGAACCAGGCCAGCGGCGTGTCCAGGCCGAACGTCAGGTTGGTGGCGAAGCTCGCGGCCACGATCGCCAGCGCGGTGCCGGAGACGGGCGCGATGCCGTACCGGCGGACCAGCCGGGGCCCGAGCACGGAGCCGGCGATGACACCGACCGCCCCCGGCACGAACGCCAGTCCGGTGTCCAGCGCGTCCATGCCCCGGGCGCCCTGCAGGTAGAAGTTGCCGTAGAACATCTGCCCGGTGATGCCGAAGAAGAGCGCGCCGAGCGCCAGGTTGCCGGCCGCGAACCGCCCGTTGCGGAACAGCCGCGGGTCGAAGCTGGGCTCCGGCGCGCGCAGTTGCGCGACCACGAACAGCGCGATCAGGGCCAGGCCGGCGAGCACCGGGCCCCACACCACCGGGCGCGCCCAGTCGGTGTCCTGGCCGCCCTCGATCAACCCGTACGCCAGCGCGGCCAGGCCGGCCGTGGACAGCAGCAGGCCGAGCGGGTCCGGCCGGCGCCGGCGCGCGGCGCGCGGGTTCGGGACGTACCCCAGGATTCCCACCAGGGCGACCACGACGATGGGCAGGTTGACCAGGAAGACCGACCCCCACCAGAAGTGGTCGACGAGCACGCCGCCGAGCAGCGGGCCGAGCGCGACGCCCAGGCCGCTCGACGCCGACCAGGCGGCGATGGCGCCGGCCCGCCGCTCGGCGGGGAAGGTCGCGCCGATGATCGCCATCGACGTCGGCATGATCATCGCGCCGCCGAGACCCATGAGCCCGCGCGCCATGATCAGATGGGTCGCGTCGGGCGCCCAGGCCGCCCACACCGACGCCGCGCCGAACGCGATCAGGCCGGTCAGCAGGATGCTGCGATGCCCGTACCGGTCGCCGAGCGCGCCGGCCGCGAACAGCGCGGTGGCGAACAGCAACGCGTACGCCCCCACGGCCCACTGGAGCTCGCCGGGGCTGGCGCCGAGGCCGCCGCGCGGGTCGGCCAGGTCCTCGAGGGCGATGCCGAGGATGGTGGTGTCGATCCAGATGAGCACGGCGGAGACGACGAGCACGGACAGCACCCGTCGCTGTTGAGGTATTGTCAGGTCCCTGACGGTCATGCCGATACCGTGGCATGATTGTCAGGTACCTGTCAATACTCGCGATAGGCAGAATGGAGCCCGTGACTGCCGACCAGTACTGCTCGACGTTCCTGGTCCGCCACGCGTGGCTGAGCATGCGCAGCGTGGTCGCCGAGGCGCTGACCGCCCACGGGCTGTCGGTCGCCCAGTTCGCGTCGCTGCTCCTGCTGGCCGAGGAGCCCGGCATGTCCGTGGCCGAACTCGCCCGCAAGGTGTCGACCGCCCGGCAGTCGGCCAACGAGATGCTCGGCGGCCTGGAGCGCGCCGGCCTGATCGAGCGCCGGCCGCATCCGCAGGACCGCCGCTCCCAGCAGATCTTCCTGACCCCGGCGGGCGAGGAACGGCTAGCGGCGGCCGGCCCGGAGGTCAAAGCGGTCGAGGACCGCCTATCAGCGGGCTTCACCCCCGACAACCTCGCTGTGGTGGAGGCCTGGCTAAACCACATGGCCGCCGCCTCAACCAGGGCCGCGGAAGACCTCCCCACCCTCTAGCCCTTCGCTCCTCTCCTCGTTGATCGAGGAATAGTCGTGGCTATGATGTCCGGATTTATCCCGACACGATAGCCACGATTCTTCCTCGATCACCCACGAGAGGGGGGGCGTGTGGAGGTGCGGGGGATTAGTTCGGTGGGAAGGACTACTCGGCGGTTTGCTGGGTTTTCGGGTGGGGATAGGAGGAGTTCGCCGGCTATGCGGCCGCGTTGGATCGCGGGCTGGCGGACCGTGGTCAGGTCGTGGGCGGCGGCTTCGGGGATGTCGTCGAAGCCGGCGACCGCCACGTCGCGGCCCGCGCGCAGGCCGCGCGCCGCGAGCGCGTCGAGCACGCCGAGCGCCAGCACGTCGGTCAGCGCGACCACCGCGGTCGGTCGCGGGTCGCGATCCAGCGCGTACGCCGCCGCGGCGGCACCCTCCTCCCGGCTGTTGCCGGTGGCGTTGATCGTGTGGACGTCCGACCAGGGCACGCCGGCCGCGGCGAAGGCATCCCGGTACCCGCGCAGCCGCTCCCGGCTCACGTACGAGGGCAGCTCCTCGGGCGCCGGCACCCGCACCTCGCCGATCGCGGTGTCCTGGCTCAGGTAGTTGCCGATCACCGCGACCCGGCGGTGCCCCAGCCCCATGAGGTGCTCGCCCATCTCGCGGGTGGCGGCGGCCTCGTCGATGCCGACGAAGAGGCCACCGTCGCCCTGGGCCTCCGAGTTCACGATCGGCAGGCCGCGCGCCCAGGCCGCCTCCATGGCCCGGTACCAGCCCGGCACGCAGTACACGCAGAAGCCGTCGACGGCCGCGTCCCGCACCGCGCTGAGCGCGCCATCGCCGTCGTCGCGCAGCGGCACCAGCAGCACTCCGGTGTCGTGCCGCTGGGCGGTCTCGGCCAGCCCGCGCAGGAACTGGATCGCGTAGGGGTCGGTGAACGCGTACGACAGGTCGGGGGTGAAGAGCACGCCGATGGCGCCGACCCGGCCCCGGCGCAGCGAGCGCGCCGTGGGGTTGGGCCCGGCGTACCCGAGGGCGCGGGCCGCGTCGAGGATCTTCGCGCGCAACTCGGGGGAGAGCTGGTCCGGCCGGCTGTAGGCGTTCGACACCGTGCTGCGGGACACCCCGACCTGATCGGCGACGGTCTGCAGCGTCGGCTTCATCGGACCTCTCCTGCATCGATCCAGCGCTCGCCCGAAACACTACACCTCCCCATGATCAAAACACCTCCCACGAACGTGCAGGACGCCCTGATCACGCGAGGGGGACGCGGAGGTAGACGGCGCCGCGCAGGTCGAGCCAGGCTTCCGCCGGGGTGCGGACCAGGCGCAGCACCACCTCTTCGCAGCCGGGGCAGCGGGCCACGAGGCCGGGCGCCTGGTCGTACACGCGCAGTGCCGCCACCGGTCCGGCCTGGCGGCACGAGGCGCACTGGCTGGTGGCGGCCGTGACGTCGACCGCGAAGATCTCCCGCAGCGGCCCGGCGAGGGCGTTGCCGTCGACGAAGCTCATGGAGCACCTCCGGTGGGGCCGAAGCGTTCGGTCTTGATCCGATGGGGCGCGTGGCCGAGGGCGACCAGGATGTCGGCCACCGTCTCCACGAAGCCGGTGGGCCCGCAGACGAAGCACTCCGGCGCCAGCGCGGGCGGCCAGCCGGCGGTGTTGACGTCCGCCACGCCGAGCCGGCGCGGCGGCGCGCGCCACCCGTCCGGCGCGGCGCGCGTGTAGGCGTACGCGATGTCCAGGCCGGCGTCGTCGCGCGCGCGACGGCGCAGTTCGTCGGCGTAGTAGACGTCGGTCGGCGTCCGCACCGAGTAGATGAGCCGGAACGGCGTGCGGCTGCCCGCCGCGCGGCGGGCGCGCACCATCGCCATCAGCGGCACGATGCCGGAACCGCCGGCGATCAGCAGCACCGGCTCGGTGCCGGTCGGCCGCCAGACGAACCAGCCGCCGACCGGTCCGCGCAGTTCCAGCGGGTCGCCGGCGGCGAAGACCTCGGTCAGGTACGGCGAGACCTCGCCGTCCGGGACCCGCTGGACGGTCAGCTCCACCCGGTCGCCATCGGCCGGGGCGGCGATCGAGTAGCTGCGCTGCGCGGTGTATCCGTCAGCGGCGGTCAGCCGCAGGTCGACGTGCTGGCCCGGGAGGTGACCCGGCCAGCCGGGCACGTCGAGCACCAGGGTGCGTGCGGTGGGCGTCTCGTCGCGCTGCTCGACCAGCCGCGCGACCCGCCAGCTCAGTCGCCTTGATACCGCTGCTCGCGCCACGGGTCACCGTAGTCGTGATAGCCGGCGCTCTCCCAGAAGCCCGGCTCGTCCTCCAGGAGCAGTTGGATGCCGCGCACCCACTTCGCGGACTTCCAGAGGTACAGGTGGGGGACGAGCAGCCGGGCCGGGCCGCCGTGGGCGGCCGGCAGGTCCGCGCCGTCATAGCGGTACGCGATCCAGGCCTGCCCGTCGAGCAGATCTTCCAGCGGCAGGTTGGTGGTGTATCCACCGTACGAGTGGACGAGCGCGTAGTCGGCGGCGGTCTCCACATCGGACAGTAGCGTGTCGAGGGAGACGCCTTCCCAGGTGGTGCCGAGCTTCGACCACTTCGTGACACAGTGGATGTCGACGGTCGGCGTCTCGCTCGGCAGCGCCAGCAGGTCCGTCCACGACCAGCGGTGTTCCTGGCCGGCCTCGGTGGTCACCACGAACTCCCACCGGTCGACCGGCACCCGGGGCGTCGGGCCGGCGGACAGCACCGGGAAGTCCTCGGTCAGGTATTGGCCGGGCGGCAGGTCCGGCCCCGGCGCGCGCGGCCGGCCCCGGAACCCCGGCGTAACGATCCCCACGCCCGCCAGTCTCCCATGCCGATCCCCATGATCAAGGCGTCCTTCACGTCGTTCTAACGACGTGAAGGACGCCGTGATCATGGGGGGGGCGCGAGGCAGCGGGTGGCGTGGGCGCGTAACGCGTCGGCGAGCTCCGGCGGGCCGTCGACGAGGGTGAAGTCGGCGTCCACCGACGTGATCATCCAGACCAGCGCGGCCGGGGTGTCGGCGCCGACGTGCAGCCGGCAGGACCGGTCGTCGACGGCCTCCAGCACGCCCATGCCGGGCCAGAGCCGCGCGGCCACCGCGCCGGCCGGCTCGTGCAGGGTCACGGTCGCCCGGCAGGGCCAGGCGCGGGTGGAGAGCTGGTTCGACAGGTACACCGTCACGTCGCCGTCCGGCGGCTCGCGCGGCGGGAAGCGCGGGCCGATCGGGGTACGCGGGACGAGCCGGTCCACCCGGAAGGTGCGCCAGTCGGCCCGGTCGACGTCCCACGCCACCAGGTACCAGTGCCGGTTGAAGCTGACCACGCGGTGCGGCTCGACGGTGCGCCGGGACTCGACACCGTCCGGCGGGGTGTAGTCGAAGCGCAGCCGCTCCCGCCGGCGGCAGGCGTCGGCGACGGCCATCAGGGTGTCCGGCGCGACCGGCGGGCCGCCCCCGCCGACCCGCACCATCGCGCGCTGGATGGTGGTCACCTGGCCGCGGAGCCGGCGCGGCAGGACCTGTTCCAGCTTGCCGAGCGCGCGCACCGCGGTCTCCTCGATGCCGGCGACGCTCGCGCCCGCCGCCGTGCGCAGGGCGACCGCGACCGCGACGGCCTCGTCGTCGTCCAGCAGCAGCGGCGGCAGGGCGGTGCCGGCGCCCAGCCGGTACCCGGCGGTGCCCTGGGTCGCGTGCACCGGGTAGTCGAGCGCGCGCAGCCGGTCCACGTCGCGGCGCACCGTGCGGGTGGTCACGCCGAGGCGTTCGGCCAGCTCGGTGCCGGTCCACTCGGGGCGGGCCTGGAGCAGCGACAGCAGCTTCAGCAGCCGGGTCGAGGTAGGTCGCAACGCCACCCTCCCATGATCAAGGCGTCCCTCAAGTAGTTCTCACGACTAGTTCTCACGACGACAGGGACGCCTTGGTCATGGTACTTCTTAGGACCGTTAGCGTCCTAAGCGGTCGCTAGCGTCGGATCCATGATCGAAGACTTCCGCATCGACATCCCGCAGGACCGGCTCGACGACCTGCGCGCCCGGCTCGCCAACACCCGCTGGCCGGACGAGCTGCCGGACGTCGGCTGGACCTATGGGGTGCCGGTGTCCTACGTGCGCGAGCTCGCCGAGTACTGGCGGTCCGGGTACGACTGGCGGGCGCAGGAGGCGCGCCTCAACGCGTACCCCCAGTTCTTGACCGAGATCGACGGGCAGCGACTGCACTTCCTGCACGTGCGTTCGCCGCGGGCGGACGCGCTGCCGCTGGTGCTCAGCCACGGCTGGCCGGTGTCCTTTGTGGAGTTTCTGGACGTCGTCGGCCCGCTGACCGACCCGGCCGCGCACGGCGGCGATCCGGCCGACGCGTTCCACGTCGTCGTGCCGTCGCTGCCCGGCTTCGCGTTCTCCGGACCGACCCGGCGGGTCCGTGACGGCGACCCGCAGCGGTACGCGCGGGTGGTGGCGGAGCTGATGGCGCGGCTGGGCTATCCGCGCTACGGCGCGCAGGGCGGCGACGTCGGCTCGATGGTGTCGGCGGAGTTGGGCCGGATCGCCACCGAGCGGGTGGTCGGGATCCACCTCAACGGGCCGATGGTGTTCGCGTCCTGGGACGAGCCGGTCGACGAGAGCACCCTGAGCGAGGCCGACCGGCAGCGGCTCGCGGTGGTCACCGACCCGGAGGGGCAGCGCTTCGGGTACGCGGCGATCCAGTCCACCCGGCCGCAGAGCCTCGCGGTCGGGCTGCACGACTCGCCGGCCGGGCTGCTCGCGTGGCTCGCCGACCAGTTCCACCAGTGGAGCCACGAGCCCATTGACCGGGACGCGCTGCTCACCAACGTCACGATCTACTGGCTGACCGAGACGTTCGCGTCGTCCACCCGGCTCTACAAGGAGTCCCGGCAGTGGGGCGTGCCGCAGCCGAACTCCGGCGTGCCGACCGGGGTCGCCCTCTTCCCCGGCGACCTGACCATCCGCCCGCTGGCCGAGCGGCAGCACACGGTGACGCACTGGGCCGAGTACGACCGCGGCGGCCACTTCGCCGCCCTGGAAGCCCCCGACCTGCTCGTCAACGACCTCCGCACGTTCTTCCGCAAGCTCCGCTGACCGCTACTCCCCATGATCGAGGCGTGGGGGCCGGCGGCCGCAAGACCAAGCGGGACCCCAGGTTATTTACGGGGGG
>JBBEWH010000102.1:0-32643 GCA_037414955.1 Actinomycetes bacterium KLBMP 9797
ACTCCTGCACGTTTGGGGGGGCTCCTTATGTAGCGGTCGCAGTTCTGGCGGGACGCCTTGATCATGGACGGGGGGTGAACAGCGGTTCGCTGGGCTCGCCGGGCCACGCCCCTGGTCGTAGCGTGGAACCATGGTCGATCACACCGTCAACGACTCGCTGCTGGAGCGCCTTGGCGACTATCGGGTGCTCGACGACGACGATGACGACCCGGTGCTCGTCGATCACGAGGGCCAGCCGGTCGACACCTGGCGCGAAGGCTACCCGTACCCCGAGCGGATGGGCCGCCCCGACTACGAGCGGGAGAAGCGGCTGTTGCAGATCGAGCTGCTCAAGCTGCAGAACTGGATCAAGGCCACCGGTGGCCGGCTCGTGGTGCTGTTCGAGGGGCGGGACGCGGCCGGCAAGGGCGGCACCATCAAGCGGTTCATGGAGCACCTGAACCCGCGCGGGGCCCGGGTGGTCGCGCTGGAGAAGCCCAGCGAGCGCGAGTCCACGCAGTGGTACTTCCAGCGGTACGTGGCCCACCTGCCCGCGGCTGGCGAGATCGTGCTGTTCGACCGCTCCTGGTACAACCGCGCCGGCGTGGAGCGCGTCATGGGTTACTGCACCCGCCAGGAGTACCTGGAGTTCATGCGGCAGGCGCCGGAGCTGGAGCGGATGCTGGTGCGCTCGGGCATCCACCTGGTGAAGTTCTGGTTCTCGGTGTCCCGGCGGGAGCAGCAGACCAGGTTCGTCATCCGCCAGGTCGACCCGGTGCGGCAGTGGAAGCTGTCGCCGACGGATCTGGCCTCGCTGGACCGGTGGGACGAGTACACCGAGGCGAAGGAGGCGATGTTCTTCTACACGGACACCGCCGACGCGCCGTGGACCATGGTCAAGAGCAATGACAAGAAGCGGGCCCGGATCAACGCGATGCGGCACGTGCTGAACCTGTTCCCGTACGAGAACAAGGACGCCGACCTGGTCGGCGTGCCGGATCCGCGACTGGTCGGCAGCGCCGCGCAGCTCTTCGAGGACGACGACCAGCCAACCCGGCAGTTCCCCCAGCTCTGACCCCTTTCCAAGATCAAGGCGTCCCTCACGTCGTTCTGACGACGTAGGGACGCCTTGATCTTGGAAAGAGCGTGCAACCCTGGTGGGGGGTTTGGCTCGTTCAAGTCGCGACACAGGTAGAGGGAGAGTGGATGCGGACCGAGGCACAACAGGAGTACGTCGACTACGTGACCGTGAGTCTCGGACCGCTGCGGCACCTGGCCTACCTGCTCTGCGGCGACGAGCACACGGCCGACGACATCGTGCAGCAGACGATCACCAAGCTCTTCGTGCGCTGGCGGCGGCTCAAGGACGTCGAGCACCTCGACCGGTACGTGCGCACGATGCTGGTGAACACGTTCCTCGACGAGCGCCGGCGGCCGTGGTCACGCGCCGTCGCCCTGATGGAACGCCCGCTCGAGCCACCGCCGGCGCCGGACCACTCGGTCGAGGACGCCATCGTCGTGCGGGCCGCGCTGGCGAAGGTGCCGCGGAAGCAACAGGCCGTACTGATATTGCGCTTTCTGTGCGACCACTCCGTCGAGGAGGTCGCCGAGATCATGGGCTGCTCGTTGGGGACCGTCAAGAGCCAGAGTTCGCGCGGCCTCGCCAAGCTGCGCCACCTGCTCGAACGCGGCGAGCGCCTCCCGATACGAAACGGAGTCTGACGATGGAACCGGATAAGACCGAAGCCGCGGCCCTGCTCCGCCCGCTCGAGCGGGAGCCGCGCACCCCACCCGCCATCGACATCGGCAAGGCGATCGCCGACGGCACCCGCCGGCAGCGTACCCACCGGGTAGCCGGCGCGGGCGCGACCGCGCTCGCCACGGTCGCCGCCGTGGCGGGCGGCTGGGCCCTCTTCGCGCCGGACCCCGCCCCGGGCGGCGGCCCGGCGCCGGACATCGCGGCCGCGAGCGCGTCCGGCGAGCCCGGACCGACCCCACCGACCGCGTGCACGCTGCAGCAGCTCGAGATGCCCCAGGGCCAGCCGCCGATGAGCGTCGTGACCGGCGGCGACCCGAGCGGCCGGTACGTGGTGGGCCGCTCGTACCCGGACAGCAGCCAGACGCCGCGCATCCTGATCTGGGAGAACGGCAAGGTGACGGCGGTCGCCATGGAGGGCCAGGACCAGGCGCTGCGCGACGTCAACTCGGCCGGCGCGGCCGTCGGCTACAGCTTCGTCGGCGACGACGAGGCGTTGCGGACGGCGGCCTGGGTCTACCGGGACGGCAAGATGAGCCGGCTGGCCGGCGACAACGCGGAGGCGCACGCCATCAACGAGGATGGCGTCATCGTCGGCGTGGTGGACGGCAAGCCGGCCCTGTGGCGGACGCCGACCAGCGAGCCGACGCTGCTCAAGACGCCGGGCGCGGGCTGGATCGGGCAGGCGACGGACATCGACGACGACGGCACCGTCGTCGGCCGGCTGGCGAAAGGCGAGACCGAGGCGGAGGCCGGCTACCTGTGGCGGCCCGGCGGCGCGCTGGAGAAGCTGCCCGTGCCGGCGGTGGACGGCAAGCAGGCCACCGAGTACACCGCGAGCTCCATCCGGAATGGCTGGGTCGCCGGGTGGGCCCTGCTGGGCGAGCGCTCGTCCGGCAAGCGCGACGCCGCGGCCGGCAAGCCCGCCGGCGGTGGCGAGATCCGCGCGCCGCGGTGGAACCTGCGCACCGGGGCCGTGGATACGCCCGACGGCATCCGGATGGTCGAGGGGATCAACCGGCACGGCTGGGTGGTCGGTGAGGCGTCGGGGCCGGTGCTGCTGGCCGACGGGCGGACGGTCCAGCTGCCCACGCTCGGCCACGACGACACCATCCCGAGCATCGTCTACACGGTCAGCGACGACGGGCGTACCCTCGCCGGTCAGGTCTGGATGGCGGACGGCGACCCGGCCGCGGCGCTGTGGCGCTGTAGCTGATCTCCATGATCAAGGCGTCCTTCAAGTAGCTCTAACGACTTGAGGGACGCCTTGATCATGGATGACGGTAGGGTGCGTCCGTGGAAGACCTCGTGTTCGTCGGGGCTCGGGTCCTCGATCCGGAGTCCGGCCTCGACGCGGTCCGCGCGGTCGGCGTGCGCGGCGGGGTGATCGCGAGCGTCACCGAGACACCGCCGCCGGCCGCGACCGTCGTCGACGCCGCCGGCCTGGTGCTCGCGCCCGGCTTCGTCGACCTGCACAGCCACGCGCAGGACCAGGTGGGCATGCGCCTGCAGGCCCTCGACGGCGTGACCACCGCCCTGGAGCTGGAGGCCGGCGCGTTGCCGCCCGGCGAGCGGTACCGCCGGGCCGCCGACGAAGGGCGCCCGATCAACTTCGGCTACTCGGCCGGCTGGGCCGTCGCCCGCCTGCAGCTCTTCGACGGGGTACCGGCGGGTGGCGACGCGCTCGACGTCGGGCGCGAGCACGGGCACCTGCCGAACTGGCGCCGCCCGGTCGCCGGGCACGACCTCGACGCGCTGCTCGACCTGCTGGCACAGGGCGTCGCCGACGGCGGGCTGGGGTTCGGCGTCCTGCTCGGGTACGCGCCGGACACCGATCCCGCGGAGTACGCGGCGCTCGCCGCGCTGGCGGCCGAGCTCGGCGTGCCGGTCTGGACGCACATGCGCCACAACGGCATGCGCGGCGTCACGGAGGTGCTCGCGGCGGCGTCGGCGACCGGCGCACAGCTGCACATCTGCCACCTGAACAGCACCGCGTTCGACGCCATCGACGAGGCCGGCGCGGCCATCACCGCCGCGCGCGCCGACGGCGCCCGGGTCACCACCGAGGCGTACCCGTACGGCGCGGCGTCGACGAACATCGGCGCGCCGTTCCTGGCGCCGGAGGCGCTGGCCGCCGAGGGCCGGTCGCCGACCTCACTCACCTATCTCGCGACGGGGGAGCGGGTCGCCGACGCCGCGCGGCTGCGCGCGCTCCGCGACGCCGACCCCGGCGGTCTGGTCATCGTCGACTTCCTCGACGAGAACGACCCGTCGCTGGTACGCGCGCTGCTGCTCGACGACACCGTCATCGCCACCGACACGATGCCCATGGTGGATGGTGGGGTGCGGGTACCCGGTGACACCTGGCCGGTGCCGCCGACCGCCCGCGTGCATCCGCGCAGCGTCGGTGGGTACGCCAAGACGTTTCGCTGGCTGGTCCGCGAGCTGGGCGCGCTGTCCATGATGGAGGCGGTGCGGCGGTGCTCGCTGCTGCCCGCGCAGCTGCTCGCCGATGTCGCGCCCGCGATGCGTGCCAAGGGCCGGGTCCAGCCGGGCGCGGACGCCGACCTCGTGCTGTTCGACCCGGCGACGATCGCCGACCGGGCCACGTACACCCGGATCGAGCCGTCGGCCGGGATCGCGCACGTCCTCGTGCGCGGCGAGTTCGTGGTCCGCGACTACCAGCTCATTCCCGACGCCTTCCCCGGCCGCCCCATCCGCGCCCACGCCTCCTCATGAAGATTTGATCATGGAGCTTGCGGTGGTGGCCTCGGCCAGCACGTCGGGGAGGGGGACGACGCCGAGGCCCGGGCCGTCGGGTACCCGCAGGTGCCCGTCCTCCAGCACGAACGGCTCCGTGATGTCGCGGGCGAAGTAGCGGCTGGACGCGGACGTGTCGCCGGGCAGCGTGAAGCCGGGCAGCGCGGCCAGCGCGACGTTCGCCGCCCGCCCGAGGCCGGTCTCCAGCATGCCGCCGCACCACACCGGGATGCCGTTCGCCCGGCACAGATCGTGGATGCGGCGGGCCTCCAGGTAGCCGCCGACCCGGCCGGGCTTGATGTTGATGACCCGGGCCGCGCGCAGCGCGATGGCGTCGGCGGCGGCCTCGACGGAGACGATCGACTCGTCGAGGCAGACCGGGGTGCGGATCAGCCGGGCCAGCTCGCCGTGCTGGCGAATGTCCTCCTCGGCCAGTGGTTGCTCGATCAGCAGCAGCTCGAACGCGTCGAGGCGGGCGAGGGTGGCGGCGTCCGCGAGCGTGTACGCCGCGTTCGCGTCGACCTGCAACAGCACCTCGTCGCCGAACCGCTCGCGCACCGCCCGCACCGGCGTCACGTCCCAGCCCGGCTCGATCTTGAGCTTGATCCGCAGGTAACCCTCGGCGAGATAGCCGGCGACCGCGTCCAGCAACGCGGGAATGCTGTCCATGATGCCCACGGACACGCCGGCCGGCACCCGGTCGCGCGCCGCCCCCAGGTACGCGCCGAACGACTCGCCCCGGGCCCGCAGTTGGGCGTCGAGCACGGCGGTCTCCAGGGCGGCCTTGGCCATGCGGTGCCCGCGCACCGGGGCCAGCAGCCCGGCGACCCGCTCGGCGGTGAGATGCGGCTGGGTCATGAGGCTTGCTGCGTTCATGAGACGGGGGGCCAGGAACCGGCGGATCACCTCGGCGGCGCCGTCGACGTACTCCGACGAGTAGGCCGGCTCGGACATCGCCACGCACTCGCCCCAGCCCTCGGCGTCGGGCGTCACCACCCGGACGAGCAGCACGTCGCGGGCGGTCTCGGTGCCGAACGACGTGCGGAACGGCGCCACCAACGGCATCGCGACCCGGCGCAGCTCGACTGCGGTTACCTGCATCCCCCAGTCTCCCATGATCAAGGCGTCCCTCAAGTCGTTAGAACTACATGAGGGACGCCTTGATCATGGGATGGGTGAGCGCCGCGCCCACCGCCGCTCCGGCGATCACCTGGGCGGCGGTGTGGTCGCGCAGCCGCACCCGGGACCAACCGATGACGGCGACGACCAGGTAGGACAGCAGAAGCCATGGGCCGAAGAGCGCGGTGAGCACGGCGGCGGAGCAGGCGGCCACCCCGGCATGCGCGCTCAGTTTCCAGAACTGGTTGATCGCGGTGATGGCGATGCCGACGACGAAGAAGGCCAGGATCAAGGCGATGAGCTGTCTAGGCGCGCCGAGCAGCACCAGCCCGACGAGGCCCAGCAGGCAGGACAGTAGTCCATAGAGCAGTGGTCTGCGGCGCTGCTCGCGGACGCCGATGTGGTGGTCGGTCAGCCGGCCACGGCGCACGCCGAACCAGATGACGCCGTAGGGCACGGCCGCGGTGAACACCACGGCGAGCGCCGCCCAGGCGAGACCGGCGTCCCACGATGGCGCGGTGGCGCGCAGGGAGACGACGAGCGGCATGACCGCCGCGAGCACGGCGGGCGCGAAGACCTCGGTGACCGCACGCGCGGCCCGCTCCCCGACAAAACGCACAGCCGCGATCCTCCCACGATCAAGGCGTCCCTCATGTCGTTAGAACTACTTGAGGGACGCCTTGATCTTCGGAAATTAGGAGACTGTCGGCGGCTGTCGCTAGCGTCCCGGCATGCCATCGAGCGAACACGAGGGTCTCGTCGAGTTGTTCCGGCATCGTCCGGAGCTGGTCGTCGATCTGCTGCACGACGTCTTGGCGGTGGAGCTGCCCCGATACCAGCGGGTGCGGCTGGAGTCGGCGGATCTGACCGAGCTGACGCCGACGGAGTACCGCGCCGACCTCGTGGTGACGCTGGCAGACGCCGATGGCGGCATCGGTGCGCCGGTCCTCGCTGTGGTGGTGGAGGTCCAATTGAGCCGCGACGGCGGCAAGCGCTGGAGCTGGCCGGTCTACCTGGCGACGTTGCGGGCCCGGCTGCGTTGTCCGGTGGTGCTGCTCGTGGTGTGCACCGATGCCGCGGTCGCGGGTTGGTGCGCCACCCCGGTGGAGTTGGGCCACCCGCGGTTCGTGCTGGCTCCGCTGGTGGTCGGGCCCCGCCAAGTGCCGGTGGTGACCGACGCCGGGGTGGCGTGCGCGGCGCCGGAGCTGGCGGTGTTGTCGGCGATGGCGCACGCCGCTCATCCGGATCGGGACAAGGTCCTGCGTGCGCTGGTCGACGGGTTGGCGAGCGTCGATCAAGAGCGGTGGACGCTGTATTCTGACGTTGTGTTCGCGGCGCTGCCTGCGGCGGCGCGCCGATACCTGGAGGCGTTGATGGGGACCGGGACATACGAATATCGGAGCGAGTTCGTGCGTCGCTATGTCCTCCAGGGCCGGGCCGAAGGCCGGGTCGAGGGTGAGGCCCGGGCGGTGCTCGCGGTGCTCGCCACCCGGGGTATCGAGGTGCCCGACGACGTCCGGGCCCGCATCAGCGGGTGCACCGACGTGGAGCAGGTCGAAACGTGGCTACGTCGGGCCGTGACCGCGCGCACCGTCGCGGACCTGTTCGACTAGCTCGCGCGGCCCACTCATGATCAAGGCGTCCTTCATGTAGTTAGAGCAACGTGAAGGACGCCTTGATCATGGGAGGGGGGCAGAATTTGCGGCCGTTGTGGGACGTGCGGGCGTGCTGCTCCTCGCTGGTGCCGGCGCCGAACGGGGCGAGGCCCGGCAACCCGTCGGTGCTCTCGGACCGTAGGGCGGGCCTCGTCGGGCGGGTCGAAGCGGGCCAGCAGCTCGGGGAAGCGCGGCGGCCGGCTATTGATCGTTGTCCCAAAACCTCAACGAAACGCGCGTGGAGTTGTGGTTTTGGGACAACGATCAAGGTGCCGATCGGAAGGCTGCTCACGGACTACCGTGCCGCGGCCACCGGCATGGAGCTCGTAACCATCGCCAGACCGTGCCGGCGCTCCGGCACCGCACCTACCACGTGGCCGCCGGGCGCTTGACGACGAACCAGCAGGTCGTGGACGCGATCCACGCGGTCGTGCCGGACGCTCGTCTCGACCTTCCCAAGGCCGCGGTGTGGCCCGGGTCCGGCGCCCGACGGGTACCTGGACATCAGCCGTGTCCACGCGGACCCCGGTTACGCACCCGAGTGCGACACCGAGCGCGCCGTCGCCGACTGCCTTGCCTGGCTCCACGCCGGCCACCCCCTAGCCCACCCCATGATCAAGGCGTCCCCCACGTAGCTCTAACTACTTGAGGGACGCCCTGATCATGGGATGTGCGCGGCCAGCGTGAAGCGCTGCGGCGCGGGCCGGGCGCCGGTCACGAGGTCGGCGACGATCCGCCCGATCACCGGCACGAACTTGAAGCCGTGCCCGGAGAAGCCGGTCGCGACGGTGACCGGCCCGACCCGGTCGATCACGAAGTCGCGCGACGAGGTGTTGTCGTACAGGCAGCTGATCGGCGCGGCGGTGTCCGGGTCGAGACCGGGCAGCCAGCGCCGGACGTAGTCGCGCAGCATGCGGCTGCCCTCCTCGGCCGGCGTGAAGTCGCGGCGGTCCGGGTCGACGACCGGCCCGTTGCCGTGAAAGCCCACCTTGACGCCCTCGCCGGGGGTGAGCAGCCCGTACGCGTCGAAACCGGACCGCCAGTGGATGAAGCTCGGCCACTGCGAAGCGACGGACAGCGCGGTGAAGTGGGCCGGCTGCTCCTGGGTGACAGTCACCGCAGGCAGGTGGACGAGGCCGCGCAGCAACGCCGGCGCCCACGAGCCGACCGCCACGACCACCTGCGGGGCCCGCAGCACGCCGTCGTCGGTACCCACCTCGACCGTGTCGTCGTCGCGGACCGTGATGCCGGTCGCGGCCCGATGGTGCGAAATCCGCGCGCCGGCCGCGGCCGCGAGCCGCTGGAGCGTGCGCACCGCCGTGTCGGCCATCAGCCGGCCGCCATCGGGCTGGTGCAGGACGGGCGAGCCGAACGCCATGCCCGGCCAGCGCCGCCGCGCCTCCGCCGGGCTGAGCACGTCGAACGGCACCCGGCGCGCGGTGAGCACGTCGGTGACGCCACCGAGCACCGGCCCGGCCAGCCCGTGGTCGATGGCGCCGGTCGTGGTGAGCAGCGTTTCGCCGGACTCGGCCGCCAACTCCCGCCACATGCGCAGCGCCCGCTGGGCGAGCGCGACGTAGTCGGGCTCGGCGTAGACCAGCCGGAAGATGCGGGTGGCGCCGTGCGAGCCGCCGCGGTCGTGGCCGGGCCCGAATCGCTCGATCAGGTGCACGTCGCGCCCGTCCCGGGCGAGCGCCCACGCGGCGGCGGACCCCATCGCACCGCCGCCGATGACGATGACCTCCGGCACCCGCGCCTCCCTCCCCGCCCGCACTGAGAACCCGCCCGCGCTGAGAACCCGCCCGCGCTGAGAACCCGCCCGCGCTGAGAACCCGCCCGCGCTGAGAACCCGCCCGCGCTGAGAACCCGCCCGCGCTGAGAACCCGCCCGCGCTGAGAACCCGCCCGCGCTGAGAAACCGCCCGCGCTGAGAAACCCGCCCCAACTGAGAAGAACGTTAAGACTCAATCGGGCTCCTGCCCAGCGATCCAGGCCGCGAGCTGTGCCCGCCGGACGAAGCCCAGCTTCGTCAAGATGTGGTGGACGTGCGACTCGGCGGTGCGGGTCGAGATGACCAGCCGGCCGGCGATCTCCCGGTTGGTGAGCCCCTGCCCGACGAGCGCGGCGACCTCCCGCTCGCGCGGCGTCAGCGGGCCTCGATCGGGGGGCGATGCCAGCGCGTACGCCACGGCCTCGTCGAGGTCCAGCGCGCACCCCGCGCGCCACTCCCGCTCGAAGTGCGGCGGCGGCGGCAGCGCCCGGGCGCGCTCCTCGGCGCGCCGGCGCTCCGCCACGTGGAACCGGGACCCGACGTCCGGCAGCCCGAACGCCTGCCGGAGCCCTTCGGCGATGCCGAGGAGGCGGGCGGCGCGGGCACCGTCGCCCAGCTCGGCGGTCGCGCCGGCCAGCGGCTCGACGCACAGCACCAGGCCGACGATGTCGTGGAACTGGTGCTTCGTCGCGATGGCGGCGCTGAGCCGCGCCGCCGCCCGGGCCGGCTCGCCCTTGCCGCGCAAGGCCAACCCGACGAAGTGGTCCACATAGGATCGCTGCCAGCGCTCACCGAGGCGCGCGCACAACTCCTGGCACTCCGGCGCCAGCTCCAGCGCGGCGTCGGGATCGCCGCGCATGACCAGCGTGACGCCCAGCATCGGCAGCGTGCGCAGCAGTCCCGCGTCCAGCTCGTCGAGGGTGCGGTAGTACGCCGCGCACGCGCGCATGTGGTGGACCGCCGCGTCGAGCTCGCCGCGGATGGCCAGGATCATCGCGTACGTCTCCATCGCGTACGTCTCCAGGCGGGTGTCGCCGGCGGCGGTGGCCTCGGCGCGGCACTGCCGGACGAGCGCCTCGGCGACGTCCAGGTCACCCTGGCTGCCGGTCACGAACGCGCAGGCCCACAGCGCCCGCCGATGGGCGCGGCCGGTGCCGCCGCTGGCCAGCGCCCGCTCGAGGTAGTACCGGCCCTCGCGGAGGAAGCCGCAGGCGATCCAGAAGAACCACAGGTTGGCGGCCAGCTCCTGGGCCGTTTCCGGCTCGCGTAAGCCGTACTCGATGGCGGCTTGGAGGTTGGCGTGCTCCCGGTTGAGCGTCCGGAACCAGGCCAGCTGGTCCGGCCCGACCCAGGCCGCCGCCGCGCGCGCGGCCAGCGCCGCGTAGTGGTCGCGGTGCCGGCGCGCGACCCGGTCCGCCTCCGCCAGCTCGACCAAACGTTCCGCGCCGTAGTCGCGCAGGGTTTCGAGCATCCGGTACCGGCCGCGCTCCGTAGTGATGATCGACTTCTCGGTCAGCGTCGTGACCAGTGCCTCCAGGTCGTCAGTTGCCAGCTCGCCGCCCGCGCAGACGTCGTCGAGCGCGTCCAGCCCGAACCCGCCGGCGAACACCGACAGCCGGGCCCATAACCGCCGTTCCGCCCGGGTACACAGGTCGTAGCTCCACTCGACGCACGCACGCAGCGTCTGCTGGCGGGTCGGCGCGACCCGGCTGCCCCGGGTGAGCAGTGCCAGCCGGTCGGACAGGCGGTCCCGCAGCTGCTCCGGCGCGAGGACGCGGAGCCGCGCGGCGGCCAGCTCGATCGCCAGCGGCAGCCCCTCCACGAGGTGGCAGGTGTCCGCCACCGCCGCGCGGTTGGCCTCGGTGATCTCGAACCCGGGCAGCACGCTCGCCGCCCGCTCGGCGAACAGGCTGACCGCCTCGTACCGGGACAGGTCCGGCAGCGGAACGGCGCGCCCCGGCTCCGGTACCGACAGCGGTGGCACGACCAGCGTGGCCTCTCCGTCGACGCCGAGCGGCTCCCGGCTGGTGGCGAGCACCCGCAGGCCGGGAGCCGCCCGTATCAGCCGGTCGGCGACCTTCGCCACCTCCCCGACCAGATGCTCGCAGTTATCCAGGATCAGCAGCAGGTGCCGGCCGGCCAGGTACTCGGTCAGGACCTCGACCGGCGACCGGCCGGCCTGCTCGTGGAGGTCGAGGGAAGCGACGACCGTCTGCGCGGTCAGCGCGCCGTCGCGCACCTGATCCAGCTCGACCACCCACACGCCGGCGGGGAAGCCGCGCCGTGACTCCTCGGCGACCCGCAGCGCCAACCGGGTCTTGCCGACGCCGCCGACACCGGTCAACGTCACCAGGCGCGCGGTGGACAGCAGCCGCTTGACCTCGGACATCTCGCGCCGGCGCCCGACGAAGCTGGTCAACTGCTGGGGCAGGTGGCCGCCCCACGTCCCACCTGTCACACCGTTACTCTGCCGGCACAGCCGGTATCTGGGTAGGCCCTAGGTCTTGCGCACCGCAGGCTGGCGGCCCATGAACGCCACCATGCGGTCGATGGCTGACGCATCCTCGTCGACAGGGACGATGTGGCCGAACGCCATGTTCTCGCCCCGGTACTGCGGGGGCAGCGTGACCTCGGCCCGGGCCAGGACCTCCGCCGCCTCCGGCTCGGTGAACGGCACCGGCTGCCCGGTGGCGACGGCCAGGTCCCAGCCGTGCGTCAGGTACTCCATGACCGCCATGTTGAAGGCCTTGTCGCCCGGGAGCGCGCCGCCCGCGAGGGTGACCTGGCGGTCGAGACCGTACGTCGCCCACCCATCTACCAGGTCGGCCGCGGCGGTGCGGAACGTGCCCGCGGGGTCGGCGCCGCACCGATAGGCGGCGGGGTCGCCCGGGTAGGACCGGCCGTGCGCACTCGCCGCGAACACCTGGACCCACCCGACGATGTGGTCGCGCAGCGCCTCGACGTCGTAGTCGTCGCACGGGGTGGGCAGGCGGAGCTGGTCCGCGCGGATGCCGTCGATGAGGTCGCCCGTCTTGGACAGGACCCCGGCTAGAAGATCAACTTCGGTCATGACCCGAGCCTATGAGCGGCGGTGGACGGGGTCTTGAACAAACGCGACACCTACGATGGGGGTGTGGCCCGGGCTGTTGATCAGGACACCCGCGGGATCATCCATCCCGCGGCCGGGTTCGAGCGCTTCACGCTGACCCGGCACCCGCCCGCGCCCGATCTGGCCTGGGCGGTGGACCGGTACTGGGTGGTTCGCTGGGATCTGCCCGATGGCGAGTCGTACGAGCAGCGGATCCTCCCGCACCCCGCCACGCACCTGGTGTTTGAGGCCGGCACCGCCGCGATCCAGGCCATCTCGCCGCACGATTTCGTGGCCCAGCTGACCGGACGCGGCCAGGTCTTCGGCGTCAAGTTCCGGCCGGCCAGCTTTCGGCCGTTCCTGGGCGGTCCGGTGTCGACCATCGCGGGGCAGCGACTGGCGGCGGCGCCCGTGCTCAGCGCCGCCTCCGGGCCCGGCGCCGCCTCGAACGCTGCCTCCGACGTCGATGAGATCGCGCGTGTCGTGGCCGCGGCCGGTGATGTCAACGCGTGCGTCCCGGCCGTCGAGGCTTTTCTCCGCGCGCTCGGCGTCCAGCCGCTGCCGATGACCGCGAGCCTGAACAGCGTCGTCGACCTCATCGTCACCGACCGGTCCGTCATCCAGGTCGGCGATCTCGCCCGGCGGCTGGGCGTGAACATGCGCAAGCTGCAGCGGCTCTTCGCCGACCACATCGGTCTCGGCCCGAAGTGGGTCATCGGCCGGTGCCGCGTCCACGAGGCCGCGGAGGCGGCCGCCGGCGGCGCGGCCGTCGACTGGGCAGACCTGGCCGCCCAACTCGGCTACAGCGACCAGTCCCACCTCATCCGCGACTTCACCGCCGCCGTCGGCACGCCTCCCGACCGCTACAGCCGTTCGACTCACCCATGATCAGGGCGTCCCTCACGTCGTTCTAACGACTTGAGGGACGCCCTGATCATGGGTGAGCGCGCAAATGTGTTCATACAGGGACACGGTGGCGTAAGCGGACGGCCATCGTCAGGCCAGGACCGCCACTTACGGTCGCGGCATGGTGATTCGCCGTCGTCGATCCCTCCCTCTTGGACGCATCATGCTGCAGGCGCTGGTCCTCGCCGTGCTCACCGTCGTGGGCACGCTCTCCTCGCCCGCCAACCCCGCCCGGGCGGCAACGTCCGCAATGGACGCGCTCGCCGGCCCGCCCGCGGCGGGCGACCTGGACGTCATGACGTTCAACCTCCGGTACGCCAGCACGACCACACCGAACTCCTGGGCGCAGCGGCGTCCGGTGCTGCGTGCCGTGCTGACCACCGAGCAACCGGACCTGATCGGCACGCAGGAAGGGCTCGTCGCGCAGTTGCGTGACATCGAAACCGACCTGGGTACCCGCTACGACTACATCGGACAGGGACGGGAGGGTGGCACGCGCGGCGAGTTCATGGCGGTCTTCTACGACAACACCCGGCTGACGCCGCAGACGTACGGGCACTTCTGGCTCTCCGACACGCCGGAGGTGCCGGGTTCCAATACCTGGGGCGCTGGGTCGATCCGCATGGTCACCTGGGTGCGGTTCCTCGACCAGGCGACGGGCACCCGCTTCTACGCGGTGAACACCCACCTGGACAACGTCAGCGAATACGCCCGGCGGCGCGCCGCGCAACTCATCCGGGACCGGCTCGCCGGTTTCACGCCGGTGCTACCGATCGTCCTCACCGGAGACTTCAACACCCCGGCACAGGCCGGCGGCTACGTGTACGACCTGCTGGTCAACCAGGCCGGCTACCGCGACACCTGGGCCACGGCGCAGCTGCGCGGCCCGGTCTACGGCACCTACCACGGCTACCAGCCGCTCGTGCCGAACGGGCCACGGATCGACTGGGTGCTCGCGACACCGGGCGTCACCACGCGCGGCGCGCTGATCAACACCTATCGCGGCGGCGCCCAGTACCCGAGCGATCACCTGCCGGTACAGGCCCGCGTGCGCCTGCCCTAACCATGATCAGGGCGTCCCTCAAGTCGTTAGAACTACTTGAGGGACGCCCTGATCACGGAGAGGGGTTAGACGGTGAGGGTCCAGGTGTTCAGGTAGCCGGTGTCTTCGGCGTAGGTGTCCTGTACCCGGAGGGTCCAGGTGCCGTTCGCGGTCTCGCTGGACAGGTTCGCGGTGTAGGTGGTGTTCACGTTCGCCGCGCTGTCCTCGGAGTCGGCGCTCTTCAACGGGTAGGTCGAGCCGTCCGGCGCCACCAGCGTGACCACGAGGTCGCCGCGGTAGCTGTGGACAATGTAGACGTACACGCGGGAGCTGGACGAGGCGGCGCGCGCGCAGCCGGCGACGGTGACCGAGCTGGTCACCGCGGGGCCCGCGTCCGGGACGGTGACATCCGTGCCGTTCGTAGCCGCGCACGCGGTCGCGGACGACGTCGGGGTGATGGTCGGGGTGGTGGTCGGGGTCGTGCCGCCGGCGACCGTCTCCACCGTGATGGTGACGTTCGAGCAGGACGCCGCGTACGACGCCAGCGCGCTCTTCTCGGCTGAGTCGACGGTCAGTCCCCAGCGCGTCTTCACCGCGGCCCACTCGCCGACGTATCGACAGTGGACGCTCGTCAGCGAGGGCATCCACTCGGCCGGATCCTGGTCGCTCTTGGACTGGTTGACGTTGTCGGTGACCGCGGCGAGGCTGCGGGCGTCACCGAGGTCGTTGGCGAACGACTGGCGCTTGGCGGTGGTCCAGCCGGACGCTCCCGAATCCCAGGCCTCCGCCAGCGGAACGAAATGGTCAATGTCTATATCGGACGGTAGGGTCCAGTAGGCGCCGTCGTAGTACGAGTACCAGCGGCCGCCGGTGAGCGTGCAGCCGGAGCCGACCGACGGCGCGGTGACGGCTTCCGCGATGAGCACCTCGTAGCGGGTGTTGCAGCCGTCCGAGTCGGCGTCGATCCAATGGGGGAACAGGTCGCGGTTGTAGCCGGTGCGGTTCTCGGTGGCGACCGGTAGGTCGGCGACGAGCGTGCGGAGCGGCTTGGAGACGGTGGCGGCGGCCGCTGGCGAGGCGGCGATGAGCGTGCCGGCGGCGAGTGCACCGGCGAGGGCGGCGACGGCGGCGGCCGTCAGGCTGCGTCTGACCATGCGGTGTCTGACCATGCGGTGACGGTAAGTCAATAATTCGAATATATGGTGATATCAGGATGCTCATACCGCGAACGTCTACCCGACGGGCGCCGCCGGCTTCACCGCCGGGATGTCACGGTAGACCAGCCACCGTAGCAATGCCTCGGCCGGCCCGCGGCGGCCGGCCCGCTCGAGGGCGTAGGCGCCCGCCACGGTCACCAGCCACACCCCGACGGCGAACGCCGCCATGCTGGCACTGCCGAGCTTCCCGCCGAGACCGAGTCCCCAGGCGGCCAGCACCGGCGAGAAGATGAGCGAGTGCGTCAGGTACGAGGACAGCGAGCGCTTGCCCACGGCGGCGACCGCGATGGCGGCCGGTGAACGCCGCGCCCGCGCGGACATGCGGTGCGCGAGCAAGCCGAACAGCGCCACGTAGCCCAGCCCACCGAAGAGCCCGGTGCCCGCGGCGATCTCCGCCAGCGCGCCGCTCTCGGCGACGGCGGCCGCCGGGACGTCCAGCGCGCCGACGTGTGCCAGCGCCGCCGGGAGCCCGCCCAGCCAGCCGATCGGCACCCCGACGGCGGCGGTCCAGCGCAGCAGGGCGAGGTGGCGGTGCGGCTCCTCCAGTACCCGGCGGCGAGCCGCCCAGAAGCCGAGCAGGATCGCCACGTGGATCGGCACCGCGACCCCGCCGGCGACGAAGACGACGAACAGCCAGGTCTGGAGCCGGGTCCCGGCGGCCGCCAACGGGTTCTCCTCGCCCGACGCGTACACGACGGTCGTCGGCTCCACTGTGGAGGCGTCGATGTGTCCGAAGTGGCCGGTGGTCGCGTCGATGACGCTCGGCACCGTGAAGAGCGCGATGAGCGCGACGCCGATCGCCGCCCACACCAGCAACGTGCGGTTCGCCCGCCGGAGGAACAGCCAGCCCAGGACGAGGCTCGCCAGCCCGTACGCGCCGATGATGTCGCCGGCCATCAACAGCGCGGCGTGCGCGAAGCCGAAGACGATGAGCCACAGGCTGCGCCGGCGCAGCAGCGACACGGCGGCCTTCGGCGCCGCGCCGGCCGCGGTCTGCCGCAGGAAGAGTTGCGTCATCCCGTACCCGAACAGGAACGCGAACAGTGGGTACGTGCGGAGGTCCAGCGCGGTGATCATCAGGAACTGCACCACCTGGTCCACAGTGGAACCGTCGGTCGGATGCCACCCCGACGCGCCATGCTCGGCCGCCCACAGGTAGAAACCGGTGTTGGACAGGACGATCAGCAGGAGCATGACGCCGCGGGCGAGGTCGGGCGCGAGCGCCCGCTCACCGGGCTGGACCGGGCCGCGAGCCGTGGGTTGACGGGAGGAACGCATGGACTGACGCTAGGCAGCGGCGCCGCCCCGAGGCATCGATCCTCGGTATCGGCGCCGCGCCGAAAGTATCCAGGTGCCGAGTCGAAGGTCTAGCCATGATCTGACACAACCTCCGGCCCGTGCCGGACGTCCATTAGACAGGGCATCCATCGATACACGGGGAGGTTTGTCATGGTGTCATCAGCGTGGGCGCTGCCGCTCGCGGCCACGGTCGCCGCGGTCGTCACGGTGAGCACGGGAACAGTGGTATCGGCGGCGCCGGCGGCCCCGCCGACGGCGTGCGCCATCGAGCGCCTGGAAGAGAGCAAGACCTGGTCGATGAGCATCGTCACCGGCGGCGACCCCACCGGCGCGTACATCGCCGGTCGGGGATACCCGGCGGACCCGCACGGCGACTTCACCCGGTACCCGGTGATCTGGCAGAACGGCAAGCCGACGGCGGTGGACGTGCCAGGCATCGACCAGCGGCTGGACGACGTCAACGCGTCCGGGGCGGCCGTCGCCACCGGCTACGACCCGAACACCTGGGAGCCGATGCGGCCGTGGCTGTACACCGGCGGCCGGTTGCTGCCGCTGCGGGGCGTCGACTCCGGCGAGGCGCTCGGCCTGAACAACCGCGGGGACGTCGTCGGCGTCAGCCAGTCACCGGTCGTGGGGCCGGTCTGGTGGCCGGTGTACTCGACCGGCGCCGGCCCGGTCCAGCTGCCGATGCCGGACGGGGCGCTCTCGGCCCGGGCGTACGACATCGACGAGGACGGCACGATCGTCGGCACCTACACCGACAAGGAGGGCGTCGACCACGGGCTGGTGTGGTTGCCCGGCGGCCAGCGGTTCAAGGAGTTGCCGCTGCCCAAGGGCTACGGCCCGATGAGCGCCGCCTACACGATCCGCAACGGTTGGATCACCGGGCTGACCGGCGGCGACACCGGACTGGTCGGGCTGCGCTGGCACCTGCCGACCGGCGAGGCGAAGGTGTACCCGCAGTTCGACATCCGGCCGAGCGAGGCCAACGCGCAGGGCTGGCTGGTCGGCTCCGACCTTTCCGGCCGGGGGCTGTTCGTGTCGGAGGGCGGTGACCTGCGACTGCCCGGCCTCGCCGAGCCGGCCACGCCGCTCGGGGACATCGCGACCACGTTGAGCGACGACGGCCGCACCATCGGCGGCCAGGCGACGGACAAGGAAGGCCAGCTGCGCGCGGTCCGCTGGACCTGCGCCTAGACAGACGATCGCGGGCGTCCCCCTGAGGGGACGCCCGCGATCACACGGGGAATGGCTCAGCTGGCGGAGCAGCTGGGGGTCATGCCGGTGCCGGTGCCGGAGCTCTGGAAGCCGAACTCGGTCGACTGGCCGGCGGCGACGTTGCCGTTGTAGGCCACGTTCGTCCACTGGATGGTGCCGCTGGTGCCGCTGCGGTTGACGTTCCACGAGTTCGAGACCGTGGCGCCGGACGGCAGGGCGAGCGTGACGGTCCAGCGACTGATGGCCGACGACCCGGCCGTCACCCGTACCGTCGCGACGAACCCGCCGGTCCACTGGTTCACCGAAACCGTGGCGGTGCAGCCACCCGGACCCGGCGGCGGCGTGGTGGTGGGCGGCGGCGTGGTGGGCGGCGGGGAGGTGGGCGGCGGCGAGCTCGTGGGCGGCGGCGTGGTGGGCGGCGTGCCCGTGTTGAGCGCGGCCAGCACCGCGTCGTACGCCGGCTTCTTGCCGCCGCTGCCGTTGAACAGCAGCGGGGTCTGGCTGGCGCGCCACGAGTCGGTGTCCCGGATGCCCCAGACCGTGATGCCGTTGCAGCGGGCCACGGCCAGGCAGTCGTTCACGACGTTGCGGTACGTGCCCGCCGGCGCGCCCTCGATGTCCAGCTCGGTGATCTGCACGTCGACGCCCAGCGCGGCGAAGCTGGACAGCGTGGTGCGGTAGTTGCCCGGGTACGGCGACCCGCTGTTGAAGTGCGACTGCAGGCCGACGCAGTCGATCGGCACGCCGCGCGCCTTGAAGTCGCGGACCATGTTGTAGACGGCCTGCGTCTTGGCGTGCGTCCAGTCGTCGGTGTTGTAGTCGTTGTAGCAGAGCTTCACGTTGGGGTCCGCGGCGCGCGCGGTGCGGAAGGCGACCTCGATCCAGTCGTTGCCGGTGCGCTGCAGGTTCGAGTCGCGGCGGGCGCCGCTGCCGCCGTCGGCGAACGCCTCGTTGACCACGTCCCACGCGACGAGCTGGCCGCGGTAGTGGGTGGCCACGTTGGTGATGTGATTGATCATGGCGTTCCGCAGGGCGGTGCCGCTCATGTTCTGCATCCAGCCGGGCTGCTGCGAGTGCCAGGCGAGAGTGTGCCCGCGGACCTGCATGCCGCGCGACCGGGCGTGGCTGACGATCCGGTCCGCGTTCGCGTAGTTGAACACGCCCTGCTGCGGCTCGGTCGCGTCGAGCTTCATCTCGTTCTCGGGGGTGACGCTGTTGAACTCGGCGTTGAGGATGTTGACGTAGGCGGCTTCGGAGAGCTTGTTCGCCGCGACCGCGGCGCCGAAGTAGCGGCCGCGCTCGGCGGCGGACGCGCCGAGGGTGGTCGCCGCGCTGGCGTTGTTGGCCAGGATCAGCGCGCTGCTGGCGGCGATCGCCGTCGCGCCCGCCAGCGCCAACGCGGTTCGCAACCGCGGCCGCGCGGCGGACCGCGGCGCCGGGCGAAGGGAATGCTTGGTCATGCCAGATACCTCACGGATTTCGAAGGTGGCGATGGTCGATGGGTCAACCGGCGCACGCCGGCCCCATCGGAGGCCCGGACTCCGAACAGTTCGCCCCGTCACCGAAAGTTTCGGTGACATCTGCGCCCATCAATAGGCGCATGAGCAGTATGCAACGACCGAGACGGAGATGGCAACGGCCCGCATCCGGTGATCCGTGGCGGAAGAGCTTGCGGAAGCTTACCGGTAACGGCGCTGGCGCTCAGGTCGGCGGGATATCGACCGTGATCTCGCTGCCGAGGCGGTAGCCGCCGGTCAGCGGCAGCTCGTCGCCGCTCCAGAACCGGCCCGGGTCGTACCAGTTCGGGCTGCGCCCAGCCGGCAGCAGACCCATCGCCTCGTACGTGACGGCCACGACCTCCGCGCAGTAGGCGCTCTCCAGCCGGCTCTTGTGGACCGCCCGCTCCTTCTTGTCGAGCCCCGGCACCGGCATCCGGCCGCGCAGCCACCGGTAGGCGAGCTGGGCGCTCGACGGGAACGGCGTGCCGTCCAGGCGGGCGATCGTGCGCAGGACCGCGTTCTCCTGGTCGTGGCCCGGTGGCGGCTCCAGCTGGCGCAGCCACGCGCGCTGCTCGTATCGCCGGGCCCAGGTCAGCACGGCCGCGCGCAGGTCGTGGAGCTGGACGCCGCGCTGGTGGCCGCCCGACCACAGGTCGGGCAGCGACTTGCCCAGCTCCGCGTGCCACATCATCGGCGGCAGGTCTTCGATCACCACCGCCATGCCGACGTGGTTGACCGGGCTGTTCGTGGTGACCTGGATGGCCCGGTCGGCGCCGGAGCGACCGCGGAACAGCCACAGGTCGCCGGTGCGGCACAGGTCGACGGCTTCGTCGAGGCCAAGGGCGGACACAGCGTCTACCCTATGTGGATGCGCTGGTGGAAGGTAATCGGATTGGCCGCGTTCGTCGGTGTCGCCGCCACCGGGGTGGTGGTCGCGCGCGCCGAGCGGCGCCGGCGGGCCTACACCCCGGAGGAGATCCGCGCCCGCCTCCGCGAGCGCGCCGCCGAAACGGAATAGCGCGCCCGCTCATGATCAAGGCGTCCCTCAAGTTGTTAGAGCAACTTGAGGGACGCCTTGATCATGAGCGGCCCCGGGGGCCCCAAATGTTTTTCGTCAATTTGGGGGGCCGCCTTGATCTTGCGCGGCCCCGAAGGGCCGTTAGCGGCGCGTTAGGAATCCAGCTAACAACCACGGTTCAGGCTGGAGACGCCCCACGAACACACGCACCGGCGGGCGGCTGCGCGATCACGCAAGGAAGCTTCGCGATGATCTCGTAGACGGCAGACACCGTCGCGGGCCTGTGTTTGTATCGCGGGGTACCGGCGAGCGCGAAGAGGGGAACGCGTGGAGGCCGTGCCGATGGTGACAGTGAGTGTGCTGGGCCCGTTCCGGGTGGTGGTCGACGGCCGGGCGGTCCCGTTGACGACCGGTCGACTGCGGACGCTGCTCAGCGGACTGGCGATGTCGGCGGGCCGGGCGGTGTCGATGGACCAGCTGACCCGCGTGGTCTGGGGCGAGGAACCGCCCGCCGATCCCCGGCGCAGCCTGCAGACGTACGCGGTGCGGCTGCGCCAGGCGCTGGGTGGCCACGGTGTCGAGGCGGCGCCGGAGGGCCTGCTGCTCCGCGCCGAGCCCGACGACGTGGACGCGTTGCGGTTCGCCCGCCTGCTCGACGCGGCCGGGCGCACGGCGGACCCGGCCGCCGAGAAGGTCCTGCTGGGTGAGGCGCTGGCGCTTTGGCGGGGGGATCCGTTCGACGGGGTGGCGTCCGACTGGCTGCACCGCACGGAGGGTCCGCGCCTGCTGGAGCGCTACCTGACCGCGCTGGAACGGCGGGTGGATCTCGACATCCGCGCCGGTGCCCCGGAGGCGCTGGCCGCCGAGTTGGAGAGGCTGACCGCGCGGCACCCGCTGCGGGAGTCGTTGTGGGTCCGGCTGCTCCGGGTGCTGGACCGCCGCGGGCGCACCGCGGAGGCCCTGGAGCGGTACGAGGCCGTCCGGCGGCGCATCGCCGACGAGCTGGGCGCCGATCCCAGCCCCGAGCTGCGGCGCCTGCACACGGAACTGCTGGCGGGGAGACCCGCGCGCTGCGCGGCACCCGTGGTCGTGCCCCGCCAGCTCCCGTCCGACATCGGCTGGTTCGCCGGCCGGCGCGCCGCGCTGACCGCCGTGGACCAGCAGTGGGCCGCGCGCCGGGCGGGCACGGCACCCGGCATCGCCGTCGTGACCGGCACTCCCGGCGTGGGCAAGAGCACGCTGGCGATCCGGTGGGCCCACCGGGTGGCGGCGGACTTCCCCGACGGCCAGCTGTACGCGAACCTGCGCGGCTTCGAGCCGCACGGCGACCCCGCCAGGCCGGACCAGGTGATCCGCGGCTTCCTGGTCGGACTCGGCGTCTCCCCGCGCGACCTACCGTCCGATCTGGATGGTCTGCGGGCGGCCTACCGCGCGCTCACCGAGGGCAAGCGGCTGCTCGTCGTGCTCGACAACGCCAGCGACTCCGCCCAGGTCCGGCCGCTCCTGACCGGGAGTACGGGTGGCTTCGTCGTGGTGACCAGCAGGAACAGCCTGACGGGGCTGATCGTGTCGGAGGGCGCGCAGCCGGTGCCGCTGGCGGTGCTGCCCATCGAGGAGGCACGCGAGCTGCTGGGCAACCGGGTGGACCGGATGGCGGCCGGGGCGGCGCGCGACGCCGTCGACGAGATCGTCCGGCTGTGCTCCGGCCTGCCGCTGGCGTTGGCCATCACCGCGGCCCGCGCGGCGACGCACCCGGACGCGCCCGTCGAGGCGCTCTCCGCCGAGCTGCGGGACACGCACAGCCGGCTCGACCTGCTCGACAGCGGCGACGAGGCGACCAGCGCGCGGGCGGTGTTCTCGTGGTCGTACGCGGCGGTCGGCCCCGCGGCCGCCCGGCTGTTCCGGCTGCTCGGCCTGCATCCCGGCCCGGACGTGTCGGTGCTCGCCGCCGCGAGCCTCGCGGGCCGGTCCGTCCGCCATACCCACCACCAGCTCGCCGAGCTGACCGCCGCCCACCTCGTCACCGAGACAGCGCCCGGCCGGTACGCGCTGCACGACCTGCTGGCCATCTACGCGGCGGAGCTCGCCGAGCAGTACGACACCGAGACCGAGCGCCGGGACGCGCGGCGCCGGCTGCTCGATCACTACCTGCACAGCGGGTACGCCGCGGCCCGGACGCTCAACCCCAACCGCCGCACCGTGGTGCGGTTGCCGCTGCCCGCCGACGGCGTGTCGGTCGTCGCGCTCGAGGACCTGCACGCGGCGCTGGACTGGTTCGCCGCCGAGCACGCGGCACTCATGGCCATCGTCCGGGTCGCCGCCGAACACGGGTACGGCGGGCACGCGTGGCAGCTGTCCTGGACGATGGCGGACTACCTCGACCGGCAGGCGTACTGGCATGACTGGGCGCCGATGCAGCGCGTGGCGCTGGCGGCCGCCGAACGGGACGGGGACCGGCGCGGGCAGGCGCACTGCCACCGGGCGCTCGGTGTCGTGCAGCTCAAACACCGGGACGGCGTGAACGCGCGGTCCCACCTGGAGCGGGCACTCGACCTCTACGGCGAGTTGGCGGACCCGACCGGATTGGCGCTCACGCACGGCAACATCGCGCATCTGGCGTACGTGGAGGACCGGTGGGACGAGGTCATCAGCCACCTCGAGCAGTCCCTCGCGCACTACCGGAGCACGGACCGGCGCGGTGGGCAGGCGGACGCGCTCAACGACCTCGGCTGGTCGTACGCCCAGCTCGGCGACCACCGGAAGGGCCTGCGGTACTGCACCCAGGCGGTCGCGCTGTACCAGGAGCTCGGGGATCAGCACTGGGAGGCCAACGCGTGGGACAGCCTGGGCTCCATCCACCAGCGGATGATGGACCACACGCAGGCGGTGCGTTGCTACCGGCGGGCGCTGGACCTCAGCGAGCGGGCCGGCGGCAACGTTCTCGGTACGGCGAGCACGCTGACGAAGCTCGCCACCAGCTACCGGGCGACGGGTCACGTCGAGCGGGCGCGCGAGGCGTACACGCAGGCGTTCCAGATCCTGAGCACGTTGCGTCACCGCGACGCCGAGAAGGTGCGCGCCGAGTTGCGGACCCTCGAATCGCGCGTTGCGTAATCACGCAAAAAATGCCAGTCAGCGATCTTGCTGAACGGAGACAGTGTCAGTCGGCTGTGCTTTCATCGCTGCGTACCGAGATGCGGCGGGAGCCCAGCCTGTAGGGGGAGGTGGGGGTACGTGGCAGGCAGCGACACGGGAGTGCTGGCCGTCGGAAGGGCCGTACCGTCGCTGGTCCGGTGGGGAGTGTCGGCGGACGCCGATCTGGTGTACCGGTGCCTGACGAGCTTCGGGCCCCAGCGGTCCGGAGCGGTGGCGGCAGATCTCGGCCTGGCCATGCGGCGGGTGCGCGCGGCGTTGGACGAGCTCGCGGCCGCGGGGCTCGTGCGGTCGGCCCGGGAGCCCTTGGGATACGGGCCGGACGCGTTGACGTGGCGGGCGGCGCCGCCGGACGCGGCCGTCGCGACGCTGCGGCGCCGTGCGCTGCGGCGCGCGGCCGCCATGTCCGGCGACGGCGGACCCGCGTTGCCGGCGCCGCCACCGGGGGCGCGGCGGCTGCCGGACCGGGACGCCGCCCGCCGCCGGGTCGGCGAGCTGATGATGATGGAGCGCGCCGAGCATCTGGCGATGCACCCGGAGCCGGTGTTCAGCGCGGAGAGCCTGGCGATCGCCACCCCCTTGGACGTGGCGGTGCTGGAGCGGCGGGTACGGCTGCGCTCGCTCAGCCGCCCACCGGCTGACGGGGACCGGTCGTCGCGGCGCGTGTCGGAGTTCATCCGGCTGGGCGGGGCCTACCGGGAGGCGCCGCGGTTGCCCCATAAATTAATGATCTTCGATCGCAAGGTGGCCCTGCTGGCCATCGATCCGCTCGACCTGAACCACGGGGCGTGGGAAATCGTCGACCCCGCCACGGTCGAGTCGCTCGTCGCGCTGTTCGTCCAGCACTGGAGTGGCGCCACGGACCCGCGTAGAAACGGAGTACCCGCCCTTGTGCTGACCCAACGAGAGAAAGCCGTCGTCGGGTTGCTCGCCGAGGGGCACACCGACGCCACGGCGGCGCGGCGCCTCGGCCTGTCGACGCGGTCGGTGACATATACGTTGCGGGCGCTGATGGACCGGCTGGGCGTGGAGAACCGTTTCCAGCTCGGGCTCGCGCTCGGCTCCCTGCGCGCCGCGGCCCCACCCAGCCTGGCCGGTGGCCAGAGCGATGACCAATCGACCGAGGAGAGCGAACGATGAGGTGGTTGTTCCGTGCCGTGATGGCGGTGGTCGCGGTGGTGGCGATGGTGTTCCCCGCCGTCCCGGCCACGGCCGCGGCGGATCGGTGGACGCCCGCCCCCTGCTTCTCCGGAAGCATTGACGAGTGGACGGCCAAAGACACCTCGTGGCTCAGGCTCTCGGGGGTCCTGAACTGCGCCGCGCCGGCGGGGTCCTCGTTCGGGTTCGCCCGGTACGAGAGCATCAACGTGGCGGTGCCCGGAGAGCTGTACCAGGACCGGGTGCGGCCCTACCAGCCGGTCGCGCCCACGCCATGGATGGAGGAGGGGAACGTCCTTCCCGTCGGCGCCACCGACTTCGCGATCTGCGTCCTGAGTGACTACGAGGTACGTCTCGGGTGTGTCCGGGTGATCCGGAAAGCGCTGGGCGGCGAGCTCATCGTGACGGCGTTGCCGACCAACCATCCGCTGGTCGACCGGGTCACCGTGTTCCCCGCGCCACGCCCGTCCTGCGGCGGGTGCTGGTAACCATGATCAGGGCGTCCCTCATGTCGCTCTAACAGCATGAGGGACGCCCCGATCATGGGTGGATGGGGCGGCGCCGGCGGGGGATGGTCCGCATGCTCGGCGTCGGCACGCGCCGCAACAAGGCGGTCGGCAGGATCACCCGGGACGTCAGACCGGCCTCGCCCCACGGGAAGAGGGCCACCTGCACGGCGAGCCGGCGGGACAGCCGCTCGACCAGGAGCAGGCCGGCCATCCCGGAGGGCGCGGCCGCCGTGTCGACGGCCCCGCTGAGCTGGCGGTTGACCCGATCGAGGATCTCCCGGTCGATGCCCGGTCCGCCGTCGTGGATGTCGACGAGGACGCGCCGGTCGGGCAGTTCGTAACCGACGACGTGGACCGGCGTGGTCGGCGGCGAGAACATGGTGGCGTTGTCGAGCAGCTCCGCCAACAGGTGGACGAGGTCGACGACGGCGGGACCGTCGACGGTCACCTGAGGCAGGCACAGCACCTCGATCCGGCGGTACTCCGGCACCTCCGCGGCCGCGGCCGCGGCCACATCGGACAGTGGCGCCGGTTCCAGCCACCAGGTGCTCGCGCCCTGGTCCTGCAGCGTACGCAGGCTGTCGCTATGCCGCCGGAGCTGGACGGTGAGGTGGTCGAGCCGGAAGAGCGCGTCCAGGCGGTCCGGGTCGGTCTCGCCGCACTGCAGCCGGCTGACGAGCGCGAGCTGCCGGGCGGTCAGATCGTCGATGCGCTGGCGCACGGCCTGCGCGGCGCGGTTCGCCCGGCCGCGTTCGATCGCGGCGTCGACCCGGGCGCGGTACGGGGCGGCGCGCCAGTCCGGCGTCGCGCGCGGGTCCGGCGTGACGCGGGGCTTGGGGCCAACGCGCGGGTCCGGGGCATCGCGCGGGTCCGGGGCAACGCGCGAGCCGGGCACCACCCGCGAGCCGGGCCCGCCCCCCGGATGGGGGACCACCCGCGAGCTTGGGACCACCCGCGAGCTGGGCGCTGGCTGCCGAGCGACGAGCGCCGGCACGGCGCGTCTCCGTCTGCGCCTCCGCCGGACCGCGCGCATGACGGCGGCGATGGTACCCAGGACCGACAGCCCGGCGAGGCCGGCGGCGCCCAGCTGCACCGCCTCCGGCTGTTCGGTGAACCATGAGATCACCATCGGACCCCCCGGCCAATGTCGTCTACCCCTGATCAACGGGCCGGAGCCCGCAAAAGTTCGATGCGTACACGCTCCGTCGCGATCTCTTTCGAGGGACACCCTGATCATGGGGTCATGGGGTCATGGGGTGTAGGCGGCGCGGACCAGGGTGAGCAGGTCGGCGAGGTGGGTGGGCGGATCGTCCGTCCACCAGGCGAGCCAGACCGGTATCGGCTCCGCGTCCCGGACCGACCGGTACGCGACGCCCGGCCGCGGGTTCTGGTTCGCGGTGGCCTCGGAGGTGAGGCCGACGGCCTGCCCCGCGGCGATCAGCGTGAGCCACTCGTCGACGCCGTGCGTGGTACGGACGGCTTTCGGCCCGCCGTCCCGCCACAGCTCCGGGGTCGTCGTCCCGGTGCGGTCGTCGATGGCCACCGGGTACCGGGCCAGGTCGCCGAGCCGCACGGAACGGCGCCGGGCCAGCGCGTTGTCGGTGGCGACCGCGGCGTACCGGCGCTCCTGCCCGACCGGCGCGGTGGCGAACCGCGCGTCGCGCAGCGGCCGGCGGATCACGGCGACGTCCGCGACGCCGTCGCTGAGCCCGGCGGTCGGCGTGTTGACGTGGACGAACAGCAGCGGCAGCCCGGGGTGGGCGGCCGCCCACGCCTTCTGTACCCGGCGGGTGTGCTTGCCGAGCGCCGCCCACGCGTAGCCGACGCGGAGCTCGGTGCGGGCCTGCTCGACAACCCGGTGCAGGTTGGCCACCTCGTCGAGCACGCTGCGGGCGTGTGCGAGCACCCGGGTGCCGGAGACGGTGAGCGCGACCCGCCGGGTGGTGCGCTGCACCAGCCGGGCCCCGAGGGTGGCCTCGAGGGCGGCGATGGCGCGCGACACCGCCGCCTGGGAGACGCCCAACTCGGCGGCCGCGCCGGTGAAGGTACCCGCGTCGGCGACCGCCACCAGGGCCTCGAGGTGGCGGAGCTGCACATCCATACGCTGAGCGTATAGCCGCGCGGGTGGCGTATTTCCGGGATCGGCCGGCGGCGCCGAGACTGGCGGCCATGTTCGCGAAGGCAGCCGGTGTGGTGACCATGACCGCCAGCGCGGCCAGCAACCAGGTCGGCGCGGCGGTTGGCGCGCACGCCTTCGCCACGGTCGGCCCGGCGGGCGTGGTCGCGGTGCGGCAGTTCGTCGCGGCCGCCGTCCTGCTGCCGGTGGCCCGCCCCGACCCGCGCCGCTTCACGTGGGCCCAGTGGTGGCCGACGCTGCTGCTCGGGCTGGTCTTCGCGACGATGAACCTCAGCCTCTACACCGCCATCGACCGCATCGGGCTCGGCCTGGCCGTCACCCTCGAGTTCCTCGGGCCGCTCGCGGTCGCGCTCGCCGGTTCCCGCACCCGCGTCGACCTGGTCTGCGCGGTGGCCGCCTGCGCCGGCGTCTACGTGCTCGTGCGGCCCGGCCCGAGCAGCGACTACCTCGGCGTGGCCCTCGGGCTGCTCGCGGCGGCGTGCTGGGCGGCCTACATCCTGCTCAACCGCCTGCTCGGTACCCGGCTGTCCGGGCTACAGGCGCCGGCGGCGGCGACCGCGGTGTCCGCGCTGGTCTACCTGCCCGTCGCGGCCGTGCTGATCGCCCAAGGGCGGTTGCGGGGCGCCGGCATCCTGTACGCGGTGGGCGCCGGCGTGCTCAGCTCGGTGGTGCCCTACGCGGCGGACCTCGTCGCGCTGCGCCGGGTGCCGCCCCGCTTCTTCGGGGTGTTCATGAGCGTCCATCCGGTGCTGGCCGCGCTCGCCGGCCTGGTCATCCTGGGCCAACCACTGGGCGCGCACGAGTGGGCCGGCATCCTCATCGTGGTCACCGCGAACGCCGCGGCCGTCGCCGCCCCATCTTCCTGACCAATGCGCCGGCGCCGCGTCGCCCGGCCACCGCGGCAAGCTGCCAAGACCGAGTGGATCTAGTCGAGTTAGGGTCGCTATGTCGCCCTAACTCGACTAGATCCAGTTCCGCGCGCCTCGATCATAAGATGGTCGGCATATCGGTGATATATCGTCAAGGCATGTTTACGTCGACGGCTCGGGTCCCGACCACCCGCCCCGAGCGCTACATCAAGCAACTCGTCTCGCACATGGGCCACCGGGCGACCACAGAGCTGGGCGACGACGGGCGCGGCGTCATCACCCTCCAGCACGGGCAGTGCGTGTTGACACCGTCCGAGGAGCACCTGCTCATGGTCGCGACGGCGGCCGACGCCGAGACGCTCGCCGTCGTGCAGGACGTGATCGCCCGCCACCTGGTGCGCTTCGCGACCCAGGAACAGCTAACGGTCGACTGGACCCCGACCCCCTGATCGCCCCGCCCGCGCCCGCGCCGCGCCGCGGCCGCCGATCAAGGACATCAGCGTCGATCAAGGGCTCGGGCACGTGGTTTGATCTCGGATCCGGGTGCCCGAGCCCTTGATCGGCGAGGTTCTCCTTGATCGGCGCGGCGCGGCGCCGCAACGGCGCGGCGCGGCGCCGCACCGGCACGGCAGGTTCCGCTTGCACGGACGGCGTCGAGCCGTAACGACTACCGGGACGCCCTGATCATGGAGAGGGTGAGGGCGTCGTGATAGGCGCGTAGCGTCTGGTCGGCGAACCGGTCCGGCGTGTGTGCCCGCGCCAGCTCGCGCCCCCGCTGGCCGAGGCGGCGGGCGTCGTGCGGCGCCCGCAGCAACTCGGCGATCCCCGCGGCGAAGGCGGCCGGCGCCGGGTCGGTGAGGCGCATCGCCCCGGCCAGCGGGTGGCTGCCGTGCAGCCGCCCGTCCGTCATGACGATGGGCAGGCCCGCGAGCGCCGCCTCGTGCAGCACGATGCCCTGCGTGTCGGTCAACGACGGGAACGCGAACACCGAACCGGCCCGGTAGGCGGCCGTCACGTCGGCGCCGCGGAGCGTGCCGGTGACGACAGTGTGCGCCGCCAAGCCCGTCTGGTGGAGCAGGCGCCGCAGGCCCAGGCGGCGGCAGTGCGGGCCGACCAGCAGCAACCGCGCCGCCGGCACCCGGTCGCGCACCACCGCGAACGCGTCGAGCAGCAGCCGGATGCCCTTCTCCGCGGACACCCGCCCGAGGTACATGACGACCGGCGCCCCGGCCGCGACGCCGACGCGGGCACGGAACTCGGTGCCGGTGGTGCCCGCCGCCGGCAGGAGGGCCGGGGTGGGTACCACCCGCACCTTGTCCGCGAAGGCAGCCATCCGGCAGCGGCTCAGGGCGCTCGCCGTCGGCGCGATGATGACGTCCGCGGCGTCGAAGAGTCGCGCGTTGCCGGCCTCGATGACCTCGTACTTGCCGGCCGGCCGGGTTGCGGTCACGCACCGGAGGTGGCGCGTGTAGACGGCGATGCCGGCCCGCAGCACCGGCGTCGGGACGTAGTAATGCTGGGCGTACCCGTGCAGGTCGGTGTGGTACGTGTAGACGGCCGGGATGCCGAGCCGGCGCGCCAGGGCCAGGCCGGCCAGGCCGAGCGGGCCGGGCGAGTGCACGTGGGCGATGTCCGGCCGCCAGTCCCGGACCCGTTCGCGCATCGTGCGGATCGGGAAGAACGACCACCGGAAGTCGCCCATGCCGGTCGGCATCGACGGCACCCGGATGGCACCGGCGCCACCGCGGGCCGCGCCCCACAGTGGACCGCCGCTGACCACCGCGCAGTCGTGGCCGACCCCGGTCAACGCCTCGACGAGCAGCCGGATCGACGACGCGATGCCGTTCGCGCCCCCGACCGCGGCGTCCGTGAAATGTGCGACCCTGACCATGGGATCCCTCGCGCATCGAGGAGCTTTGCTGGAAGGTACCCGGGAGTGTGCGACGGGGTCACCGCCGCGGAGTTACGTCTCGGTGAAGCGATCACTGCCGTTCAGCCTGGCCAGCACGGTCGCGGCGGCGGGGTGGCGGAGCGCGGTGAGGATGTCCAGCGCCCGCCGCCATGCGGCGTCGGCGGCGTCCCGGTCGCCCGCGGCCAGGTGGGTGTCGCCCAGCCGGACCAGCGTGTCGGCCTCGTCGCCGCGGTCGCCGAGCTCCTGGAAGAGGGCGACCGCCCGGCCGTAGCTGGCGACCGCCTGGTGGGTGTCGCCGGCGCGGTGGTGCGCGTACCCGAGGCTGTCCCAGGTGTGCGCCTGCCCGTAGCGGTCGCCGAACCGTTCGAGCAGCGCCAGCGCCTGCGCGCAGGTGTCCAGCGCGGGTCCCGGCTCCCCGAGCAAAGCGTGGTACCAGCCGACCGCGTTGAGCGCCTTGGCCCGCCCGCGGTCGTGACCGCCCGCCTCGAAGGCCGCCACCGCCCGCTCGGCGTGGTCCAGCGCCAGCCGCGGTTCGCCGCGCCGTTCGCACAGCAGGGCCATGCTCTGGTGGGCCTCGCCCAGACCGACGTGGTCGTCCGCGGCGGCGAAGAGACTCAGGGCGCGCCGGCATTGTGCGTCGGCCTCGTCGTACTGGCCCAGGTAGATGGTCGCCAGCGCGGCGCAGCGGTGCGCGTCGGCCGCCGCGGCCGGCGCGCCCAGCCGATGCGCCGCGGCGGCCGCGGCCGTCCAGGCCGCCGTCATGTCCGCCCAGTGTCCACCGTAGACATGGAAGGTGCGCAGCGCCCACGCGAGCTGCCAGGTGGCCGCGTCGAAGCCGGCCTGCGCCGCGTACCGCAGCACGGCGAGCAGCACCGCGTGCTCGGCCGCGAGCCACGCCGTGGCCCGCCGCTCGTCGGGCAGCTCCTCGGGGCGGGTACCGGGGGCGGGCGGCTCGAGCGGGATCCGGATCGGGTCGCGCAACGGGTACCGGAGCCGGTCCGCGCCGTACGCCGAATGCGTGTAGTGGTCGAGCATCCGGCCGACGGCGGCCGCGCGTTCGCCGTCGCCGTCGGTGGTCCGGCACAGCTCGGCGGCGTACACGCGGAGCAGGTCGTGACAGGCGTACCGGCCGGGTGCGTGCTCGGCCAGCAGGTTCGCCTGGACCAGCTCGACCAGCGGCGCCCGCGTCGCCATCAACGACTGGCTGGCAGAGCTGGCCGTGCCGGCCAGGCCGGCGGCGAGGCTCGCCGCCGCGGGCGCCGTCAGATCCGGGCCGGGGTGCAGGCCGAGCAGCCGGAACAGCCGGGCCGCGGGCGGCGTCAGCGACGCGTACGACCAGGAGAACACCGCGCGCACCTGGCTCGTGCGGTCCGCCGTGTCCAGCACGTCCAGCCGCCGCCCGGCCTCGCTGAGCTCCACCGCGGCGACTTCCAGTGCGAACCCGGACTGCCGGACCCGCGCCGCGGTGATCGCCAGCGCGAGCGGGAGCCGCGCGCAGGCGGCGATGATCCGCTCGACCGCGTCGGGCTCGTCCGCGACCAGGTCCGCGCCGAGCCGCCGGGCGAGCAACTCGGTGGCCTCCATCGTGGACAGCGGATCGAGCATCACCGGTTCGGCGCCGACGCCCGCCACCAGCGCGGTGAGCCGGTCCCGGCTGGTCACCACGACGAACGCGGTCGGCGTGCCGGGCAGCAGCGCGCGCACCTGGTCGGCGTCGCGGGCGTTGTCCAGGACGATCAGCATCCGCTTGCCGGCCACCCGGCTGCGGTACAGGCCGACCTGGCTGTCCAGCGCGGCCGGCACCCCGTCGGGCGGGACGCCGAGGGCGTCGAGGAAGCCGCGGATCGCCGCCGCCGGGGTCATCAGCCGCCCGCCCGGGTCGAAGCCGCGCAGGTTCACGTACAGCTGTCCGTCGGGAAACCGGTCCGCGACCCGGTGTGCCCAGTGGACCGCCAAGGCGGTCTTGCCGACACCGGCGGTGCCGGACACCACCGCGACCGCCGTCTGCCGGGTCGCCGCGTCGAGGCGCGCGAGCGCCCGCTCGCGGCCGGCGAACCCGGCCACGTCCGGCGGCAGCTGCGCCGGCCCGGGGGACCGGTCGGCATCGGACCGGTCGGCGAGCTCGGCCGCCGTCGCCAGGAACCGGTCGCGGTCCGCGCCGGTCAGCTCCAGCGCGGCCGCGAGCAGGTGGACGGTCTGCGGCCGGGGCGCCGCGATCCGGCCGGACTCGAGCTTGCCGATCGCCCGCACGCTGAGCCCGGCCTTCGCGGCCAGCTCCTCCTGCGTCCACCCGAGCCGGCGTCGATGCCCGCGGACCAGTCGTCCGAACACCCAGCCCCCAATCCGGTACCGACGAAGTGCCGACGCCGTTCCTGGTGTTCAGCATCGCCGTTTGTCACCGTAGATCGAAGGCCGCGGTGTCGCCGACCCGTCCCCCACGGGTTGGCACGCCGGGGCCGACAACGTGGGGCAGTGGATCCCCGGTACACGGGGGCTTGGGGATCTGCCGATCGCCCCTTCCATGATCAAGGCGTGGCCCCAGTCGGTTTTTACAAAGTAGGGTGGCCGGTTTAATTGGC
>JBBEWH010000103.1:0-9391 GCA_037414955.1 Actinomycetes bacterium KLBMP 9797
CCCCTACCTAGAACACGGCGTCCCTCACGTCTTTCTAACGACTTGAGGGACGCCTTGATCATGGGCAGTCAGCAGGCGCCTGGGCCGCCGAAGCGCATGCTGGCGCTGCCGGTGGAGACAGCGCTGTACAGCGTCGGATGGGTGGCGTACGTGGTCTTGTTCACGGTGGGGCCGTTGTAGAAGGTCATCGAGTTGATCGCCGCCGCACCGGTGTTCGCGGCGGCCAGGCCGTTGCCCATGTCGGTGCACGGGCTCGCGCTGTTCGCGGCCACCTCGCCGAACCACTGGTTCAGGCCGGTCTGGGTGTACCGGCCGCCCCACCGGGCGTCGGGGAAGTAGCCGACCCACTGGCTGCCGTAACCCACCCACCAGTTGCCCTGGTAGTGCTGGATGCCGAAGAACGCGGTGCCGAGGGGCAGGATGTCACCCGGCCGCACGGTCGACGCGGTGCTCTGCACGAAGCCGCAGCCGTTGTAGCAGGTCGGGTTGCCGTCGATCCAGTGGAAGACGAACAGGCGCGCGTTGTCGTCACCGTACAGGCCCCGGTCGACCGTCCAACCGATCTCGACGATCTGCAGGCCGTCGGCGGACTGCGCGGCGAGCTCGCCGAGCGAGTGGAAGTCGGCGGTGGCGAGGGCTGGCCGGGCGACCGTCATGAACGAGTACAGGCCGTCGGCCGTGGCGTACTGATAGGACACGCCGTAGAGGTACGTCAGCGCGAGCGGGCCGACCCGGCTGGTCTTGCCGGCAGCGGGCGGTGCGGCCTTGGGCGCGTACCGGGCGGTCGCGTCCGCGCGCGCCTTGCCGGTGGCGGCCATGGCCGGCGACATCGACGGCGGCGTGCTCGGCGGGGTGGCGGCCTGGTCGGCCGGGACAGCGTTGGCCGGGACAGCGTTGGCCGGGACAGCGTTGGCCGGGACAGCGTCGGCCGGGACAGCGTCGGCCGGGACACGGTTCGCCGGGACAGGGTTCGCCGCGGCGGGTCCCGACGGAACCGCACCCGCCGGCGTGGCCGAGGCCAGCCCGAGGCTGGTCACGGCTGTGACGAGGAAGCCGGCGGCGACCAGTCTCCGGCGCGAGATAGACATGAGGTACCTCTTCCGGTAGAGGGATGTGTTGGCGCGCCGACGTTATCCAGCACGTCCCGCCTGGACCGTCCTCTTATTGACAAACGTAGAAATTTGCTAGCGCGGATGCGCTGGGCTCACGTTGATCGCCCTTCCATGATCAGGGCGTCCTGTAGTCGTTATAACGACTACAGGGACGCCCTGATCATGGGGGAGGGTGGCGGGATTGACATCGTTGAAGGTGGATCATAAGCTTCCGGAAAGCGCTTTCCACCGTACGTGGGGGTCTGCCACCCCGACTGTCCGCAGTCTGGAAAGGTAGGGCTCCGTCGTGCTCCGAAAAGGTCTCCCCGCGCTGGTCGCCACTCCTGAACGGGCGGGTCGGGTGGCACCTCACCTGACCAGTTCGCGCGCGGTACCGGGCGTCTTCCTCGCCGCCGTCCTGGTGGCCAGCCTCATGGCGGCGTTCGTCGGTTTCGCGGGCGGCGCGCAGGCCGCGACGGTCTTCGCCGACGATTTCGAGGACGGTAACTCCAGCGGTTGGAGTGGTTCGGGCGGGAGTTGGTCGGTCGCCGCGGACGGTTCGCAGGTGTTGCGGCAGGCCGGTACGAGCAGCGATGCCCGGTTCACGGCTGGCACGCAGAGTTGGGCGGCGTATTCGGTGCAGGCGCGGGTCAAGCCGACCGGGTGGAATGGCAGTAACCGGTTCGTGGCGCTGTTGGCCCGGGTGCAGTCCAATACCAGCTATTACTATCTGGCGCTGCGTAGCAACAATACGGTGGAGTTGAAGAAGCTGGTCGGCGGTTCGTCGACCACGTTGGACACGGCGGCGCTCTCCGTAACCACCAACACGTGGTGCACGGTCCGGTTGGACGTGTCCGGCACGTCGTTGCGTGGGTATGTGAACGGGGCGCTGCTGACCGAGGCGACCGACAGCCAGTACGGCACCGGCCGGGTCGGGGTGGCGACCTTCTACGGCAGCGCCCACTTCGACGACGTGGTCGTGAACGACGCGGCGACGACGCCGCCGACGAGCACGCCGCCGACGAGCACGCCGCCGACCAGCACGCCGCCCTCGTCGACGACCTCGCCGCCGCCCAGCGGGACGACGGTCGTGGTCGCCAAGGACGGCAGCGGCCAGTACGCGACGGTCCAGGCCGCGGTGGACGCCGTCCCGGCCAACAACACCCAGCGCCGGATCATCAAGATCAAGCCCGGGACGTACCGGGAACTGGTCGTCGTCCCGGCGAGCAAACCCTTCGTCTCCTTCGTCGGGACCACCGGCGACGCCGCGGACGTCGTGATCACCTACGACAACGCCAGCGGGACGCCGAAGCCGGACGGCAGCGGCACCTACGGCACGACCGGCAGCTCGTCGGTCTTCATCGACGGTAACGACTTCGTGGCGAAGGACCTGACGTTCTCCAACAGCTTCGACGAGGCGGCCCACGAGTACAGCGCGGAGCAGGCGGTCGCGGTGACCACGCGCGGCGACCGGCTCGTCTTCGACAACGTGCGCATCCTCGGCAACCAGGACACGCTGCAACCGAGCAGCCCGAACGCCGCCACCGTCAGCCGGGCGTACTACAAGAACTGCTACATTGAGGGTGATGTCGACTTCATCTTCGGGCGCGGCACCGCCGTCTTCGACCGGTGCGAGATCCGGTCGCTCAACCGGGGCTCGACGAGCAACAACGGGTACGTGACCGCGGCGTCCACCACGAACACCAACCCGTACGGCTACCTCTTCACCCACTGCCGCCTGACCGCGGCGAGCGGGGTCGCACCGCAGAGCGTCCACCTGGGACGGCCGTGGCATCCGAGCGGCGACGTGAACGCGATCGCGCAGGTGCTGTACCGGGAGTCCACGATGGACGCCCACATCAAACCGGCACCGTGGACGGACATGTCGGGCTTCTCGTGGCGGGACGCGCGGTTCTTCGAGTACCACAACACGGGTGCCGGTGCCGCGGTCACCGCCGACCGGCCGCAGCTGCCGGAGGCGGACGCGGCGACGTACACGGCTCAGCGCTACCTCGCCGGCGCCGACAACTGGAATCCCATCTCCTGACCCACTCTCCATGATCAGGGCGTCCCTGTAGTCGTTATCACGACTTGAGGGACGCCTTGATCATGGAGGGGGCGCTATTCTGCGGCAATGCACGCGGTCAGCCTGCTCGACGACGCGATGGGGTACATGTATCCGGCCGCCCTGGGCACCGCGGCGAAGCTCGGCATCGCCGACGAGCTGGCGGGCGGTCCCAAGACCGTCGCGGAGCTGGCGGCCGCCACCGGCACCCACGGTCCTTTCCTCTACCGGATGCTGCGGCTGCTGGCCAGCCGCGGCGTCTTCCGGGAGGACGGCGACGGACGCTTCCACCTGACCGAGCGGGCCGACGGCCTGCGCGCCGACTCGCCGGTGTCGGTCCGCAAGGCCGTCATCGGGATGACCTCCACAGTGGTCTGGCGGCCCGTGGAGCTCCTGGAGACCGCGGTGCGCGAGGGGACGTCGGTCTTCGAGCGCACGTTCGGCGCGCCCTTCTTCGAGTACATCCAGCGCGAGCCGGTGGCCGCCGCGCTGTTCTACGAGGGCATGGCGGCGTTCTCCGACGCGGTCGACAGCCTGGTGATCGAGGCATACGAATTCCCGTCCACCGGCACGCTGGTCGACGTCGGCGGCGGGTTCGGCGGGCTGCTGCTGCGGGCGCTGCGGCGCAACCCGGGCCTGCGCGGCGTGCTCTTCGACCGCGAGCAGGCGCTGTCCGGTCACCTGCTGGGCCAGCTCGGCGCCGACGACCGCTGGGCGGCCGTCGGCGGTGACTTCTTCGTCGAGGTGCCGGCGGGCGACCACTACCTGATGAAGTATGTGCTGCACGACTGGTCGGACGACGAGTGCGTGCGGATCCTCACCAACTGCCGGCGGGCGATGGCTCCGGGCGGGCGGGTCCTGATCGTCGAGTCAGTGCTCGCGCCCGGCAACGAGCCCGACACCGGGAAGCTGCTCGACCTGATGATGATGACGAACCTGACCGGCCGGGAGCGCACCGAGGCCGAGTTCGCCGCGGTGCTCGGCGAGGCCGGCCTGCGCATCGCCCGCGTCGTACCGACCCAGGCCCCCGTCTCGGTGGTCGAGGCCGTCCCGTCCGCATGATGGGTGTGCCCCGCAAGCCGCCCCGATCATGAGACGGTGGCGGCCATGCGGCGCACCGCCTCGGTGATGATCTCCGGCGACGTGCCCAGGTTGAGCCGGACGTGGCCGGCCCCACCGGTGCCGAAGTCGGGTCCCCGGTAGAGCGCGACCCGGCCGCGCGCCAGGAACGCCGCCGCCGGGTCGTCGCCGAGGCCGAGCGCGCGGCAGTCCAACCAGGACAGATACGTGCCCGGCGCCGGCCGGTAGCCGATCGCCGGCAGCCGCGTGGCCAGCAGCTCCGCCAGCAGGCGGCGGTTCTCGTCCAGACCGGCCAGCAGCGCGTCCAGCCACGGGCCGCCGTCGCGCAGCGCGGCGACGTGCGCCTGGACGCCGACGTGGCTGACGCCGTCGCTCACCTCGTCCGGCAGCCGGGCCAGGTCGTCCGCCGCCGCCGGTCCGGCCACGGCCAGCGCCGCTTTCAGCCCGGCCAGGTTCCACCCCTTCGACGCGGACATCAGGGACAGCCCGGCCGCCGCGCCGGGCACGCTCAGGAACGGCACGAACGGTACCGCCGGCGACACGACCGGCGCGTGGATCTCGTCCGCCACGACGCGGACGCCGTGCCGGTCGGCCAGCGCGGCGAGCGCGGCCAGTTCGTCCACTGTGTGCACCGTGCCGGTGGGGTTGTGCGGGCTGCACAGCAGGTACGCCGCGCGGCGCCCGCCCGCCGTCGCGCCGGTGAACGCCGCCGCCAGCGCGTCCAGATCGAGCCGCAGATCCGGACCGAGCGGCGCCTCCACCACCCGCCGGTCCGCGTGGGTGAGGAACGTGTAGAACGGCGGGTACACCGGAGGGTTGATCACCACCGCGTCGCCCGGCCCGGTGACCAGCTTCAGCACCTCGACCACGCCCAGCATCACGTCCGGCACCAGGGCGGTGCGCTCCACCGCCAGCCCGTCCCAGCCCCACCGTGCGTGGGCGAAGGCGGCCAGCGCCTCGGCGTACCCGGTGCCGGTGGTGTACCCGGTGTCGCCCAGCGCGAGCGCGTCCGTGACCGCCCGGACGACCGGCTCGGCCAGCGGCACATCCATCTCGGCCACGAAGAGCGGCAGCACGTCCTCCGGGTGGAGCCGCCACTTCACGCTCGTGCGCCGGCGGAGCTGATCGAGGGTGAGCTGGCGAAGGGGATTCATGATCCAAATGGTAAGTCCCCGCATAGACTGCGGGCATGACTGGGCAGCGGGAATGAGTGAGCAACGGGTCGCCGTCGTGACCGGGGCGGCGCAGGGCATCGGGCGGCGGGTGGCCGAGGTGCTGGCCGCCGAGGGGTACGCGCTGGCCGTGCTGGACCGGCAGCCGGTACCCGGAAATGCCGCCCTCGCGTGGGAGGGTGACGTCAGCGCGGAGGCCGACGTGGCCGCGTTCGCGGCCGCGGTGGACGACCGGTTCGGGCGGGTCGACGTGCTCGTCAACAACGCCGGCATCGCGTTCATCACGCCGCTGGAGAAGACGACGCTCGACGACTGGCGCCGGGTCCTGGACGTGAATCTCACCGGGCCGTTCCTGCTCTGCCGGGAGTTCGGCCGGCGGATGCTCGCGGCCGGCGGCGGCGCGATCGTCAACATCGCCTCGGTGGCCGGGCTGCGCGGGGTGGTCGACCGCGCCGCCTACAACGCCAGCAAGCACGGCCTCATCGGGCTGACCCGCACGCTCGCCGCCGAGTGGGGCGGGCGCGGGGTACGCGTCAACGCGGTCTGCCCCGGCTGGGTGAAGACGGAGATGGACGTGGCGTCGCAGGCCGAGGGCGCGTACCGGGACACCGACATCACCGAGCACGTGCCGATGGGGCGGTTCGCCAGCCCGGACGACATCGCGCAGGCGGTCGCGTTCCTGGCCGATCCGGCGCGCAGCGGTTTCGTCAACGGGACCGCGCTGTCGGTCGACGGCGGCTGGCACGCGGACGGCTCCTGGCAGTCCTTGCGACTCGACACCCGCACCCGCTCATGAGCGGGTGACGCGCTGGTCGCGGAGAGCTATTGACTTCCATGAAACGGGCAGGCAATATTCGGCCCAATGTGTGGGAGCGCTTCCACTCTCACTCTTCGATCTCTGAGGAGCTGGCCGGTGAAGATCAGGATCGCGGCGTGCGTCGCGCTCGTGGTGGCGGGCGTCGGCCTCAGCGCCGGTCCCGCGTACGCCGACGTGGTCGAGCACATCGACAACGGCACGTTCGACAGCTCGACGGCGCCGTGGTGGAACACCGAGAACACCCCGATCGCCGTCGACGCGGGCCGGCTGTGCGCCCAGGTGCCGGCCGGCACCACCAACCCGTGGGACGCCAGCATCGGGCACGGCGACATCCCGCTGGTCGACGGCGACCCGTACACGCTGACCTTCACCGCGTCCGCCAGCACCGCCGCGAGTGTCAAGGCCAACGTGCAGCTCAACGAGACGCCGTTCACGACCGTGCTGTCCCGCGACCTCGCGCTGACCCCCGCGCCGCAGACGTTCACATTCGACTTCACCGGCAGCCTCGACTCGACCAACGGTGTCTTCACCTTCCAGCTCGGCGGCGCCGCCGACGGGTTCACCTTCTGCCTCGACGACGTGTCGCTCAGCAGTGACACGTCCGGGCAGCCCGGCGACCCCGAGCAGATCGTCAACGGCGGCTTCGACAACGGCGCCGACGGCTGGTTCACCTACGGTCTCACGTCGTCCGGTGTGGACGGTGGCCAGCTCTGCGCGGAGATCCCGGGCGGGCTCGCGAACCCGTGGGACGCCGGCATCGGGCAGAACGGCGTGCCGCTGGTGCAGGGCGCGGAGTACGCGTTCTCGTTCCGGGCCAGCGCCGATCCGCCGACCACGGTGCGGGCCGCGGTGCAGCTGAACGAGGAGCCGTGGACGGCCGCGCTGGCCGAGGCGGTCCCGGTGACCACGGCGGGCGGCGTGCACACGTACACGTTCACGTCGCCGATCAGCAGCGAGAACGGCCAGGTCGTGTTCCAGGTGGGCGGTTCCGCGGCGGCGTACCGGCTGTGCCTCGACGACGTGTCGCTGCGCGGCGGCGAGGCGGAGCCGCCCTACGTGCCGGACACCGGCCCGCGGGTGCGCGTGAACCAGATCGGCTACCTGCCGAAGGGCCCGAAGAACGCGACCGTCGTGACCGCCGCGACCTCGGCGCTCCCCTGGCAACTCGCCGACAGTGCCGGCGCCGTCGTCGCCGAAGGCCAGACCACGCCACGCGGCGTCGACGCCGCGTCCGGCCAGAATGTCCACACAGTGGACTTCACCGGGTTCACCACCGCGGGCGCCGGCTACACGCTCCGCGCCGACGGCCAGACGAGCCACCCGTTCGACATCTCCGGCGACCTGTACCAGCAGTTGCGCTCCGACGCGCTGCAGGTGTTCTACCTCCAGCGCAGCGGCATCGCCATCGACGGCGCGCTGGTCGGCGAGCAGTACGCCCGCCCGGCCGGCCACCTCGGCGTGGCGCCGAACAAGGGCGACACCGACGTGCCCTGCCAGGCCGGCGTCTGCGACTACCGGCTGGACGTGCGCGGCGGCTGGTACGACGCGGGCGACCACGGCAAGTACGTGGTGAACGGCGGCATCGCCACTTATCAGCTGCTCAGCACGTTCGAGCGCACCAAGACCGCGGTCACCGCGAAGCACGGCGCCGCGCTGGGCGACAGCACGCTGCGGGTGCCCGAGCGCGGCAACCGGGTGCCGGACATCCTCGACGAAGCGCGCTGGGAGCTGGAGTTCCTGCTGCGCATGCAGGTGCCGGCCGGCAAGCCGCTCGCCGGGATGGCGCACCACAAGATGCACGACCAGAACTGGACCGGCCTGCCGATGCAGCCCGAGGACGACCCGCAGCAGCGCGAGCTGCACGCGCCGACCACGCCGGCGACGCTGAACCTGGCCGCTGTGGCCGCCCAGTGCGCGCGGCTCTACGCGCCGTACGACGCGGCTTTCGCGCGCACCTGCCTGGCGGCCGCCAAGACCGCGTACACGGCGGCGAAGGCGAACCCGGCCCGGTACCAGGACCCGAACGACAGCAACGGCGGCGGCACGTACGGCGACAACGACGCCACCGACGAGTTCTACTGGGCGGCCGTCGAGCTGTACCTGACCACCGGCGACAGCGCGTACCTGCGGGACGTCACGGCCTCGCCGCACCACACCGGCGACGTGTTCACCTCGTCCGGCTTCGGCTGGGGCAGCACCGCCGCGCTCGGCCGGCTGGACCTGGCGACGGTGCCCAGCGGCCTCCCGCCAGCCGACCGGCAGCGCATCCGGGCCTCGGTCACCGCGGCCGCCGACCGGTACCTGGCGACGGTGGGCGCCGAGGCCTACGGCCTGCCCATGAAGGGCGACGCCGCGCACTACTTCTGGGGCGCCAACAGCAACCTCATCAACAACGCGGTGGTGCTGGCGACGGCGTTCGACCTGACCGGCGACGGCCGCTACCGGGACGGCGCCGTGCAGAGCATGGACTACATCTTCGGCCGCAACGCGCTCAACCACTCCTATGTGACCGGTTGGGGCGAGAAGAGCAGCCAGAACCAGCACAGCCGGATCTTCGCGCACCAGGCCGACCCGAGCCTGCCGAACCCGCCGGCCGGCACGATCGCCGGCGGCGCCAACGCCGGCCTCGACGACCCGTACGCCGAGCAGCTGCTCGCCGGCTGCAAGCCGATGTTCTGCTACGTCGACCACATCGATTCGTACGCGACGAACGAGCTGGCCATCAACTGGAACTCGGCGCTCGCGTGGATCGCCTCGTTCCTCGCCGACCAGGGCGACGGGCAGGCGCCGGCGCCCGGGCGCTGCACGGTGGCGTACACCAACTACGGCACCTGGGCCGAGGGCGGCGGGTTCACCGGCCAGGTGAACATCACCAATACCGGCAGCACGCCGATCAGCGGCTGGACCGTGCGGTTCGCGTTCACCGGCGACCAGAAGCTGCGCGAGGCGTGGATGGCGCGGGCCACCCAGTCCGGCGCGACGCTGACCGCCCAGAACGAGAGCTACAACGGCCGCATCGACCCGGGCGGGCAGGCGATGTTCGGCTTCAACGCCACCACGGCCGGCGGCGCCAACCCCGTACCCGGCGTGTTCACCCTCAACGGCGCCGCCTGCACCCCCTAACCCAAGATCAAGGCGTCCTTCACGTCGTGAGTACGACTTGAAG
>JBBEWH010000104.1:0-62926 GCA_037414955.1 Actinomycetes bacterium KLBMP 9797
GGGACGCCTTGATCATGAGAGGGGGTGGCCCCTCCGCCGGGGGTTCGACAAGGGCTCGGCGGAGGGGCCTGTTCCCCGGTGCGCTGCGGGTCGCCCCGGGGAGTCGTGGGTCAACTGACCGTGCAGGGGGCCAGCGCGTCGAGACCCACGGGGCGTGCGTCGATCCGGCCGATAGCGGTGGCGATGCGGTTGATGGCCGCCACCCGCTTGTCCTTCAGCGGGCCGAGGATCGCGTTCTGGACGAAGTTCGGGCCGCCCTGACCGACGCTCGACGCGAGTCGGGCGTTGGCCTCGTTGATCTGGGTCTGCAGCTGAGCCAGGTTGCGCTCCACCTCGGCCAGCGCACCGGCCGGGATGGCGGGCAGTTCGCTGCCCACGTCGGGGCAGGAGATCGTGCCGACCGCGGTGCTGCCACCACCGGTGTTACCGGTGTTGCCACCATTACCGGCGTTGCCAGCGTTGCCAGCGTTGCCAGCGTTGCCAGCGTTGCCGCCGTTCGCCGCGCCGCCGGCCTGCAGCGCGCACGGCGCCAGCGCGTCGAGGCCCTGCGGGCGGGCGTTGATCCGGCCGATGGCGGTGGCGATGCGGTTGATGGCCGCGACGCGCTTGTCCTTCAGCGGACCGAGGATGGCGTTCTGGACGAAGTTCGGGCCGCCCTGGCCGACGCTCGACGCGAGTCGGGCGTTGGCCTCGTTGATCTGAGTCTGCAGCTGAGCCAGGTTGCGGTCGACCTCGGCGCGGGCGCCGGCCGGTACGGCCGGGAGCTGGCTCGCGACGTCGGGGCAGGAGATGGTGCCCGGGCTCGCCGCGGCGGCGCCGGTGGCCTCCGGCACGGTGGCGGGCTCGGTGGCGGTGGCGCTGCCACCGGTCGCGAGCGTGCAGGTGGCGAAGGCGTCCAGGCCCTGCGGACGGGTGCCCTGCCGGCCGATGGCGGTGGCGATGCGGTTGATGGCCGCCACCCGCTTGTCCTTAAGCGGGCCGAGGATCGCGTTCTGGACGAAGTTCTGTCCACCCTCGCCAGCGCTGGAGACCAGGCGCGCGTTGGCCTCGGCGATCTGCGTGTTCAGCTGTGCCAGGTTCCGCTCCACCTCCGCGCGGGCGGACGCCGGGACAGCCGGCAGCTTGTCAGCGATCGTGGGACAGCTGATCGTGCTGGCGGTGGTTTCCCCCTCAGCCAGCGCCACCCCGATCCCGCCGCCGACGAAGACGACGGCGACGCCGACGGTAGCGGCTACTTTCCAGTTCCTGTGCATGTGCGTGACAACCCAACCCTTCGGGCCTCAAGGGGTCGTGGGACCCCACACCGGACCACCGCCCCCGAGTGAGGGCAGCAGCCGTGTGCTGCTGTGGAAGAGAAGCGCCGTCCGACGGCGAGGTAACGCCGTCCGCCTCGCCCCTCAGTACGGTGGGCGCGCTCCCAAGGTTCAACGGCAAAATGTGGCTACGCTCGGGGGGTGCCTGTCACGCTCGATGACGCGCTCGCCGAAGTGCGCGCGCTGCTGCTCAACCCGGGATTGGTCCGCGCGGTCGCGGCCGGCCGCCGCCGGGGGCACGCGCCTTCCTGGGTACGGGCGGAGGTGCGCCCGGTCAGCCTCAAGACCGGCCGGCACCTCCAGATCGTCACGAACGACGGCGCCCGCCCCTTCACCCGCAACGTGGTGGATACGGAGGCCGGCGCGGCGGTCGACGCGCTGCTGGCGGAGCCGTTCGGCAACTGGCACGTGGAGACCGGCGACGCGACGGTGCAGCTGCGGGTGACGAAGAAGGGCGACGCGCAGGTGCACCGGGCGACCGCGAGCCGCGCGGTCGAGCCGGCCGCGCACGACCGCGCCAAGGATTATCTGCTGGACCCCGGCGACCCGCTCTTCGACGTGGTCGGGGGCAACGCGGCCAAACGCCGCCAGGTGGACGCGTTCCTGCGCGCGCTGCCCGAGCTGCCGTCCACAGTGAACGTGGTCGACCTGGGCTGCGGCAACGCCTACCTGACGTTCGCCGCGTTCCGCTACCTGTCGGGCCGCGGCCACGACGTGCGGATGGTGGGTGTCGACGTGCGCGAGGACCAGCGGCGGCGCAACACCGCGCTCGCCGAGCAGCTGGGCTGCGCCGACCGGGTGCGCTTCGTGGCCGGCACGATCGCGGACGCGCCGGTGGACCTCGCACCGGATCTGGTGCTGGCACTGCACGCGTGCGACACCGCGACCGACGAGGCGCTGGCGCGCGCGGTGCGCTGGCAGGCCCACTGGGTACTGGCCGCGCCGTGCTGCCACCACGACATCGCCGCGCAGTTGCGGACCCGGCCGGCGCCCGAGCCGTACCCGTTGCTGACCCGGCAGGGCATCCTGCGCGAGCGGTTCGCGGACGTCCTCACCGACGCGCTCCGGGCGGCCATCCTGCGGCTACACGGGTACAAAGTGGACGTCGTGGAGTTTGTCGACTCTCGACACACGCCGCGCAACCTGTTGCTGCGCGCCCGCCGCACCGATGTGCCGCCCACTGTGGAGCAACGCGCGGAGTACACCGGGCTGGTCGACCAGTGGGGCGTCGAGCCGGCGCTTGACCGACTGCTCAGTCAACCACCAGCGTGAACTCGGCGGTGTGCACCTGGCCGGCCACCTGGAAGTCGAAGAACATCCGGTAGCGGCCGCTGCTCGGCGCGGCCAGCCAGAACTTGACCGCTCCGTCGGCCAGCTCGGGCTCCGGGTGCACGTGCACGTAACCGAGATCGCCCTCGCGCAGTACGACCAGGTGGCCATAGGCGCCGAGGTATCGCTCCAGGCCGCCCGGCGCCACCCGGAAGAGCAGCGGCTGGGTGGCGCCCGGGCACGGGGTGCCCTCGTATCCGATGCTGAACCCGCCGACCCGCGCGGCTCGCTCCGGGGCCGGCAGCGGCCGTGCGGCGTAGGCGCCGCTCACCGTCAGATCCATCCCGAGCGTCAGCGGCGTCTGACTCCCGGCGGCGTCGACGGCGGTGAAATCCGCGTACGCCCGCCAGACGCCCGCCGCGGGCAGCGTGAGCGGCACGGCCCAGGTGCCGTCCGGCGCCATCGTGGGGTGCAGATGCTGGTACCCGGACAGATCACGCCGTACGACGATGAGGTGCAGCGGCTTGTCGTGCACCACCGCGAAGGTCGTCACCGGGCGGTTGTCCGGACCGGTCACCCGGAACGTCAGGTCGCGCCGCTGCCCGACCGGAAACGCGGTGGTGACCGGCGCCAACGCGTACCCGTTGGTGTTGATCTCCAGGCCACCGACCCGCGCGCCGGCGGCGGCCGCGCCGGTGGTGCCGTGGGTGTGCGCGCCGGTGCCCGCCGCGTGCGCGTGGTCGGTGGGCGCCGGCGTGACCGTGGGCGCCGCGGCGGTGGTCCCGCCGGGATCGCTCGTCAGGCGACCGATGCCGATGCCGCCCAGCAGCGCGATGACGAGCCCGGCGGCCACAAACGCGATCCGCACTACGCCCCCTTTCAAGGAAGGGCCCCTTGTTATCGCTTTTTGAGGAGGAAGGGACCCTTGCAAACACCGCTACCAGTATGCGGTGTCGGAAAAGCGTGGCTTTTGGGCGAGATGACTCGTTGGTTCCTTCGTGTCCAAGACTGCGCTGATCGCCGCCCTGGCCATCGTCCTGCTCCCGGCACCGGCCCGCGCGGAGCCGACCGGAGACCAGCTCGAGGCGGCCGAGGAGCGTCTGGAGCAGGTGGTCGAGGACTACAACGAGGTACGCGAAGACCTGCGCGACGCCCGCGAGCAGGCCGCCGCCCTCACCCGCCAGCTCAAGCCCTTGGAGCGCCAGCTGGCCGCCCGGCAGGCGCAGGTCGGTGTGATCGCCACCACGGCCTACCAGACGAGCCGCTTGGCGCCGGCGCTCGCCGTGATCAACGCTGATACGGCGGCCGAGTACACCGAGCGCATGCTCGTGCTGCAGCGGCTGGCCGGGCAGCAGCAGGAGGCGATCGACGGGCTGCTCGCCACCCGGAAGCGGACCGTCACCGCGCGGGAGGAACTCGACGCCGTCGTCGCCCAGCGGACCGCCGACGAGCGCAGCCTTGCCGCGAAGAAGCGCCAGATCGAGCGGGACGTCGCCCGGCTGGAGCGGGTGCGGACGGACACCGGGTATACGGCGCCGCCGGCCGTGCGGGGGTTCAAGCCCGCGTTCTCGGCGGGACGGGCGGGCGCGGCGGTGCGGTTCGCGTACGCCCAACTCGGCAAGGCGTACCGGTTCGGCGCGTCCGGGCCGCGGTCCTACGACTGCTCGGGGCTCACCTCAGCCGCGTGGGCGCGTGCCGGCGTGCCGTTGCCGCACAACGCCCGCCGCCAATATCACTCGGTCGGCCACATCAGCCGCGCCGACCTGCGCCCCGGCGACCTCATCTTCTACTACCGCAGCATCCACCACGTCGCGATCTACGCCGGCGGCGGCAAGATGATCCACGCACCGCGGCACGGCGAGCCGGTGCGCCTGGACGACGTCGACTACCAGCCCATCCACGGCTACGGCCGCCCCTCCCTGTCCTGACCTCTCCATGATCAAGGCGTCCCTTAAAGGGACGCCTTGATCATGGGAGAGTTCGAGGCGGGGAGGGTCAGGCGGAGATGGCGAGGGCCAGGGGGAGGACCATCGGGGCGCCGGCTTGGCGCAGCAGGCGGGTCGCCATCGTCATCGTCCAGCCGGAGTCGACCAGGTCGTCCACCAGCAGCACCGGGCCAGCCACGGTGGCCAGTTGGTCGGCCAGCGGCGCCGGCAGCGTGAACGCGCCGTGCAGCGCCCGCACCCGCTGCGCGCTGTTGCCCCGCGACCCGCCGCTGTCGCCGACCGGCCGGAGCGCGCCGAGCAGCGGCAGGCGGCCGACCGCAGCGATGCGCTCGGTCAGGGTGTGCACCAGTTGCGGGTGCCGCCGCGACTCGACCGCGACGATGCCGACCGGTCGCGCCGGCCAGCGGTCGTCGCCGCGCGCCCACACCTTGAGCACCTCGATCACGGCGCCGGCCACGTCGTCGGGCAGCGGTGCGTCGGGCGCGTCGGGCCCGGCCACCGTGCGTAGCCGGGAGCCCCAGCCGAGGTCGGACAGCCGCCCCACGGCCCGCCCGGCGGCGGCCTGCTCGCCGGGTGGGATCTTGCCGCGCAGCGGGACGCCGACCGCCTCCAGCCCGGTGGGCCACATCTTCTTCGGCGCGATCTCGACTCCGGCCCGGCCCAGGAACGCCTGCGCGGCGGCGAGCGCCGGCTCGGACACGGCGGCGTCGTAACGCGGCCCGGCGCACCGGTCACACCGGCCGCACGGGGTGGCACCGGGATCGTCGAGGCACCGGCGCAGGAACTCCATGCGGCAGTCGGGCGTCGACACGTACTCCCGCATGGCCTGTTGCTCGGCGGTGCGCGCCTCGGCGACGCGCCGCAACCGGGCGGCGTCGTATTCCCACGGCTCGCCCGTGGCGAGCCAGCCGCCGCGGACCCGGCGGACCGCGCCGTCGACGTCGAGCACCTTGAGCATCATCTCCAGGCGGGCCCGGCGGAGGTCGACGATCGGTTCGAGCGCCGGTGTCGACATGGCGCGGTCGGTGGCGAGCGCGGCGAGCACCGTGCGCACCTGGTCTTCGGGCGGGAACGCCAGCGACGCGAAGTATCGCCAGATGGCCGCGTCTTCGGTGCCCGGCAGCAGCAGCACGTCAGCCGACTCGACGGCGCGGCCGGCGCGGCCGACCTGCTGGTAGTAGGCGATGGGGGAGGGCGGTGCGCCCAGGTGGACGACGAAGCCGAGGTCGGGCTTGTCGAAGCCCATGCCGAGCGCCGACGTGGCGACCAGCGCCTTGATCTTGTTGTCGAGCAGGTCCTGCTCGGCGGCCTGCCGGTCGGCGTCGTCAGACTGTCCACTGTAGGCAGCAACCGGATAGCCGCGGGAGCGCAGGAACTCCGCGGTCTCGCCGGCCGCCGCCACGGTCAGCGTGTAGACGATGCCGGAGCCGGGCAGCCGGTCGAGGTGGTCGGCCAGCCAGGCCAGCCGGTGGGCCGGCGTCGGCAGGTCGAGCGCGGCCAGTCGCAGCGAGTCGCGGTCGAGCGGCCCGCGCAGCACCAGCGCGTCGCCGAGCTGCTCGGCGACGTCGGCGGTCACCCGGGCATTCGCCGTGGCGGTGGTGGCCAGCACCGGCGTGCGGGACGGCAGGTTGGCGAGGAACGTGCGCAGCCGGCGGTAGTCGGGGCGGAAGTCGTGCCCCCAGTCGGAGACGCAGTGCGCCTCGTCGACGACCAGCAGCCCGGTGGTGGCGGCGAGCCTGGGCAGCACGCTGTCGCGGAAGTCGGGGTTGTTGAGCCGCTCCGGGCTGATGAGCAGGACGTCGACCGCGCCGGCGTGCACCTGGTCGGTGATGTCGTCCCACTCGTCGAGGTTGGCCGAGTTGATCGTGCGGGCGTGGATGCCGGCGCGGCCGGCCGCCTCGACCTGGTTGCGCATCAGGGCCAGCAGCGGCGAGACGATCACCGTGGGGCCGACCGACCGATCGGCGCGGAGCAGCGCGGTGGCCACGAAGTAGACCGCCGACTTGCCCCACCCGGTGCGCTGCACGCACAGCACCCGCCGGCGCTCGGCGACCAGCGCCTCGATCGCCCGCCACTGGTCGTCGCGCAGCCGGGCGTGTTCCCCGGCCAGCTTCCGCAGCACTGCCTCCGCCTGCTCCCGCATGGCACCCTTCCTACCAGCCCCGCCGGACACCCCGCTGCCCCTCCCATGATCAGGGCGTCCTTCACGTCGTTAGAGCTACATGAGGGACGCCTTGATCATGGCCAGTTCACCTGCTGGCCACCGGCGGCGGTTTGACTGGCGGCCGTGAGAGTTACTGTTCCCGCGCTCGGCGTAGCCGTCGCGCTGCTGGCCACCGTCGTCGCCGTACCCACCGGCGCCACCGCCCACCGGGAGGACGAGCCGATCGTCATCGGCCACCGCGGCGCCAGCGGCTACCGTCCGGAGCACACCCTGGAGGCGTACCGGGTCGCGATCGCCATGGGCGCCGACTACATCGAGCCGGACCTGGTCGCGACGAAAGACGGCGCGCTGGTCGCGCGCCACGAGAACGAGATCTCGGGTACCACCGACGTGGCGGCCCGGCCGGAGTTCGCCGCCCGCAAGACCACGAAGACCATCGACGGAAACGCGGTGACCGGCTGGTTCACCGAGGACTTCACGCTGGCCGAGCTGAAGACCCTGCGGGCCAAGGAGCGGCTACCGCTGGTACGCCCGACCAACACCGTCTTCGACGGCCGGTTCGAGATCCCGACGCTCCAGGAGGTCATCGACCTGGCGCGCACCGAGGGGCGCAAGCGCGGCCGGACCGTCGGCATCTACCCGGAGACCAAGCACCCCACGTACTTCCAGTCGATCGGGCTGCCGCTGGAGGAGCCGCTGGTGGCGGTGCTCCGCCGCAACGGGCTGGCCGGCAAGAAGGCGCCGGTGTTCATCCAGTCCTTCGAGACCGCGAACCTGCGCAAGCTGGCGTCGCTCGTCGAGGTCCGGCTGGTGCAGCTCATGGACGCGACCGGCCGGCCGTACGACTTCGCCGTGGCGGGCGACCCGCGCACCTACGCCGACCTGGCGAAGCCCGCCGGGCTGAAGTGGATCAGCGGGTACGCCGACGGCATCGGCGCCAACAAGAACCTGATCGCGCCCGGCGGGGTGCCGACCACGCTGGTCCGGGACGCGCACCGGTACGGGCTGATCGTGCACGCGTGGACATTCCGGGCGGAGAACCAGTTCATGGCCGCGCCGTTCCGGCTCGGCACCGACCCCAACGCGCGGGGCGACATCATCGCCGAGTACACTCTCTTTTTCGGCCTCGGCCTCGACGGCGTCTTCGCCGACCACCCCGACACGGCCGTGGCCGCACTCGCCGGCCGCTAGACGTTTGCTTTTCCAGAGGGCAGCCCTCTCACCGGCTGGGCCGGTATAGGGGAGCTCTGTTCAGAGCTCGCGCCCAAGAGGGCTGCCCTTTTGGGCGCGTGGGCCCGTGTCGCGCGGTCCGCCCCCAGAGGGCAGCTTTCTGGGGGCGCTTTCTCCACAGGGGAGCCCTATACCCGCCTGGGCGGGTATAGGGGAGCTCTCCTCAGAATTCACGCCCCACAGGGCTGCCCTCTTGAAGCGCCGGGCCGCCGGGGCCGGGCCGCGCCATGCGCCGCGCGTCAGGGGTGGGCGGCCGCCGGTGGGGGGAGGGGTTGGGTGTCCTCGTCGGTGTTCCAGGTGGCGTCGGTGCGGCGGCGCAGTCGCCAGCCGAACGCGCCGAACAAGGCCAGCACGACCGCCATCGAGCCGAGCCCGCCCGCGATCAACGCCGCCGACAGGCCGCTGGAGGTCTGACCGCGCTGGCTCATGGCCGGTGGCTCGGCGTTTCCGGCGCCCGCCGGGCCCTCCGATTCGGCGTACCCGGATGGGTCAGCGCCCGGCGCGGAGTCGGCCGGGTCCGATGGCGCCGAGTCCGAGGTGGACGGGTCCGAGGTGGACGGATCCGACGGCGGCGGCGTGGTCGGCGCCTCGTCGTCCGCCGCGGGGGGCGGTGGCGGCGTGGTCGGCGATACCCGGGCGGGCGGCAGGGCGGCGGGCGGCAGGACCACCGCGCCGACGACCGTCGCCGTGGCGGTGCCGCTGCCGAGCGGCTTGCCGGCGGCCGTGGCCGCGGTCGCTTCGAACAGCACCGCGCCGTTCGGTGCGTCGTCGGTGAACGTGACCCGGTACTGCCCGGTGGTCTCGGTGGTGCCGCAGATCAGCTTGCCGTCGGCCAGCACATCCGTCGCGACGACCTGGCCGCCGCTGGGGGCGTCCTCGGCCAGGGTCACCGGTACGCCGGCGATGAGGCGTTCCACCCGCACCTGGTCGGCCCGGAGACCATCCAGCCGGATGGCGAGGGCGCGGCTGGTGACGGTACACCCGTTGGCGGAGCCGTTCGTCGCCACGGTCAGCGCGGCCGGCGCGCCGCCCGCGGTCACGATCCGCCGGTCGACGGCGACCGCGACCTCGCAGCACTTCGCGGCCTGGGCGGCAGGCGCCTCTTTTTCGGCCTTGCCGTTGCTGGCGGCGAGCGTCGGCACGGTCAGTGCCAGCCCGCCCAGCCCTACGGCGACCGCCGTTACCCGCATCACTGTCCGTCGTCCGGACATCGTGCCCCCAAGCCCTGGAGATCCGTATCGAGAGCAACGCTATGTGTGTTTTCGCAGGTCAGACAGGGTGTGATCTTTCGTCTTCTGCTGATTCTCGGCTCAGTTTCCGGGCTGTGTAATGAACCGAGCACACCCAGTGCCGCCCCCTTCCATGATCAAGGCGTCCTTCAAGCGGTTAGAGCTACTTGAAGGACGCCTTGATCATGGAAAGGTTAGGTGGCCGCCGCGAAGCGTTGGACCTGTTCGGTGGTGCCGGCCACGATCAGGACACTGCCCTCCGGTACCACGGTTTCCGGCCTGGCGTAGGTGAAGTCCTTGCCAGGCAGCTTCACGCCGACCACGGTCACGCCGTACCGCGTGCGCAGCCCCACGTCGGCGAGCGTGCGCCCGACGGCGTCGCCCGGCGGCCTGGTCTTGGCGATGGCGAAGCCGTCGTCCAGCTCGATGAAGTCGAGCATCCGGCTGGTGATCAGATGGGCGACCCGGTCGCCCATCGCGGCCTCCGGGTAGATGACGTGCCGCGCGCCGACCGACGTGAGGATCCGCCCGTGCTTCTCGGAGATCGCCTTGGCCCAGATCTCCCGCACCCCGAGCTCGGTGAGCGTGAGCACGGTCAGCAGGCTGGCCTCGATGTTGGTGCCGATGCCGACCACCACCCGGGAGAACTCGGTGATCCCGACCTGGCGGAGCGCCGCCTCGTCGGTGCTGTCCGCCTGCACCACGTGGGTCAGATCGTCCGCCCACTGCTGCACGATCCGCGGGTCGTGGTCGACGCCCATCACCTCGTGTCCGAGCCGGACCAGCGACTGGGCCACCTGCCCGCCGAACCGGCCGAGCCCGATCACGGCGACGTTCTCGTCCGCCGTCGGGGCCTTCGTATTGTTAGCCAACGATGGGTCGCTCCTCCGGGTATCGGTACAGGCGGGGCCGGCTGTTCAGGGCGAGCGCCGAGGCGACCGCGATGGTGCCCACCCGGCCGATGAACATCAGCGCGATGACGACCAGCTGTCCCGGGCCGGACAGGGTCGGGGTCAGGCCGGTGCTGAGGCCGGCGTTGCCGAACGCGGACGCCGCCTCGAACAACGCCCGGTCGAACGGTACGCCCGAGGTCAGCGCGATCAGCAGCAGCGTGCTGCCGAACACCAGCGCGACGCCCAGCAGCGCCACCGTCGTCGCCTGGCGTTGGGTGTTCTCGGCGATCCGCCGGCGCCCGACGGTGACGTCCCGCTCGCCGCGCACCTCGGTCCAGATCACGTACGCCAGCAGGAAGAACGTGGTGACCTTGATGCCGCCGGCGGTGCTCGCGCTGCCGCCGCCGACGAACATCAGCCCGGTCGTGACCGCGAGCGTCTCCGAGTTCAGGTGGGCGTAGTCGACGGTGTTGAACCCGCCGGAGCGCGGGATGGTGCCCTGCACGAACGCGGCGAGGACCTTCTCGGTCACGCCGAGCGGTCCCAGCGTGCCGGGGTTGCTCCACTCGAAGCCCAGCACCACCAGGAAGCCGGTCGCGAGCAGCACCAGCGACCCCCACACCGTGAGCCGGGTATGGGTCGACCAGTCGGCGGGGCGCCGCAGCTCGCGGGTGAGCTCGGTGAGCACCGGTACGCCGAGCCCGCCCACGATCACGCCGAGCGTGAGCGGCACGCAGATCCACCAGTCCGCCACGAACCGGAGCATGCCGTCGCTGCGCAAGCCGAAGCCGGAGTTGTTGAACGACTGCACCGCGGTGAAGAAGCCCTCCCACAGGGCCTCGCCGACCGGCACGTCGTACGCGGACCACAACCGGATCCCGACGATGGCGGTGATGACCACCTCGCAGGTGAACATGATGACGGCGGCCCGCAGCAGCACGTCGCGGATCTCGCCGAGGGCGAGGCTGGTGCTGGTCTCGGCGCGGGCCACCAGGCGGCTGCGCAGTCCGAGACGGCGGGAGACCAGCAGGCCGAGCAAGGTCGCCATGGTCATGATCCCGTAGCCGCCGACCTGGGTGAACACGGTGATCATGACGTGCCCGAAGCCGGACCAGTAGGTCGCGGTGTCCACCGAGGCGAGCCCGGTGGTGCAGATCGCCGACGTGGCCGTGAAGAACGCGGCCAGGAACGACGGGGACTCGCTGCCCGCGCGGGACACGGGCAACATCAAGACGACGGTACCCAGGGCGATGGCGCACAGGAACGCGAACGGCACGATCCTCGCGGGGTGTTGCAGTGTCCTGCGCATCCCGCCTGTCATATCACAGCGTCACCACTCCCATGATCAAGGCGTCCTCGCCGAGGCGTTGACTAGTCTCGTCGGGGTGGAATCTCTTCCCGAGCCGGGGCCGTTGCCGTCGAAACTCGCCGCCGCGCTCGTGTTCGTGGCGAGCGGCGCCGTGCTGGTACTGGAAACCGTCGCGCTCCGCCTCGTCGGGCCGTATGTCGGGGTGACCCTCCAGGTCACCAGCGCGGTCATCGGCATGGCGCTGGGTGCCATCGCGTACGGGGCGTGGCTGGGCGGATTCCTCGCCGACCGGTACGACCCGCGCCGGCTGCTCGCGCCCGCGCTGGTGCTCGCCGGCATCGCCACCGCCGCGACGCTGCCGCTGGTCCGGTACGCCGGCGAGGTGCTGCGCGGCGAGGCGGCCGCCGGGATCCTGCTGCTCACCGCGCTCGCCATCGTGGTGCCGGCCGGGCTACTCTCCGCCGTCACGCCGCTGGTGGTGAAGCTGCAGCTCGGCGACCTGAAGGTGACCGGGCGGGTGGTCGGCAAGCTGTCCAGCATCGGCACGCTCGGCGGCATCACCGCGACGCTGGCGACCGGCTTCGTGCTGGTGGCCGCGCTGCGCACCAGCGTGATCATGATCAGCTTGGCGGTGCTGCTGACCGGCGGCGGCCTGGCGCTCGGTTGGTACCTGCGCGGCCGTAACCCGGTGCCGCTGGCGACCGCCCGCACCCGGGCGGTGCTGGCCGTGCTCGGGTTGGCCGGCGCCGGCCTGTCCACAGTGGCGCCCGACCCGTGCGACGTGGAGACGGCCTACCACTGCGCCACCGTCGTCGCCGACCCGGCCCGGCCGAGCGGGCGCACCCTGGTCCTCAACTCGGCCCGCCACTCGTACGTGGACCTCGACGACCCGACCCATCTGGAGTTCGAGTACACCCGGTGGTTCGGCGCGGTCGCCGACGCCATGGCCCCGGTCGGGCAGCGGGTCGACGCGCTGCACCTGGGCGGCGGCGGGTTCACGATGCCGCGGTACCTGACCGCCAACCGGCCGGGCACCACCAACGACGTGTACGAGATCGACGGTGGCCTGGTCGACCTGGCGCGGCGCGAGCTGGGATTGCGCACCGGTCCAGCCCTCTCCGCCCGCGTCGGCGACGCCCGGATCCTGCTCACCGCGCGGGCCGACCACAGCGCCGACCTGGTGGTGGGCGACGCGTTCGGGCACCTGACGGTGCCTTGGCACCTGGCGACCCGGGAGATGGCGGCCGAGATCCACCGCGTGCTGCGGCCGGGCGGCATCTATACCCAGAACGTGATCGACTATCCGCCGTTGCGGTTCATCCGGGCCGAGGTCGCCACCGTGGCGGCGGTCTTCCCGCATGTGGCGCTCGTCGGCACGCCCGCCGCGCTGGCCGGTGAGGAGGGCGCCAACTTCGTCATCGTCGCGTCGGACGCCCCGCTGCCGCTCGACGCGCTGCGCGCCCGCCTCACCGACGGCGCCCAGGCACTGTCCGATGCGGACCTGGATGACTTCGTGTCCGACGCCGTCGTGCTCACCGACGACTTCGCCCCGGTCGACCAGCTCCTCGCCCGCGGCTGACCCGCCCGCGAGGTCAGAACGGGGTCACAGCATGGAGAGGTGTACGTGGTTGGTGTGGGTGGCCGCCGGGCCGCCGCTGCCGCTGTAGGAGCGCCAACCGATGCTGGGCTGCCAGATCTGCCGGTACCAGATCACGTACATGACGCCGAGTCGCTCGGCGTTCTTGACGTAGAACGCCGCGAGCCGGTCGCCGTACTGCTTGTCGTCGCCGGTGGCGTTGACGTTTTCGAAGCCGTTCGGCGCGGCCGCGAAGTCGCACGCGCGGCCCTTGGGATGCTCGCCGCCGCCACCGCTGCGGTAACACGACACGTATCGCCTGAAGTTGGCCGCCTTGGCCTGGTTCATCGCGTGCAGGGTGCGCGGCGTGATGCAGCCGCTCGTGGTCGGGTCGTCGACCGTGCAGGACTCCCGCGGCCAGCTGCCGTCGGAGTTGCGCGGCGCCGGCTTGGCCGCCACCGAGTTGGCGCTGACGAACCCGCCGGTCGGGCTGCTGTTGCCGAGCGCGCGCTCGGCGTCCTGCTTCTTCCGCGCCAGGATGGCGACCTGCTTCTGCTGCTCGCGCACCTCGTTGTCGATGGCCGCCTGGGTGCGGGTCGCCGCCGCCTGCATCTCGGTGAGCTTGCGCATCTGCACGCCGTCGCGCTGGGCGAGCTGCTCGAGCGCGCCGGCCCGGGCCAGGAAGTCTTCCGGCGAGGCGCTGTTGAGCAGCGCGGCGAGCGGCGTGAGCCGGCCCGTGCGGTATGACTGTGCGGCGAGCACGCCGACCTCGACCCGCACCTCGGCCAGCCGGGTCTGCACCTGCTTGAGCTGGACCCGCAGTTCCAGCTGGCGCTTCTGCGAGTTGGCGAGCTTGGCCTTGGCGTCGGCGTGGCCCTTCGCGGCCGCTTCGAGTGCGGCGCGTAGTGTCTTCGTGCCGCCCTCGTCGTCCGTGTTGGGCGCCGCGAACGCCGGCCCACCGAGGATCACCGCGACGGCGGCGACCAGCGTGACAGCCAGGGGACGAAGCACGGTGCGCAGCGTACCGGAATCATGTGTCCCATCAACCACTCTCGCCACAGAATTAAGGATGCCCTCATGATCAGGGCGTCCTTCAAGTCGTGAGAACTACTACAGGGACGCCCTGATCATGAAGGGGTGTCAGCGGTCCACTGGGTGCCGACCACGCCGAGGAGCTTGAGCTTCTCCGCCGACGGGCTGCCCGGCGCCGCCGTATAGATGATCAGGTGCTGGCCGTGCCCGGCCAGGTCGAGCACCTCGCACTCCAGGGTCAGCTCGCCCACCACCGGGTGCTGGATCTGCTTGGTGGTCGAGCCCGGCGGGCTGCAGACCTGGTGCCGATCCCAACGCCGCGTGAAGTCCGGGCTCGCCGCCCGCAACCGGGCGATCAGGCCGTGGATGCCGGGATCTCCCGGGTACCGCGCGGCGGCGGCGCGCAGCGCGGCCACGCACTCGTCAGCGAACGCGGACGATCGGGGGTCGGCGAGCGCCTGCGCCGAGTACGGCCCGGCGAACAGGCTCCAGATCAGGTTGAACTGCTCGGCCGGCCAGGTCGTCGGGTCGCCCAGCAGCGCGGCCGCCATCGGGTTCCAGGCCAGCAGCTGGTACTTCGCGTCGATCACGTACGCCGGGGTGTCGTCGAGCCGGTCGAGCAGGTGCAGCACGCCGGGCGGCACGTCCTGGCGCGGGCCGGTCGGCGGTGCCGGCACCTCGCCGGCCAGGTGGTACAGGTGGGCGCGCTCGGCCTCGTACAGGCGGAGCGCGCGGGCCAGCGCGGACAGCACCTGGCGGGACGGCCGCGGACCGCGGGCCTGTTCCAGCCGGGCGTAGTAGTCGACCGAGATGCCGGCGAGCCGGGCCACCTCCTCCCGGCGGAGGCCGGGCGTGCGCCGGCGGCCGCCAGCGGCCAGGCCCACGTCCTGCGGCCCGACCCGGGCCCGGCGGCTGCGCAGGAAATCGGCGAGTTGGCGGCGATCCATGCCGCCCATCGTGCCGCGCGGCGGGCGGCACCAACCAGGGACTGGCGATCCGTGGTTAAGCCGGTCTCTCCTCGGCGCGGCCCGCGCACCGCACGCTGGGACCGTGAGCGAATCGAAGATCGCCCTCGTGACGGGGGCCAACAAGGGCATTGGGTACGAGATCGCGCGCGGCCTGGGTGCGGCCGGCGCGACCGTGTTGGTGGGCGCCCGGGACGCCGGTCGCGGCGCGACCGCCGCCGAGAAGCTGGCCGCCGAGGGGATCACCGCCGTGCCGGTGGAACTGGACGTCACCGACCCGGTGTCGGTGAGCGCGGCGGCGGCGCTGATCGAGCGCGAGTACGGCCGGCTGGACATCCTGGTCAACAACGCCGGCGTCCTCGTGGAGCGGGGGCAGGCGCCGAGCCAGGTGCCGGTCGAGGCGCTCCAGCGCCTCTACGACATCAACGTGTACGGCGTGGTGCGCGTGACAAACGCGCTGCTGCCACTGATCCGGCGCGCGCCGGCGGGGCGGATCGTCAACCTCTCCAGCGGACTGGGCTCGTTGACCCTGACGAGTGACCCGTCGAACGCCTTCGCGCAGTACCCGCTGCTGGCCTACAACTCCTCGAAGAGCGCCCTGAACGCGATCACCGTGTCGTACGCCAACGAGCTGCGGGACACGCCGATCAAGGTGAACGCGGCCGACCCGGGGTACTGCGCGACCGACATGAACGGGCACGCCGGCCCGCGCACGCCGGCGCAGGGCGCGATCGCGGCCGTGCGGCTGGGACACTGCCGCACGATGGCGCGGGCCCGGTCTTCTTCGACGCGCCGGGCCGGACGCCCTGATCATGAGAGCAGGGTGGTGTGGACGACGTCCCACACGGCGGGACTGGCGCAGGCGAGCAGGCCGAGGCGGTCGTCGGTCAGGTCGTACGCCGTGCCGTCCAGCCGGCGCACCACGCCGCCCGCCTCATCGAGCAGCAGCGCGCCCGGCGCGTGATCCCAGGGCAGCGTGCGCCAGAACATCACGAAGTGCTGCCGCCCGGTGACGATGTCGACGTACTCCTGCCCGACGCAGCGGTGGCCGGGCAGCATCTCGCCGATCTGCGGCGTGCCGTCGCGCACGCTGGCGCGGATGCGGGCGGACATGAAGTGGGTCGGGGCGGCGCCACGCAACGCGCCCGCCGCCAGCCGGTCGCCGTCGAGCGTCGCCCGGACCCCGTCCACGTACGCGCCGCCGCCCACCTCCGCCACCGCCAGCGAGTCGGCGAGCGGGTCGAGGATCCAGGCGGACGTCGTGGCGCCGTCCCGCAGCAGCGCGACCATCAGCGCGAACGGCCCGCGTCCGGCCGCGAAGTTGCCGGTGCCGTCGATGGGGTCGACCAGCCACACCGGCCCGGGATCGTGCAGCCGCGTCAACTGCGCCGGGTCGTCGGCGACGCCCTCTTCACCCACCACCGCCGAACCCGGCAGCAGCGCGCGTAGGCCCGTGGCGAGCATTTCTTCGGCGCGCGCGTCGGCGACGGTCACCAACTCGCCGGGCGCCTTCTCCCGCACGTCGGCTTCGGCCAGGTGCTGGTACATGGGTAGCACGACCGTGGCCGCCGCCTCGCGCAGCAGCTGCCCCACAGCCTCGATCAGGTCAGCCACGCGGGGGAAGTTTCACCACGCTGACGAAGAACTCGTCGATCTGGCGGACCACGGAGATGAACCGGTCGAAGTCGACCGGCTTGGTGACGTATGCGTTGGCGTGCAGCTGATAGCTGCGCAGGATGTCCTCGTCGGCCTGGGAGGTGGTCAGCACCACCACCGGGATGCGGCCGAGCCGTTCGTCGTCTTTGATCTCGGCGAGCACCTGGCGACCGTCGCGGCGCGGCAGGTTGAGGTCGAGCAGGATGAGGTCGGGCGTGACCGCGTCCGCGTACTGGCCCTCGCGGCGCAGGTAGGCGAGTGCCTCGACGCCGTCCTGCACCACCGTGAGCCGGTTGCGCAGCTTGTGCTCCTCGAACGCCTCCTGGGTCATCAGCACGTCACCAGGGTCGTCTTCGACCAGGAGTACCTCGATCGGGCTCGGACTCGCATCAACGGTCATGCGGTCACCTCCTTCACTTCAACCGCCGGTGAGGACGGCTCGTCTGATCTTTCCACCGGGGCGTCGACCGTAGCCGGTAGCGTGAAGCGAATCATCGTGCCGCCGGTCACCTCCGGGTCTACCCAGATCCGCCCTCCGTGATACTCGACGATCTTCTTCGCGATCGCCAATCCGATGCCGGTGCCGGGGTACGCGTCCTTGGCGTGCAGCCGCTGGAAGATCACGAAGATCTTGTCGGTGAACTCCGGCTCGACGCCGATGCCGTTGTCGCGGCAGCTGATCTCCCACTCCTCGCCGACCCGCCGGGCGGTCACCTCCACCCGCGGCGGTCGCTGCGGGTGGCGGAACTTCAGCGAATTCGACACCAGGTTGGCCAGCAGCGTGGTGAGCAGCGCCTCTTCCCCGTGCACGGTGGGCAGGTCGGACCAGACCACCTCGCCCGTGGCGTACCGCCGGGCGGCGTCCAGTTGGCTGCTCACCTCGGTCATCACCGCGTCGAGGTCGACCTCGGAGAAGCCGGACGTGACCCGCCCGATCCGGGAGAACGCCAGCAGGTCGTTGATCAGCCGCTGCATCCGCTGGGCGCCGTCGACGGCGAACGCGATGTACTGGTCGGCGCGCTCGTCGAGCTGCCCCGCGTAGCGCCGCTGGAGGAGCTGGCAGAAGCTCGCCACCTTGCGCAGCGGCTCCTGCAGGTCGTGCGAGGCGACGTACGCGAACTGCTCCAGGTCGCGGTTGGAGCGCAGCAGCTCCTCGGCCTGGATCTGGAGCTGGTTGTTGACCCACTCGACCCGCTCGCGCGCTTCGCGGACCTCGGCCAGGTCCGAGACGATCTTCCGGCGCATGCCGTCGATGTCGCGGGCGAGCTGCGCCAGCTCGGGCGGCCCGTCGGTGTCGATGTCATGCTCGTAGTCGCCGCGGGCGATCAGCCGCGCCGTGCCGGCGAGATCGGTCAGCGGCTCGATCACCATCCGCCGCAGCGACACGAGCAGCGCCACGCCGGCCAGGACGACGATCACGGCGGCGGCCACCAGCAGCAGCACGAGGACGCTGCTGCTCTCCTTCGCCCGGTCGGCCGCCTGCCGCCGGAACGTCTCGATCTCGTTCTGAAGGTCCACCACGGCCGCCCGGACCGCCTCGAAGCGCTGCCCGGCGTCGGCGTTCAGCAGCGCCTGTCCGGCGGCCGGGCCCTGGGTGCGCACCGTGGTGATCACCGGCTCGGCGACCTGCCGCCGCCACGACGCCGCCCGTTCGTCGACCGTGCGCAGCCGGGCGAGCAGTTCCTCGTCGCCGTCGGCCAGGCGGGTCATGTTGTCGATCAGCGCACGCCCGTCCGTGATGCCCGTGGTGTACGGCGCGACGTCGGCCTCACTCCCGGACACCGCGAAGCCGCGCACCGCCGACTCCTGCTCCACCATCGCGGTGAGCAGCTCCTCAGAGTCGGACCGCAGCGGGCCGGCCCGGTTGACCAGCGTGTCGACCTGGGCCCGGCTCGCCGTCGCGGTGCCGGCCGCCAGCGCGGCGATCAGCACCAGCAGCCCGCCGACCACCACGCACAGCACGGTGACCCGCTTGCGCAGCGTCCACGTCTCGCTCACCGACCGCCACCCCTCGTCACCAGCAGCATCGCGACGTCGTCGGCGAGCGGGCCGCCGTTGGCCCGCTCGGCCCGGCCGACCAGCCACTGCGGTAGCGTCGGCAGCGGCACGTCCCGCGCCTCCGGCGCGCTGAGCAGGTCGCACAGGCCCGGCACGTCGAGCCGTTCCTCGCCCGGGCCGATCCGGCCCTCGATGAGCCCGTCGGTGTACATGAGCAGCGACCAGTCCTCACTGTCGAATTCGAACTCAAAGACCGGTGTGGGGCGCGGCTGGACGCCCAGCAGCAGGCCGTGCGGCGCCGGGACCGGCGTCACCTTGCCGCCGGAGAGCAGCAGCGGCGGCGGGTGCCCGGCCAGCCGCACGGTGGCCCGGCCGTCCGACAGATCGAGGCAGACGGCGGCGACCGTGGCGAAGATCTCCCGCGCCCGGCGCTCGCTGATCAGCACCTGCTCGAGCGCGGGCAGCACGCCGTCCTCCTCGACGCCGGCCAGGATCAGGGCCCGCCAGGCCACCCGGAGCTCGACGCCCAGCGCGGCCTCGTCGGCGCCGTGCCCGCACACGTCACCGACGATCAGGTGCAGCCGCTCCCCGGTCTGCACCACGTCGTAGAAGTCGCCACCGATCACCGCGGCGTGCCGGCCGGGCCGGTAGAACGGGTACATCCGGACCTGCTCGGTGGTCATCAGCGGCTGCGGCAGCAGGCCGCGCTCCAGACGCGCGGACTCGGCCTGGCGCAGCTCGACCTCCCGCAGCCGGCGGGCGTTCTCGTCCCAGCGCTTCCGTTCGACCGCGTAGCGCAGCGCGCGCACCAGCAGCACGCCGTCGACCTGGCCCTTGAGCAGGTAGTCCTGGGCGCCCTCGGCGACCGCGTCGATGCCCACGTGCTCGTCCTGCCGGCCGGTGAGCACGCAGACCGCCGCCGGGCCGGCCATGGTGAGCACCTGGCGCAGCCCGTCGAGGCCATGCGCGTCGGGCAGGCCCAGGTCGAGTAGCACGCAGTCGATCCCGGTGAGCCGTTGGCGCGCCTCGGCGATGCTGGTGGCGACCACCAGGTCGACGTGGGCATCCGACTCCGCGAGCAGCTCGCCGACCAGGAACGCGTCGGCGTCGTCGTCCTCGACGAGCAGGACGCGAATGCGCTCCTCGGGCAGGCTCGCGTTCGGACCGCGCCCGCCGTGCGGGTACGCCCCCGGCGCAGCGGGGCCTCCGATGCCACGAGTCATGCGCACACGCTAGGCCACCGGACCGGACACATGCGACCCAGACCACCCATGATGTGGGCATGGCCGTCACGCTTCTGCCACGCGCCGACCGTACCCTCGCTCGCCCTCCCCACCGCGTCGTGGCCGCCGGCGCCGCGGTCGCCGCACTCCTCGCGGTGGGCGCCGCCACCCTCGTCGACCTCCGCCCACCGGCGCCGCGCGGCGCCGACACCCCACCGGGTGAATTCAGCGCGGCGCGCGCGTACGCACACGTGCGGACGGTGGGCGCCGCCACGCATCCCGCGGGCAGCGCGGCCAACGACCGGGTCCGCGAACACCTCGTGGATACGCTGCGCGGCCTCGGCCTGAACCCCGAGGTGCAGGACACCGTGGGCCCGGAGGCCGGGCAGCTGTCCGGCGGCGCGGCGGGAAGCGCGTTCGCCCGGGTACGTAACGTGGTGGCCCGGTTACCCGGCAGTGCGCCGACCGGGCGGGTGTTCCTCGTCGCGCACTACGACTCGGTCCAGGTGGGACCGGGCGGCAACGACGACGGCGCCGGGGTGGCCACGATCCTGGAGGTGGCGCGCGCCCTGACCAGCGGCCCGCGCCCGCGCAACGACGTGGTGTTCGTGCTCACCGACGCCGAGGAGGCGTGCCTGTGCGGCGCGGCCGCGTTCGTGGGCAGCCACCCGCTCGCGGCGGGCGGCGGCGTCGCGCTGAACCTGGAGGCGCGTGGCAGCACCGGCCCGGTCGTCATGTTCGAGACGTCGCGCGACAACGCCGCGCTGGTCGGCGCGTACGGCCGGGCCGCGCCGCACCCGATCGGCACCTCCTTCGCCGTCGAGGTGTACCGCGCGCTGCCCAATGACACCGACTTCACCCCGTTCCTCGACGCGGGGTTCGCCGGGCTCAACGCCGCCTACATCGACGGCGCGGCGCTCTACCACACGCCGCTGGACACGCCCGCCACCATGAACCGCGCCAGCCTCCAGCAGCACGGCGACAACGCGCTCGCCCTCGCTCGTGAGTTCGGCGCGGTGAACTTCGCCACACTCACGGCGGGCGGCGACGCCACCTACTTCCCGGTGCCGGGCGGGCTCGTGCGGTATCCCGGCTGGCTCACCTGGCCGCTGGCCGGGCTCGCGCTGCTCGCCACCGGCGCGCTCGCCTGGCTGGCGCGCCGCCGCGGCCTCGCCGACCGGCGCCGCCTGGCCGGCGGGTTCGGGCTCGCGCTCCTGCCGATCCTCGCCGCGCCGGTCGCGGCCCAACTGCTGTGGGTGGGCTTGGTCGCGGTCCGCCCCGGGTACGCCGAACTGACCGACCTCTACCGGCCGCTGTGGTTCCGGTGCGCGGTGCTGGCCCTCGCCGCCGCGGTCCTGTTCCTCTGGTACGCGTTGCTGCGCCGGCGCCTCGGCCCGGCGGCGTTGGTCATCGGTGGGCTGGGCTGGCTCGCCGTACTCGGGATGGTGTTGGCGGCGCTCGCGCCCGGCGGGTCGTACCTGGCGACACTGCCCGCGCTCGCCGGGGCCGTCGCCGGATTCGTCGCAGTGGCACTGCCGCGCCTCGCGGTCCCGGTGCTGGTCGCTGGCGCGGCGGTCGGCGTGCTGATCCTGGTGCCCACCGTGGTGCTGCTGTTCCCGGCGCTCGGCCTGGCGCTGGGCGGCGTGGCGGCGCTGTTCGCCATCCTGCTCGGGCTCGCCACGCTGCCGATCCTCGAACTGATCTGGCCCGAAGCCGGCGGCCAGCGCGCGATGACCGCGATGCGGGCCCGGCGGCGGGCCGCGTACCCGGCGCTGGCCGCCTTCCTCGCGGCGCTGGCTCTGGCCGGCGCGGGCCTGCGGGCAGACCGGTTCGACGCCGCGTACCCCGCGCCCAGCCAGCTGATGTACGCGCTCGACGCCGGCACCGGGCAGGCGCTGTGGCTCAGCGAGGAGGCGTCGCCGCAGGACTGGACGGCGCAGTACGTGTCGGCGCGCCGGTCGGTGGGCGCCCAGTTCCCGCTGTTCGGCTCGACGCCGTTGTCGACCGGCCCAGCGCCGGCGGCTGCGCTGCCCGCGCCGGCGCTGGACGTGCTGTCCTCAAGCACCGTCGGTGATCAGCGCACGTTGCGGCTGCGGCTGCGGCTGCGGCGCCCGGTGCGCCTGGTCGCGCTGCACGTCGACGCGGCGACCGCCGCGGTCGCGTCGGCACGCGTGGCCGGCACTCCCGCGCCGGTCTCGCCGGCTGGTGAGTGGGCGTTCGGGCTGGTCTTCCACGCCCCACCGGCCGAGGGCGTAGAACTAGAACTGGTACTGCGACCAACGACCGGTCCCGTGCGATTCCGCGTGACGGACGCCAGCGACGGCTTATCCCGACTGCCCGGCTTCCGCTCCCGCCCCCGCACGGTAGGCATCGCCGGCACCCACACCAGCGACCTCGTGGCCGTAGCCACCTGGCACCTGGCGCGTTGATCGAGGAAGTTTCGTGGCTATTATGTCCCGATTTTTCGTGACTTCATAGCCACGAAACTTCCTCGATCAACGGCGAGGTCCGTTATTCCAGCGGAAGTGGATGAAGAGGCGGCCCCAGTTCTTCGAGTCCTTCTCCACGCGGTGGTAGAGCTGGCGGATTTCCTTTTGGTCTAGGAAGCGGAGCACTCGCTTCTTCAGCTGGCCTGATCCCTTGCCGGGGATGATCTCTACGAGGGTGGCCTTCTTGGCGATCGCCTCGTCGATGATGCCGCGCAGCGCACGGTCGATGTCGTGGCCACGGTTGAAGATGTCGTGCAGGTCCAGCTTGAGCTTCATCGCTCCCGATCGTAGCCAGCGCGGAAACTCTCAGGTTTTCCACAGGGGATCCTGTGGGCAACCGCATGGTTCCGGACAGCGGCCGTTCCTAACGTTGTCGGCATGATCCAGGACTTTTCACCAACGGACATGGCCGTCTCGCTCATGGAAACGCTCGGCGCACCGGGGGCCGCCCTCGCCGTGGCGCTGGAGAACCTGTTCCCCCCGATCCCGAGCGAGGTCATCCTGCCACTGGCCGGCTTCACCGCCAGCCAGGGCGAGATGGGTCTCCTGTCGGTGATCATCTGGACCACCATCGGCTCCGTCGTGGGCGCCACCGTCCTGTACCAGATCGGCGCGCTCCTTGGCCGGGACCGCACCCGGCGCATCCTCGCCCGCCTGCCGCTGGTGAAGCTCTCCGACGTCGACCGCACCGAGGCCTGGTTCGTCCGGCATGGCACCAAGGCGGTGTTCTTCGGGCGGATGATCCCTATCTTCCGCAGCCTGATCTCGATCCCGGCTGGTGTCGAGCGCCTGCCGTTGCCCACATTCATGCTGCTGACCACCCTGGGCAGCCTCATCTGGAACACCATCTTCGTGCTCGCCGGCTACCAGCTCGGGGAGAATTGGGCCCGCGTCGAGGAGTACGCCGGCGTGCTGCAGAAGGCCGTCATCGTCGCAGTGGCGCTGGCCGTCGGGTACTTCGTCGTGAGCCGCCTACGTCGCCGCGTGCACACCTCATGATCCGCGTGCACACCTCATGATCAAGGCGTCCCTCAAGTAGTGCTAGCTACTTGAGGGACGCCTTGATCATGGGAGTGGGATGATCGATGGATTGACATGCGCGAAACATGGAGGCAATCTGGGAGCGCTCCCAATGGGAAGGATCACCGTGACCAGATTTCTCGGAAGGCTCGCCGCCCTCTCGGTGGTGAGCCTCGTGGCCGCCGGGCTGACCGCCACGACCGCATACGCGGAAGGGCCGGAACAGATCGTCAACGGCACCTTCGACAGCGGCCATGCCCCTTGGTGGGGCACCAGCAACCTGACCCTTGACTCCAGCAGTGGGCAGCTGTGCGCCGACGTGCCCGGCGGCACCAGCAACCCGTGGGACGTCATCGTCGGCATCAACGACATCCCGCTGGTGGCGGGCGAGACATACGCGTACAAGTTCTTCGCCAGCGGCACACCGACCAGGGTGGCGAAGGCGCTCGTGCAACTGGGCGCCGACCCGTGGACGCAGTACTTCGGCGCCAACCCGGAGCTCAGCCCGTCCGGCAATGATTATTCGTTCACCTTCACGGCGCCGGTCGATGTGCCGAACGGGCAGGTGGTGTTCCAGCTCGGTGGCGCCGCTGACCCGTGGCGGTTCTGCCTCGACAACGTCTCGCTGCAGGGCGGCGCCGCAGCGGAGCCGTACGAGCCGGACACCGGGCCGCGGGTGCGCGTCAACCAGGTCGGCTACGTGCCGAACGGTCCGAAGAACGCCACCCTCGTCACCGACGCCACCGCCGCCCTGCCGTGGCAGCTCACGAACGCCGCCGGCAAGGTCGTCGCGCGTGGCAAGAGCACGCCGCGCGGCGTCGACGCGTCGTCCGGGCAGAACGTGCACACCATCACGTTCAGCCGCTACACCAAGCCGGGCACCGGATACACGCTGGTGGCCGACGGGGAGACCAGCCGGCCGTTCGACATCGGCGCCGGCTTCTGGGAGCGGCTGCGCGCCGACGCCCTGAAGTTCTACTACACCCAGCGCAGCGGCATCGAGATCCGCGACGACCTGCGCCCCGGGTACGGGCGGCCCGCCGGCCACGTCGGCGTCGCGCCCAACCAGGGTGACACGTCCGTGCCGTGCCAGCCGGGTGTCTGCGACTACACATTGGACGTTTCCGGCGGCTGGTACGACGCGGGCGACCACGGCAAGTACGTCGTCAACGGCGGCATCTCCGTCTACCAGCTGATGAGCGAGTACGAGCGCTCGCGGGAACGGGCCCGGCTGCGCGACGGCACGCTGGCGCTGCCGGAGAGCGGCAACCGGGTGCCGGACATCCTCGACGAGGCCCGCTGGGAGCAGGAGTTCCTGCTCAGCATGCAGGTGCCGGCGGGCGAGCCGCTGGCCGGCATGGCCCATCACAAGATCCACGATGAGTCGTGGACCGGGCTGCCGCTGCTGCCGCACCTAGACGACCGCAAGCGCGAGCTGCACCCGCCGTCGACGGCCGCCACGCTGAACCTGGCCGCCACCGCCGCGCAGGCCGCGCGGGTGTTCGCCCGGTACGACAAGGCGTTCGCGGCCCGCAACCTGGCCGCCGCGAAGACCGCGTGGGCCGCCGCCGTCGCCAACCCGGACCGGCTGGCCGATCCCAATGACGCCAACGGTGGCGGCGCGTACAGCGACGCGGACGTCAGCGACGAGTTCTACTGGGCCGCGGCCGAGCTGTACATCACCACCGGGGCCAAGGAATACCGGGACTTCGTGCTCGCCTCCCCGCACCACACCAGCGACGTCTGGCGCGAGCGCGGCTTCGACTGGGGCAGCACCGCCGCGCTGGGCCGGCTCGACCTGGCCACGCTGCCCAACCGGCTGCCGGACCGCACCCGGGTGCGCACGTCGGTGCTGCAAGGCGCCGACAAGTACCTGGCCACCATCAAGGCCCACCCGTACGGCATCCCGTACGCGCCGAGCGACAACATGTATGACTGGGGTTCCAACAACCTCATCATCAACAACCTGGCGGTCATCGCGACCGCGTACGACCTGACCGGGCGGGACAAGTACCGCCACGGCGTGCTGGAGGGGATGGACTACATCCTCGGCCGCAACGCGCTCAACATGTCCTATGTGACCGGTTACGGCGAGGTGGCGTCGAAGAACCAGCACAGCCGCTGGTACGCCCGGCAGCTCAACCCCGACCTGCCGAACCCGCCGGTCGGCACGCTCTCCGGTGGCCCGAATTCGTCGATCCAGGACCCGCTGGCCCAGCAGAAGCTGCGCGGTTGCGTGGCGCAGTTCTGCTACATCGACGACATCGAGTCCTGGTCGACAAACGAGCTGACCATCAACTGGAACGCCCCGCTCGCCTGGATATCGGCCTTCATCGCCGACCTCCCCTAGCCCATGATCAAGGCGTCCTTCAAGTAGTTAGAGCTACTTTGAAGGACGCCTTGATCATGAGTCGGTCAGGAGCCGAGGTAGCGGAGGATGGCCAGCACGCGGCGGCTGTAGCCCGTCGTGTGCGACAGGTCTAACTTGTCGAAGATCGCATTGACGTGTTTCTCCACCGCGCTCTGCGATACGTGCAGGTGCTCGGCGATACTGGCGTTCGTGTGGCCCTGCGCCATATGGTCGAGCACCACTCGCTCGCGCGCGGTGAGCCGGCTCAGCGGATCGGTGTGCGACGTGCGGGCGAGCAACTGCCGCACCACCTCCGGGTCGAACGCCGTGCCGCCGCTGCCCACCCGGTCCAGCGCCTCCAGAAACTCGCTCACCGCGGCCACCCGATCCTTCAACAGGTATCCCACACCGTCGGTGTGTGCGGTGAGCAGTTCCACGGCGTACCGGCGCTCGACATACTGGGAAAGCACCAGGACCCCGACGCGCGGCCACGTGCCGCGGAGCGTGAGGGCGGCGCGCAAGCCTTCATCGGTGTGAGTCGGCGGCATCCGCACGTCGACGACGACCACGTCCGGTGGATCGGCGGCGACGGCCGCGAGGAGCGCGTCGCCGTCGCCGACGGCGGCGACGACCTCGTGGCCCTCGGCGGCCAGCAGCCGGACGAGCCCTTCGCGCAGCAGCGCGGAGTCTTCCGCGATCATCACCCGCATGGCAGCTCCGCCACGATCCGGGTCGGTCCGCCGAGCGGGCTGTCCACTTCGAACCGTCCGTCGAGGGCGGCCACGCGCCGGGCCAGACCGGCGAGGCCACCGCCGGCGGGGTCAGCCCCGCCGACACCATCATCTGTCACGTGTACGAGCAACGAGCCGTCCTTTGTGGATAGTCTAACGTCGACGGTGTGGGCGTCGGCGTGCTTGACCGCGTTCGTCACCGCCTCGGAGACGACGAAGTAGGCGGCCGTCTGCACCGGGCCGGGCAGCGGATCGGTGAGTTCGTAGCGCAGCCGCGCCGGCACCCCGGCCCGCTCGGTGACCCGGAGCAGCGCCTCCTCCAGCCCGAGGTGGTCCAGCGCCGCGGGATAGGCCCGCCACGCCACGTCGCGCAGCTCCTCGAGGATCTGCCGCGCCTCGTCGTGCGCCTGACGCAGCAGATCGGTGTCGCCCTCGGTGCGCCGCGCCCGGCCGAGCAACATGCCCAGCGCCACGATGCGTTGCTGCACCCCGTCGTGCAGGTCGCGCTCGATGCGCCGCCGCTCCGCGTCGACCGCCGCGACGACGCCGGCGCGGCTGCTGGCCAGCTCGGTGATGCGGCGCTCCAGGCGTTCCCGCTCGCTCGGACCGAGGAAACGCCGCGCCAGCCGGCGTTCCAGCGTGGTGACCCCGATGAAACCTTGCACGGCGACGAACAATCCCACGATGCCCAGCAGCACCTGCGACGTGTACGTGATGATGGCTGAGCGGCCGACCAGCAGCTGCCACGTCCAGACCGCGCCGACCGCCACGCCGTAGGCGAAGAGCAGGCTCAGCAGGCCACCAAGCATGCCGACCGGCCAGCGCAGCGCCAGATACGTCAACGCGCGGTGCCCGGCGTAGTCCTCGCCGCTCTCCGCGCCGTGAAACCGAGCCAGCCGCCGGCGTTCGACCTCCGCGAGCCACCGGGCGCCGCGCTGGACGGCGTCGAGTGCGGCCCGCCGGGTCGGCGGCAGCGGAGCCGCCACGAGCAGCAGCGCGCCGCCCAGGGTGAGATAGGCCAGCTCGACAAGCCCGGTGCCGGTGCCCACCAGGACACCGGCACCCGTGCGTACCCACCCCCGCCACATGCCTGCCAGGCTAGCGTTGTGGTTCTCCGCAGGTCAGACACTGCGGATTCCAGTAGTTACCGTCCGCAGCCGCCAAGACCGACGGCTTGCCGGGAACGCCTTTTTCCCACATTCCGTGTGCGATTGCTTGTCTGGCAGAGACTGCCGCCGTAATCAGGGCAGCGGCAACGACGAACCCTGCTATGAGGGAGAGACCAACCGCGAGCGTTTGCCTCCGGGACACGAAATCTCCTCATGCTCACTGCACCCTCGGCCGGCGCCCGATTTGGTGCACCTGTGGTTGCCCAATGTGGAACCGTGGCTACACTAGCCCAACGGCAGGAGGGTCGGTCAATAGCTCGGCGGAATCAATGGCTTTTGCGAGCATGACTATTAGCGTTCTGTAGCGTCTCGATTGCGGACCGCGTACCCTTTCTCGCGGATAGGTAAACGGTGCTGCTGCCTGGATAGTCCTTGGTGAGCGCGACCGTGCCTGCAGCCTGCGATATGCAAGGCGGCGGTGGTTGCCCGCACCTAGCTGGCGAAGCCTTGTCGGGATGCCGATGAGTTGTCAGTGCCTGAGATCAGGGAGGCTACGGCGTTGGCCGCGTCCCGCGCACCGATACGCTCGTAGATGGACATCGCTCCCTGGAGGTGATCGCGGGCGTCTCCTGGACCACCTAGGTGCAGGACACAGCGACCCAGCCCTTCCAGCGCGTTTGCCTCCTCCATGGGGTTCCGGGCTTGGCGTGCCAGGACCAAGGCCCGGCGATAGTGGTCCAAAGCCCGGGCCGGCTGATTCTGTGCGAGGAACAGCGCTCCCAGGTTGTTGAGGACCTCAGCCTGACGTAGATGATCCGCGAGGCTCTGGAACAGAGCCAATGCCCGCTCATGCTGTTCTGCCGAAGTCGAGTAGTCGCCGGTGAGTCGACGTAGTACGCCGAATTGGTTGAGAGTTTCGGCTTCGCCAACCACGTTTCGCTGCTCTTGATACATAATCAGCGCCCGGTGCAGGTACTGCTCGGCTGTTTCATAGTCGCCGGTCTGGCGATACGCGATGCCAAGGTAGTCGAGCGAGTTTGCTTCGCCCAAACGAGAACCTAAGTGATGATGGATGCGCAATGCTACGAGGAGCGCGCTCTTTGCGGCGTCGTAGTTGCCGATTTGACAATAGGCGATACCGAGGTAATTTAGGGCACGTGCTTCGCCGTGTCGATCACCCAACTGGCGGTAGGCGAGGAGGGCGCGCTCGTGATTACCTATGGCCTTCGGGTACTCATCGGTGAGCTGTTGGGCCATACCGAGCTGATTCAGTGCATTCGCGGCGCCGTGGAGGTCGCCCAGTTGTTCATGGATGGCCAGTGCTTGGCGTAGGACCTCGGCGAAACCTTCGTAGTCTGCGTTCAAGTGACGGACCACGCCAAGCTCGTCGAGCGTATCGGCCTGGCCTTCGAGATCATTGGTTGAGCGAAAGATTTCTAAGGCGGTACTGAGCTGGGTTGCGGCGCCTCGATGGTCGCCGGTGCGCCACTGAACGGCGGCGAGTTGTGTCCGGGCTGCGGCGATACCGGAGCGGTCATCGATTCGTTCGTACGTGTCGAGCGCCCGGCGTAAGGCCGACTCTGCCTCGGCGTACCAGGACATGAGACGGCGGATGACACCAAGCTCATGGTTCGCGCGTGCCTCAGCGGCCTGATCACCTGTTTGTTGGGCAGCCGTCGCGGCCGCCTTGTGAAGCCAGGCGGCCTCCTCCCACGGCCCGGCGTGGCGCAGGTACGTCGCCATCGCGGAGGCAAGAGTAGTCAGGCGGCCTCGTTCGCCGATGGCGTACATGGTCTTGGCGCACGTGAGGAGGTTGGCTTTCTCCGCGTTCAGCCAGCCGAGAGCCTGCTGGCGGGTGGCCATTGTGGGCAACGCCGATGATGGGTTGGCCACTGGTGCATGTGGCGATCCACGTCGGGAGAGCTGGTGGTTCGCGGTGAGTGCCGCGCTCTGGTAGTAGTCCAGCAGGTTGGCCAAGGCACGCTGCCGGTCGGCCGGAGCATCGCTGAGGGCGAGCCGGCTCGCGTATGCGCCGATGAGGTCGTGCATGCGATACCGGCCACGCGTTGGCTGATCGATCAGGTTGTCGTAGTACAGGGCGTCGAGGTGCTCTTCTGCCCGCGCTGGTGTGATGCCGTTGAGCGCGGCCGCGGCGTAGCGGTCAAGCTCGGGCCCTGGATGGACGCTCAGCCGGCGGAAGAACCGCCGTCGGGGCGACGGTAACCGCCGGTAGGACAGGTCGAAGACCGCTTCCACGGCGACGTCCTCGCCTTTCATGTGGGCAAGACGGTCCGTCGCCTGACCCAACTCATCGAGAAGATCTCTCATCAGCCACTGAGGCTCCGGTCGGAGCCGGGCGGCGAGTAGACAGATCGCCAGCGGCAGGTAGCCGCTAAACCGGACGAGTTCTTTGACGGCGTCGACCTCGGTTCCCTGTGGTTGCCTACCAGCCATGACGCTGAAGAGCGTCGTGGCGTCATCGGATGGCAGCGTGGCCAACCGGAGGGTCACGGCGGCCTGATAGGCGCTCAAAGCGGCGAGGCGTCGCCGGCTGGTGATGATGACGAGACACTGACTGGTGCCGGGTAGCAGCGGTTGGACCTGGGCCCGCGCCATCGCGTTGTCGATGATGAGGAGCACCTTGGCGCTCGCGAGCCGATTTCGCCACAGCGCGGCGCGCGCGTCGACGCTCGCCGGGATCTCGGGTGGCTTCACTCCGCTGGCCGATAACAGGGCGAACAGAGCGTCCTCCGCCGACACCGGCGGTCGTCCAGCCGTGTGGGCATGTAGGTCGATAAAGAAGTGTCCGTCTGTAAATTGATCTCGAAGTAGATGAGCGGCGTGGACGGCGAGTGCGGTCTTGCCCACGCCGGGCATGCCCTCGATGGCGAAGATTGGAATGATGGCGTCGCGCTCTACGCAACGGCGTACCGCATCGACGAGTGCGCGCAGTTCTTGATCGCGCCCGACGAACGTTGCGGTCCCGCGGGGGAGTGTAGAGGGCGTCCGAGATGCCGTCTCGCGATAGTAGATGTGCTGATCTCTGGCCGCTTGGTACACCGTATGGTTTTCGCGCGCCTGCAGATTCCGGTCAGCAGCCGTGGGAATAGGCTCTTCCGATTCGATCATGACGGCCGCCACGAAGAAGTGACCACGCTTGATAGTCGATCGCCAATGTCAAAATGCGAGACGATGGATCGCAATGGCAACAACATGGTCATCACCCCTTGTAGCCCACTAATTACAATAGGCGACGCCATCGATGTTGATCCTTGGCTGACGCTTACCCGACGGCGGCGGAGGTGGGGGTAGGGCGCTGATCGGTTGGTGGTCCGTTCGGGCGGGCTGCGTAGGAGTAGATCTAGTCGAGTTGGGGTCGCTATGACGCCCTAACTCGACTAGATCGACTCATCGGGCGCTGGGTGTCGCGCTTCCCGGTGGCTCGTGACCTGCCCATGATCAAGGCGTCCCTCAAGTAGTTATAAATACTTGAGGGACGCCTTGATCATGAAGGAGGGCTAGAGGGTGATGAGGGGGGTCCAGAAGTCGCAGTTGTGGTCGGCCGGGACGGTCGCGCTCAGGCGGTTGCCGGCTGAGTTCAGCTCGATCGTTTGCGGCTCCTCCGGGGTCCAGGCCGGCCACGCCGTGCCGCCCACCTTCCCCGGCTCGCCGGTGCGGGCGAACGTGGCCCACGCCGCGCTCATCTGATCGGACAGGCGCTGCTGCGTGGCGTTGCGGACGGCCGGAATGCCCTGCAGCGAGTTGAACAGGTACAGCACGTCGACGCCGTGGAAGTTGCCCATCGGCATGAACGGGTCGGCGAAGGCCAGCGGCGGGTCCACGTCGTTGAGCTCGAACGCGAAGATCTGGGTACCGGTCGCGTGCGCTTGCTCGATGTGCAGCGCGGCCGGGCAGGAGAACGAGGCGTCGGTGAGTGCGGTGGCCTTGGTCAGGTCGGGCGAGTCGAAGGCGGACACCGGATACTTCGCGAGCACGGCGTCCGCATCCTCGCCGAACGTGTCCCGCGCGAACCGTTCGTACTCCTCCGGGCTGACCGTCGACAGCGTCAGCAAATGGTCCAGCAGCGCGACGAACGTGCGGCCTTCGTCGCGGGTGCCACCGACGATCATCGGTACCTTCCGGTAATCGCCGCTCTGCCAGGTCTCGTCCAGCGGCCGCGGCACCGTCACGCCGTCCACATTGGGCACCCAGGTGAGGTCGAGCTGGAACTGCGTGGTCTCCGAGGCGAGTAGTTTGTCGGGCGGCAGGGCGCGCAGGCAGGCGACCTCGGTGGCCGGGTCGGTGCAGCCCAGCTCCTCGGCGAAGGCCCGGCTGCGCCGGCGGATCTCGTCCTTGGATACCGCAGTCAGCCCGTGGCGGGCCGCACAGGATCCACTCTGGACGATGGCGCGCTGGAACAGGCCGTCGTTCCGCGGCGAGGCGACCTGGTGGCAGACGCTGTTGCCGCCGGCCGACTCGCCGAAGATGGTCACCGTGGAAGGGTTCCCGCCGAAGGCGGCGATGTTGCGCCGCACCCAGCGCAGTCCGAGCTCCTGGTCCATGAGCCCGTAGTTGCCGGACGCGCCGTTGGCGTCCTCGCCTTCCAGGTCCGGTAGGGACAGGAAGCCGAACGGCCCGAGCCGGTAGTTCAGCGCGACGACGATGACGTTGTTCTTGACCAGTGGTGCGGGGTCGTAGCCGCCGCTGGAGCCGAACACGTAGGCGCCACCGTAGATCCACACCATGACCGGCAGGTCGCGGCCCGCCCATAGCGGTGGCGTGTATACGTCGACCGTCAGGCAGTCCTCCTCCGGGGACAGCAGCTGGGCACACGCGGGCCCGGGCCGGGTGGCGTCCCGGACGTCGGGCCAGGGCGCGACCGGCCGCGGTGCGCGGAACCGCCCTTCGCCGGCGGTCGACTCGCCGAAGGGAACGCCGAGGAACTCGCGCCGGTCGACGCGCACCCGGCCCTTGAGCTTGCCGGTGTCGATGGTGACCTCTTCGCCGGGCAGCAGCGACAGCGCGGAGGCGCTCGCCGTGACCGCGATTCCGGTGCCGGCGACGAGCGCGATCAGCACGGGTAGCAGGACGAGAAGACGGAGACGGATGTGCGCACGGGTCATGGGCGCCAACGTAGGCGCGGAACCGATGGCAGAAACAGTAACGGGCGGCAAAGACGCTGCCGCATAATTGTCACCGGCTCACACGTACCGATGGATCGAGGCATTGTCAATTATTGACCTCGCTTGACCCAATCGTGAAACTTAGCGCCACATCGACGTCTGTACCGGCCAGCCGTGCTCGCGCTCGCTGTCGCGACCGCGCTCGCCGGCCCAGCAGCCACCCCCGTCAGCGCCGGCGCCGCCGCGGCCACCTACTACGTCGACCCGACCGCCGGCAACGACGCCAACGCCGGCACCAGCACCGGCGCCGCGTGGCGCACGCTCGGCAAGGTCAGCGGGTACGCCTTCCAGCCCGGCGACGTGGTGCGGTTCAAGCGCGGCGGCAGTTGGAGTGGCACGCTGACGCTGGCCCGCTCCGGCGCCGCCGGCAGCCCGATCACGGTCGACGCGTACGGCAGCGGGGCGCTCCCGCTGATCGGCGGCACCGTGACCAACTGCGTGACGGTGTCCGGGTCGTACTGGGTCATCAACAACATCCGGGCGAGCGGCTGCAACTGGGCCGGGTTCGAGTTTCACGGCCACCACAACCTCGTCGACAGTGTGCAGGCCGACAACAACGTCGTCGGCGTATCCATTGTGGATACCTCGCATCACAACACGGTGCGCTGGAGCCGGCTGGTCGACAACAACAAGATGGTGGAAGGCACCAACGGGGACGACGACGACTCGGGCGCGTTCGGCGTGCTGCTCAACGGCGACGACAACCTCATCTCGCGCAACGTCATCAGCGGGAGCTTCGCGGTGAGCGACGACTACGGCTTCGACGGTGCGGCCGTGGAGATCTACAACGGCGACCGCAACCGCATCGAGTACAACACCACGTCGGACAACGAAAGCTTCACCGAGCTCGGGCACGAGCAGGGGGCGACCGCCGACGACAACGTGTTCGCCTACAACAGCGTCACGTCGAGCAAGCCGCAGGCGGCCTTCCTCGTCACCCGGGGCGCCGGCGACGGGCTGGGGCCGGTGAACGGCACGATCGTCGACAACAACTCGGTCTACCTGCCGACCGCCAACAGCGAGGGCTGGGTCTGCTACGCGGGCTGCTCGCCGCAGATCCTCCGGCTACGCAACAACGTGATCAAGGTGGGCGGCAAGACCGGGTACGAGGATGGTGCCGGCGCCGACGAGGACAACGGGGTCTATTCCGGCGCGGTCACGCAGTTCACCCTCGGGGCGGACTCGGTGCTGGCCGAGCCGCGCTTCACCAGCGCCACCGACCTGCACCTCACCAGCGGTAGCCCGGCGATCGGGCGCGGCGAGTACCTCGGCTACGCCTACGACCTGGACGGCGACGTGCTGCCCACGACCGGCATCGACGCCGGCGCCTACCAGCACTGAACCCCCAAGATCAAGGCGTCCCTCACGTAGCTATAACTACGTGAGGGACGCCTTGATCATGAAGTGGGGGTGTCCGTTGCGGTGGAGTTGCCGCTGCCGCCGCGACGGCGCCGGCGGCGGGGCTTGGCCGGGGCTTCACCGGTGGATGGTGAGGCCCCGGCGGCGGGCGGAGCGGCGGTCGCCGTGCCCCCGTCGGTGCCCGCGACGACCTCACCGGCCCGGCGGCGCTGGCGCGTGCGCCGGCTGGACGCCGAGGACTCGCCGGACGCCGGAGCGGCCGCGCTGGCGGTACCCGATCGGCCACGCGACCCGCCGCCGCCGCGGCGCCGGGTGGCGCCGCCGCCGCGCGCACGCGGGTTGAGGTCTTCCTCGATCTCAGCGGAGAGGCCGACGCGGGTGCGGTCCGCCGTCGGCAGCGTGCCGGTGACGTCCGTCGGGATGTCGAGGTCGGTGAGCAGGTAGGCCGAGGTGTGGTAGGTCTCCGGCGGCTCCGGCATCTCCAAGCCCAGCGACTTGTCGATCAGGCGCCAGCGCGGCATGTCCTCCCAGTCGACGAACGTCACCGCGACGCCGCTCGCGCCGGCCCGGCCGGTGCGGCCGATGCGGTGCGTGTAGGTGTCGGGGTCTTCCGGGCAGTCGTAGTTGATGACGTGGGTGACGCCGGAGACGTCCAGCCCGCGGGCGGCGACGTCAGTCGCGACCAGTACGTCGATCTTGCCGGCCCGGAACGCCCGCAGGGCCCGCTCGCGCGCGCCCTGGCCCAGGTCACCGTGGACGGCGGCGGCGGCGAAGCCGCGGAAGTCGAGGTCTTCGGCGACCCGGTCGGCGGCCCGCTTGGTGCGCGTGAAGATCATGGTCAGTCCGCGCGCCTGGGCCTGCAGGATGCGGGCCACCACCTCGATCTTGTTCATCGGGTGGGTGCGGTAGACGACCTGCTTGGTGAGCGGCGGGACCCCGGCCTCGACGGAGTGGCCGGCGTGGATCGTCACCGGGTGGCGCAGGAAGCGCCGGGCCAGCGTGACGATCGGGTCGGGCATGGTGGCCGAGAACAGCATGGTCTGCCGGTCTTCCGGCAGCATCGCGAGGATCTTCTCGACGTCGTCGAGGAAGCCCAGGTCGAGCATGCGGTCGGCCTCGTCGAGCACCAGCGCGTGCACGCGGTCGAGGCGCAGCTTCTTCTGCTTGGCGAGGTCCATCAGGCGGCCGGGCGTGCTGACCAGGATCTCGACGCCGGCACGCAGTGCCTCGACCTGCGTCTCGTACGCCACGCCACCGTAGATCGGCAGCACCCGCACGCCGCGGGTCTTGCCGGCGGCGGCGATGTCCTTGGCGACCTGGAGGCCCAGCTCGCGGGTCGGCACGATGACCAGCGCCTGGGGCTGGCCGTCGCCGCCCTCGCTGGGCGCGAAGACCCGCTGGAGCAGCGGCACGCCGAAGCCCAGCGTCTTGCCGGTGCCGGTGGGTGCCTGGCCGATGAGGTCGGTGCCGCGCAGCGCGATCGGGAGCGCGTATTCCTGGATGGCGAACGCCCGGGTGATGCCAACCTCTTCCAGCGCCGCCACGGTTTCGGGGCGGACGCCGAGGTCGGCGAAGGTCGGACTGTCAGATCGAACGGGAGCTCTGGTAATGGTTTCCTGGGTCTCACTCATGGAGTTTTAGGGGTGCCCTCTCGTGGTGCGCCCCTCTTCGTCCAAGGGCGCGGTTTTCGGTATGGCGGTGGGCCGCACGCGAAACACAGTGGTCGATGCGCTCGCGGGCCGCACCGCGCCGCGGCCAGGGTTCTAAGATCAAGTGCCGCGGCAACGAGTCAATGGTACCCGACCAGCATGGATGAAACCTCCGCCCGTAACGCAAGCCTCAGGATCACATTTCTATTGTGGCGTACATCACTCAAGAGGGGCGTGGTGGGCGCGGGGGAGCGGACCGCCCTGGCCGGCGGTAGCCTGCGGGCGTGTCCGAAGCATCAGAACCGGCGGGGTCCGACCAGTTCAGCTCCGATGGAAACGCGGCCGTCATCGACCTGCTCGGCATGGTGGCGTACGCCGAGCTGCTGGCCTTCGAGCGGATGGCCGTCGACGCGCGGCTCGCGCCCGACCTACGCCGCCGTGCCCTGCTCAGCGAGATGGCCGCCGCCGAGATCGTCAACTTTCGCCGGCTGGCCGAGCGGCTCACCGAGCTGGGCGCCGACCCCGACAAGGCCATGACGCCGTACGTGGCGCCGCTGCAGGCCTACCACGAGCTGACCGAGCCGAAGGACTGGCTCGAGGCGCTCGCCAAGGCCTACGTCTGGGACGGCATCGCCGACGACTTCTTCCGGGAAGTGGCCGCGTTCCTGACCACGCCGGATCGCGACCTGGTGCTCGACGTGCTGCACGACTCGCACTACAACGAGTTCGCCGCCAGCGAGATCAGGGCGGCCATCGTGACCGACCCGAAGGTGGCCAACCGCTTGTCGATGTGGGCCCGCCGGCTGGTCGGTGAGGGGCTCTCGCAGGCTCAGCGGGTCGCCAGCGAACGCGTGGCGTTGACCATGCTGATCATGAGTGGCTCCGGCGACCAGGCCGGCGTGCAGGGATTATTCAAGCGGCTCACCGCCGCGCACACCCTCCGGATGGGCGCGGTCGGTTTGAACAACTAGCGCGCGGTGAAGCCCACCGCACCGGCGGTGCGCTCGGCGATCTCCACATATGCCAGCTTGTCGACCGGCACGATCACCCGCCGGCCCTTTTCGTCCAGCAGCGTGAGGATGCCCTGCGTCTCGATCGCCTCAGCCACGATCTTCTCGACCTCGGACTGCGACTGGGCGCTCTCCAGCACGAGCTCGCGCGGGGCGAACTGCACGCCGATCTTGACCTCCACGGAATCCTCCTCAGAACCTCGTCCGCTGCAACGCTATCCGACCGCGACGCGGTGCCGTTAAGGCGACTCGCCTTGCAGCGGGAAGCTGGCGATGCCCCGCCAGGTCAGGGCCGCCAGCAGCGCCTCGGCGTCGGCTTTCGGCACCCGCCGGCCAGCCGCGAGCCAGAACTGGGCGGCGGTCTCCGCCGCGCCCACCAACCCGGAGGCGAGCAGCTCGGCGTGCGGCCGGCTGACGCCGGTGTCCGAGATGATCGTGTCGGTGATGGCCGCGATGCAGCCCGTCTCCACCCGCGCGACCCGCTCGCGCACCGCTGGCTCGTTGCGCAGGTCCGACTCGAAGACCAGGCGGAACGCCTCGCTCTCGTGGTCGACGAAGTCGAAGTACGCCTGCACCGCGCCCGTGACCCGCTCCTTGTTGTCGGAGGTCGCGTTCATCGCCCCCCGCACCTTGGCCACGATGGCGTCGCAGTGCGTGTCGAGCAGCGCGAGGTAGAGCTCCAGTTTGCCGGGAAAGTGCTGGTAGAGCACTGGCTTCGAGACACCCGCCCGCTCCGCGATGTCGTCCATCGCGGCGGCGTGGTAGCCCTGCGCGACGAACACCCCCTGGGCGGCCTCGAGCAGCTGCTTGCGGCGCGCCGAACGCGGCAGGCGGGTGGGCCGCCCCGTCGGCGGTGCGCTCCCCGACCCTACGGCCATGCCGTTCACCTCGACTTTCCGTCACTTCATGATGGCCCTGACCAATGCGGCGGACCGGTAAACGGGCCCCGACCGTCGAACTAGCCAGACGTTGCGGCTTATCGCCACTGCAAGCACACGGTAGCCTCAGCGGGGGCGACCGAGGAGCGCACGGTGGACGAATCAGGGCAACCCGGTGCCGCCACACCGGGAGAAAACGGCAAGGCCGCAGGACCGCACGATGAGAGTGCGGGCTCGGCCGAGCCTTCGGGCTGGGCTGCGGCGGATGCGCCGTGGTCGAGTGCCGGTGCCGCATTGGAACCCAGCAACGACCCGATCCGGCCGACCTGGCGGGTCGGGGGCGGCCCGGACGACATCGGCGCGAGCCGCGGCTGGGCCGACGCGTCGCCGCGGTATGCCGACCTGCTCTCGCCGCTCAGCCCAGCCGGCCCGCCTGTGCAGCCCCGCCAGCACGTCAACGGCAGTGGCTACGGCACGCCATCCATCAGCGACGCGCTCCGGCGACCGTCGAGCGCCCCGCCCTATCCGTACGAGGGGGATCTCGAAGATCTCACCCCACCGCCGCCGACCATCCCGACCGAGCGGCCGGTGCCGGCCGTCGAGCGCGAGCCCGTGACGGCCCTGCCGCCGCTGTCCGCCCTGCCGCCCCTGGCGGAGGCGGCCCGGCACGCGGTCGAGGAGCCCACGCCGTCCGGCGGCCTGCCGGTCAGCGGCACGTCCCCGACCGTCTCGCAGCGGGAGCGTCTGGACCCGCCGCCACCTCGGGACCGTCTGGACCCGCCGCCGCGGGAGCGGTTGGAGCCGGCATCGCCGCGTGAGCGGCTGGAACCTGCTCCGCCGCGGGAGCGGTTGGACCCCACGCCGCCGCGGGAGCGGTTGGAGCCGGCTCCGGCACGCGAGCGCTTGGAACCGGCGCCGCCACGCGAGCGGCTGGAGCCCATGCCGCCGCGGTGGTCCGACCGGCCGGCGGCGCCCGGAGGGCCCAGCGCCGCGCCGGCGATCGCCCCCGCCGACAACTCCAGCACTTCTGGGTACGATGTGCCGCCGGGCTTCCGACCCCCGCCGGCCCGCCCCACCCCGTCGTACGACACGTCGATCTACGAGCGCCCGCCAGCACCCCCGTCGAGCCGCTCAGAGGGTTGGGCATCGCAATGGCGTCCCGACCGGTCGCCGGAGAGCCGTTCGCTGGAGCACCGGTCCCTGGAGGGCCGGTCGCTGGAGCACCGGTCGCCGGAAAGCCGCGAGCCCAGTGCACCGTCTCAGCCGATCGCCCAGGCCGCGCCGGCCATCCCGGCCGTGCCCCAGGTGCCGACCCGCCGCCCCCCCGAACCGGCACCCGACGCACTGCCGCAGCGGGTGCCAGCCGAGCCGGACGTGCCCACCGTGCCAGAGCCGCCAGCCCCCGAACCTGCCGCCGACGCTCCCGAACTCACCCGCATCTGGAGCCACCTCCGCCGCGACGACACGCAGCAACCGCGTGAGCGTCCGGAGGGGTTTGACGTCCAGGCGATCCTCGCTGCCGTCCGCGGTGTGGAAGGCGTGCGGGACGCATCGCTGCGCACCACCCCGGCCGGCGCGCACAGCCTCCGGCTGGACCTCGCCGACGGTGCCGACCCGGCTGAGGTGAGCCGGATGGTGGCGCGGCTGCTGCAGGAGCGGATGGGCCTCGCCGCCGCGCCGCGTGAGTTGCCGAGCGGGCGCGCGCCGCAGCCGGCCCCACCTGGGTCCTATGTGCCCAGTCAGCCACAGCCGGCTGGCCGGGCGGCGGTGCCGGGCACCGCGACCGAGCCGCCCCGCCGCCGGGCCGCCCGCCGGGCCGCCGAGGAGGCAGCGGAGGAAGCCACGTCCGGGCCGCGCGTGCCGGCGGGTGCGCCGGCGGCCGTCGCCACGCCCCCGGCCACTCCGCCCCCGGCTGTTCCGCCGCCCGCTGCTCCGCCGCCGGCCGAGCTGCCGCCGGACCCCGGGCCGCTGGACCCTGGGTACCCGCTGGGGCAGAGCACCCCCGCGGAGCCGGAGCCGCCGCGACCGCTGAAACCAACGGCGAACCCGGGCCCGCGCGTGATGATCGACGAGGTGCAGGTCAGCACGTTCGGGTTGGACGCCACCGTGGAGGTGCGGCTCGCCGCCGACGAGCGGCGCGCGACGGGTCGGGCCAACGGTCCGGCGGTCGACGCGTACGTGTTGCGGCTGTGCGCCACGGCCGCCGCCGGCGCGATCGACGACCTGCTCAGCACCGCCGAGCAGCCGGCGGACCGGGGACGGTGCTTTGTGGAGCACACCGCGGTCGTGCCGTTCGGCACCTGCGAGGTGGCCATCGTCGTGGTGCTCCTGGTGTGTGGCGGCTGGGTCGAGCAGCTCGCCGGGTCCGCTCTCGTGGCCGGCGACCCCCGCCAGGCCGTGGTCCGCGCCACACTCGGTGCCGTCAACCGCCGGCTGGAATCGCTCCTCTCGCCCTGATCAAGGGCGTCGCGCAGTCCCCGCCCACCTCCCCAGTGCCACCTGCGATGACCGGTCGGACCCCTTGATCAGGAGCGAGTCTGCGGCACACTGGATAGATGAAGCGCGCGACGTTGGTGGCGGACCAGGTGTTCCCGCCAGACGCGGTGCCGGCACCCTGGCCGGGCCGTGCGGTGCCGCTGGACGGTTCCGTGACGTATGTGCGCGACACGCCGGCCACCTCGCCCGACGCCGAGCCCGCGCTCTACGTCCATGGGCTGGGTGGCTCCTCGACCAACTGGACCGACCTCGCCGGCCTGCTGGCGGACCGGCTCGACGGTCAGGCGATCGACCTGCCCGGCTTCGGGCGCAGCGACCCGGCCCGCCGCTACAGCCTGCCCGCGCTCGCCGCGCGGGTGGTGCGGTGGATCGAGTACTCCGATCGGGGCCCGGTGCATCTGATCGGCAACTCGCTGGGCGGGGCGATCGCCGTGCGAGTCGCCGGCACCCGGCCCGACCTGGTGCGCACGCTGACCCTGGTCTCCCCGGCGATGCCGTTCCTCGACCCGCGGCGTTCGCTGCAGAGCCGCATGGTGCCGCTGCTCGCGGTGCCGCTGGCCGAGCGGCTCGCCACCCGGCAACTCGCCAAGATCGCGCCGGAGGACATGGCCCGGCAGGTGACGGAGGCCTGCTTCGCCGATCCGACCCGGATCTGCGAGCAGCGCCGGATCGAGGCGATCGAAGAGCTGAAGATCCGGTACGAGGCGGACCACTACGTAGCCGCCTACCTCGGCACGCTGCGCGGTCTGGTGTCCAGCTTCCTGCGCGCCTACCTGCCCGGTGCGGGCTCGCAGTGGCGGATCGCCGCCCAGATCACCGCGCCGACGCTGGTGATCGGTGGCCGGCAGGATCGGCTCGTCGACATCCGGGTGGCGCCGCAGGTGGCCAAGGTGATCCCGGACAGCCGGCTGCTGATCCTGGACGGCGTCGGCCACGTCGCCCAGATGGAGGTGCCGCGCCTGGTCGCGCGCGGCGTGGTGGCCCTGCTCGACGAGGTCGGCACCGAGGCAGTCCACCCTTGAAGGCGATGCGTGCCGTCATCTTGGCGGCGGCCGGTCTGACCCTGACCGGGCTCGCGCTGCCGCAACTCGCGGGCGGCACCCAGCCGGCACCGCGCCCGGCCGCGCTTCCCACGCCGTCGCCTTCCGCGCCCGCGCCGTCCCTCACCCCTTCCCCATCCGCGTCTCCGTCGCCGTCCTCCCCTCCGGCACCGGTCACGGCGCTCGCCGGGCTGGTGCCGCGGGCCGGCGCCGGCACGTTCCAGACCGGCGTCGAGGGCGGTCCGGTGTTCGGCCGGTCCGGCGCCCTGCACCGGTACCGGGTCGCGGTGGAGAACGGCTCGGGCGAGGACGTACGGGCGTTCGCGGCGGCGGTCGACGCGGCGCTCGGCGACCCGCGGAGCTGGATCGCCGGTGGCCGGCGCCTGCAGCGGGTGCCGAACGGCGCACCGCACGAGTTCACCGTGTTCCTGGCCACGCCGGAGACCGCCCTCCGGATGTGCGCGGCCGGTGGGGTGAACATCCGGGTCGGCGGCCGGCCCTACACGTCCTGCCGCACCAGCGGAAAGGTGATCATCAACCTCGAGCGGTGGCGAAAGTCGATTCCGGACTACGTCACGGCGGGGGCGCTGCTCGACACCTACCGCGCGTATGTGGTGAATCACGAGGTCGGGCACCAGCTCGGGCACCGGCACGAGCGTTGTCCGGGCCCGGGCCGGCCGGCGCCGGTGATGATGCAGCAGACGCTCGGGCTGAACGGGTGCGTCGCCCACCCGTGGCCATACCTGAACGGCCGCCGCTACGCCGGCCCGCTTAAATAGCCTCCAAAACAGGCAATGTGTCCGGATTTGCGGGAAATGTCTGGCAAGCTGAAGAGCCATGGAGGCTGCGGAGCGGCGGCGGCTGGCGGAAGAGCGGATGCGGCACCGGCGCAGGCGCGCCGCCGTACTCGCGCTGCTGTCGTGTTCGACGGTGCTGGTGCTGACCGACCTCGCGCGCGACGAGCGGTCCTCGGAGCCGGCCGCGGCGCCGCAGACCCGCCGGCCGATCGGGATAGCCGCGAGCCCGGCGCGCCCGACCACAGCGGCGCCGACGCCGTCCCTCTCCGCCTCCGCGTCCCCGTCGCCGTCCGCCCCGCCGTCCCCCTCGCCGTCGGTGACCCGGTCCGCGGCCCGGTCGCCGTACGCGGTCAGCGGGCCCGGCACGTTCCGGTACGCGACGCGCGGCGGCCCGCTGCTCGGTAAGGCCGGCACGCTGCGGCGCTTCCAGGTGGCCGTCGAGAACGGGATGGGCACCGATCCCACCGCTTTCGCGGTCGCCGTGGACCGCGTCCTCGGCGACCCGCGCAGCTGGATCGCCGGCCGTCAGGTGCGGTTCCAGCGGGTACCCCATCCGGCCGGGGCGGAGTTCACGATCTTCCTCGCCACGCCGGCCACGTCCGAGCGGATGTGTGCGGCGGGCGGCCTCGCGACCGAGCAGTACACGTCGTGCCGGCTGCCCGGGCAGGTGATCATCAACGTGGCGCGCTGGCTGACCGCGGTGCCCCGCTACGGCGCGCCGATCGAGGAGTACCAGGCGTACGCCGTCAACCACGAGGTGGGGCACCAGCTCGGTCACGGTCACGAGGCGTGTCCCGGGCCGGGCGCGCCGGCGCCGACGATGCTGCAACAGACGCTGGGGCTGCGCGGCTGCGTCGCGAACGCCTGGCCGTACCTGAACGGCCGCCGCTACGCCGGCGCCCCCATCCCATGATCAAGGCGTCCCTCACGTAGTCCTAACGACTTGAGGGACGCCTTGATCATGATTAGTACGCGGGGAGGGACGGGTCGATCTGCTTGATCCAGGAGAGCACGCCGCCCTGCACGTGCACGGCGTCCTTGAAGCCGGCCGCCTTGAGCGCCGCCAGCGCCTCCGCCGACCGGACGCCCGACTTGCAGTGCAGCACGATCTGCCGGTCCTGCGGGAGCCGGGCCAGCGCCTCGCCGGACAGGATGTCGCCCTTCGGGATCAGCGTGGCGCCCGGGATGCGGACGATCTCGTACTCAGCGGGCTCGCGCACGTCGACCAGGAAGACGTCCTTGCCGGCGTCCTGCCACTCCTTGAGCTCCCGAGCCGTGATGGTCGCGTCGGCCGCGGCCGCCTCGGCCTCCGGCGACACCGCGCCGCAGAAGTCCTCGTAGTCCTCCAGCAGGTCGGTGACCGTCGGGTTCTCGCCGCACAGCGCGCACGCCGGGTCCTTGCGCACCTTGATCTTCCGGTAGGTCATCTCCAGCGCGTCGTAGACCATCAGCCCGCCGACGAGCGGCTCACCGACGCCGGTCAGCACCTTGATCGCCTCGGTGACCTGGATCGAGCCGACGGACGCGCAGAGCACGCCGAGCACGCCACCCTCGGCGCAGGACGGCACCATGCCGGGCGGCGGGGGCTCCGGGTACAGGCAGCGGTAGCAGGGGCCGTGCTCGGCCCAGAACACCGACGCCTGCCCGTCGAAGCGGTAGATCGACCCCCACACGTACGGCTTGCCGAGCAGCACCGCGGCGTCGTTGACCATGTATCGCGTCGCGAAGTTGTCGGTGCCGTCGACGATCAGGTCGTACTGGGAGAAGATCTCCTTGACGTTGTCGCGGTCCAGCGCGGTGTTGTGGATCACCACATTCACGTACGGGTTGATCTCACGCACCGACGCGGCGGCCGACTCGGCCTTGGGGCGCCCGATGTCGGACTGGCCGTGGATGATCTGCCGCTGGAGGTTCGACTCGTCGACGGTGTCGAAGTCGACGATGCCGAGCGTGCCGACGCCCGCCGCGGCGAGATACATCAGAGCGGGAGAGCCGAGGCCGCCGGCGCCCACACACAGCACCTTGGCGTTCTTGAGCCGCTTCTGCCCGGTCACCCCGACGTCCGGGATGATCAGATGGCGCGAATAGCGGCGGATCTCGTCGACGGTGAGCTCGTCGGCGGGCTCGACGAGCGGGGGCAGCGACACGGTAACTCCCCGGAAGCGGACGACAGCGATACCGCACCATTGTTGCGCGCCGCTCACCCCCACCTGCAATGACATGACCCACGGAATAATCCGCTCCAAGATCAAGCACTACTGGAAGGACGCCTTGATCATATTGAATGGGTTAGAGCAGGACGAGGTCGTCACGGTGGACGACCTCGCGCTCGTAGCCGGGGCCGAGGGCGGCGGCCAGCTCGCCGGTCGAGCGGCCGAGCAGCGACGGCAGCTCCACCGCGTCGTAGTTGACCAGCCCGCGGGCGACCGGCGCGCCGGTCGTGTCGACCAGGTCGACCGGGTCGCCGGCGGTGAACGCGCCGTCGACCGCGGTGATGCCGGCGGGCAGCAGCGACTTGCGGCGCGCCACCACGGCCTGCACCGCGCCCGGGTCCAGGTGCAGCCGCCCCCGCGGCGCGGTGGCGTGCGCCAGCCAGAAGAGTCGGGCGGTGGGCCGCTGGCGTACCGGATGGAAGAGCGTGCCCACCGGCTGCCCGGCCAGGGCGGCGGCGGCGAGCGGCGCGGACGTCAACACGACCGGGATGCCGAAGCCGGTGGCGATCCGGGCCGCCTCCACCTTGGTGATCATGCCGCCGGTGCCGACGCCGGCCTTGCCAGCCTTGCCGAGCGACACTGCCGCCAGGTCGTCCTCGCCGCGGACGTGCTCGACCCGCTGGACGCCCGGCCGGCTCGGGTTGCCGGTGTAGAGCCCGTCCACGTCGGACAGCAGCACCAGCAGGTCGGCGTGCACGAGCGCGGCGACCAGCGCGGCCAGCCGGTCGTTGTCGCCGAACCGGATCTCCTCGGTCGCGACCGTGTCGTTCTCGTTGACGATCGGCACGGCGCCCATGTCGAGAAGCTTGCGCAGCGTCCGGTACGCGTTGCGGTAGTGCGCCCGCCGGGTGACGTCGTCGACGGTGAGCAGCACCTGGCCGACGATCAGGTCATGGCGGGCGAAACTGGCCGCGTACCGCCCGATCAGCAGCCCTTGCCCGACGCTGGCGGCGGCCTGCTGGGTGGCGAGGTCGCGCGGCCGGCGCGGGATCGACAGCGGCGCCAGGCCGGCGGCGATGGCGCCGGACGAGACCAGGACGACCTCACGCCCGTCGGCGGCCAGGCCGCCGAGCACGTCGGTGAGGGCGTCGACCCGTTCGGTGTCGAGCCCGCCGGCGGCGGTGGTCAGCGACGACGAACCGATCTTGACGACGATCCGCCGGGCCCCGGTGACTGCTTCGCGCACGCCCCCATTCTGCACACCGGGTCGCCGCGCCCACCGGGAGCACGCTTCATAGAGTGATCGCCGTGACCCCCGAGGAGTACGTCGAAGAGGTGCTCGCGGTCGTCGAGCGCATCCCGTCCGGCCGGGTGATGTCGTACGGGGCGATCGCCGACTACCTGGCGGACCGGTCCGGCCGGGCCTCGGCGCGGCTGGTCGGCAACATCATGTCCCGCCACGGCGGCCCGGTGCCCTGGCACCGGGTGGTGAACAGCTCCGGTCGGGTGGTGCCAGGACACGAGCTGGAGGCGCTGGCGCGGCTGATCGCCGAGGGCACCCCGATGCGCGATGGCCGCGTCGACATGAAGGCCGCCTCCTGGTACCCCTCATGATCAAGGCGTCCTTCACGTAGCTCTAACGACCACAGGGACGCCTTGATCATGGATACCGCCTATTCTTTTCAGCGTGAGCGTTCAGGAACAGGCGAAGCGAGCCCGGGTGGCCGCTGGGATGTTGGTCACCGCGACCCGGGCCACCAAGGACGCGGCGCTGCGGGCGATGGCCGACGCGCTGCTCGGGCGTACCGGGGAAGTTCTCGCCGCGAACGCCGCGGATGTCGCGGCGGCCCGGGAAGCGGGCCTGTCCACGGCGATGATCGACCGGCTGTCCCTCACCGAGGCACGGGTCGCCGCCATGGCGCAGGCGTTGCGCGACATGGCCGCGCTGGCCGACCCCGTTGGTGAGGTGGTCCGCGGGTCCACCCTGCCGAACGGCCTGGAGCTGCGGCAGATCCGGGTGCCGTTCGGCGTGGTCGGCATCATCTACGAGGGCCGGCCCAACGTCACCGTCGACGCGGCCGGCATCTGCCTCAAGTCCGGCAACGCGGCGCTGCTACGCGGCTCCTCGTCGGCCGCCCGGTCAAACGCCGCCCTGACCGCCGTGCTGCGCGACGCGGTCGCCGCCGCCGGCCTGCCGGCCGACGCGATCCAGCTGCTGGACGCCTCCTCCCGCGACTCGGTCAAGGAGCTGATGCGCGCCCGCGGCTTGGTCGACGTGCTCATCCCGCGCGGCGGGGCGTCGCTGATCAAGACGGTGGTCGAGGAGTCGACCGTGCCGGTGATCGAGACCGGCGTGGGCAACTGCCACGTGTACGTCGATGCCGCCGCCGATCTCGACAAGGCGCTCGCGGTGGTGCTCAACAGCAAGACGCAGCGGCTGTCCACCTGCAACACCGCCGAGTCGCTGCTGGTGCACGCGGACATCGCGGACGCGTTCCTGCCGCGGGTGCTCGCCGCGCTGCGGGAGGCCGGCGTCACGGTGCACGGCTCCCCGGAGGTCGCCGCCTACGACGACGCCGTGGTGCCGGCCACCGAGGAGGACTTCGCGACCGAGTACCTGTCCGCGGACATCTCCGCCGCCGTCGTCGACTCGCTCACCGCCGCGGTCCAGCACATCAGCCGGTACGGGTCACAGCACACCGAGGCGATCGTCACCGAGTCGGTCGGGGCGGCCCGCGAGTTCGTGGCGCGGGTCGACGCGGCCGCGGTGATGGTCAACGCGTCCACCCGGTTCACCGACGGGGGCGAGTTCGGCTTCGGGGCGGAGATCGGCATTTCCACCCAGAAGCTGCACGCCAGGGGCCCGATGGGGCTGCCGGAGCTGACCTCGACAAAATATGTCGTTACGGGCGAGGGTCACATCCGTAACTGAGCCATCGCCCGGCGGCGGCGCGGGCGGTACGTTGTCGCCGTGGTCGACATGGACGCCGCTATCGGCTTTGTCGTGGCCCACGGCGACGCCGTGGACCGCGCCCGCCTCTCCTACCTACGCACCGGCACCCCCGCAGCGGACGGGGTGCTCCTCGACGCCGAGATCGGCCAGGCCCGAAACGGCGGCTGGCCGGCGACCTGGAACGGCACGGTCGCCTCGATCGACGCCACCTGTTTCCGGTTGGCCGAGCTCGACGACCTGGGCGCGCTGGACCGCCCGGCGGCCCGCGCCGCGCTCGACTGGCTGGCCGCGCAACAGCGCCCGGACGGCACCTGGGAGGAAGACGAGGCGCTCGCCGGCGAGGCGCCGCCGTGGGCGCGGCCCGGCGACCCCGAGGCGATCCTCTACCTGACCACCAACGCGGCGTTCTGGCTGGTGGCGTCCGGTCTGCCGGCGTACGCGGAGCCGGTGGACGCGGCGGCGCGGGTGATCGCCGGATCCGTCGGACCGGACGGCAGCTGGCCGTCCTTCCTGATCAGCGCCTGGCTCGGCGCGGCGGTGCTGTACCACCAGGGCGCCTTCTACGAGTCGGCGCGGCTGCAGATCATGCTGGGCGAGCGGCTGCCCCGCATGTCGGCGGCTGACGTGGCCGGGATGGCCGCGGCGCTGCGCCGCACCGGCCTGTCGACGGAAGACCACCTCCTGGTGACCGCCCGGAGACGCCTGGCCGAGACCCAACGCACCGACGGCGGCTGGCCAAGCGACGACGGCGCCCCCTTCGACGTCCACACAACGCTGACGGCGATCCGCGCCACCCGCTGACCCCGCGCCGATCTTGCACTTGTCAGGTTCCAAGTCGGGCATTCAGGCATGACAAGTGCAAGATCGACGAAGGATTGGGGGCGCTAGGGGAGGGACGCGCCTACGCCGCCGCGGCGGGGGTCGCCGGCGGCGCCGGCGCGGCCGACGGCGCTCACGCCGCCGAAGTAGTGGTTCAGGTCGGGCCATTGGTTTACCGCGTAGCCGGCCTGGGACAGTGCGGCCAGTTCGTTGGGGGGATAGCCGTACTCGGCGTGCACGGTGTCGCCGACCACGTGGAACCGCGGATAGTTGATCGCCGCCCGCATGTCGAGCCGGTCGGCGAGCAGCCGCACCAGCGTGTGGACGAGCGCGGTGCGGATGCGGGACGCCCCCGCGGAGCCGGCGGCGGCCACCAACTCGCCGTGGCCGTCGACCACGACGAGCGGGCACATCATCGACGACATGCGCCGCCCCGGCGCCAGGTCCGGGGTGATCAGTTCGCCTTCGCCCAACATCGAGTTGAGGTTGATGCCGAGGCCGGGCAGCCAGATGCCGGCGCCGATGCCGAGCGTGGTGGTGATCACGCAGGCGTCGCCCTCACGATCGACGACCGACACGTTCGTCGTGTCGCCCAGCCGCTGGATGCCCACCTGGCGCAGGGCGTTCGCGATCGCGACGGCCCGCTCCGGTGCTGGCCGGTCCGGCAGGTCGACCGGCAGCGCGGCGAGGGTGTCGATGGTGCCGTTGAGGTCGTGCCGGGCGTACACGTGGTGCTCGCCGAGCACGGCCTGGCCGACGGGCAGCTCCAGCACCCGGTACGCGGCCAGGTCGGCCGGCCCGAGCGTGCCGCCGGTGGCGCGGACGGCGTCGACCATCAACTCGCCGAACAGCCCGGTGTAGAAGACCGCCGGCCCTTCCTCCGCCAGCACCTGCAGTGCCGTGTCGAGGCCGGGGTGCAGCAGCAGTTCGCCGCCCTGGAGCAGGCGCCCGCCGGGTGCGTAGATGTCGGCGCCCACACCCGGCACCAGGGCCGGCGCGACCGACGGCAGCGTCCGCGCCTGCGCGGCCGGCAACAGCACGCCGCTGCGGGCCAGCGTGACCGCCGGCTCGACGACCCGCTGCCAGGGCAGCCGCCCCCAGCGCCGGTGCACCTCGCCGCAGCCGGCCGGGACGCCGGGCACGGCGACGCTGGCGCCGCCGATCGAGTACGTCAGCGGTACACCGCCGAAGTTCACCTCGATCGGCACCATCGGCCCGGCGGTGGCGTCGCCGTCCAGGCCGGGTACCGAGCAGAAGAAGTCGAGGCAGGTGACCGTGCCGGTCGCCGCGTCGAAGTAGGTGGCGAAGCCCCCGCCCCCGATGCCGGTGAGCATGCTCTCGCTGGTCGCGCTGGCCAGCACGGCGGCGACCGCGGCGTCCGCGGCGGAGCCACCGGCCGCCAGGATGCGCAGGCCCACTTCGGCGGTGGCGGGGTGGCCTGCGGCGGCACCGGCGGAGGACAACCGCACTCCTCTCCCAAGAGGGAACACTCTAATCGGACACACCCGTGATCAAGGCGTCCCCGTCGTCGTTAGAACGACGACAGGGACGCCCTGATCACGGGTTGGGGGTCAGTGGACCTCGAAGTGGTGCTGGTTGTTCGCCTCCTTCTGGTCCGGCACCGGGTCGAGATGCTTGTTCCAGCGCTGCACCGTGGCGTTCGCGAGGGTGGCGCTCAGCTCTGTCTCGTTGAGGCGCAGGCCGAGCGTCAGGGTTCGGGTCTCGCCGGCGGCGAGGCCGTCGAGGCGGCAGTAGATCGAGTTGGACATCGCGTTGGCGTCGTTCTCCAGATCCGCGCAGACCGACCAGCCGGCGCCGTCGTGCACGACCGCGTTGTCGGCGAAGTCCAGCACGAGGAAGACGTGGTCGGTGGCGGTGGGCCCGGCATTGTGGATCTTGGTTGTGGTGGTGGCGCGTCCGCCGCTGAACGTGATGTCGGTCGCGGTCACGCTCAGGTCGGTCAGTTTGGAGTTGGACGGGAAGCTGGTGGGCCCGCCGGTCTGGGTGAACGTGGCGCCGTCCCAGCCGTAGGTGCGCCACTGCTTCTGTGCCTGGTCCGCGGGGTGCAAGAGGTCGCTGACCTGCACCCGCACCGAGCCGTCCGCCCGCGCGTCGACCTGCTGGATGTTCAGGGACGGCGGCCGGTCGGACAGCACCTGACCCATCGTGATGATCTTGCCGGCGGCGTCCCGGTCGAAGACCGCGACCTGCCGCATCGTGTAGTTGCCGCCGAACACGCACTGGATCGTGGCGACCGCCTCGTCCGTGCCGTCCTGGTCGACGTCGGCGTGGTCGAGGGCCTCCAGCCAGTTACCCGAATCCCGCGGTGCCGCACTGCTGAGCCGGCCCTCGGTGGTGCAGGGCGCGTCGCCCCACCAGTCCACCAGGGTCACCTTGCCCTTCAGCAACTCGGTGCGGGTGATCGGGTTCTCCGGCGCGGTGGTGGCGGAGGGGGAGGCGGACGGGGACGGGGGTGGGGTGGCCGACGGGGTCGGGCTGGTGGGCGGGGTCGGCGCGGTCGACGACCCTGGGTCCGGCGGTGCGGGGCCGCGGCTGAGCGCGGCGTACCCGGCGGCGGGTCCGGCGATGAGCGCGAGCGCGACCACCGCGCCGGTCGTGACCGCGACCCGCCGGCGGTGGCGCACCGTCGCGCGTACGGCGGCCGGCCCGGCCGGTGTGACATCGCCGATCAGTTCGTTGCGGTAGGCGGCGAACTGGCTGTCCAGGTATCCGTTGTCGTTAGTCACGGCGGTTCTCCTCCTTGTGTTCGGTCAGGTGAGTGGCGAGCGCGGCGCGCCCCCGGTGCAGCCAGGACTTGACCGTGCCCTCGGCCACGCCCTCCTGGCGGGCGATCTCCGAGACCGGCATGTCCGCGAGGTGGTGCAGCACCACCGCCCGGCGCTGGTTGGCGGGCAGCAGCGCGAGCGCCGCTTCCAGAGCCACCCGGTCCGGGCTGGGCCCGGGCACGTGCTCCTCACGCTGGCGGCGCAGGAAGAGCTGCGCGGTGCGCAGGCGGCGCCACCGGCTGGTGGCGAGATTCCAGGCCACCTTGCGTACCCAGGCGACCGGGTCGTCGTACCGGACGATCTTGTCCCACCGGGCGAAGGCCCGGCAGAAGGCTTCCTGGACGAGGTCCTGGGCCTGGCCCAAATCCGCGGTGTACGCGCAGAGCTGCACGGTCAGGGCGCGGAAGTGGGTCTGGTAGAACTCGTCGAAGTCGATCCCGGGTGCCGTCAATCCAGGACCCGGCGGTTCGTCGACGCGCGGTGGTGTGGACAATTGCACTGTTCCTCCCCATGTGAATCTCGATCACTGGTCGAGACGGCGGTAACACGTGCTGCCCGCGGGATCGGTTGCGACCAAGGTCGCTGTGGTTGACTTGTGTCGTGCAGTTGTCAGACGTGCTCGGCGAGCCCATCCGGTTCGTCCTCAACTGGGGGCGTCGATACTCGCTGTGGGTCTTCAACTTCGGCCTCGCCTGCTGCGCGATCGAGTTCATCGCGTCGAGCATGGGCCGCCACGACTTCATGCGGATGGGCGTGATCCCGTTCGCGCACGGGCCACGCCAGGCTGACCTCATGGTCGTGTCCGGCACCGTTACCGACAAGATGGCACCCGCGATCAAGCGGCTCTACGACCAGATGCCGGAGCCGAAGTACGTCATCTCGTTCGGCGCCTGCTCCAACTGCGGCGGGCCGTACTGGGACTCCTACTCGGTCACCAAGGGTGTCGACCAGCTCATCCCGGTCGACGTCTACGTGCCGGGCTGCCCGCCGCGGCCGGAGGCGCTGCTGCACGGCATCCTGCGCCTCCAGGAGAAGATCGCCGGCGAGCAATCCGGCATCGGCGGCGTGTCCCGCCCCGACCCGCTGGCGCTCACCGCCCCGCTGGTCCCACCGCCGCCCTCTTCATGATCAGGGCATGGGGCTAGATGCCGGGGAGCTGGCCGTTGCGGAAGAGGTCGACGAAGAGCTGATGGTCCTGGCGGGCGCGGTCGCCGTACGCGTGCGCGAACGCCACCAGGTGCGGCACGAATCCGGCGGCGTCCCGCTCGACCGCCGCGACGATCGCCTCCTCGGTGGAGAAGTCGACGAGGTCGTGGCTGGACTCGTCGTCGGCCACCGAGTGCATCCGGGCCACCGCCCGCCCCAGGTCGGTCACCACGCCGGCCAGCTCGTCGGCCTCGTTCACGTCGGCCCAGTCCAGGTCCGCCGCGTACGGCGAGACCTCCGCCACGAGCTGCCCCACCCCGTCCAGCTCGGTGAAGCCCAGCCACGGGTCGGCGCTGGCCTGCAACGCCCGCTGCGACTCGGCCGTACGGTGGCCCTGGTGCCGGAAGTAGCCGCGGACCTTCGCGTCCGTGATGTGCCGGGCCACCGCGGGCACCTGGGCCTGCTTCACGTAGATGACGACGTCGTTCTCCAGCGCCTGGGTGTGCCCTTCGAGCAGCAGGTTGTACGACGGCAGCCCGGCCGAGCCGATGCCCACCCCCTTGCGCAGCACCACATCCTTGATGTGCGTGGCGAGCGGCCGCTGCGCCGCCGGGTCCGCCGGCAGCGTGGTCAGGTATCGCTCGAACGCGTCGATCACGACGTCGCGCAGCGCCGCGTCGACGGGGTAGACGCCGTCGCCGAGGGAGAAGCGCCGCTCGTAGTTGTCGATCGTGGTCTGCGTGCCGAGCAGCTCGACGCGGGTGTTCAGCCGGGCCCGCTGGAGCACGGTGTGCAGCACCCCGGTCGCGTTGTCCAGCGTGATCGAGCCGATCGCGTCGTCGCCACCGGCGGCGATCGCCCGCAGCTCGGTCAGGTAGGCCGTCGCGAACCGGCTCACCAGGTCGCTGATCACCGCGTCGGACAGCGCCTTGGCGTATCCGATCAGGGCGACGCTGGCGGCGAAGCGCTTGAGGTCCCAGACGAACGGCCCCACGTACGCCTCGTCGAAGTCGTTGACGTTGAACACGAGCTGGCCGGACGCGTTCATGTAGGTGCCGAAGTTCTCCGCGTGCAGGTCACCGTGGATCCACACCCGACCGGTCCACTCGTCGAGGTATCGGTCGTCGGCGAAGTCACCGGTCAGGTCCGCGTAGAAGAGGGCGGCGCTGCCCCGGTAGAAGGCGAACGGTGAGGCGGCCATCTTGCGGAACTTGCGCCGGAACGCCGCCGGGTCCAGCGCCATCAGTTCGCCGAACTCCCGCAGGAGCACGTCGACGATGAGGTCCGAGCGCTGGTCATTGCCCATGCTTGGACCGTACTCCGGTCCGCCAACCTCCCATGATCAAGGCGTTCTTGATCATGGGGAGGAGGCGGTGCGGATGAGGTCGTCGACCTCGGCCTCGTAGAGCAGGGCGGGGTCGAAGCCCATCGTGGTGAAGTGGCCCTCGACCTCCAGGCTCAGCACGCCGTGCATGCGGGTCCAGCAGGTGACGCCGAGCCGGAGCGCGCGCCCGGTCCAGCCGGTGTTGCCGTCCCGATCGGCCAGCGCGGTCGCGAGTTGCCGCTCCAATATGGACTCTTCGGTAGCCGTTCCACATAGCTCGGTGATCGGTGCCAGAAGGACGGCCAGGGTGCGGTTCGCCGCCGCGATCGTGTGGGCGGGCGCGGCGTATCCCGGCACCGGCGTGCCGAACAGCAACAGGTAGCGGTGCGGCTGGGCGAGCGCCCAGCCCCGGTACGCCCGGGCCAGCGCCCGGATCCGGTCCGCGGGCGGCGCGTCCGGCGGCGCGGTCACCGCCGTCACGGCGTCGGCCAGGTCGTGGTACCCGTCGCTGATCAGCTCGGTGAGCAGCTCGTCGCGGCCGGCGAAGTACCGGTACAGCGCCGGCCCGGTCATCCCGAGCTCCTTGCCGATCGCGTTCAGCGACAGCGACTGCGGGCCGGCGGCGGCGATCTGCCGCAGCGCGGCCGCCTTGGCCTCGTCGCGGGTTTGTGCTCTCAGTCGCTCACGGCGGGTTGCGCTTTCCACAGGTGAGAGTCTAACCTGTGTTAGAGCTTCTAACAGACGTGAGAGGATCTAGCAATGAAGACGACGCAGGTGGTCATGCCGCGGGTCGGCACGCCGGAGATGCTCGAAGTCCGGCAGCACGAGTTGCCTGAGCCGGGGCCAGGTGAGGTCCGGATCCGGGTGGAGGCGGCCGGCGTCGCGTTCGCCGAGGTGCAGATGGTGCGCGGGCGCTACTACGCCCAGCCGAAGTTCCCGTTCGTGCCCGGATACGACCTGGTCGGTCGGGTCGAGGCGGCTGGGCCCGGTGCGGCGGTGCGGGTCGGCCAGCGGGTCGCCGCGATGACCCGCACCGGTGCCTGGGCCGGACAGGTGGTGCTGCCCGCCGCCCACCTCGTGCCGGTGCCGGACGAGTTGGACGCCGGGGAGGTGGTCGCGCTCATCACCAACGGCGTGACGGCCTACCAGATGGTGCACCGCGTCGCGCGGGTCCAGCCCGGGCAGACCGTGCTGGTGCACGGCGCGGCGGGCGGCGTCGGCACGCTGCTCGTCCGGCTCGCGCTGCGCGCCGGCGCCCGCGTGATCGGCACCGCTTCGCCGGGCAAGCACGACCAGGTGCGGGCACTGGGCGCGATCCCGCTCGACTACCGGCAGCCGGGTCTGGCGGATCGGGTCCGCGCGCTGGCGCCGGGCGGCGTCGCGGCGGTCTTCGACCACGCCGGCGGCCCGGGCCTGCGGGAGTCCTGGCGCGCGCTCGGTCGCGGCGGCATCCTGATCGTGTACGGCAGTGCGTCTACTGTGGATGGCGACGGCTGGCCGATGGCGCCCTACCTGTCGGCGCTGGCCCGGATGGCGTGGTGGTGGCTGCGGTCGAGCGGTCGCAAGTGGACGATGTACTCCATCAACCACAAGAAACACTTCGACGACGACCTGGCGACCGTCATCGAGCTGCTCCGCACCGGTGAGCTCCAGCCCGACGTGGCGGTGCGCCTCCCGCTCACCGACGCACCCAAGGCCCTGCGGATGCTCACCGACCGCGCCGTCGTCGGCAAAATCACCCTCCACCCATGATCAAGGCGTCCTTCAAGTAGTTAGAACTACTTGAAGGACGCCTTGATCATGGAGGTCAGATGCGGGGTGGTGGGGCGCAGGTGCGTCCCATGTCCATCGCGATCGTCGTCGTGGCGCCGGCCGTCACGGTCACCGGCCGCGCCCGCGCCGGGCGCGGCACCCAGTCCGGCGCCGTTCCGTACCAGCAGCCGGACGTCTCAGACATGTAACGCACGTACACCGACTGCGAGGGATGGCCGCGCAGCTCGAACGTGCCGTCGTGACGGATGTTGGCGAAGGAGGCGCTGGCCAGGTCGCCGGTCCGGGCGTTGTAGCTCCAGACGTAGCCGAGGTCGACGACGCTCGAGCCGTTGGTCACCGTGCCGGCCAACACGCCACCCTTGACGAGTTGGGCGTCCAGGGGCGCGGTCTGACCGGCCGTCACCCTGGTCAGCCTGGCGTCGAACCGATCGGCGGCGCCGCCGGCCCACTGCCACGCATACCCGCTCCCGGAGTTCGGCGTGAACTCGATCGGCCAGTCATACGGCCCCAGGTCGTTGACCGTGTACTGACCCTGTGCGTTGGAGCAGTTTCGTTCCATGCCGCGGGAGTCGCCGAAGTAGGCGAACGGGTAGGCACACACGCCGGCAACGGGTGCGCCCGTCGCCGCGTCCCGGATCACGCCGCCGATCGCACCCGGACGATCGACCCGGATCGGCGGGATCGCAGTCGTCCGTTTCGGCGTGACCGTCACGATCGTCGCCTGCCGCTGGTCTCCCGTGCCGCCGTTGGCGGTCACCCACTGGTCGCCGTAGAGGATCGGCGGTGGCTGGAACGGATTGCGGCCTTGTTTGGCGTACAGCTGGTACTTGCCGGAGCTCGTGAGCGGGCCGATCGCCAGGACCCCGCTGTCGTCGGAACAGGTGCGGGTGCCGGGCGCGCCCTGCCCGAAGCCGGTCGGCACGATGAGCGTGACGCACATCGCCGGCACCGGCTGACCGGTGGCGGCGTCCACGATGGTCGTCGTGATGGCCGCGCCGCGCGCCAGTTGTGCGGTAAGCCGTACCGTCTCGCCGTGGCCGACCCGCAGACGGCGGCCGTCGTCGACGCCGAAGTACGTCGCACCACCGGAAACCGTGTACTCCCAGTCGCCCGGCTGCACGTCGGTGACCCGCACCAAGCCGTCGGCCCCACACGCGGTGCCGTCGTTGATCGTGCTTCTGATGTAGACACAGGGGTGCGGTACGGGTGCACCGGTGTCGGCGTCGGTGACCGTGACCTCGACCGTGCCGAGCGGCCGCCACTGCTCGTCGACCACCACCGTGGCGCCGTCCGTCACCGTGAAGACGGTGGCGTCCTCCCGGTTGTCCTTCTGCGGCACCCATTGGATGCCGTGCCGGTTGTCATTGATGAAGATCCGGTACTGCCCGGGCGCCACATTGTCGATCTCGTAACGGCCATCACCCAGATGCCACGTGTAGGCGCGAAACTCGCCGTGGCGGTCCACCGGCGCCACGTAGACCGTGGCGTCCGCCGCCGCTCCGAGCTCGTCGGTGATCCGACCCCGGATCGTTCCGGCGCCCACGCCCAGCGTCAGATCCTGTTCGATCACGCTGGTGCTGGGAATCCACAGGCTCTCGCCGTTGAAGTAGTTCGGGCTGTCGAACCACCACCGGGTGCGGTAGCCGGTGGCCTGGATCCGCACCTTGTAGGTCACGTCGGTAGGTACGCCGGTGATCGTGTATCGACCGTCGGCATCTGTGCAGAACTCGGCCGCGACGGTGGTCTCGGTCCGGAACAGCGTGAGACACGCACCCTGGATCGGCTCGCCCGCCTCGGTGCGCACCACACCGGTATAGCCGGACGGCTCAGCGGCACGCGCTGGCGCCGCCAGCGTCGTGGTCGCGAGCAGCGCGGCGGCGACGGCCCCCGTAAACCGCAAGGATCTCATGATTCGGCACCCTAGCGACCGCGCGCACCACCGCGCGTCCCTCGCTGTCCACTTAGGCCCCTCTCGTCATGATCAGGGCGTCCTTCATGTCGCTATAACGACGTGAGGGACGCCTTGATCATGAGGTTAGCCTTTGATCCTCGAATGTCCGATGTGAACAAAAGATGTGAGTGTGCGGATCTGTGCGTTTCTGGCGAGCTGAGCAGCCGGGCAATTTGATGATCTTGTGGATATCGACGTTGACAGCACCTTCCTCATCGCGTGTGATTTGAGCGCCACGCATGGTGACCGCACGGCGAGGCCGGGATGCCTAGGCAACGTCGTGTCCGAAGGCTGATTTGGGTTCCGCTGGCCGCGTTGAGCGGGTGGTTCGTGGTGGCATCGCCGCCCGCGCCAGCCATCGCAGCGCCACCGGCCTCATCCTGTGTAGACATCCAGCCTGATGTGGGTGCGGCGAAGCGGATGGTCGGGGTTTGTGGGCGGCCAGTGGAGATCCTCTCCGCGCGCACCGAGGTATCGCAGACGTTTCTCAACCCGGATGGCTCCCAGACGCTCGAGGAGAGCATCGAGCCGGTGCGGGTGCGTAAGGGTGGCAATTGGGTGTCGGTCGACACCACGCTCAAGGCGACCGCGGATGGGGTCGAGCCGCGGGCAACCGTGCTACCGGTGGCCTTCTCCGGTGGCGGCGATGGCCCGTTGGCGCAGCTCAAGCACGGCGAGCGGTCGCTGACCATGTCGTGGCCGGGACGCCTGCCGGCACCGGTGGTGGCGGGTGACACGGCGACGTACCGGGATGTGCTGCCGGGTGTCGACCTGCGGGTCACCGCGCAGGCGTTGGGCTTTTCCGAGGTACTGGTGGTGCGTACTCGGGAGGCGGCGGCGAACCCGAAGCTGGCTGAGATTAAGTTCGGGCTGTCGACCAACGGGGTGACCGCTCGCAAGGCCGAGGGTGGCGGCCTGGTGGCTCGGGATGCCAAAGGTGATGAAGTGTTCTCGTCGCCGGCGCCGTTGATGTGGGATTCGTACGCCGAGAGGTGCACCTGCTCTGGTCGTAGGCCAGGCGTTCTGGTGAAGCAGGACGGCAGCACAAAGTACTTCCTTGATCCCGCCACCGGCGAGTTTGGTATCACGGCAGTAGGGGAATCGTAACGTACTTTGTACCCGACAATCCGATGGAATATTTCAACTCGCAATCAGGAGCCCTAATCCCATGACGCAACCCCATCGGCGATGGCCTTGTCCGTGCTGCGGACATCTAGTGCATGAAGACCCGCCAGGTTCGCATTTGATCTGTCCGATCTGCTTTTGGGAGGATGATGGAGTTCAACTTCGCTGGCCGCTCTACAAAGGGGGCGCGAACAAGCCGTCTCTTGTGGAAGCCCAGCTCAACTTCCTGGAGATTCACGCTTGTGAGCAACGTCTACGACAAAAAGTTAGAAAGCCGCAACTCGATGAGCCGCTAGAGCAGGGGTTTCGCGTCATTGATCTGGCTATCGATAGCTTCGAGGAGAACGGTGATCAGGAGCGACCATGGCCGGATGATCGGACCGTACTCTACTGGTGGCGACCGACCTTTTGGCGATCAAGAAATATTCCGGCGGACAAATAGAACCGGCGAAGGTGAATAATTGACCGCACAGAACTCGCCGTTAGACTATGAAGTTGGCACGTAGGACTTCGATGACATGGCTTGCAAACTTATCTACGGATGTCGTTAAAATGTTCTCTGGTGGGCCGGCGGTGTTTACTAGAATCTCGGCGTAAAGATTTTTATCGCAAATGTAGATGTTGTAGTCCGGTCCTGCTAGGTCGTAGGACATGAGTTCGACGCCGGCAGGAATGGAACCTGCGACTCGCTTATCGGCGTTGAGTCGACCCTTCCAGGGTATTAGTGGACCATCCGCGGACTTGTAGGCGGCGAGTGCGACCGACAATCCGCCGTACTCGTTGCCGCCGAAGTCGTAGTTTCGCACGCAGAACGTGCCACTGCTCAATAGAAAGTTGTCCACTAAAGAATTGTAGGTGTGCTTGGCGTTCGGGTGGGCTGCGTTGAAGACAACGTTAGCGTTCGGCAGGACCGGATCCAGCAAGCTGTAGTCAAGCGCATCGCAAGCTTCCGACGTTATCTTGTACTGAAGTGCCGGGCTCGCCGAAGGAGGGAGCGCCTCCTCGGAGGGCCCGGAGCATCCGGTTGCGGCGATCATGCTTGCCATCAGTAGTGCAAGAGCGACTCGGGTCCGCATGGCACCTCCATGTTTTATGTCGCCGCATCCTGAGGTAGTACGAAGCTGACGAGGGCTCCCCATTGGCGGGCATGGTCTCTCATAAAGCGTCCTCATCGGACGGTGCGTGGGTCGCTGAACGTTGGTCTTGGTCGCTATGCTGGCGTTCCACTGCGATCGTCGGCTCGACCGGACCTCCCCTGCGGCGGTATTGCCCTCCAGGGGCCGGGCTTGGCTGCGGTTCCTGCTGCCGCTGTGCATCCTAACGTGGAGCGAAGTGCTGTCGCAGCACTCTTCGCGCTGGCCCTCACGCCACCGCTCCTGGACCCTCCTTATGCCCTGATCACGACAGGGATCGACACGCGGCCGTACCTTGTGGAGTGTCTGTATTGGACGGCGTAGACGGACACGGGGGACGCTATGCTGGTAACATTGTTGGCAACCGCGTTGACGGTGGGGTGGGTGGTCGCGCCACAACCGGCTGCGGGAGCGGATGGGAGCCCGGCGCCACCCTCCGCGATCACCTCGACCCAGTACCCGAAGGACACGCCGACCAAGCCCAGCGGGCAGTCGGCGGTGACGAACGTCAGTGGGTTCTATCGCATCACCGGCGTGGCGCCGGGCGCGTACACACTGCGGGCGACGCACGGCGGCGAGTGCGGCCTAGCGAGCGTGTACGACAACGTCGAGGTCACCGGCGACCTGTACCTCGACTTCATGCTCCTACCCACCTGCTGACCCCCTCATGATCAAGGCGTCCTTCAAGTAGTTCTAACTACTTGAAGGACGCCTTGATCATGAGGGGGTCAGGGGAAGGTGATCGTGGTTTTGATGTCGGTCGTGGCGGGGGTGTAGGCGGTCGGGTAGTCGGACAGCGGTACGCGACGGGTGACCAAGCGGTCGAGCCAGTCGGGGTCGGCCTGTCGCAAGGCCGTCGCGGCGGCTGTCCAATGGCGACGGTTGGCGTTCACCGAACCGAACACCACGTTGTTCTCCAGCACCACGGCCCGGTTCAGCGCGCCCGCGTCGACGCCCACCGTCCGGCCGGCGTGCGAAACACCGGTCAGACACACGATCCCGGTCGGCGCGACCTTGTCGATCACTTGCACGACGACGGCGGAGGCGCCGGTGCATTCGACGACGATGTCGGGTTCGACGTCGAGGTCGGCCACCTCGCCGGTGTGATAGGTGGCGCCGAGCGCGGCCACCGCCGCCGGTTTCGGGCCGTCGGCGGCCCGGTCCAGCACGTGTACGTCGAGGCCGCGCTGCGTGCCCAATAGCGCGGCGAGCAGCCCGATGGGTCCGGCGCCGGTCACCAGCACGGTCCGCGGTTCCCAGCGGGCCCGGACGCCGACCCGCTCGACGTGTTCCCACGCCTTGGCGACCACGCTGGTGGGTTCGATGAGCATGCCGACGGGTTCGAGTGCCGGATCGAGGCGGACGGCGAAGTCGGGTGCGGTGCGCCACCGCTCCCGGGCGAAGCCGTGCCGGGCCTTGATGCCGTGCTCGGTGTAGAGGCCGTTGCGGCACATGTCCCACTCGCCGACCGCGCAGTTGAGGCAGGGGACGGGGTCCGGGTGTCGCACGATGCCCGCCACCAGGTCGCCGGGGTGCAGGGTGCCGGTGGCGTCCTCGATCACCCGGCCGAGCGACTCGTGCCCGATCACCAGATGGTCGGTGTCGGGCGGCGACTCGCCGTACTCCCCAGCGATGATCTCGCGGTCGGTGCCGCACACGCCGACGGCGAGTGCGTGCACCAGCACCGCGCCCTCGCTGTCGGGCGGTTCCGGCGCGTCGTCGACGAGCCGCAGCGAGTTCGGCTTGCCTGGGGTGATCGTCAAGGCGCGCACACCGCCATCCTTACCCACGAAAAAGCCTCTTGCGCCGGATCCACGCCGGAGAGATAGTTGACGCAGTCAAAGGAACTATTGAGGTGAGCAATGAACGAGGGTGTCGCCGAAGTCCGGGCATTCAACCGCTTCTACACGCGGGTCATCGGTGTGCTGGAGGAGCGGATGCTGAGCACGCCATACACGTTGATCGAGGCGCGCCTGCTCTTCGAGCTGGCCCAGCGGGACGCCGTCGAGGTCGTCGAGCTGCGCCGCACGCTCGGCGTCGACGCGGGATATCTCAGCCGCATCCTGGCCCGGTTCGAGGCCGATGGGCTGGTGCGCCGCTCGCGGTCGGCGGTCGACGGGCGCCGCCAGGTGATCGAGCTGACCGAGGCCGGCCGCGCGGTGGATGACGAGCTCGAACAGCGCAGCAACGCGCAGATCGGCGACCTGATCGGCGGGCTCACCGAGGCCGACCAGCGCCGGCTGCTCGGCGCGATGGCGACCATCCGGCAACTGCTCGGCGACCGTGCCGGTCGTGACCTGGTCGTGCTGCGCCCGCCGACCCCCGGTGACCTGGGCTGGATGGTGCAGCGGCACGGCGCGATCTACGCCCAGGAGTACGGCTGGGACGCCAGGTTCGAGGCCTGGGCCGCCCAGATCGTCGCCGACTACGCCACGGACCACGACCCGCGCCGGGAGGCCGCCTGGATCGCCGAGGTCGACGGCGAGCCGGTCGGCTCGATCATGTGCGTGCGCCACGACGACGAGACCGCGCGACTGCGGGTGCTCCTGGTGGAGCCGCGGGTGCGCGGCATGGGCGTCGGCGGCCGGCTGGTCGAGGAGTGCCTGCGCTTCGCCAAACGCGCCGGCTACCGGCGGATCATGCTGACGACGTACGACGCGATGGCGGACGCGCGCCGCATCTACCAGCGGGCCGGCTTCACGCTCACCGAGGAGAAGAAGGTGACCGCGTTCGGGCAGCAGTTGGTCGACGAGGTCTGGATGAGGGATCTCTAGGCGCCGACTGGAAGCCCACCAGCGGCGGCTTCCGGCGCCGTCACCCATGATCAAGGCGTCCCTGTAGTAGTTCTAACGACTACAGGGACGCCTTGATCATGGGGAGGCATATCCTGGCGCGGGTGGGCTTCTTGGTGGTGGGTGAGGCGCTGGTCGACCTGATCAGTCGCGGTGGGTCGTGGAGCTTCGAGGCGAAGCCCGGGGGCAGCCCGCTCAACGTGGCGGTCGGGCTGGCGGCCGACGACCATCGGGTCCGGTTCGCGACCGAGCTGGGCGACGACCTCTTCGGCGGGCTGCTGCGCGAGCACCTGGAGAAGTACGGCGTCGCGGCCACCGACCTGGTCACCAGCGCGGTGCCGACCAGCGTGGCGTTCGCGCGGGTCGACGAGTCGGGCGGTGCCCAGTACGACTTCCGCTTCGGCTGGGCGTACCCGGAACGGCCGGACCTCGACGGCGTCGCCTGCCTGCACACCGGCTCGCTGGCGACGGCGGTCCAGCCGGGCGCGGACGCCGTGCTGGCGCTGATCGGGGCGGCGCGGCGCGGCGGCACGCTGGTGTCCTACGACCCCAACATCCGACCCGCGCTGGTCGGCGACCGGGAGACCGCGCTGGCCCGGGTCGAGCGGATCGTGCGCACCGCCGACATCGTCAAGGTCAGCGACGAGGACCTGGCCTGGCTGCTGCCGGGCGAGCCCGACGAGACGATCGCGCGGCGGTGGGCGGCGCACGGACCGCGGCTCGTGGTCGTCACCCGCGGCGGGCGGGGCGCTCTCGGCGTACACGAGGATCGTCTGATCGACTGCCCCGCGCCGCGCGTCAGGGTGGCCGACACGGTCGGCGCTGGCGATGCGTTCACCACCGGCTTGCTGTCGTCGCTGGCGCGCGCCGAGTGGTCCTTCGCGCCGGTGGCGGTGGAGGCGGCGATGCGCTACGCCGCCGCGACCGCGGCGGCCGTCTGCGCCCGCCCGGGTGCCCTACCCCCGCCGCGCGACGCCGTCACCGCCCTCCTCTCATGATCAGGGCGTCCCTCAAGTCGGTATAGCGACGTGGAGGCAGCCCAGATGAGGAGCGGCGG
>JBBEWH010000105.1:0-60232 GCA_037414955.1 Actinomycetes bacterium KLBMP 9797
CCCCCCCCAGACAAACGCCCAGGGGCCCCCCTCGATGAATTAAACCCTCCTGCCCCCACGCCCTGATCATGAGAGGAGGGCGAGCTTGACCGCTGCGGTGAGGACGAGCTGCCCCAAGGCCACCGGCACGAGGACCAGCCAGCACAGGCGCTGGAGCTGGTCTTCGCGTAGTCGGGGGTACGACACCCGGAGCCAGATGATCACGAAGGACACCGCGAACACCTTGATCAGGGTCCACAGCCAACCGAGGTACTCGTCGCCGAACGGGCCCTGCCAGCCGCCCAGGAACAGCACCGTGGTCAGGGCGGCGATCACCACGATGCCCACGTACTCGGCGAGCAGGAAGAACGCGAACCGCAGCCCGGTGTACTCGGTCATGTAGCCGAACACCAGCTCCGAGTCCGCGATCGGCATGTCGAACGGCGGCCGGCGGATCTCCGCGACCCCGGCCACGAAGAACACGACCAGCGCGGGCGCCTGCCACAGCAGCCACCACGGCTCCCACGCGGTCACGATGCCGGACAGCGACAGGGTGCCGGCGGCCATGGCCACGCTCGCGGCCGCCAGGATCAGGGGCAACTCGTACCCGAGCAGCTGAGCCGCCGCGCGGAGGCCGCCCAGCAGGCTGTACTTGTTGGCCGACGCCCATCCGGACATCAGCACCGCGACCACGCCGACGCCCACGACGGCGAGCGCGAAGAACAGCCCGATGTCCAGCGCCTGGCCGACCAGGTCGTTGGGGCCGAGCGGGATCACCAGCAGCACCAGCAGATACGGCACGAGCGCGACCAGCGGCGCCAGCTGGAACACCGGACGGTCGGCGGCGCGCGGCGTCACGTCCTCCTTCTGCACGAACTTGACGCCGTCCGCGATGAGCTGCGCCCAGCCGTGGAACGCGCCCGCGTACATGGGTCCGAGCCGGCCCTGCATGTGGGCCATCACCTTGTGCTCGGTCTGGCCGACGATCAGCGGCAGGGTGAGGAAGGCGGCCACCACGCCGAGGACCCGGATGGCGAGCTCCAGCCACAGCGGCATCAGCTCGGCCCCCATTCGCCCGGCGCCGGTACCCCGGGCGGCCGCATCGGCGCGCGCTTGCTGTCGCCACCCGGCTCCTTCGCGCCCGGCCAGGCCTTGGCCACCCGGGACGCGAGCACGAACTCCTTGCGCAGCGGATGCCCCTCGAACTCCGGCGGCAGCAGCAGTGGCGTCAGATTCGGGTGGCCGGCGAAGTCGATCCCGAACATCTCGTGCGTTTCCCGCTCGTGCCAGGCCGCGCCCGGGTACACCGGCACCACCGAATCGACGGTCGGCACGCCGCGCGGCACGACGGTGCGGACCAGCAGGCCGTGCCGGTGGCTGGTGGACCACACGTGGGCGACCACCGCGAACCCGGCCTCCAACTCGTCCACCGCGGACAACCAGTCGAAGAAGTCGCAGGCCAGATCCGCGTCGTCGCGGGCGGTGGTGAGCGCCGCGACCCACGCGGCGGTCGGCACGTCGACCGTGGCGCGGGCATGCGCCCCACCACCCGACACGGCCGCGACGGCCAGCGGGTCGCCCACCAGCGCGACCAGCCGAGCCCCGACCTCCTCCGGCGTCATGCCAAGGATCCTAGTGTCGCCATCTCATGATCAAGGCGTCCCTGTAGTCGCTAGAACTACTTGAGGGACGCCTTGATCTTGCTATCTGCGGTGGGGTGCTCGCGCGGTCACCGCGAACGGGGCAGGATATGCGGCATGGGCGTGCCTGGCGAGGGACTTGCGAAAGGGCTGGCGGTCACTCTCAAGACGATGACCCGCCGGTCGCACACGCAGCAGTACCCAGACGTGGAGCCGGAGCTGCCGCCGCGCTCCCGCGGGGTGATCGCGCTGCTCGAGGAGAACTGCACGGTCTGCATGCTGTGCGCCCGCGAGTGTCCCGACTGGTGCATCTACATCGATTCGCACAAGGAAGAGGTCGTGGTGCCGGGCGCGGCGCGGCCGCGGCAGCGCAACGTGCTCGACCGCTTCGACATCGACTTCTCCCTGTGTATGTACTGCGGTATCTGCATCGAGGCGTGCCCGTTCGACGCGCTCTACTGGACGCCCGAGTTCGAATACGCGGAGTACGACATTCGTGACCTGCTGCACGACAAGGACCGGCTGGGGGAGTGGATGGCGACCGTGCCGCCGCCGCCCGTCCATGATCCGAATGGCGAGCCCTCCAAAGAGGAGTCCACCGCGGTCAAGAAGGCCCAGGCGTGACCGCCGCCGACGTGCTGCTGCTGGGGTTAGGCGCCGTGGCAGTGGGCGCCGGCCTGCTCGTGGTCAGCACCAAACATCTGGTCCGCGCCGGGCTTTACCTGGTGGTCTGCCTGGGCGCGGTGGCCAGCCTCTACCTGGTGCTGACCGCCGAGCTGGTCGCCTGGGTCCAGGTGTTGATCTACGTGGGCGCGGTCGTCGTCCTGCTGCTCTTCGCCGTGATGTTGACCCGCGCGCCGATCGGCGCCTCCGACGACCTGGACCGGCCGGGCTGGCCGGCGCTGCTGGTCGGCGGTGGCGCGGGGCTGGGCCTGTCCGCGCTGCTGATCGACGCGTTCCGCTGGTCGGCGGTCGACTTGCCGGAGCCGGGCACCGCCGAGCAGCTGGGCGGCCAGATCTTCCGGTCCTGGGTGCTGCCGTTCGAGCTGCTGTCCGTGCTGCTGCTGGCCGCCCTGGTGGGCGCGATCATCGTGTCGCGGCCGGATGTAGGGGAGCGCTGATGCGCCCCGTCATTCCGTACGTTACGGCCGCGCTCCTGTTCGGCATCGGGGTGTACGGCGTACTGCGCCGGCGCAACGCGGTGCTGCTGCTGATGTCCGTCGAGCTGATGCTGAACGCGGTCAACCTGATCCTCGTCACCGCGGACACGACGGTGCGTGCGACGGTGCCGCAGACCGGGCAGGTGTTCGCGCTGTTCGTGATCGTGCTCGCCGCGGCGGAGGTGGGGGTGGGGCTCGCGATCGTCCTCCAGCTCTACCGGCTCCGCGCCAGCGTGGCGGTGGACGAGGTCCCCTTGGACGGCGACGCTCCCATGATCAAGGCGTCCTTCGAGTCGTTAGAACGACATGAAGGACGCCTTGATCATGAAGAGGGGGTGCGACCGTGACGGCTGCGGGGTTCGCGCTGCCGGCCGTGCCGTTCGCCGCCGCGCTCATCGGCCTGCTGCTGCCGTTCCGCTCCCGCGCCCTGGCGGCGCTGCTCGGCGTCGCGGGCGCGGCGGGCGCGCTGGCCCTCGCGATCGGGCTGGCCGTGGTGGTCGACGGGCCGCACGAGTCCAGCACCGAGTGGGTCGACGTCGGCGGCCTCGCCGTCACGCTCGGGGTGCGCCTCGACCAGCCGTCCGCGCTGGTGGCGGTCGCGGTCGGCGTGGTCGCGCTCGCCGTCCAGGTCTACTCGATCGCCTACCTGCACGACGACGAGCGATACGCACCCTACGCCGCCCAGGTCAGCCTCTTCACCGCCGCGATGCTGCTGGTCGTCGTCGCCGGCGACCTGATCATGCTGCTGGTCGGCTGGGAGGTCATGGGCATCTGCTCGTACCTGCTGATCGGCCACGACCGGCGGCTGCCCGAGGCGCCCGCCGCGGCGGTGAAGGCGTTCCTGGTCACCCGGGTCGGCGACGTCGGGTTCCTGATCGGCATCGCGGTGCTCGGGGTGGCGGCCGGCTCGTTCCGGATCGCCGACGTGCTCGCCGCTGACCTCAGCCCCACCACGGTCACCGTGGCGTGCCTGCTGCTGCTCGCCGGGGTGGCCGGCAAGAGCGCCCAGTTCCCGCTGCACACCTGGCTGCCGGACGCGATGGCTGGCCCCACCCCGATCTCCGCGCTCATCCACGCGGCGACCATGGTGGCGGCCGGCATCTACGTGGTCGCCCGGCTGGCCCCGCTGTTCCTCCGCTCCGGCACGGCTCTGGCCGTGCTCGGCGTGATGGCGGCGGTCACGCTGTTGCTCGGCGCGCTCACCGCCACCGCGCAGGACGACATCAAGCGGGTCCTGGCCTGGTCGACGGTCTCCCAGATCGGATACATGGCGGGTGCGCTCGCGGTCGGCTCGACCTCGGCCGCGCTGTTCCACCTGCTGACCCACGCCGCGTTCAAGGCGCTGCTGTTCCTCGCGGCCGGCTGCGTGATCCACGCGGTCGGCAGCAACCTGATGTCCGCGATGGGCGGCCTGCGGCGGGACATGCCGGTCACGTTCTGGTCGTTCGCGATCGGGCTGGGCGCGCTCGCCGGGCTGCCGCCGCTCGCGGGTTTCTGGAGCAAGGAGGGCATCCTCACGGTGGCGCGGCACCCGGAGGGTCCGGTGCCGGCGTGGGTGGGCTGGCTGGTGTGGCTCGCGGGTCTGGCGGGCGTGGCGGTCACCGCCTGGTACGCCACCCGCTTGCTGCGCGGCGTGTTCCTCGGCGACGCCGCCCGCGTCGCTCATGATCCACCTCCGCTGATGCGCTGGCCGGTCGTACTGCTCGCGGTGCCGAGCGCCGCGCTCGGGTTGGCGGTGTTCGCGCCGGGGTTCCGGTCCGCGCTCGGCCTCGACGACGTCCACCTCGACGGCTGGCTGCTGCTGCCGATCGCGCTGCTCGCGCTCGGCGCCGCGGTGGGGTGGCGCGGCGTGGCGCCCGTCCCGGCCTTCGCCCGCGCGTTCTGGCTCGACGAGGTGCAGCACACTCTGGTGGTACGCCCGGCGCGGGCGCTCGCCGCGGTCGTGCGGCGCGGCGACGAGACGGTGGTCGACGGCGCCGTCGAGGGCACCGCCCCCGCCACCCAAGCCGCCGCCCGCGTGCTAGCCCTGGCGCACCGCGCCACCCTCCCGCGGGCGGCGGCGGCGGTGCTGGCGGCCGCGTTGATCGTCGCCGCCCTAGGAGCATTCCTATGACCGTCGATCTTGCACTTCTCGGCCCCAGTTGTCTGAATTGTCGCCTGACAACCGCAAGATCGGCGGGGCTTGGATGAGTGCGTTGCTTGTTGTCGTGCTTGCCGTGCCGGTTATTGGGGCGGGGCTCGGCGTGGTGTTGTCGGATCGTGCCGGGCGGGTCACTGGCACGGTGGCCGCTGCGGTGGCGTTCCTGGCCAGCGTCCCGCTCTACCGCGGCGGGAGCTGGTTCTCGTACGGGCCGGGGGTCGTGCGGCCCTGGCACGAGGTCGACGTGAGCTGGGTGCCGGGGCTGGATCTGCGGTTCCACCTCGGCGTCGACGGCGTCTCGTACCCGCTGGTCGTGCTCACCGCCCTGCTCACGCTGCTGTGCTGCGGCTTCACGCTCTGGCGGGTGCCGCCGCCCGGCCGGGGCAACACGCTGGTCGCGCTGCTGCTGGTCATCGAGGTGGGCATCCTCGGCACGTTCCTCGCGCTCGACCTCGTGCTGTTCTTCGTCTTCTTCGAGGTCGTGCTGCTGCCCATGGCCGCGGTGATCGCCGTCTGGGGCGACCGCGACCGGGCGCACGCGGCCCGCAAGTTCGTCCTCTACACGCTCTTCGGCTCGGTCCTGCTCCTGGTCGGCGTGTTCACCGTGGTGGCGAGCGCCGGCACCGCCGACATCGTCGCGCTGACCGGCGGCGCCGAGCTGTCCCGCGGCACCCAGCTCGCGGCGTTCACGCTGCTGGCCGTCGGCTTCGCCGTGAAGAGTCCACTGTGGCCGCTGCACACCTGGCTGCCGGACGCGCACACCCAGGCGCCCACGGTCGGCAGCGTCATCCTGGCCGGCGTGCTGCTGAAGATGGGAACGTACGGGCTGATCCGGGTCGCCGTCGGCGTGGCGCCGGAGGGCGCTCGCTGGGCCGCGCCGGTGCTGGGTGTGCTCGCCGTCGCCGCGATCCTCGTCGGCTCGCTGGTGTGCCTGGCGCAGACCGAGCTGAAGCGGCTCATCGCGTACTCCAGTGTCGGCCACATGGGGTTCGTGCTGCTCGGCATCGCCACGTTGACCGCCACCGGCATCCAGGCCGCGCTGATCGGCAACGTCGCGCACGGGCTCATCACGGGCCTGCTGTTCTTCCTGGCCGGTGCGATCAAGGACCGGGCGCACACCGGCGAGCTGGGCGAGTTGGGCGGGCTACGGGAGACCGCGCCCCGGCTGGCCGGCGTGCTCGGGTTCGCGGCGATCGCGTCGCTCGGCCTGCCGGGGCTGGCCGGCTTCTGGGGTGAGGCGTTCGCTGTGGTGGCCGCCGTGGACCGCGGCGGACCACTGTGGACCACGCTGGGCGTGCTGGCGGCGGTGGGCGGTGCGCTGACCGCGGCGTACTTCCTGCGCCTGCTGCGCCGGATCACGCATGGGCCGGCGGTCGGGCCCGCACTGCCCACGCTGGCCGCGCCGGAGGTGGTCGCGTGGGCGCCGCTCGTGCTGCTCACGCTTGTGGTGGGCCTGGTGCCGGGCCTGGTGCTGGGCATGGCCGGCGACTCCGTCCGGGCCCTCGTGGAGGCGCTGCCGTGACCAACCACGCCATGATCAAGGCGTCCTTCACGTTGTTAGAACTACCTGAAGGACGCCTTGATCATGGGGAAGGGGCCTCATGATCCAGAGCGTCGACCATGTGGCGTTGCTGCCGGCGTACCTGGCTGCCGGCACCGCCGTACTCGTGCTGTTGACCGATCTCCTGCTGGCCCGCCGCGGCGCGGTCTTCGCGGTGGCCGCACTCGGCGCGGTCGCCACCGCGATCGGCGCGGCGCTGGTGGGCGCGGGCGACGACCGTGCGACGTTCTGCGCCGGCACCGCGTGCTCCTACCTCGCGACCGACCGGTCGGCCCTGGTCGCGGCGCTGTTCGCGCTGCTCACGCTCGGCGTGCTGGGCCTCTCCGCCGCCACCCGCGACGTGCCGCCGGGGGAGTACGCGTTCCTGCTTGCCTGCTCGATGACCGGCGGTGTGGCGCTCGGCGCGGCCGGCGACCTCATCACGCTGATCGTGGCGCTGGAGACCCTCACCCTGCCGCTCTACGTGCTGGTGGGGTTGCGGCGGCGCACGGTGGCGGGTGCCGAGGCCGCGGTCACCTTCTTCGTGGTCAGCGTCGTGGCGACCGCCGTGACCCTGCTCGGCGCCGCCCTGCTCTACGCGGTGGCCGGCAGCGTCCACTTCGGCGAGCTGGGCCAGGCGCTGCCCGCGGCGCCGTTGACCCGCGTCGCCGTGGTGCTGATCCTCGCCGGGCTCGCGTTCAAGGTCGCGGCCGTGCCGTTCCACGCCTGGGCACCGGCCACCTACGACGGCGCCCCGGTGCCGATCGCGGCCTACCTGTCGACCGCCTCCAAGCTCGGTGGTGTGATCGCCATCCTGATCGCGGTGGTCGAAGGGCTCCTACCGGCGCTGGACCAGGCCGGCCGCGCGCTCGCGGTGCTCGCCGTCCTGACCATGACCGTCGGCAACCTGGTGGCGCTGCGGCAGACCCGCATGGTGCGGCTGCTCGCCTGGTCGTCGGTGGCCCAGGCTGGCTACATCCTGGCCCCGTTGGGCGCGTTCCTCGTCGCCGAGGGCCGGGCGGAACTCTCGACGGCCGTCGCCGCCACCGTCGCGTACACCGTCTTCTATGTGGTCCTGGAGCTCGCCGCGTTCGGCGCGATCGTCGCGCTGCGGCCCGGCAGCGACGGCGGCGCGCTCGAGGAGTACCGGGGCGCCGCGCGGCGGCGTCCGTGGGTGGGCGCCGCGCTGGTGCTCGCGCTGGTCGGCCTCGCCGGGCTGCCGCCCGGCCTGGCCGGCCTGTTCGCGAAGGTCGCCGTCGTCCGGTCGCTGCTCGCCGGCGGCGCCGGCTGGCTGGCCGTGGTCGTCGCGCTCAACGCGGTGATCGGCCTGGCCTATTACGTACGGGTGGCCGCCCTGCTCTACGCACCCAGCGCGGACGTGCCGCGGCAACGCGTGCCGTGGCCGGTCGCGGCCGCGCTCGCCGCCGTCACCGCGGTCGCCCTCCTCCTCGGCTTCGCTCCCCAGATCGTCTTCGATCTCGCCGGTTGACCTGACGCTCTCTCAGTCAACTCACAGGCGTGCGCGGATGATCGAAGGGGTACCTGGTTGTTAGACCAGGTGCGGGGGCCTACGAGGTCCCGCGTGCTGAAGGAGTGAACGTGCATAGCTTCCGCAACGGTCTCAAAACGGCCGCCCTACTCGGTCTGCTGTCCGCCTTCGTCCTGGCCGTCGGATACTGGTTCGGCGGCAGCTCCGGTCTCGTCATCGCCGCGTTCCTCGCGCTGGCCATGAACGGCATCAGCTACTTCTTCTCCGACAAGATCGCGCTGCGCTCGATGCGCGCACAGCCGGTGAGCGAGGCTCAGTTCCCAGCGCTTTACCAGATGGTGCGGGAGCTGGCCACCGAGGCCGGGCAGCCGATGCCGCGGCTCTACATGAGCCCGACGATGCAGCCGAACGCGTTCGCGACTGGGCGTAACCCGCGCAACGCCGCGGTCTGCGTCACCCAGGGCATCACTCAGATCCTGGATTACCGCGAGCTGCGCGGTGTGATTGGTCACGAGCTGTCGCACGTCTACAACCGCGACATCCTGATCTCCAGCGTGGCCGGCGCGCTGGCGACCATCGTCACGGTGGTCGCGCACATGGCGATCTTCCTGCCGTTCGGCGGCGACGACGAGGATGGCGTGAACCCGGCGGCGCTGCTGCTCATGCTGATCCTCGGCCCGCTCGCCGCGTCGCTGATCCAGATGGCGATCAGCCGGAGCCGGGAGTACCAGGCGGACGCGTCCGGCGCGGGTCTCACCCGCGACCCGCTGGCGCTGGCCTCCGCGCTCCGCAAGATCCACTATGGTGCGCAGAAGCTGCCGCTGCCGGCCGAAGGCCAGTTGGCCAGCCAGGCTCACCTGATGATCGCCAACCCGCTGCGTCCCGGCGGCATGGCGTCGCTCTTCTCCACCCACCCGCCGATGGGTGAGCGGATCCGCCGGCTCGAGGAGATGGCCGCGCAGGCGCACTGATCAACCCCGTCTTGCCAGGCCCGGCACTCCTCCCCGCCGGGCCTGGCTCCTTTTTTCAGCCGGCTGGCTGAGCGCCTCCTGTTAGTGTCGGGAGGTCGTTCGGTCGTTACAGGGGAGGCGGACCGTGGCCGCGCTGCGCCAGTACGTCGACGTGTGGCGGATACCCGGTGGCCCGGTTCTCCTGATCGTCGGGATCGTCGCCCGGCTCGGCATCGGCATGACCCCGCTGGCGCTACTGCTCCTGGTCGAGGGCGTCACCGACCGGTACACGCCGGCCGCCATCGCCGGCGGCATCTACGCCGTCGCGGGCGCCGCTGTCAGCCCGGTCGCCGGCCGGCTCGCCGACCGGGTCGGCCCGTCCCGGGTACTCCTCGTCACCGGCACCGCCCACCCGGTGGCCCTCACCCTGCTGCTGCTGGCCAGCCGTGGCGGCGAAAACGCCCTGCCGCTGGTCTTCGTCGCGTCTGGCGTGGCGGGTGGGACGTACCCACCGCTGACCGCCGCGATCCGCGGCGCCTGGACCTCGCTGACCGACCCCGGCGGCGGCCGTCACCACCTGCGTCGCACGGCGCTCGCCGCGGAGACCACGCTGTTCGAGGTGGTCTTCGTGCTCGGGCCGCTGCTGGTGGCCGGGTTCGTGCTGGTCGCCAACCCGGCCGCGGCGATCGTCGCGGCCGCGGTCCTCACGCTCGCCGGCACGATCACGATCGCGCGCGGCGCCGCGATGCGCGCCTGGCGGCGCCATCCCCATGAGGGCCACGCGCGAGGGCTCGGCCCATTGCGGGTACCGGGCTTCCCGGCGCTTCTGGTCTGTGTGGCTGGGCTGGGTACCGCGTTCGGCGCGGCCGGCGTGACCGTGCCCGCCTACGGCAGCGCGCACAGCGACGGCGACAGCCTTGGCGGCGTGCTGCTCGCGGTGTGGGCGGTGGGCAGCGCGGTCGGCGGCGTCTGGTTCGGCACCCGGCGGCCCGTGCGTAACCAGGCGCGGCAGTTCGCGGTGTTGCTCTCCCTCATCGCTGGGTCTTTCGCGATCTTCGCGGTCATGCCGCACCCGGTGGCGCTCGGCGTGGCGCTGGTGCTGGGCGGTGCCACCATCGCGCCCGCGCTGACCGTGGAGAACAACATGGTCGGCCGGATCGCACCGGGCAGCATGCTGAACGAGGCGTTCACCTGGGTGGTGACCGTCGCGGTCGCCTTCACCGCGGTGGGCGGCTCGACCGCCGGCCTGATCGTCGACCACGCGGGCGGCGTGCCGTGGGCGTTCCTCTTTGCCGGCGCGGCGGTGGGCGTCGCGGCGATCGTCGCCGGCGTGCCATCCGGAGCGATCGCCCGCGCCGACGCCCGCGCCGCCTACTCCTCATGATCAAGGCGTCCCTCAAGTAGTTCTAACGACTTGAGGGACGCCTTGATCATGGTGGGCTCAGCGGTAGTTGGTGAACTGAAGGGCGACGCCGAAGTCCTCCTGCTTGAGCAGCGAGATGACCACCTGCAGGTCGTCCTTCTTCTTGCCGGTCACGCGGAGCTGGTCGCCCTGGATCTGCGCCTGGACTCCCTTCGGCCCCTCGTCGCGGATCTTCTTCGTGATCGCCTTGGCCTTCTCCTGGTCGATGACCTGGATGACCTTGCAATCGATCTTGTACGTCTTGCCCGAACTGCGGGGGTCGCCCGCCTCCAGTGCCTTGAGGGAGATGTTGCGCTTGACCAGCTTCTCCCGGAAGACCTCGAGCGCCGCCTTCACGCGGTCCTCGGTCTCCGCCTGAAGACTGATCCCCTCCTCGCCCGACCAGGAGATCTCCGCACCCGTGCCGCGGAAGTCGAAGCGCGTGGAGAGCTCCTTCTCCGCCTGGCGGAGCGCGTTGTCGATCTCCTGGTGGTCGACCTTGCTGACGATGTCGAACGACGGGTTGGCTGCCATGATCATGCTCCTGCTGCGTGGCGTCCGTGTCTGTGGTGTCCGACCGTACCCGTTTGCAGGGCACCCCGGCGCACCCGCTATCCTTGCTTCCGCTGCCGCGAACGGAGCGGTGGCGCGCCCTAGGCGGGTTGCCCGAGCGGCCAATGGGAGCGGACTGTAAATCCGTCGCGAAAGCTACGAAGGTTCGAATCCTTCACCCGCCACAGGCTCGCAGATCGGCCCCTGACCAGCGTCTCGCTGTCAGGGGCCGATCTCGTTGCGTAACGTGATCAGGGTGAGGACTCGGGTGCGGCGGCACAACACCGAGCGGTACCAGTGGGAGAAAGACCGGGTTCTGCTCGACGAGGCCGAGCGGCGCAGGACCGGCGGCACCGAGCACGACACCGGCCTGACCGTCGAAGACCTGCGGTTCCACGCCGAGTACACCGAGGTGACGGCCGACGCCCAGATTGCCGACGCCATGGGCGTGCCGGTCGGCACCTGGCTGTTGCGCCGGATGTACTGGACGACTGTCAAGACCGAGAGCGCGCCGCTGTCGATGTCGTGCTCGTACCTGATCCGAGAAACGATCGCATCCAATCCGGATTTGCTGGACGAGAGCAAGGAGCCGTGGCCGGGCGGCACCCAGCATCAGCTCTCCACGGTCGGCATCGAGTTGGACCGGATCATCGACGTGGTGACCGCGCGCCCACCGTCTCCGGAGGAGGCCGAACTCCTCGGCATCAGTCCCGGCGTCTCGTGTCTGACGGTGCGCAAGACGTCGTACGACACGGAGGGCCGGGTGGTGGAGGTCGCCGACATCGTCTTCCCGGGTGATCGCACCGAGCTCGTCTCCACCATCAAACTGACCCGGTAGACGTGGGTTGCATAGACTGAGCTGCATGCCACCGTCTGACCGTCTCCTCGCCTTCGCGCTCGCGTCGCTCGTGTTGATCGTCGTACCCGGGCCATCGGTGCTGTTCGCGGTCAGCCGTGCGTTGGCGTACGGGCGGCGGGTCGCGCTGGCCACGGTCGTCGGCGGCGCGGCCGGCAGCTTCACCGCCGCGATGGCGGTCGCGGTCGGCATCGGCGCCATCGTCCAGACTTCCGCAGTGGTCTATACCGTGATCAAGCTCGCCGGTGGCGCGTACCTGGTGTTTCTCGGCATCCAGGCCATCCGGCACCGGGGAGCGCTGCGCGAGGCATTCGAAGCGCAGGCAGCCCCGATCAGTGACGGGCGCACGGTGGTACAGGGATTCATCGTGGGCGTGACGAATCCCAAGACAGTGATGTTCTTCGCGGCGATCCTGCCGCAGTTCGTCGATCCGGCCCGCGGGCATGCCAGCTTGCAGATGATGGTCCTGGGAGCGGTGTTCGCGGTGATCGCCTTGGTGATGGACTCCGTGTGGAGCATGGCGGCGGGCGCGGTCCGATCCTGGTTCGCTCGCTCGGTGCGGCGCCTGGACTTGGTCGGTGGCGCGGCTGGTCTCGCGATGGTCGGCCTCGGTGTCGGCGTGGCGCTCAATGGCCGCAAAGATTAACCGCGAGTCCTTCCACGCGCATGGCGTCCCGGGGTCGGGGCGGCATGTTTTACCAATGTCCGGGACATTGCTGCCTGCCGCTGCCCGGATTAGTCAGCTGGAGCTGGAGTCGAAGGTGGCGTTCTCAGCGATCGCCCCGGAATGCCGGTCGGGGACGCCTCGGCCGCGCCGGAAGACGTCGCGGTTGACGCGCGGGGCGTCGCGGCGGACCGAGCGGGCGGCGGCTTGGGTGGCGCAGTTTCTCCACCGGTGTCTGCGGCGCCCGACGGCGGCTGACGACCAGAGGCACGGACGCCGCGGCGAGCACCGCCGCCGCCGTGATCGCCCACAGGTACCCAGGCGTGCTTCACGGTAGGGAGCCGCGCCAGCCTCCATGATCAAGGCGTCCCTCATGTCGCTCTAACGACGTGAGGGACGCCTTGATCATGGGGAAGTTGTTATGGGACGAGGGTGGGCACGGCCTCCTAATATGTGCAGCTCAGGATAGGGTCGTGATCTTGTGCAGCCGGAACTCGTCATCGCAGCCCAGGCTGGCGAGTCGCGCGCGCTGGACCAGCTCGTCGCGGTGAGCCTGCCGCTCGTCTACAACATTGTCGGGCGAGCGCTGGATGGGCACGCCGACGTCGACGACGTGGTCCAGGAGACGATGCTGCGCGTCGTACACGATCTTTCTCAACTGCGTGAGCCGGCCAAGTACCGGTCGTGGTTGGTAGCGATCGCCGTACGCCGGATTCGGGACCGCGGCCAGGCCCGCCAGACGGCGCTCTCTCGTCGCCGCAGCCTGGACGAGGCCGCGGACCTGGCGGATCCGGGCGCCGATTTCGTCGATCTGGCCGTGGTCCGGCTGGGCCTGTCCGGACAGCGGCGGGAGGTGGCCGAGGCCACGCGCTGGCTGGACACCGGCGACCGGCAGCTTCTGTCGGTGTGGTGGTTGGAAGCCGCCGGCGAGTTGACCCGGGCGGAGCTCGCCACCGCGATGGAGCTTTCGCTGCCGCACGCGGCGGTGCGGGTACAGCGGATGAAGGCCCAGCTGGAGGCGGCCCGCGCGGTGGTGCGCGCGCTGCACGCGACGCCGCGCTGCCCGGAGTTGGCGGCGGTCGTGGCGAATTGGGACGGTCGGCCTACTTCGGCGTGGCGCAAGCGGTTAGCCCGGCATACTCGCGAGTGTCCGGTATGTGACGCGTACTGGACGGGTCTCGTGCCGGCCGAGCGCCTGCTGGTCGGTCTGGCGCTGGTGCCCCTCCCGCTGGGCTTCGCCATCACCGAAGCGGTCAGTGGCACGATCAGCGGAGCGGCCGGCACCGCCGTGGTGGGTGGCTGGCTGGCGAAGGTCAAGGTGCTGGTCGCGGCGGCCGCGGGCGCGACGGTGGTCGCGGGCGGTGCCACCGTCGTGTTCCATGCCGCTAACGAGCCGGCCGACCAGGGCCGGGCCGTCTTCGCGGCGGCGCCGCCGACCACGACCGCCGCGCCGCCGCCCCCGACCACGACCGCACCGGCACCGCGGCGCCCGTCGCCGTCACCGACCCTTCCCCGGTACGGCAGTGTGGTCGATCGGGCGGAGCCGGCCCCGCCGAAGCTGACACCTCCTGGGGAGCTACCCAAACGCCCCAGCAATGGCACCGTGGCGGTGGCCGGCGATCCGGTGATGGAGCATCGCGGCGACACCGTCGTGATCAGGGGTCGGGGATATGTCCGAGTGCGCTACCAGATCGGGTACAAAAATCGGGCCGGAAGTATGGCGATGCCTACCTGGACGGGCATGCGCGGAAAGCTGTTCCACGTGGCTTCCGGCGGCAACCGGCGGATGGACGACTCGGGGCTCGGCGCGCCGGCCGGATACACCTGGATGGGTGACCCGGAGAAGGGTTACGTGGTGCTTCCGCCGGGTGCCCAGCAGTTCTGGCAGAACGAGTTCTTTTACCTGGACGGCGAGGTGGCGCTCACCAACCAGGAGCGCGGCGCCGACTACAACCTGACCGTCAAGGCGCTGACCTGGCAGGAGGTCAGCGACGACATCCACACGCCGCCGCCGGCGGAGCCGGGGGCGGGTGGCTGGGTCCGGTACGGGATCGTCCGGGACACCGGCGGCGACGGCGCGCCGGTGCCGCAGTACCTGACCCGGGAGGCCACCACCGACCCCACCCGTGTCCCGCAGGCATCGCGGGTCTCACCGTAAGAGCGACCACAGCGTACGAAACGGGCTTCAGAGACAAGACGGCAATCTGGGTCAAGTGCGATTAGTGGGACTATTGCAAATGATAGGAAAACTCACCTTTTCTGAGGTGTGTTAAGAGCCGCGTCGCAGGGTAAACCCCGGTCGGACGCCGGAGCCAGCGCTAATGCTGACCTAAGGTTCTGATCCGCCATTCAGCCAAGATTTTGCGGAGTGTGGCTGCAACCGGCCGATCGGGATGTGTCCGCTGCTCCTGGTGTGGCACGATCGTGTGTACCCCTGCACTGCTTGGCGAAGGAGCCACGATGTTGGAAGGCAGGATCGGCCGTTCGCTTCTGCGGTCGCTTCTCGTCGCGCTGTTCGGCGTGGGGGTCGCGATCGCTGGGTCCGCGACCTCGTACGCGGCCCTCGCTGACGATGCCGCAGAGACCATAACTGTCACCCAGGACAACGGGTGGTCTTGATGCCTTGCCGTCCCCCGGCGGCAAGGCATCCGATGAGGCCCGCTCTTAGCTAAGCGCGGCCTGACGAGGGGAGTGGTCGTGCCTCGGCTCAGGGCGCCCGTGCGACCGCTGCCCCAGCGGGCGTGGTTGATCACGGTCCCGCTCGCCGCCGCAGCGATCCTCCTTACCGTCGCAGCTCAGGCCGGTCACAGCGTGCCAGCCGAAAGGTGGGCGGTGGCGGCCCTTTACTTCGGGCTCTTCCTGGCCGCCGAGCAGACGAACGTGCAGTTCGAGGTCCGCAGGCAGCGGTGGAACGCATCGCTGAGCGAGGTGCCCCTGCTGCTGGCGCTCTTCTATCTGCCCCCGCTGCCGATCGTTGTGGCCCGTTCGACCGCGCAACTCATCGTCTACCTCCGGCGTGCGCGCACACCGGAGAAGGTCTGGTTCAACGTCGCCAACGCGGGCGCCGCCACCGCCGTCGCCATTCTGGTGACGCAGACGCTCGTCTTGCTGAAGGGTGACGCCGGCCCGCGGAGTTGGCTGGTCCTGACTGCGGCGGTCGCGGCGAATGCGTTGGTGACGACCTGCACGGTGACGGGCGTCATCGCGTTGGTGCAGGGCCGCATCCCGACCGGCCATCTGGTACGCGCGGCCGTCTCGGGGTTCGCTGTGTCCTCGGTGAACATCGTGCTCGGGTTGGCTGTCCTGCTGATCATTCAGCAGAGCCCATGGGCGGTCGTCCTGTTGGTCGCGCTGCTCAGCATCTCCGTGCTGCTCTACCGGTCGTATCAGCAGCTCATGAGCCAGCACCGCCGGCTGACTGAGCTCTACGACCTGGTCCGCGCCGTCCGGGCGGCACCTGACGGCATGTTGTACGACGTGGTGTTGCGGCATGTGCGCCAGCTCCTCCGTGCCGAATACGCGACACTGTGGCTGCCCGCCAAGGGCCGCCATCTCGAGGTGCGGCTGAGCGCTCGCGCCGACGACGAGGGCCTGGTCGACGTGGTGCTGACGCCAGACTCCATGCGGCGCCGGGCCGTCGAACAGGACCGTATCGTCGCGGCGGGCCCGAAGATCGGTGACGAGGAGACTCAGCAAGAGCTGCAGCGTGCCGGTGTCAAAGACGCGATCGTCGTGCCCTTGCATTCTGGCTCCGCGGTGATCGGCACGCTGGAGGTCGCTGGTCGGCTGGGGGATGACTCCGCCTCCCAGTTCACCAAGGGCGACGTGCAGTTGCTGGAGACAGTCGCGGTGCACGCGGCCGTCGCGGTGGAGAATTCGCGCTTGGTCGACCGGCTGCGCTACGACGCTTACCACGACGGGCTCACCGGGCTGCCCAACCGGCGCCGCACCACCGAGGCGCTGGAAGAGTCGGTGGCCGTCCGGGCGCCGGGCGAGGTGGTCGCGGTCCTGCTCTTCGACGTCGACCGGCTGCGCGACGTCAACGAGTCGCTGGGTCACGCCGCCGGCGACAAGCTGCTCATCGAGGTGGCCAACCGGCTCCGCACCCACGCGCCACCGGCTGCCCTGGTCGGCCGGGTGGGCGGCGACGAGTTCGTGGTGACGCTGCGCGCCGAGAGCGCCGAGGCGGCCGCCGAGCTGGCCGTCGAGCTGCGCGGCCTCGTCTGTGACCCGATGGTCTTCGACGCGCTGACGCTCGATGTCGATCTGGCGATCGGCGTCGCCGTCCATCCGGATCATGGCAGCGACCCCGAGACGCTGCTGCGGCGCGCGGACGTGGCGGTGACCGCGGCCAAGGGGCAGCCGGGCGGCGTGCAGGTCTTCAGCGTCGGCCTGGAGTCGCGGTCGGTGCGCCGGCTGGAGCTGGCCGGCGACCTGCGGCGGGCGCTCGACGATGGCCAGCTGGAGGTCTACTTCCAGCCCAAGGTGACGCTCACCGACCGGCGGCTGGTGGGCGTGGAGTGCCTCGCCCGCTGGGAGCATCCCGCGCACGGCGCGGTCGCGCCGGAAGACTTCGTGGCCGTGGCCGAGCACACCGGCCAGCTCGGCCGGCTGACCGAGGCCGTGCTCCGGGAGGGGTTGCGGCGCTGTCGGGACTGGGCCGACGCCGACCGCCCGCTGTCCATCGCGGTCAACCTCTCCCCGCGTACGCTGGTCGATCCCGCCTTCCCCGCGCAGGTCGAGGCCCTTCTCGGGGAATACGGCGTGCCGCCGGAACAGGTCACCTTCGAGATCAAGGAAGACGGCGTCACCGGGCCCACCGACCGCCCGATCCCGACCCTGCGGCGGCTACGCGACCTGGGTGTGCGGCTGGCCGTTGACGACTTCGGCACCGGCTACTCGTCGCTGTCCTATCTCCGCCGGCTGCCGGTGCACGAGGTGAAGATCGACCGCACGTTCGTGCAGGGCATGGCGACCGACCCGGGCGACCACGCGATCGTGCGCGCCGTGGTGGCGCTGTCCCTGCAGTTCGGGCTGACCGTGGTGGCTGAGGGCGTCGAGAGCGAGCTGACGCTGGACCTGCTCAAAGACATGGGTTGCGAGATCGGCCAGGGCTTCCTGTTCAGCCGGCCGTTGCCGTACGAGCGGCTGGAGGCGTGGTTCAACGCCCGGACCGAAACCGAGCCGACGCCGCTGGGTGAGGTGCGGAAGCTCCGCGCCGTGACGTAACGCACCCGCGGCTCGCGACACGGCAATCCGATTTCGTGTGGCGAAGGGCGACGTGTACTCTTACCCGTGCGCACGCGCCCCCTTAGCTCAGTCGGCAGAGCGTCTCCATGGTAAGGAGAAGGTCTACGGTTCGATTCCGTAAGGGGGCTCAGCGGGTTCCGCTTGGGCCCAACGCGGCGGTGTAGCTCAGATGGCAGAGCAAGCGGCTCATAATCGCTGTGTCGCCGGTTCAAGTCCGGCCACCGCTACGCACGTGACGGGCGCCGCTGGCGCCCGCTTCGCATGTCCGGGTACTCTGGTGCGCCGGTAATAGGAAACACCCCGTGAGCGAGGAAGGCACTCCGCCGTGGCCAAGGCGACCGACGTCCGTCCCAAGATCACTATGGCGTGTGTGGAGTGCAAGGAGCGCAACTACATCACGCGTAAGAACCGCCGCAACGACCCGGACCGCATCGAGCTGAAGAAGTTCTGCCCGCGTTGCGGCAAGCACACCGCGCACCGCGAAACGCGCTAAGCGAGCCGATCTCACGATCCGAGCCGATCTCAAGATCAAGGCGTCCCTGTAGTCCCCGCCCACCCTCCCCGGGCCACGACGACTACAGGGACGCCTTGATCGTGTGCGGGGTCCGGTAGGTTCGGCGGCATGCCCTTGGACCCGTCCTTCGTCGGCCGCACGTACCCGGCGACGCCGCCCTATCAAGTGGGGCGCGAGAAGATTCGCGAGTTCGCCACGGCGATCGGCGCCACCGATCCGCTCCACCACGATCCCGACGCCGCACGCGCGAAGGGGTACCCCGACGTGGTGGCACCGCCCACCTTCCCCGTCGTGATCTCGATGGGGTCGAACCGCCAGATCGTCGACGACCCCGAGCTGGACATCGACTACGGCCGCGTGGTGCACGGCGACCAGCGCTTCCTCTACACCCGCCCGGTGGTGGCCGGTGACGAGCTGGTCTGCGTGAACACGATCGAGGAGATCCGGTCGCGCGGCGGGCACGACTTCCTGACCATGCGCAGCGATGTGACCACCTCGGCCGGCGAGCCAGTGGTCACCGCCTGGTCCAAGATCGTCGTACGCGGGGAGAGCTGACATGGAACTGCCGGCACAGACGTTCCGGGTGACCCGCGCGGACCTGGTCCGATACGCGGGTGCCTCCGGCGACTTCAACCCCATCCACTGGAACGAGCGGTTCGCACTCAAGGTCGGCCTGCCCGGCGTGATCGCGCACGGCATGTACACGATGGCGCTGGTGGGGCGGGCGGTGACCAGCTGGGCCGGCGCGCCCGACGCGGTGGTCGACTTCAGCGTGCGGTTCAGCCGGCCGGTGCCGGTGCCGGACGACGACGAGGGCACCGAGGTCCAGGTGAGCGGCGTGGTGCGGAGCGAGACCGACGACGGGCTGACCCAGATCGATATCACCGCGACCTGCCACGGCGACAAGGTGCTGTCCCAGGCCAGAGCCACGGTGCGCCGGCCGGGCTAGCGCGGCACGGGTACCGGTTGGGAAAGTCTGGCCGGTACCCGTACACTGGTGCGCCGTGGGGTAGTGACCTGGTGTCCGGGCGTGCCCGGCCGAGCGATCGACCCCCACAGGGGTGTGGCGCAATTGGTAGCGCAGCGGTCTCCAAAACCGCAGGTTGCAGGTTCGAGTCCTGTCGCCCCTGCGCCTTAGGCCTGACCGGCCCCGGGGTTGGTCCCGCCGGCTGAAGCTGGTCGTGGCCCTTCCGGACCGGTGGGTCGCCGCCGAGTACCAACCCGACCCACGGAGGGCGAAGTGGCCGACAGAAATCGGCGCGACGACGATTCCGTCGATGACTTCGATGACGAGGTCTTTGACGACGCCGTCGACGACGACGCCAACGACGCCGACGATGACGAAGACCAGCCGGTCTCGCGCGGCGGCACTGCTACTCGTGCGCGCCCCAAGGCCGAGCCGGCTGACAAGCCGAAGGCGACCAAGGAGCGCAGCCGGGTCGGAATTTTCGGCCGGTTGGCCCGGTTCGTCCGCGAGGTCGTGGCCGAGCTCCGTAAGGTCATCTGGCCGACCCGCAAGGAGCTGTTGACCTACACCGCGGTCGTGGTCGTGTTCGTGACGTTCATGCTGGCGATCGTGGCCTTGCTGGACTTCGGGTTCGCCAAGGGCGTGCTGTTCGTCTTCGGCAACTAGTAACAAGACATGATGGAAGTGAGCGAGCGTGCCTGAGTACGACGAGACCGCCGAACCCGCCGACGAGCAGTCCGAGGCAGCGGCGGGCGTTGTGGGCGTGCGCGTCGAGGCCCCCAGCGAGCCCGAGCCTGAGCCCGACTTCGACCCGGTCGCCGAGCTGCGGCAGAAGCTGCGCTACGCGCCGGGCGACTGGTATGTCGTCCACTCGTACGCCGGCTACGAAAACAAGGTCAAGACCAACCTCGAGACCCGGATCACGAGCCTCGACATGGAGGACTACATCTTCCAGGTCGAGGTGCCGACCCGCGAAGAGGTCGAGGTCAAGAACGGCAAGCGCCTCCAGGTGCAGAACAAGGTCTTCCCCGGCTACATCCTGGTCCGGATGGAGCTGACCCCGGAGTCGTACTCCTGCGTGCGCAACACGCCAGGAGTCACCGGCTTCGTCGGTGCCACCGACCGGGCCGACCGCCCGGCGCCGCTGTCACTCGACGAGGTGCTGAAGTGGCTGGCGCCGGCCGTCGAGACCGAGCAGAAGAAGGCCAAGCCCGAGATCAAGGTCCTCGACTTCGAGGTCGGCGACTCCGTGACCGTCACCGACGGCGCGTTCGCGTCGCTGCCGGCCACGATCAGCGAGATCAACGCCGATCAGCAGAAGCTCAAGGTACTGGTGTCGATCTTCGGGCGGGAGACCCCGGTCGAGCTGAACTTCAACCAGGTTTCCAAGATCTAATCGGGCTGCGTTACTCTTGAACGTCGGCCTGCGGCCGCGTTGCTTGCTGCCCGGGCGAGGGCGCAGGCGCTCGCCCGGAGTGATCCGGGCGCGCCCGCAGGCGTCCGTTCGTCATCACCATTACTGCCCAGGAAGTGACATGCCTCCGAAGAAGAAGCTCGTCAAGACGTTCACGCTTCAGCTCCCGGCGGGCCAGGCCACCCCGGCGCCGCCGGTCGGCCCGGCGCTCGGCCAGCACGGCGTCAACATCATGGAGTTCTGCAAGTCCTACAACGCGCAGACCGAGGCGCAGCGCGGCGACATCGTGCCCGCCGAGATCAGCGTGTACGAGGACCGCTCGTTCACCTTCGTGCTGAAGACGCCGCCCGCCGCGCGCCTGCTGATCAAGGCCGCCGGCATCCAGAAGGGCTCCGGCGTCCCGCACACGGACAAGGTGGGCTCGGTCACCCGCGCCCAGCTCCGTGAGATCGCCGAGCGCAAGATGGCCGACCTCAACGCCAACGATGTCGAGCAGGCCGAGAAGATCATCGCCGGCACCGCCCGCTCCATGGGCATCACCGTCAAGGACTGACCAAGCGTCACGTGGGAGGACCCCACGCCGGGGTCCGCCAGTCACCACAGGAGAAATCAGAGATGCAGCGCAGCAAGAAGTACCGTCAGGCTTTCGAGCAGATCGACCGCGCCAAGCTCTACCCGCCGGTCGACGCGATCAAGCTCGCCAAGGAGACGTCGCCGGCGAAGTTCGACGCCACGGTCGAGGTCGCGATGCGCCTCGGCGTCGACCCCCGCAAGGCCGACCAGATGGTCCGCGGCACGGTCAACCTGCCGCACGGCACCGGTAAGACGGTCCGCGTGATCGTCTTCGCGTCCGGCGCGAAGGCCGAAGAGGCCACCAACGCCGGGGCGGACGAGGTCGGCACCGACGAGCTGGTCGCCCGCATCCAGGGAGGCTGGCTCGACTTCGACGCGGCCATCGCCACCCCGGACCAGATGGCCAAGATCGGCCGGATCGCGCGGATCCTGGGCCCGCGCGGTCTCATGCCGAACCCGAAGACCGGCACCGTGACCATGGACGTCGCCAAGGCGGTGTCCGAGATCAAGGGCGGCAAGATCGCCTTCCGGGTGGACAAGCACGCCAACCTCCACCTGATCATCGGCAAGACGTCGTTCCCCGAGGAGAAGCTCGTGGAGAACTACGCCGCCGTGCTGGACGAGATCCTGCGGGTGAAGCCGTCCGCGGCCAAGGGCAAGTACCTGAGGAAGGTCACCGTCGCGACGACGATGGGTCCGGGCGTGCCCATCGACCCGAACGTGACGCGCAACCTCACGGGCGACGCCGAGAGCTGAGCCACCGTCGAAGGGCGTCCCGCGGGCCGGGGCGCCCTTCGCCATGAAGTGGATTTGGCGTGGGGCGCTTGTCTCGCGTAACCTTGCCGCGAAGTACCACCCGAAGACCGCTGGTTGCCGTGCCTTGGCACGGTCGAAGGTCCCGTCTCGACGGGCGACCCGCGCAGGGGCCGTAAACGGATTTTGAGCGTGACCTCGTGTCCACGCCCCGTGCGCCCTGCGCCGGGGCGTTTTTCGTTGCCGAGACCACGGCCAGCCTGAAGTAACGAGAGAGGAGGGACATGGCGGACAAGCCGGTTCGGGCCGATAAAGCCACTGCCGTCGCCGAGCTCACCGACCGCTTCCGCGCCGCGGATGCCACCGTGCTGACCGAGTACCGCGGCCTCACCGTCGCCCAGCTCACCAAGCTGCGGCGGACCCTGGGCCAGACCGCGACGTACTCGGTGGCGAAGAACACCCTCGCCAAGCGGGCCGCGGCTGAGGCGGGCATTACCGGGCTCGACGAGTTGTTCACCGGTCCTACCGCGCTCACCTTCGTCTCCGGCGATGTCGTGGAAGCGGCGAAGGGCCTGCGCGAGTTCGCGAAGGCCAACCCGCACCTGATCATCAAGGGCGGCGTTTTCGAGGGCAAGGCGATCTCGGCGGCCGAGGTCAACAAGCTCGCCGACCTCGAGTCCCGTGAGGTGCTGCTAGCCAAGCTGGCCGGCGCCATGAAGGCGAACCTGAGCAAGGCCGCGGCCGTGCTGCAGGCGCCGCTGACCAAGACCGTGCGTCTGGCAGCCGCCCTTCAGGAGAAGCGCGAAAAGGAAACCCCCGCAGAGGACCCGGCCGCCGCCTGAGCGGCCTCCAGGACCCGTTAGTTAAGGAAGGACGCCAGACACATGGCGAAGCTCAGCACCGAAGAGCTGCTCGACGCGTTCAAGGAGATGACGCTGATCGAGCTCTCGGAGTTCGTGAAGCAGTTCGAGGACACCTTCGACGTCCAGGCCGCCGCGCCGGTGGCCATGGCCGCCGTCGCGCCGGGCGCCGCGCCGGCCGAGGCCGAGCCGGAGAAGGACGAGTTCGACGTCGTGCTCGAGGCCGACGGTGGCAAGAAGATCCAGGTCATCAAGGTCGTGCGCGAGCTGACCGGCCTGGGCCTGAAGGAGGCCAAGGACGTCGTCGAGTCGGCGCCGAAGGCCATCCTCGAGAAGGTCAACAAGGAGAACGCCGAGAAGGCCAAGACCAAGCTCGAAGCCGAAGGCGCGAAGGTTACCCTCAAGTAATCTTTTGCCACGTGAAAGGCGCCGTTCAGTCGAACGGCGCCTTTCGTGTACCTGTATGCGGGCGTGTCCGCGATCACGATGGTCCGACCCGCGTCAGAACCCTTGACTCTGCGTTTGCCGGCAGGCACGCTGACATCAGCAAGTCCTTCCGCACTTGCACCGGCCACCGGCCGGGCCTGCTGCGCAGAAGATCGCAAGATCGCATGCGTGAGCTGGCGCGCGCCGGGCATACTACGGTTGGCGCCGCGTTCCGAGCGGCCCGGAGGCACCGTTTCGTGGTGTCGGTGGGCGCGTTCCGCGACGCGCTGCCGTAAGGTGTGCCGGGGTGGGTGGACAGCGGTTGGCCGCTCGGCTACACTGCTAGTTTGCGCTGCCTTCCGACTTTTGCCCTGCCCAGAATGTCCGAGTCTGGTCGTCTGGACGGGGGTCAGTCGGGGTGCGCGCGCAACGGCCGTTTTGCAGCACCGGTCCTCGGAAGGACGCATCTTGGCAGCTTCCCGCCCTGCGAAGACCAGTCGTACGTCGAGCGCATTCGCTCCGCGCCGGATCTCATTCGGCAGGATCACTGAACATCTCGAGGTCCCCAACCTCCTCGCCATCCAGAACGAGTCTTTTGACTGGCTGGTTGGCAACGAGGCCTGGCAGGGCCGGTCGGCTGACGACCCGCACGCCCGCTCTGGTCTCGCGGAGATTCTCGACGAGATTAGTCCCATTGAGGACTTCTCGGGCACCATGTCCCTTTCCTTCTCCGCGCCCCGCTTCGACGAGGTCAAGGCCTCGATCGAGGAGTGCAAGGAGAAGGACCTGACCTACTGCGCCCCGCTGTTCGTGACGGCGGAGTTCACCAACAACACCACTGGCGAGATCAAGAGCCAGACGGTGTTCATGGGTGACTTCCCGATGATGACGCCCAAGGGCACGTTCATCATCAACGGCACCGAGCGCGTGGTGGTCAGCCAACTCGTCCGGTCCCCGGGCGTCTACTTCTCCAAAGAGCCGGACAAGACGTCCGACCGTGATCTGTCCAGCGTGAAGGTCATCCCGAGCCGGGGTGCCTGGCTGGAGTTCGATATCGACAAGCGCGACACCGTCGGTGTCCGCATCGACCGCAAGCGTCGCCAGGCCGTCACCGTCCTGCTCAAGGCGATCGGTTGGACCGCCGAGCAGATCCGCGAGCGGTTCGGCTGGTCCGAGCTGATGATGACCACGCTCGAGAAGGACCACATCGCCGGCCAGGACGAGGCGTTGCTGGACATCTACCGGAAGCTGCGGCCCGGTGAGCCGCCGACCCGGGAGAACGCCCAGACCCTGCTCGACAACCTCTTCTTCAACCCGAAGAGGTATGACGTCGCCAAGGTCGGTCGGTACAAGTTCAACAAGAAGCTCGAGGTCGGTGTCCCGATCACCACGGGCACGCTCACCGTCGAGGACATCGTTTCGACGGTGGAGTACCTCTGCCGGCTGCACGCCGGCGAAGAGGGGTACGAGGCCGACGACATCGACCACTTCGGCAACCGTCGCCTGCGCACCGTCGGCGAGCTGATCCAGAACCAGGTCCGGGTCGGTCTGTCCCGGATGGAGCGGGTCGTCCGCGAGCGGATGACCACGCAGGACGTCGAGGCGATCACGCCGCAGACCCTGATCAACATCCGTCCGGTCGTGGCGGCGATCAAGGAGTTCTTCGGCACGTCGCAGCTGTCCCAGTTCATGGACCAGACCAACCCCCTGGCGGGTCTGACCCACCGCCGGCGCCTCTCGGCGCTCGGCCCGGGTGGTCTGTCCCGTGAGCGGGCCGGTTTCGAGGTCCGTGACGTGCACCCGTCGCACTACGGCCGGATGTGCCCGATCGAGACGCCCGAAGGGCCGAACATCGGTCTGATCGGCGCGCTCTCCACGTTCGGGCGGGTCAACCCGTTCGGCTTCATCGAGACGCCGTACCGGAAGGTCGAGAACGGTCGGGTCACCGACCAGATCGACTACCTGACGGCGGATGAAGAGGACCGGTTCGTCAAGGCCCAGGCCAACGCGCCGTTGAAGTCCGACGGCACCTTCGCCGAGGACCGGGTGCTGGTCCGCCGGAAGGGCGGCGAGGTCGACTACGTCACGCCGGCCGCGGTCGACTACATGGACGTCTCGCCGCGCCAGATGGTGTCGGTCGCGACCGCCATGATCCCGTTCCTCGAGCACGACGACGCCAACCGGGCGCTCATGGGCGCCAACATGCAGCGCCAGGCGGTGCCGCTGGTCAAGGCCGAGGCGCCGCTGGTCGGCACGGGCATGGAGTACCGGGCGGCGGTCGACGCCGGTGACGTGGTGGTCGCCGAGGTCGGTGGCGTGGTCGAGGACCTCTGCGCCGACTACGTGACGATCCACCAGGACGACGGCCACCGCCGCACCTACCTGCTGCACAAGTTCCGCCGGTCGAACGCGGGCTCCTGTGTCAACCAGAAGCCGGTCGTGTTCGAGGGTGACCGGGTCGAGGCCGGCCAGGTCATCGCGGACGGGCCGTGCACCGACGAGGGCGAGATGGCGCTCGGGCGCAACCTGCTCGTGGCGTTCATGTCCTGGGAGGGGCACAACTACGAGGACGCGATCATCCTGTCCCAGCGGCTCGTCCAGCAGGACGTGCTGACCTCGATCCACATCGAGGAGCACGAGGTCGACGCGCGCGACACCAAGCTGGGTCCGGAGGAGATCACCCGCGACATCCCGAACGTCAGCGAGGAAATGCTCGCTGACCTCGACGAGCGCGGGATCATCCGGATCGGTGCCGAGGTCGTGCCCGGCGACATCCTGGTCGGCAAGGTCACGCCCAAGGGTGAGACCGAGCTGACCCCGGAGGAGCGGCTGCTGCGGGCGATCTTCGGCGAGAAGGCGCGCGAGGTGCGTGACACCTCGCTGAAGGTGCCGCACGGCGAGACCGGCACGGTCATCGGCGTCCGCACCTTCTCCCGGGAGGACGGCGACGAGCTGCCTCCGGGCGTCAACGAGCTGGTCCGGGTCTACGTGGCCCAGAAGCGCAAGATCCAGGATGGGGACAAGCTCGCCGGCCGGCACGGCAACAAGGGCGTCATCTCCAAGATCCTGCCGGTCGAGGACATGCCGTTCCTCGAAGACGGCACCCCGGTCGACATCGTGCTCAACCCGCTGGGTGTGCCCAGCCGGATGAACATCGGCCAGGTGCTCGAGACCCACCTCGGGTGGATCGCCAAGACCGGTTGGAAGGTCGAAGGCGACGACACGGACTGGAAGCGGGCGCTGAACTCGATCGGTGCGAGCGAGTCGGAGCCGGGCACCAACGTGGCGACGCCGGTGTTCGACGGTGTCAAGGAAGCGGAGATCACCGGCCTGCTGGACAGCTCGTTGCCGAACCGCGACGGCGTGCAGTTGGTCGGCGGCTCGGGCAAGGCCCGGCTGTTCGATGGCCGTTCGGGCGAGCCGCTGCCGGACCCGATCGCGGTCGGCTACCTGTACATCCTGAAGCTGAACCACCTGGTCGACGACAAGATCCACGCTCGGTCGACCGGCCCGTACTCGATGATCACGCAGCAGCCGCTGGGTGGTAAGGCGCAGTTCGGTGGCCAGCGGTTCGGCGAGATGGAGTGCTGGGCGATGCAGGCGTATGGCGCCGCGTACGCCCTGCAGGAGCTGCTGACGATCAAGTCCGACGACGTGCTCGGCCGGGTGAAGGTCTACGAGGCGATCGTCAAGGGCGAGAACATCCCCGAGCCAGGCATCCCAGAGTCGTTCAAGGTGCTCCTCAAGGAGCTCCAGTCGCTGTGCCTCAACGTTGAGGTGCTGTCCAGCGACGGCGTCGCCCTGGAGATGCGCGAGACCGACGACGAGGTCTTCCGTGCCGCGGAAGAGCTCGGCATCGACCTGGCCCGGCGCCCGAACGAAGGCGTGAGCAGCGTCGAAGAAATCTGATCCCGGAACAGCCGGGGCGGGCAACCGCCCCGGCACCCCGGCGGCCTAGAACCCATTTGCAACACAGATACGAGGGATAGGACCAAGTGCTCGACGTCAACTTCTTCGACGAGTTGCGCATCGGCCTGGCTACCGCTGACGATATCCGCCAGTGGTCGCACGGCGAGGTCAAGAAGCCCGAGACCATTAACTACCGCACGCTCAAGCCGGAAAAGGACGGGCTCTTCTGCGAGAAGATCTTCGGTCCGCAGCGGGACTGGGAGTGCTACTGCGGTAAGTACAAGCGGGTCCGCTTCAAGGGCATCATCTGCGAGCGCTGCGGCGTCGAGGTGACCCGGTCCAAGGTGCGGCGTGAGCGGATGGGCCACATCGAGCTGGCCGCCCCGGTCACCCACATCTGGTACTTCAAGGGCGTCCCCAGCCGGTTGGGCTACCTGCTCGACCTGGCGCCCAAGGACCTCGAGAAGATCATCTACTTCGCGTCGTACGTGGTCACCGGTGTCGACACCGAGGCCCGGCACCGCGACATGTCGACGATCGAAAACGAGATCCTCGCCGAGAAGCGGCAGGCTGAGAACAGCCGCGACTCCGAGATCGAGAAGCGGGCCGCCAAGCTCGAGGCCGACCTGGCCGAGCTGGAGGCCGAGGGCGCCAAGGCCGACGTGCGGCGCAAGGTCAAGGAAGCGGGCGAGCGCGAGATGCGCCAGATCCGCGACCGGGCCCAGCGCGAGATCGACCGGCTCGACGAGGTCCTCGACACCTTCCGCAAGCTGGACTCCAAGCAGCTGGTCACCGACGAGCTGCTCTACCGGGAGCTGCGCGACCGGTTCGGCGAGTACTTCAACGGCGGCATGGGCGCCGAGGCGATCAAGGCCCTCCTGGAGAACATGGACCTCGACGCCGAGGCCGAGAACCTCCGGGAGATCATCCGGTCCGGCAAGGGCCAGCGGAAGATCCGGGCGCTCAAGCGGCTCAAGGTCGTCGCGGCGTTCCTGAACACCCGCAACTCGCCGCTCGGCATGGTGCTCGACTGCGTACCCGTGATCCCGCCGGACCTGCGTCCGATGGTGCAGCTCGACGGTGGTCGCTTCGCGACCTCCGACCTTAACGACCTGTACCGCCGCGTGATCAACCGGAACAACCGGCTCAAGCGGCTGATCGACCTCGGCGCGCCCGAGATCATCGTCAACAACGAGAAGCGGATGCTCCAGGAGGCCGTCGACGCGCTGTTCGACAACGGCCGCCGGGGCCGGCCGGTCACCGGTCCGGGTAACCGCCCGCTGAAGTCGCTGTCCGACATGCTCAAGGGCAAGCAGGGCCGCTTCCGTCAGAACCTGCTGGGTAAGCGCGTCGACTACTCCGGCCGTTCGGTCATCGTGGTCGGCCCGCAGCTCAAGCTGCACCAGTGCGGCCTGCCCAAGCAGATGGCGCTGGAGCTGTTCAAGCCGTTCGTGATGAAGCGCCTGGTCGACCTCAACCACGCGCAGAACATCAAGTCGGCCAAGCGGATGGTCGAGCGCCAGCGCCCCGTCGTGTGGGACGTGCTGGAGGAGGTCATCGGCGAGCACCCGGTGCTGCTCAACCGGGCGCCCACCCTGCACCGCCTCGGCATCCAGGCGTTCGAGCCGCAGCTGGTCGAGGGCAAGGCGATCCAGATCCACCCGCTCGTCTGCACCGCGTTCAACGCGGACTTCGACGGTGACCAGATGGCGGTCCACGTGCCGCTGTCCGCCGAGGCGCAGGCCGAGGCGCGGATCCTGATGCTGTCGTCGAACAACATCCTCAAGCCGGCCGACGGCAAGCCGGTCACCATGCCCACCCAGGACATGGTCATCGGGCTGTACTTCCTGACCCACCTCATGCCGGAAGGCAAGGGCAAGGGCCGGGAGTTCAGCTCCGACGCCGAGGCGCGGATGGCCTTCGACAACGGCGAGTTGCAGCTGGGCACCCCGATCCGGATCCGGCTGCGCGGCGTGGTCGACGTCGACAACGGCGTCGGTGCTCCGCGGTGGACCCCGCCGGAGGGCTGGACCCCCGGCGAGGCGCTGATCGTCGACACGACGATGGGGCGGGTGCTCTTCAACGAGACCCTGCCGCAGGGCTACCGCTACGTGAACTACGAGATCCGCAAGAGCCAGCTCTCGGCGATCGTCAACGATCTCGCCGAGCGGTTCCCGAAGGTGGCGCTGGCCGCGACGCTCGACGCGCTCAAGGAGGCCGGTTTCCACTGGGCCACCTGGTCCGGCGTGACGATCGGCATGGAAGACGTCATCGCGCCGCCGCGGAAGCCCGAGATCATGGAGCGGTACGAGAAGGAAGCCGAGCGGATCGACAAGCAGTACCAGCGTGGTCTGATGACCGCCGAGGAGCGTCGCGGCGAGCTCATCGAGATCTGGACCAAGGCGACCAACGAGGTTTCCAAGGAGATGGAGACCTCGCTGCCGCAGGCCAACCCGCTGTGGGTCATGATCAACTCGGGTGCTCGCGGTAACCTGCTCCAGCTCCGCCAGATCGCGGCGATCCGTGGCCTGGTGGCCAACCCCAAGGGCGAGATCATCCCGCGGCCGATCAAGTCGAGCTACCGGGAAGGCCTGTCCGTGGTGGAGTACTTCATCTCCACCCACGGTGCCCGTAAGGGTCTGGCCGACACCGCGCTGCGTACCGCCGACTCGGGTTACCTGACCCGGCGTCTGGTCGACGTGTCGCAGGACGTGATCATCCGCGAGGAAGACTGCGGCACCGACCGGGCCATCACGATGGCGGTGGGCCAGCACGTGGCCGACGAGCTCGTGGTGCACGAGCACGCCGAGACCGGCGTGCACGCCCGCACCCTGGCCGACGACATCAAGGGCCCCGACGGCGTGTTGGTCGCCGAGCGGGGGATGGACCTCAACTCGATCCTGGTCGACCGGCTGGTCGCCGCGGGTGCCGAGACCGTGCGGGTGCGCAGCGTGCTCACCTGCGAGTCGAAGCTGGGCGTCTGCGCGGCCTGCTACGGCCGCTCGCTGCCGACCGGCAAGACCGTGGACGTCGGCGAGGCGGTCGGCATCATCGCCGCCCAGTCGATCGGTGAGCCCGGCACGCAGCTGACCATGCGTACGTTCCACACCGGCGGTGTCGCCGGTGAGGACATCACCCAGGGTCTGCCGCGTGTGCAGGAGATCTTCGAGGCCCGCGTGCCCAAGGGCAAGGCGCCCATCGCCGACACCCCGGGGCGCATCCGGATCGAGGACGGCGAGCGGTCCCGCAAGATCATCGTGGTGCCCGACGACGGCAGCGAAGAGATCGTCTACGACAAGATCTCGAAGCGGGTCCGGCTGCGGGCGCACGACGGCGACCACGTCGAGGTCGGCGAGAAGCTCACCGAGGGCACCATCGACCCGCACGAGCTGCTGCGCATCCTCGGTCCGCGCGCGGTCCAGGTCCACCTGACCCAGGAGGTCCAGGAGGTCTACCGCTCGCAGGGCGTGCTCATCCACGACAAGCACATCGAGATCATCATTCGCCAGATGCTGAAGCGCGTCACGGTGATCGACTCGGGCTCCACCGAGTTCCTGCCGGGCGTCCTGGTCGACCGGGCGGTCTTCGAGTCGGAGAACCGCCGGCTCGTGGCCGAGGGCGGCGAGCCCGCCGCCGGTCGTCCGGTGCTCATGGGTATCACCAAGGCGTCGCTGGCGACCGACTCCTGGCTCTCGGCGGCCTCCTTCCAGGAGACCACCCGGGTGCTGACCGACGCGGCGATCAACGCGCGCAGCGACTCGCTGATCGGTCTCAAGGAGAACGTCATCATCGGTAAGCTCATCCCGGCCGGTACCGGCATCAGCAAGTACCGCAACATCCGGGTCGAGCCGACCGAAGAGGCCAAGGCGAAGGTGTACTCGATGACCGGGTACCCGGAGACCGACTACGGGTTCGGGCCGGCCAGCGGGCAGGCAGTGCCGCTGGACGACTTCGACTTCGGCTCCTACCGCTAACCCTCTCTTAACAAGATCAAGGCGTCCTTCACGTAGTGAGAACTACGTGAAGGACGCCTTGATCTTGTGCGGTTAGGCGGCTAGCGCGAGGAGCAACGCGAGGCCGAGGCCGAGCGCGGTCAGGCCGAGGCCGGTGCCGCCGCAGGCGAGGCCGGCGATCGCGATGCCCCGCCCGGTGAACCGGATCGCGGGCGGCGGCGGCTCCTGCTTGATCTGTCGCATGCCGAGCAGGCCCAGCGCAACGGCGGCCGCGCCGGTGGCGCCGGCGACGATCGCGAACGCGCCGGCCACCCACGCCCCCCAGCCGCCTTGCATGCCGAGCAGCCCGAAGCAGCTCACCACGAGCGACACCAGCACGGATGCGATACCGGCGACGAGTGATCCGATCGCCAGCCCGGACGTGACCGGCGGCACGTCGAGATGCACCAGCGCGAAGCTCGTACCCGGCACGGCCTCGACCCGGCGCGGTCGGGCCCACGCCTCCCGCGGCGGCGGTGGCACCGGCTGCATCACAACGCCTCCCCATCCCCGTGTGCGAGGCGTCCCTCAAGTCGTTCCAGCAACATGAGCATCGTTCAGTCGACCGTCGGGTCGAAGTCTTGGCCACCGGGGCTGCCGGCGAAGTCGACGATGCCGATCACTACCGCGATCACCACGGCGGTGGCGGCCAGGGCGAGACCGGTCCAGGCCAGTCGTTCGCCGCGGCGCAGCCACGCGCCGCCGGTCAGATAACCCCCCGACGCGTACGCCTGGCGGCGCGCCTGCGCGGCCAAGGCGAGCGCGATGGTGGCCGGCACCACCCCACCCACCATGGGACCGGTGAACAACGCGATAAGGCCAAGCGCGAACACGGCACCCGCCTTGCTGGAGCGCACCGGCTCGGGGTCCATCGGATGGCGCAGAGCCGGCGACGTCACCACAGGCATCAGCCTACCCAGAGCGCCCCATGATCAAGGCGTCCCTGTAGTCGCTAGAACTACTTGAGGGACGCCTTGATCATGGGAAGGGGGTGGGCGGCGACGGCCTGGAGGGCGCGGTACACTTACTAGCTGGAGTTGTCCGCTGGTGGGTGAAGGGGTCTTCGTTTTGACCTGTGCGCTCACGGTGGGTACTCTTTCCCCTCGTGCCCGGGCGTGCCCGGGCAATCCGTGCGTGCGCCTTTAGGGGCGCTGCCGCGCGAACAAGCGAGAACACCCCGGTGCGTGCACCAGTGCGCGCCGGAACCGTGAGCCGGACGACACGCCCGACCGCGGGTGCTGGGGCCGCCACCTGGCGGACCTGGTCGGAGTGTACGAGAGCCGCCCGCCAGGACGGCTAAGTCAACAAAGCGCGGTCGCCGGGAGGCGGCCGAAGGGAGCGGAGAAACCCGGTGCCCACGATCCAGCAGCTGGTCCGAAAGGGCCGACAGGCGAAGACGAGTAAGACCAAGACGCCGGCGCTGAAGGGGAGTCCCCAGCGGCGCGGCGTGTGCACCCGTGTGTACACCACCACCCCGAAGAAGCCGAACTCGGCGCTGCGCAAGGTCGCTCGTGTGAAGCTGAGCAGCCAGATCGAGGTGACGGCCTACATCCCGGGCGTCGGGCACAACCTCCAGGAGCACTCGATCGTGCTCGTCCGCGGCGGCCGGGTGAAGGACCTCCCCGGCGTGCGCTACAAGATCGTCCGTGGTTCGCTGGACACGCAGGGCGTCCGCAACCGCAAGCAGGCTCGCAGCCGCTACGGCGCGAAGAAGGAGAAGAGCTGACATGCCGCGTAAGGGCCCCGCTCCGCGCCGGCCGCTCGTCGCGGACCCGGTATTCAACTCCCCCCTGGTCACCCAGCTGATCAACAAGATCCTGCTGCGTGGCAAGCGCCAGCTCGCTGAGCGCATCGTCTACGGCGCCCTCGAGGGCTGCCGCGAGAAGACCGGCACCGACCCGGTCGTCACGCTGAAGCGGGCGATGGACAACGTCAAGCCGACCCTTGAGGTCCGCAGCCGCCGTGTCGGTGGCGCGACCTACCAGGTGCCGGTGGAGGTGCGCCCGTCGCGGGCGACCACGCTGGGCCTGCGTTGGCTGGTGACGTACTCCAAGGCGCGCCGCGAGAAGACCATGATCGAGCGCCTGCAGAACGAGCTGCTCGACGCGAGCAACGGCCTCGGCGCCTCGGTGAAGCGGCGTGAGGACACCCACAAGATGGCGGAGTCCAACAAGGCCTTCGCTCACTACCGCTGGTAACCAACCAGCACACCGACGAGACGAAGTAGGGATTACCGTGGCTGCCGCCGACAACGCGCTCGCCAAGCTCCGCAACATCGGCATCATGGCGCACATCGACGCCGGTAAGACGACCACGACCGAGCGGATCCTCTTCTACACCGGCATCACGTACAAGATCGGTGAAGTCCACGAGGGCGCCGCCGTCATGGACTGGATGGAGCAGGAGCAAGAGCGGGGCATCACCATCACCTCGGCCGCTACCAAGGTCGAGTGGAAGGGCCACCCCATCAACATCATCGACACCCCGGGGCACGTCGACTTCACCGTCGAGGTGGAGCGCAACCTGCGGGTGCTCGACGGTGCGATCGCGGTGTACGACGGTGTGGCCGGTGTGGAGCCGCAGACGGAGAACGTCTGGCGCCAGGCCGACAAGTACAACGTGCCGCGGATGTGCTTCGTCAACAAGCTCGACCGCACCGGTGCCGACTTCTTCCGCTGCGTGCAGATGATGATCGACCGGCTCAACGCCACCCCGCTGGTGCTGCAGATCCCGATCGGGCTCGAGGGCGACCACATCGGCGTCGTCGACCTGATCGGGATGCGCGCGCTGACCTGGCGTGGCGAGACCAAGAAGGGCGAGGACTACGCGGTCGAGGAGATCCCGGCCGACCTCGCCGACGACGCCGCCGAGTGGCGCGAGAAGCTGCTCGAGACGCTCGCCGACGTCGACGACGCGATCATGGAGAAGTACCTCGAGGGTGAGGAACTCTCCGTCGACGAGATCAAGGCCGGCATCCGCCGGGCGACCGTCGCGGGGAAGGCCAACCCGGTGCTGTGCGGCTCGGCGTTCAAGAACAAGGGCGTGCAGCCCATGCTCGACGCCGTGGTCGACTTCCTGCCGTCGCCGCTGGACGTCCCGGCGATCGAGGGTACGGCCACCGACGGCGAGACCCCGCTGCTGCGGAAGCCTTCGATGAGCGAGCCGTTCTCCGCGCTGGCGTTCAAGATCCAGACGGACAAGCACCTCGGCAAGCTCACCTATGTCCGGATCTACTCGGGCAAGCTGGAGTCCGGGTCCCAGGTGATCAACTCCACCAAGGACCGCAAGGAGCGCATCGGCAAGATCTACCAGATGCACGCCAACAAGCGCGAGGAGAAGTCGACGGCGCAGGCCGGCGACATCATCGCCGTGCAGGGTCTCAAGCAGACCACCACCGGCGACACCCTCTGCGACCCGGCGAACCCGGTGATCCTGGAGTCGATGACGTTCCCGGAGCCGGTCATCCAGGTGGCGATCGAGCCCAAGACCAAGGCCGACCAGGAGAAGCTGGGCACCGCGATCCAGCGCCTGGCGGAGGAGGACCCGACGTTCCGGGTCGCCAACGACGAGGAGACCGGTCAGACGGTCATCTCCGGCATGGGCGAGCTGCACCTGGACATCCTGGTCGACCGGATGCGCCGCGAGTTCAACGTCGAGGCGAACATCGGCAAGCCGCAGGTGGCCTACCGCGAGACCATCCGCCGCAAGGTGGACAAGGTCGAGTACACCCACAAGAAGCAGACCGGTGGGTCCGGGCAGTACGCGAGCGTCATCGTCAGCCTGGAGCCGCTGCCGTTGGACAACGACAGCCCGACGTACGAGTTCCAGAACTCGGTCACCGGCGGTCGCATCCCCAAGGAGTTCATCCCCTCGGTGGACGCCGGTGCCCAGGACGCCATGCAGTACGGCATCCTCGCCGGCTACCCGCTGGTGGGGGTGAAGCTTTCGCTGTTGGACGGGAAGTACCACGAGGTCGACTCGTCCGAAATGGCATTCAAGATCGCCGGCTCGATGGTGCTCAAGGAGGCGGCCCGCCGGGCCGACCCCGCGCTCCTCGAGCCGATGATGGCCGTTGAGGTCACCACTCCGGAAGAGAACATGGGTGACGTCATCGGCGACCTCAACTCCCGCCGGGGCATCATCCAGGCGATGGAGGAGCGCGGGGGCGCCCGCGTCGTCCGTGCGCTGGTACCCCTGTCGGAGATGTTCGGCTACGTCGGCGACCTGCGGTCGAAGACCCAGGGCCGGGCGAGCTACAGCATGCAGTTCGACTCCTACGCCGAGGTTCCGCAGAACGTGGCGAAGGAAATCATCGCTAAAGCAACAGGCGAGTGAGGACTGCGCTAGACCGGGCCTGATGGCCGCACAGTTGCAAGACCAAGCGTACGAACCAAGAAGTCCACAGGAGGACACCAGTGGCGAAGGCGAAGTTCGAGCGGACTAAGCCGCACGTCAACATCGGCACCATTGGTCACATCGACCACGGTAAGACGACGCTGACCGCGGCCATCACCAAGGTCCTGCACGACAAGATGCCCGACCTGAACCCCTACACGCCGTTCGACGAGATCGACAAGGCGCCGGAGGAGAAGGCCCGCGGCATCACGATCTCGATCGCGCACGTCGAGTACCAGACCGAGGCGCGCCACTACGCGCACGTCGACTGTCCTGGTCACGCCGACTACATCAAGAACATGATCACCGGTGCCGCGCAGATGGATGGCGCGATCCTGGTGGTGGCGGCCACCGACGGCCCGATGCCGCAGACCCGCGAGCACGTGCTGCTGGCCCGCCAGGTTGGCGTGCCCTACATCGTCGTGGCGCTCAACAAGAGCGACATGGTCGATGACGAGGAGCTGCTCGAGCTGGTTGAGCTCGAGGTCCGCGAGCTGCTGTCGTCGCAGGAGTACCCGGGCGACGACCTGCCGGTCGTGCGGGTCTCGGCGCTCAAGGCGCTCGAGGGCGACGACGAGTGGACCGAGAAGCTCATGGAGCTGATGGCCGCGGTGGACACCGCGATCCCGCAGCCGGAGCGCGAGATCGAGAAGCCGTTCCTGATGCCCATCGAGGACGTCTTCACGATCACCGGTCGGGGCACCGTGGTCACCGGTCGCGCGGAGCGCGGCGTGCTCAAGCCGAACGAGGAGGTGGAGATCGTCGGCATCCGCGAGAAGTCGATCAAGACGACCTGCACCGCCATCGAGATGTTCCGCAAGATCCTCGACGAGGCTCGTGCGGGTGAGAACGTCGGTCTGCTCGTGCGTGGCGTGAAGCGTGAGGACGTCGAGCGCGGCATGGTCGTGGTGAAGCCCGGCTCCACCACGCCGCACACCGAGTTCGAGGGCCAGGTCTACATCCTGTCCAAGGAGGAGGGCGGCCGGCACACGCCGTTCTTCCAGAACTACCGGCCGCAGTTCTACTTCCGCACCACCGACGTCACCGGCGTCGTCACGCTGCCTGAGGGCACCGAGATGGTCATGCCGGGCGACAACACCTCGATGACCGTGAAGCTGATCCAGCCCATCGCCATGGACCAGGGTCTCCGCTTCGCGATCCGCGAGGGTGGTCGCACCGTCGGTGCCGGCCAGGTCACCAAGATCATCAAGTAACACTGTGTTCCCCGTCTCGTGCGGGGATGGGCCACCCGATTAGACCTGCCGTGCGGTAGTACGGCATACTAGTCAGGTTGCGCTAAACGCGTCGGGTGGCTGGCTGCCCCTGAGGGAGCCAGCCACCGGCGCGGGTGGCCGGGGGTGCGGTCGCACGCCCGGTGCCTAGGGCCTTGTGTTTCGACACGGGGCCAGATCCCCGCACCGGCTGGGCCGGCCCCGATTCTGGGGGCGGAGCCTGACTAAGAGGCGCGACACGCCCGACCGCGGGGGTCGGAGAACGGCCCGGACCGGCAACGGTCCGCCCTGGCCAGCGACACAGCGGCATCCGCGACAGAGAAGGAAAAGAAGCCACCATGGCGGGACAGAAGATCCGCATCCGGCTCAAGGCCTACGACCACGAGGTCGTCGACTCCTCGGCGCGCAAGATCGTGGAGACGGTGACCCGTACCGGTGCTCAGGTCGCGGGCCCGGTGCCGCTGCCGACCGAGATCAACCGTTTCTGCGTGATCCGGTCGCCGCACAAGTACAAGGACTCGCGCGAGCACTTCGAGATGCGCACGCACAAGCGTCTGATCGACATCATCGACCCGACTCCCAAGACGGTCGACTCGCTCATGCGCCTCGACCTGCCGGCTGGCGTCGACATCGAGATCAAGCTGTAGGGACTGCGAACTCATGGACAGGCAAGTGAAGGGCATCCTGGGCGCCAAGCTCGGCATGACCCAGGTCTGGGACAACAACCGCGTCGTCCCCGTGACCGTGGTTCAGGCCGGCCCCTGCGTCGTGACCCAGGTCCGCACCCCCGACAAGGACGGCTACTCAGCGGTCCAGCTGGCGTTCGGCGCGATCGACCCGCGCAAGGTGAACAAGCCGGAGACCGGCCACTTCGCCAAGTCCGGCACGGCGCCGCGGCGCCACCTGGTCGAGCTGCGCACCACCGACGCCAGCGAGTACGAGCTGGGGCAGGAGGTCACCGTCGAGGCGTTCGCGCCCGGTGCGGTGATCGACGTGACCGGCAAGACCAAGGGCAAGGGCTTCGCGGGCGTCATGAAGCGGCACGGCTTCCACGGCCTGCGCGCGAGCCACGGTGTCGAGCGCAAGCACCGCTCGCCCGGCTCCATCGGCGCCTGCGCGACCCCGGGTCGCGTCTTCAAGGGCGTGCGGATGGCCGGTCGCATGGGCAACGCGCGCTACACGGTGCAGAACCTCACCGTGCAGGCGATCGACACCGAAAACAACCTGATCCTCGTCAAGGGCGCCATCCCCGGTGCCAAGGGCGGCCTGGTCTTCGTGCGCACCGCGGCGAAGGCCCCGGCGGCGAAGGGTGGTGTGGCCAAGTGACCACGGTCGGCGTACTGACTCCGGAGGGCACCACGGCCGGCTCGGTCGAGCTGCCCGGTGAGGTGTTCGGCGTTCAGGCGAACATCCCGCTGATGCACCAGGTCGTGGTGGCCCAGCTCGCGGCCGCCCGCCAGGGCACGCACAAGACGAAGACCCGCGGCGAGGTCGCCGGCGGCGGCAAGAAGCCCTACAAGCAGAAGGGCACCGGTCGCGCCCGGCAGGGCTCGATCCGCGCGCCGCAGTTCGCCGGCGGTGGCGTCGTCCACGGCCCGGTGCCGCGCGACTACAGCCAGCGGACCCCGAAGAAGATGAAGGCCGCCGCGCTCCGCGGTGCGCTCTCCGACCGGGCCCGCGAGGGTCGGGTACACGTGGTGCAGTCGTTCGTCGCCGGCGAGGTGCCGTCGACCAAGGACGCGAAGAAGACGCTGCGCACCGCGACCGAGCGTGGCCGGGTCCTGGTGGTGCTCGCCGCTGAGGACGAGCTGAACTGGCTGTCGCTGCGCAACCTGGCCGGCGAGGGCGTGCACCTGATCGAGGCGGGCCAGCTCAACACCTACGACGTGCTGGTCTCCGACGACGTGGTCTTCACCAAGGACGCCTTGGAGGAGTTCCTGGGTCGGGGTGCCATCGAGGGTGCCGAGGCTGAGGCCGAGACCACCGAGGAGGCGGACAAGTGACGACGATCGCGGATCCGCGCGACATCATCATCGCGCCGATCGTCTCGGAGAAGAGCTACAGCGTTCTCGACCAGAACTGGTACACGTTCCTGGTCGACCCGGACGCGAACAAGACCCAGATCAAGATCGCTATCCAGCAGATCTTCAACGTCCGGGTCCTGACGGTGAACACGGCCAACCGGGAGGGTAAGCGCAAGCGCACCCGCACCGGCTGGGGCAAGCGCAAGGACACCAAGCGGGCGATGGTGAAGCTGGCTGACGGTGACCGCATCGAGGCCTTCGGCGGCCCGGTCAGCTGAGGGGTTGTCTAATCATGCCGATTCGTAAGTACAAGCCGACGACGCCGGGCCGCCGTGGCTCCAGCGTCGCCGACTTCGCCGAGATCACCCGGTCCACGCCGGAGAAGTCGTTGGTCGTGCCGCTGCCCAAGAAGGGTGGCCGCAACGCCCACGGCAAGATCACCACGCGTCACCAGGGCGGTGGCCACAAGCGGCAGTACCGCCTGATCGACTTCAAGCGGGTCGACAAGGACGGCGTGCCGGCGAAGGTCGCGCACATCGAGTACGACCCCAACCGCACCGCCCGCATCGCGCTGCTGCACTACGCCGACGGCGAGAAGCGGTACATCATCGCGCCGAAGGACCTGAAGCAGGGCGACCGGGTCGAGTCCGGCCCGGGCGCCGACATCAAGCCCGGCAACAACCTGCCGCTGCGCAACATCCCGGTCGGCACCACGATCCACGGGGTGGAGCTGCGTCCGGGTGGCGGTGCCAAGCTGGCCCGCTCGGCCGGCGTCGGCATCCAGCTGCTCGGCCGCGAGGGCATGTACGCGACGCTGCGGATGCCTTCGGGCGAGATCCGCCGGGTCGACGTGCGCTGCCGCGCGACCGTCGGTGAGATCGGCAACGCCGACCAGTCAAACATCAACTGGGGCAAGGCCGGCCGCATGCGCTGGAAGGGCAAGCGCCCGACCGTCCGTGGTGTCGCCATGAACCCGGTCGACCACCCGCACGGTGGTGGTGAGGGCAAGACCTCCGGTGGTCGCCACCCGGTGAACCCGAAGGGCAAGCCCGAGGGCCGCACCCGCCGCAAGGGACAGCCGAGCGACCGGCTGATCGTCCGCCGTCGTTACGCCAACCGGAAGCGGGGTTAAGCACCCATGCCACGCAGTCTGAAGAAGGGCCCGTTCATCGACGACCACCTGTTGAAGAAGGTGGAGACGCAGAACGACAAGGGCTCGAAGAACGTCATCAAGACCTGGTCGCGACGTTCGACGATCATCCCCGAGATGCTCGGGCACACGATCGCCGTCCACGACGGCCGCAAGCACGTCCCGGTGTTCGTCACCGAGGCCATGGTCGGGCACAAGCTCGGCGAGTTCGCGCTGACCCGCACGTTCAAGGGTCACGAGAAGGACGACCGCAAGAGCCGCAGGCGCTGAGCGGGCAATCGGATTAAGGAACAAGGGGTTTACAGCGATGCCAGTTAAGGGCGACGCTCCGGTGCTCCCGAGCGCACGGGCGGTTGCGCGTCACGTGCGCATGTCCGCGACCAAGGCGCGCCGCGTGGTCAACCTCGTCCGCGGTCTGCCCGCGCAGGAGGCGCTCACGGTGCTCAAGTTCGCGCCGCAGGCGGCGAGCGAGCAGGTCTACAAGGTGCTCGCCAGCGCGATCGCCAACGCCGAGAACAACGATCGGCTGGACCCCGACGCGCTGCTCGTCAGCGAGGCGTTCGTGGATGAGGGACCGACGCTGAAGCGGTTCCGGCCGCGGGCTCAGGGCCGCGCGTACCGGATTCGCAAGCGCACCTGCCACATCACGATCGTGGTCGAGGCCGTGACGCCGGCCGCGCCGGCGCCGCGCAAGGCGGCGGCGAAGAAGGCCGCGCCGGCCGCCGAGTCGGCGCCGGCGGAGTCCACGCCGGAGGAGACGAAGCCGGCCGCGACCGCCAAGGCCGATGCTGCTGAGGAAGGGACCGAGTAATGGGTCAGAAGGTTCACCCGCACGGGTTCCGGCTCGGCATCTCGACCGACTGGAAGTCCCGCTGGTACGCGGACAAGCTCTACAAGGACTACATCGCGGAGGACGTCAAGATCCGCCGGATGATGTCCAAGGGCCTGGAGCGCGCCGGCATCTCCAAGGTGGACATCGAGCGCACGCGTGACCGGGTGCGCGTCGACATCCACACCGCCCGGCCGGGCATCGTCATCGGCCGTAAGGGCGCGGAGGCCGACCGCATCCGCGGCGAGCTGGAGAAGCTCACCGGCAAGCAGGTGCAGCTCAACATCCTCGAGGTGAAGAGCCCCGAGTCGGACGCGCAGCTGGTCGCGCAGGCCGTGGCCGAGCAGCTGTCCAGCCGGGTCAGCTTCCGCCGCGCCATGCGTAAGTCGATGCAGTCGGCGATGAAGAACCCGATCGTGCGGGGCATCCGGGTGCAGGTCTCCGGCCGCCTCGGCGGCGCGGAGATGAGCCGCACCGAGTTCTACCGCGAGGGTCGGGTGCCGCTGCACACGCTGCGGGCCAACATCGAGTACGGCTTCTTCGAGGCGCGCACCACCTTCGGCCGCATCGGCGTGAAGGTGTGGATCTACAAGGGCGACGCCGTCCCGGGCCGGGAGGCTCCGGCCGAGGCGGGTCCGTCGCGTCCGCGCCGCGAGCGCGGTGACCGTCCCGAGCGGCCGCGTCGTGGCCGGTCCGGGTCGTCGGGTACGACCGCTGGTGGTACCGAGGCTGGCCGGGCGGCCGCCGCTGAGGCGAGCCGCGCCGCGTCCACCGAGGCCGCGCCGGCCGCCGAGGCTCCGGCCGCGGCGCCGACCGAGCAGCAGCAGGAGGGCTGACAGATGCTGATGCCGCGTAAGCCTCCGAAGGGCTTCCGCAAGCCGCACCACCCGTCCCGGTCGGGACAGAGCAAGGGCGGCAACCGGGTGGTCTTCGGTGAGTTCGGTATCCAGGCGCTGGAGCCCGCCTACGTGACCAACCGGCAGATCGAGTCGGCGCGTATCGCGATGACCCGGCACATCAAGCGTGGTGGCAAGGTGTGGATCACGGTCTTCCCGGACCAGGCCCTCACCAAGAAGCCGGCGGAAACCCGGATGGGTTCCGGTAAGGGCTCACCGGAGTGGTGGGTCGCCAACGTGAAGCCGGGCCGGGTCTTGTTCGAGATGTCCTTCCCGAACGAGGCGATCGCGCGCGAAGCGATGCGGCGCGCGATCCACAAACTCCCGATGAAGTGCCGCATCGTGACGCGCGAAGTGGGTGAAGTCTGATGGCAGCGGGCACCAAGGCCGCCGAGCTGCGCGAGCTCCCCGATGAGGAGCTGGTCGCGAAGCTGCGGGAGGCCAAGGCGGAGCTGTTCAACCTCCGCGTGCAGAGCGCGACCGGGCAGCTGGACAACAACCGCCGGCTGCAGGTCATCCGTCGGGAGATCGCCCGGATTTACACGATCCTGCGTGAGCGTGAGCTGGGGCTCTCGGCCGCGCCGACTGAGGTGACTGCGTCATGAGCGAAAACGTCGTTAGCGAAACCACAACTGTGAGCACCGCGCAGCGCAACCAGCGCAAGGTCCGTGAGGGCCTCGTGGTGAGCGACAAGATGGACAAGACCGTCGTCGTCGAGGTCGAGGACCGGGTCAAGCACCCGCTGTACGGCAAGGTCATCCGTCGTACCAGCAAGCTGAAGGCGCACGACGAGCAGAACGCGTGCGGCATCGGCGACCGGGTGCTGCTGATGGAGACCCGGCCGCTGTCCGCCACGAAGCGGTGGCGGGTCGTGGAGATCCTCGACAAGGCCAAGTAGCCGACCGAGTTCCGCCAAGCTCCTCACGGAGAAGGTTCCGCCAAGCTCCCTGCGGAGAACTGGCAGACATAGGAGAGAGACGTGATTCAGCAGGAGTCGCGACTGCGTGTCGCCGACAACACGGGTGCCCGGGAAATCCTGTGCATCCGGGTGCTCGGCGGCTCGGGTCGGCGCTACGCCGGCATCGGCGACGTCATCGTGGCCACCGTCAAGGACGCGATCCCCGGCGCGGGTGTGAAGAAGGGCGACGTCGTCAAGGCGGTCGTCGTGCGCACCGCCAAGGAGAAGCGCCGCCCGGACGGGTCGTACATCCGCTTCGACGAGAACGCGGCCGTGATCATCAAGGACGGCGGTGACCCGCGTGGCACCCGCATCTTCGGTCCGGTCGGTCGCGAGCTGCGGGACAAGCGGTTCATGAAGATCATCTCGCTGGCACCGGAGGTGCTCTAACCGTGAAGGTTAAGAAGGGCGACACGGTCGAGGTCATCGCCGGTAAGGACAAGGGCCTGAAGGGCAAGGTCATCGCGGCCTTCCCCCGCCAGGACAAGGTCCTCGTCGAGGGCGTGAACCGTGTCAAGAAGCACACCCGCATTCGCACCACTCAGCGGGGCGCGAAGACCGGTGGCATCGTCACCCAGGAGGCGCCGATCCACGTCTCGAACGTGATGGTCATCGACTCCGACGGCAAGCCGACCCGCGTCGGCTACCGAACTGACGAACACGGCCAGAAGGTCCGCATCTCGCGTCGTACCGGTAAGGACCTGTGATGACGACGGCTACTCAGGAAAAGGTCAACCCGCGGCTCAAGGAGCGATACCGCAACGAGGTCGTGGCGCAGCTGAAGGAACAGTTCAGCTACGGCAACCCGATGCAGGTGCCGGGCCTGGTCAAGATCGTCGTCAACATGGGTGTGGGCGAGGCCGCCCGCGACGCCAAGCTGATCGACGGCGCGGTCCGTGACCTCACCATCATCACCGGGCAGAAGCCGCTGGTCCGCCGGGCGCGCAAGTCGATCGCGCAGTTCAAGCTGCGCGAGGGCATGCCGATCGGTGCCAAGGTGACCTTGCGCGGCGACCGCATGTGGGAGTTCCTGGACCGGCTGCTGTCGATCGCGCTGCCGCGTATCCGCGACTTCCGCGGCCTCGACGGGCGCAAGCTCGACGGCAACGGCAACTACACGTTCGGTCTCACCGAGCAGTCGGTGTTCCACGAGATCGACCAGGACCGGATCGACCGGGTCCGGGGCATGGACATCACGGTGGTCACCACCGCTACGACCGACGACGAGGGCCGGGCGCTGCTCAAGCTCCTGGGCTTCCCGTTCAAGGAGAACTGAGCGAATGGCTAAGAAGGCGCTGATCATCAAGGCGGCCGCGAAGCCGAAGTTCGCGGTGCGCGCCTACACCCGCTGCCAGCGCTGCGGGCGGCCGAAGGCGGTTTACCGCAAGTTCGGCCTCTGCCGCGTGTGCATCCGGGAGATGGCGCACCGTGGTGAGCTGCCCGGCGTGTCCAAGGCTTCCTGGTAGAACTCTCTTCGCCGTAGGCCCGGCAGGGCTGGGAACCGCGGCGAGAAAGGCTGATACGAACCCATGACGATGACCGACCCGATCGCAGACATGCTCACGCGTCTGCGCAACGCCAACCAGGCGTACCACGACAAGGTGACGATGCCCTACTCGAAGATCAAGGCGAACATCGCCGAGGTCCTCAAGGCCGAGGGTTACATCGCCGCCTGGTCCGTCGAGGAGCCCGAGGAGGGCGCCGTCGGCAAGCGACTGAACGTCGAGCTGAAGTACGGCCAGAGCCGCGAGCGCAGCCTCGCCGGCATCCGCCGGGTGTCGAAGCCCGGTCTGCGGGTGTACGCGAAGTCGCCGGAGCTGCCGCGCGTGCTCGGCGGCCTGGGCGTGGCCATCATCTCGACGTCCCAGGGACTGCTCACCGACCGGCAGGCCCGCAAGCGAGGGGTGGGCGGGGAAGTCCTCGCCTACGTCTGGTGAGGAAGATCAACCATGTCGCGAATCGGACGTAAGTCGATCCCGGTCCCCGCCGGCGTCGACATCAAGATCGAGGGCCGCACCGTCAAGGTGAAGGGCCCCAAGGGTGAGCTCTCGCACACCGTGGCCGAGCCGATCTCGGTGGAGCGCGGCGACGACGGCGAGCTGCACGTGCTGCGGCCCAACGACGAGCGCCGCGCCAAGGAGCTGCACGGACTCTCCCGCACCCTGGTCGCCAACATGATCGTCGGCGTCACCGAGGGATACCGGAAGAGCCTGGAGATCGCGGGCACCGGTTACCGGGTCACGGCCAAGGGCAAGGACCTGGAGTTCGCGCTCGGGTTCTCGCACCCGGTGCTCGTACCGGCGCCGGACGGCATCACCTTCTCGGTGGAGAGGCCGACGCTGTTCCACATCGCCGGCATCGACAAGCAGCAGGTCGGCGAGGTCGCCGCCAACATCCGGAAGATCCGCCCGCCGGAGCCGTACAAGGGCAAGGGCGTCAAGTACGTCGGCGAGGTCATCCGTCGTAAGGCTGGAAAGGCAGGTAAGAAGTGAGCGCGACTCTGCTCAAGCGCCGCCGCGGTGTCGCCGCGCAGCGCGCCGTCGGGCGGGCGCGTCGGCACTTCCGGGTCCGCAAGAACGTCACCGGCACCCCCGAGCGTCCGCGCCTGGTGGTCACCCGGTCGCTGCGGCACATCACCGCCCAGGTCGTCGACGACATCAAGGGCCACACGCTGGCGTCGGCGTCGACGCTGGACGCCTCGATCCGCGGCGTCGAGGGCGACAAGAGCGCCCTGGCCGGCAAGGTGGGTGCGCTGCTCGCCGAGCGGGCCAAGGCCGCCGGGATCTCCAAGGTCGTCTTCGACCGCGGTGGCAACAAGTACGCTGGACGGATTGCCGCGCTGGCGTCAGCCGCCCGCGAAGCCGGACTCGAGTTCTAGGGAGTTAGATACCAATGCCAGGTCAGCAGCGCCGAGGCGGCGGGTCCGGTGGCTCGGAAGGCGGCGGCCGTCGCGAGGGCCGCGGTCGCGGCCGTGACGGCGGCAACGCGCCCGCCGAGAAGACCCCGCACCTCGAGCGAGTAGTCACGATCAACCGAGTCGCCAAGGTCGTCAAGGGCGGTCGCCGGTTCAGCTTCACCGCTCTCGTAGTGGTGGGCGACGGCGACGGCACCGTCGGCGTCGGCTACGGCAAGGCCAAGGAGGTGCCTGCGGCCATCGCCAAGGGCGTCGAGGAGGCCAAGAAGCACTTCTTCAAGGTGCCCCGGATCGCCAGCTCGATCCCGCACCCGGTGACGGGTGAGGACGCGGCGGGCGTGGTCCTGCTCAAGCCGGCCAGCGCTGGTACCGGTGTTATCGCCGGTGGCCCGGTGCGTGCCGTGCTGGAGTGCGCGGGCATCCACGACGTGCTGTCCAAGAGCCTGGGTTCGTCGAACCCGATCAACATCGTGCACGCCACCGTCCGGGCCCTGAAGAGCCTGGAGTCGCCGGAGGCGGTCGCGGCGCGCCGTGGTCTGCCGGTCGAAGACGTGGCGCCAGCGGCGATGCTGGCGACCCGCGCGGGGGTGGGTGCGTAACATGGCACGCCTTAAGGTCACCCAGGTCCGGTCCGACATCGGTGCGAAGCGCAACCAGCGGGACTCGCTGCGGTCGCTCGGGCTGAAGCGGATCAATGACGTGGTGGTCAAGGAGGACCGTCCCGAGATCCGGGGCATGATCTTCGCGGTGAACCACCTCGTGAAGGTCGAGGAGGTCGAGTAATGACGATCATCAAGGTTCACCACTTGCGGCCGGCGCCCGGGGCCAAGACCGATAAGACCCGTGTGGGTCGCGGTGAGGGCTCCAAGGGCAAGACGGCCGGTCGGGGCACCAAGGGTTCGAAGGCCCGGAAGAACATCTCGGCGGCGTTCGAGGGTGGGCAGATGCCCATCCACATGCGCCTGCCGAAGATGAAGGGCTTCAAGAACAAGAACAAGGTCGTGTTCCAGGTGGTCAACCTGGAGCGGCTGGCTGAGCTGTTCCCGCAGGGCGGCGAGGTCGGTCCGGCCGAGCTGGTCGAGGCCGGCGCGGTCCGCAAGGGCCAGCTGGTGAAGGTACTCGGCACGGGCGAGCTGGGCGGGGTCACGCTCCAGGTGTCGGCGCACGCGTTCAGCGCGTCGGCTAAGGAGAAGATCGCCGCTGCGGGTGGCTCGGCCACCGAGCTGTAGCGAGTTGTGCGATGTGGCGCCCGATCAGTTGCCTGGCGACTGGCGGGCGCCACGCCTACTATCTGACGTTTCGTCCCGTTAACATAGGGATCGGTGTATGTCCCCGGGCGCATCTGCCCGAACTCGCACCGTACTGTTAGAGTCCGTTCCCAGTGATGGATGTCGGGCGACCCCGCCCGATGCCGACCCGTCCGCCACCTGAAGGCGGCCGCCTCGCGCAGGAGGAAGAAGTTGCTCTCCGCGTTTCTCAGTGCGTTCCGCACGCCTGACCTGCGCAAGAAGCTGCTGTTCACGATAGGCATCGTGGCGATCTACCGGCTCGGCGCAACCTTGCCGAGCCCGGGCGTATCGTTCGGCAACGCGCAGAAGTGCATCGAGGCCCTCGAAAGCAGTTCACAGAGCGGCGTGTTCACGCTGCTCAACCTATTCTCCGGCGGCGCCTTGCTGCAGCTGTCGGTCTTCGCGCTGGGCATCATGCCCTACATCACCGCGTCGATCATCCTCCAGCTGCTCACCGTGGTCATCCCGCGGTTGGAGCAGTTGCGCAAGGAGGGTCAGGCCGGCCAGGCGAAGATCACCCAGTACACGCGCTACCTGACGCTGGGCCTCGCCGTTCTGCAGGCTTCCGCGTTCGTGGCGCTGGCCCGGTCCGGTCAGCTCTTCAACAACCAGTGCACCGAGTGGCCGCTGATCCCCGAGGGCACCGGTTTGCCCATGTGGATCACCCTGGTCACGCTGGTCATCACGATGACCGCCGGCACCGGCGTGGTCATGTGGCTGGGCGAGCTGATCACCGACCGCGGCGTCGGCAACGGCATGTCCGTCCTGATCTTCACCTCGATCGCCGCCCGCCTCCCCTCCGAGGGCTGGTCCATCAAGGAGAGCGAGGGCTGGGGCGCCTTCTTCCTGGTGCTCGCGCTCGTCCTGGTGGTCATCACCGCGGTGGTCTTCATCGAGCAGGCCCAGCGGCGCATCCCCGTGCAGTACGCGAAGCGCATGATCGGCCGCCGGATGTACGGCGGCACCTCGACCTACATCCCGCTGAAGGTCAACCAGGCGGGTGTCATCCCGGTCATCTTCGCGTCGTCGCTGCTCTACCTGCCGCAGCTGGCGCTCCAGTTCACCGACTACCAGACCAACCCGAGCACGTGGGAGGCCTGGATCTCGAACCACCTGGCCAACCCGTCCGACTGGGTCTACATCGTCACCTACTTCTTCATGATCATTTTCTTCACGTACTTCTACGTGTCGATCACGTTCAACCCGACCGAGGTCGCGGACAACATGAAGAAGTACGGCGGCTTCGTGCCCGGCATCCGCCCCGGCAAGCCGACCGCCGAGTACCTCGACTTCATCCTCAGCCGGATCACCCTTCCCGGTGCGCTCTACCTGGGCCTCATCTCGGTCCTGCCGAACTTCTTCTTCATCTGGCTCGACAACAGCTCCTACGTGAACTTCCCCTTCGGCGGCACGGCAGTGCTGATCATGGTTGGCGTGGGTCTGGAGACGGTGAAGCAGATCGAGAGCCAACTCATGCAGCGGAACTACGAAGGGTTCTTGCGCTAGATGAGGTTGGTATTGGTCGGTCCTCCCGGGGCGGGAAAGGGAACACAGGCCGAGTTCATCGCCGCCCACCTGGCCGTGCCCAAGATCTCCACGGGAGACATCTTCCGGGCCAACGTCTCCCAGGGCACGCCGCTGGGCGTCGAGGCGCGGCGGTACATGGACGCCGGCCAGCTCGTCCCGGACGAGGTCACGATCAATATGGTGCGCGACCGGCTGGCCGAGCCGGACGCCGCCGATGGGTTCCTGCTCGACGGCTTTCCGCGCACCACCCCGCAGGCGGTGGCGCTCGACAAGCTGCTCGCCGACCTCGGCACCGCGCTTGACCTGGTCATGGAGCTGGTGGTCGACGACGACGAGGTGATCCGGCGGCTGTCCGGCCGGCGCACCTGCCGGGGCTGCGGCAAGATCTGGCACGTCGAGTTCGACCCGACGTCCCGCGAGGGCGTCTGCGACCGCTGCGGCGGTCCGCTCTTCCAGCGCGACGACGACAAGCCGGAGACGATCGCGAACCGGCTCGTCGAGTACGCGGAGAAGACCGCGCCGCTGATCGACTACTACGGCGCGCAGGGCAAGCTGGTCGGCATCGACGCGACCGGACCGGTCGAAGACGTCACCGTGCGGGCCATCGACGCGCTGCGCTCCTACGGCGGCTAAGTCCGTTGTCCGTGTTGCGGCGGCAGCTCGCCATCCAGCTCAAGACGCCGGCCCAGATCGACAAGATGCGGGCCGCCGGCCTTGTCGTGGCCGCCGCGCTGGCCAAGATGTCCGAGGCGGTGGCGCCCGGCGTGTCCACCGCCGACCTCGACGCGATCGCCGAGTCGGTGATCCGCGACGCCGGCGCCCAGCCGTCGTTCAAGGGCTATCACGGCTTCCCGGCATCGATCTGCTCGTCGGTCAACGAGCAGATCGTGCACGCCATCCCGTCGCCGCAGCAGGTGCTGCGCGACGGCGACGTGATCTCCATCGACTGCGGCGCCGTCCTCGACGGCTGGCACGGCGACGCGGCGGTCACGGTACCGGTGGGTGAGGTGCGGCCCGAGGTGCTGCGGATGGCCGAGGTCGCGGAGGACGCGATGTGGGCGGGCATCGCCGCAGCGGCGCGCGGCGCCGCCTCCGGGCGCGGCCGGCTCACCGACATCTCGTACGCGGTGGAGTCCACGGTCCGCAGAGCTGGCCGCGGCCGCTCGCAAGCTCGCGACCGAGCGGGCAGCTACGGCATCGTCGACGGATACGGCGGGCACGGCATCGGCACCGAGATGCACCAGGACCCGCACGTGCTCAACCACGGCCGCCCGGGCCGCGGACCGCGGCTGGTGCCCGGGATGGCACTCGCCATCGAGCCGATGATCACGCTGGGCTCGCCGCGCACCGTGGAGCTCGACGACGGCTGGACCGTGGTGACCCGCGACCGTTCCATCGCCGTGCACGTGGAGCACTCGATCGCGCTGCTGTCCGACGGCGTGTGGGTGCTGACCGCCCCCGACGGCGGCCGCGGCCGCTTGGGCGACCTGGTGACGGCGCGCGCCTCCTCGTCCACCCCTTCATGATCAAGGCGTCCTTCAAGTCGTTCTAACGACTACAGGGACGCGTTGATCATGGAACGGGCTGGGAGTATGGGTTTACCCTCGTAGATGTGGAGCAGTCCGAGCGGCAGATGCGGGCGGGGGACGCCGACCGGCAGGTGGTCGCCGACCAGTTGCGGAGTGCGCTCGAAGAGGGCCGGCTGGACCTGCACGAATACGACGAGCGCCTGCAGCGGGCCTACGCCGCGAAGACGTATGCGGAACTCGACGCGCTGCTGACCGACCTGCCCGGCACCATCCCGGCGGAGCGCGCGCAGGTGGTGCCGTTCGCGCCGGCGGTGCCCGCGTCCGCGTACCCCAATGTGACCTGGCGCTGGCTCACGGACGTCTGGGACGGATATTTCGGTGTGGTGGCGATCTGCGCCGCCATCTGGGCCGTGACCTGCGTCATGACCGGCGACCTGCTGTATTTCTGGCCGGGCTGGGTGGCCGGCCCGTGGGGCGCGGTGCTGGTCGTGCAGACGGTGGGCGGGTTGGCCAGCGGCGAGCCGCAGAAATGGGCTGCGAAAAAGGCGCGCAAGGCGGCCGACAAGGCCGAGAGGAAGGCCCGCAAGCGGGCCGACGAGGAGCGCGAGGCAGACGAGGACGACTGATCCCATGATCAAGGCGCCCCTGTAGTCGTTCTAACGACTTGAGGGACGCCTTGATCATGGGGGGTGGGGGCTCGGTTTGCTGTCGATACGTGAACGGGCGTACACTGGTTGATCGGCGCGCAGCGTCCACTCCGGCATGCCCACCCGCGCTCTTGTGGGAGGTCGGAGCCGCGGCTGGCGCGGGTCTCCACACCCGTGAAAGACGTTGCGAGCCTGTCCGAGGAACCCGACGTCAGGACAGCGGAGGACATGCCCAAAAAAGACGGGGCCATCGAGATCGAGGGCCGAGTGATCGAGCCTCTCCCGAACGCGATGTTCCGGGTCGAGCTCGCTAATGGTCACAAGGTACTGGCTCATATCAGTGGCAAGATGCGGCAGCACTACATCCGCATCCTGCCCGAGGACAGGGTCGTCGTCGAGCTCTCGCCGTACGACCTGACCCGTGGGCGGATCGTCTACCGCTACAAGTAGTCGGGTTCAACCACTTCAGTCCGACGCCGCGACGCGTCGCGGTGACGGGCGTGGACGAAGTAAAGGCAAACCGTGAAGGTCAAGCCGAGCGTCAAGAAGATCTGCAACAAGTGCCGGGTCATTCGCCGGCACGGCCGGGTCATGGTCATCTGCGCCGACCCGCGCCACAAGCAGCGTCAGGGCTGACGCCAGCCAACTGAACATGCTCGTCCCAGTCGCGTCCGCGCGGCTCACCCCCGGTCGGAGGCCGGGGCCCACCCGGGCAGGTGGGGTGGGACGGGCCCAGACCTCCGCCAGTAACCACGAGGAGTACGCCCGCATATGGCACGTCTCGTTGGCGTCGACCTCCCCCGCGACAAGCGGATGGAGATCGCGCTCACCTACATCTTCGGGGTCGGCCGGACCCGCGCCCTGGAGGCGCTGTCCGCCACCGGCATCAGCCCCGACAAGCGCGCCAAGGACCTCACGGACGACGAACTCGTCCAGCTCCGTGACTACATCGAAGGTAATTTCAAGGTAGAAGGCGACCTGCGCCGCGAGGTCGCCGCGGACATTCGCCGCAAGGTCGAGATCGGCTGCTACGCCGGCATCCGGCACCGGCGCGGCCTGCCCGTCCGTGGGCAGCGCACCCGCACCAACGCCCGCACCCGCAAGGGGCCGAAGCGGACCGTCGCCGGCAAGAAGAAGCCCGGTAAGAAGTAGCGGCCGCGGCCGCTGACAGCGGCCGCGCCCCTGATCTAGATCATCTAGGAGCGCAGAGAACTTATGCCACCCAAGGCTCGCGCCGGGGCCGCCAAGAAGGTCCGGCGCAAGGAACGCAAGAACGTCGCGCATGGTCAAGCGCACATCAAGAGCACCTTCAACAACACCATCGTGTCGATCACGGACCCGACCGGTGCGGTGATCTCCTGGGCGTCCGCCGGTCAGGTGGGCTTCAAGGGTTCCCGCAAGTCGACCCCGTTCGCCGCGCAGCTCGCCGCCGAGGCGGCCGCCCGCCGCGCCATGGAGCACGGCATGCGCAAGGTCGACGTGTTCGTCAAGGGCCCCGGCTCCGGCCGCGAGACCGCGATCCGTTCGCTCCAGGCCGTCGGCTTGGAGGTCGGGCAGATCGCCGACGTCACGCCGCAGCCGCACAACGGGTGCCGTCCGCCTAAGCGGCGCCGGGTCTGAGGGAGAACGAGAGATGGCTCGCTACACAGGTGCTGACTGCCGCCGTTGCCGGCGGGAGAAGATGAAGCTGTTCCTCAAGGGCAGCAAGTGCGACGGTCCGAAGTGCCCGTTCGAGTCCCGGCCGTTCCCGCCCGGGCAGCACGGCCGCGGCCGGACGAAGGAGTCGGAGTACCTGCTCCAGCTCCGCGAGAAGCAGAAGGCCCGCCGGGTCTACGGCGTGCTGGAGAAGCAGTTCCACGGCTACTACAAGGAAGCCGTGGCCAAGCCGGGCAAGACCGGTGAGGTGCTGCTGCAGATCCTCGAGTCGCGGCTCGACAACGTGGTCTACCGGGCCGGCTTCGCCAAGTCCCGCGACATGGCCCGCCAGGTCGTCAAGCACGGCCACTTCCTGGTGAACGGCCGCAAGGTCGACATCCCGTCGTACCGCGTGCGCGAGCACGACATCGTCGAGGTGCGGCCGAAGTCGCGGGAGCTGACCCCGTTCATCGTCGCCCAGGCCGAGGCCGGTTCGAAGACCGTGCCGGCGTGGCTGGAGGCGATCCCCACCCAGATGAAGATCCTGGTGCACACGCTCCCGGCCCGGCAGGTCATCGACACCCAGGTCCAGGAGCAGTTGATCGTCGAGCTCTACTCCAAGTAGCGCTCGTTTCCCATGGGGTCGCGGTCCGCGACCCCATGGGGAAGTACCTACAGGTGGCCGTCATATAGCGGGCGGCCCCGGCAGAGAAGAGATACCCAGTGCTCATCACCCAGCGGCCGACCCTCTCTGAGGAGTCGATCAGCGAGACCCGGTCCCGGTTCACCATCGAGCCGCTCGAGCCGGGCTTCGGCTACACGCTCGGCAACTCGCTGCGGCGCACCCTGCTCAGCTCGATCCCGGGCGCCGCGGTCACCAGCATCAAGATCGACGGCGTGCTGCACGAGTTCACCACGATCCCCGGTGTCAAGGAAGACGTGGTCGAGCTGGTCATGAACGTCAAGGAGCTGTGCGTCAGCTCCGAGCACGACGAGCCGGTCAGCATGTACCTGCGCAAGCAGGGCCCGGGCGACGTCACGTCCGGTGACATCCAGCCGCCGGCCGGCGTGTCCGTGCACAACCCCGACCTGAAGCTCGCCACCCTCAACGGCAAGGGCCGGCTCGACATGGAGCTGACCGTCGAGCGGGGTCGCGGCTACGTCACCGCCGCGCAGAACAAGCAGGCTGGCGCCGAGATCGGCCGGATCCCGGTCGACTCGATCTACTCGCCGGTGCTGAAGGTGACGTACCGGGTCGAGGCGACCCGTGTCGAGCAGCGCACCGACTTCGACCGCCTGATCATCGACGTCGAGACCAAGGCGTCGATCGGCCCACGCACCGCGCTGGCCTCGGCCGGCTCCACGCTGGTCGAGCTGTTCGGCCTGGCGCGCGAGCTCGACGAGACCGCCGAGGGCATCGACATCGGCCCGTCGCCGCAGGACGCCCAGCTCGCCGCCGATCTGGCCCTGCCGATCGAGGAGCTGGACCTCACCGTCCGGTCGTACAACTGCCTCAAGCGCGAGGGCATCAACACCGTCGGTGAGCTGATCGGGCGTACCGAGGCCGACCTCCTCGATATAAGGAACTTCGGGCAGAAGTCGATCGACGAGGTCAAGATGAAGCTCGCCGGGATGGGTCTGGGTCTGAAGGACTCGGCGCCCAACTTCGACCCGGCGCACGTCGTGGACTCCTTCGGCGAGGTGGACTACGACTCCGACGACTACCGCGAGACCGAGCAGCTGTAAGCGCGCAGGGTCCCGAAATAACGAGGAGCACCAACGATGCCCACGCCCACCAAGGGTCCCCGCCTCGGCGGCAGCCCCGCGCACGAGCGGCTGATGCTGGCCAACCTGGCCACAGCGCTGTTCCGGCACGGCAAGATCACTACCACCGAGACCAAGGCCAAGCGGCTGCGCCCGCTCGCCGAGCAGCTCATCACCAAGGCCAAGCGCGGTGACCTGCACTCCCGGCGGCGGGTGCTGACCGTGGTCAAGGACAAGGACGTGGTCTACGAGCTGTTCGACAGCATCGCGCCGCGGTACGCCAGCCGTAACGGTGGCTACACCCGGATCGTGAAGACCGGCCCGCGCAAGGGCGACAACGCGCCCATGGCGATCATCGAACTGGTCGAGGAGCTGGTCGTGGCCGAGCCGGCCAAGGCCACCAAGAAGGCGGCCAAGAAGGCCGTCGCCCAGCAGGACAAGGTGGAGGCGCTCGCTCCGGCCGAGGACGAGCCCAAGGCCGAGTAACTCCATGATCAAGGCGTCCTTCAAGTAGCTATAGCTACTTGAAGGACGACGCCTTGATCTTTGAGAGGGAGAACATGCGGGTACGGCTGGACGTGTCCTACGACGGCACGGACTTCTCCGGCTGGGCGGTGCAGCCCGACCGCCGTACCGTCGCCGGCGTGCTCACCGACGCGCTGGGCGTGCTGTTCGGCGCGGACGAGGTGGTCGGGCTGACCGTCGCGGGCCGCACCGACGCCGGCGTCCACGCCACCGGCCAGGTCTGCCACGTCGACCTGCCCGCGCGGGCGGCCGAGGTCGGCCTGACCCGCCGGCTGGCCGCGCTGCTCCCCGCCGACGTGCGGGTGCGGGCGGCGACCGAGGTGCCGCCGGAGTTCGACGCGCGCTTCTCCGCCACGTTCCGCCGGTACGAGTACCGGGTCACCGACGCCCCGTACGGCGCCGAGCCGCTGCGCCGGCACGACACGCTGGCCTGGCACCGGCCGCTCGACCTCGACGCACTCAACCTGGCCGCGGCGGGGTTGCTGGGCGAGCACGACTACGCCGCGTACTGCAAACGCAAGGAGCACGCCACCACCGTCCGGGCGATCGACCGGCTGGATTGGCGGCGGGCGGTGGACGGCGTACTCCTGGCGACCGTGCAGGCCGACGCGTTCTGCCAGGCGATGGTGCGCAGCCTGGTCGGCGCGCTGCTGGCCGTCGGCGACGGCCGCCGCCCGGCCGACTGGCCGGCGGCGCTGCTGGGCCGCCGGGAGCGGGCCAACGAGGTGCTCGTGGTGCCGCCGCACGGGCTCACCCTGGTCGCCGTGGGCTACCCGGAGGACGCGGCGGAGTACGCCCCCCGCGCCGATCGGACCCGCCGCCTCCGCACATCCCCATGATCAGGGCGTCCCTCATGTCCCCGCCCACCGCCCCTACACCACAGCCGACATGAGGGACGCCCTGATCATGACGTGGTGCGGCGTTCGAGGACGGTGCTGTGGAGGTGGCGTTCGAGGAGGTCGGTGAGGATCCGCTCGGCGTGCGCGTCGCCGTTCCGGATCGGCTTGCGATCGGCGCGGGCGATCACGCAGTACACGAGGTAGTGCCCGCGTACGTGCCAGCCGACCCGGGCCGACGACAGCGCGATCGCGGCGGTGTGCGGCCCGGCGACCAGGCCCTCGAACCGCCCCAGCCCGCCGTCCACCAGCGGCGCGATCCGCTCGTGTGCCCACTCGGCGCCTTCCAGCTCCGCCAGGTTGAGCACGCCCGCGGTGATCAGGTACCCGCCGGCCGGTGACCGCAGCGTGCCGCGGACCACCTGGGAGCAGCCGAGATCCCGCAGCAGGCGCCCGATGCGCCCGGACGCGGCGGCCCGGCAGTCGCGGGACGCCTGGGTGCGCAGGACCCGGTACGGCGGCTGGGCCGGGTCGACGATGATCGCGTCGCCGGGGAAGACCTCCGCCACGGTCAGCGGCTCGGGATCGGACGTGCGGGAGCTGATGTCGCGCGGCACCGCCGTCGGTGCGGCAACGGAGGAAGCCCGCGCGCCGCGCCCCTGCCGCTCGTCGGCCACGATGAAGTACGAGCTGAGCCCGCACACGGACAGCAGCGCGCACACGCCGAGCACGCTGATGACGGCCTGCCAGATGCGCTTGTGTGGCCGCTGGAGGGCCTGGATCAGCGCGGTGACGTACGGCTCCCGGACGGCATGCCGCCCCCGCCGGCCGGGCGCCCGCCGACCGGCAGCCCGTCGGGCCCTGCGTTCCGCGCACGCCCGCCGCCGCTCCTCCAAAGGGCGGCCCGGTGGGTACGGCATGCGGGAGAGGGTAATCGGACTATCAATCCATAGCGGGCATATCGGTGCCAATCACCGAAACGGGTGCCGTGGGAGAATGCGAAGGTGACCACCCCCGCCGCCGACCACTACTTCAGCGCCGAGCCCACCACTGCCGGCCGCCGCCGCGACGTCGAGTTCACCATCGCCGGGCGAAACTACTCGCTGGTGACCGCGGGCGGCGTGTTCTCCGCCGATCGACTCGATCTCGGCACCGCCGTACTCCTGCGCAAGGGCGACCTGCCGGCGGCCGACGCCACCGGGCCGTTGCTCGACCTGGGCTGCGGATATGGGCCGATCGCGTGTGTGCTGGCGGCCCACGCGCCGCGCGCCACGGTCTACGCGGTGGATGTGAACGCCCGGGCCCGCGAGCTGGCCACGGCGAACGCCGCCCGGGTCGGGGCGGCCGACCGCATCCGGGTCGCCGCGCCGGACGGCGTGCCCGACGACGTGACGTTCACCCAGCTCTGGAGCAACCCGCCGATCCGGGTCGGCAAGGCGGAGCTGCACGGGATGCTCGACCACTGGCTGCCGCGGCTGGTGCCGGGTGGCACGGCGTGGCTGGTGGTCGCGAAGCACCTCGGCGGCGACTCCCTGCAGCGGTGGCTGGACGAGCGCGGCTGGCCGGTCGAGCGGCACGCCAGCCAGAAGGGCTACCGGGTCCTCCGCGCCACCCGCCCATGATCAAGGCGTCAGTCCCAGACGGGTTCGACCGTCTCCTTGACCTCGCCGTCGCTCTGGAACACCACGAACCGGTCGAACGACCGGCAGAACCACCGGTCATGGGTGACCGCGATGACGGTGCCCTCGAACGCCCGCAACCCCTCTTCCAGCGCCTCGGCCGAGGCCAGGTCGAGGTTGTCGGTCGGCTCGTCGAGCAACAGCAGCGTGGCGCCGGACAGCTCCAGCAGCAGCACCAGGAACCGCGCCTGCTGACCACCGGAGAGCGTGCCGAACCGCTGGTCACCCTGCCCGGCCAGGTCATACCGGTTGAGTGACTTCATCGCGGCGTGCCGGTCCATGCCGGAGCGGTGGTCGTCGCCGCGCCACAGGATGTCGACAAGCGTCCGCTCGACCAGCTCCGGCCGGTCGTGGGTCTGCGAGAAGTGGCCCGGCCGCACCCGCGCGCCCAGCCGCGCCACCCCGCCGTGCGCGACCGGCGCGTGCGTGGCGCCGTCGACAGAGGACGGTGAGCCATCCGTGCCGCCGCGGGCCAGCAGCCGCAGGAAGTGCGACTTGCCGGTGCCGTTCGCGCCGAGCACGGCCAGCCGGTCGCCATACCAGAGCTCCAGGTCGAACGGGAACGTCAGGTTCTCCATCTCGAGCTGCTCGCACATCACCGCCCGCTTGCCGGTGCGGCCACCGCTGAGGCGGATCCGGATGTCCTGATCGGGCGGCGGTAGCTCCGGCGGCCCGACCTCCTCGAACTTGCGCAGCCGGGTCTGCGCCGCCTGGTACCGGGAGGCCATGCTGGAGTTGTACGCCGCCTTCTGCTTGTACATGAGCATCAGCTCACGGAGCTTCTGGTGCTCCTCGTCCCAGCGGCGGCGCTGCTCCTCCAGCCGCTCGTGCCGGGCCACCCGCGCCTCGTGCCAGGAGGCGAACCCGCCTGGGTGCACCCACGCGCTGCCGCCTTCCACGGCCACCACCCGGTCGGCGGTCTGCGCCAGCAACTCCCGGTCGTGCGACACGTAGAGCACCGACTTCGGCGACTCGCGGAGGCGCTGCTCCAGCCAGCGCTTGCCGGGCACGTCGAGGAAGTTGTCCGGCTCGTCCAGCAGCAGCACCTCGTCCGGGCCGCGCAGCAGCAGCTCCAGCGCGAACCGTTTCTGCTGGCCACCGGAGAGCGTCCGCACCGGGCGATGCCGGGTCTCCTCCCAGGGCAGGCCCAGCACCGTGGTCGAGACGGTGTCGAAGAGCACCTCCACCTCGTATCCACCGGCCTCGCCCCAGGCGGCCAGCGCGTCCGCGTACCCGATCTGGCTCCGTTCGTGATCGGGGCGCGCGGTGAGTGCCGCCTCGGCGGCGGCCAGCCGCTCGCCCACCTCGCGGAGGCGCGGCGGCGCGAGCGACATCGCGAGGCCGTGTAGCGTGGTCTCGTCGCCCGGCACGCCGCTTGCGGCGGGCTCAGGCCCACCCAGCATGCCGATGAACTGGCGCATCACGCCCAGCCCGCCGGACCGCGCGATCGCGCCCACCGGCACCGGCAGGTCGCCCGCGACCATGCGCAGCAGCGTGGTCTTACCGGCGCCGTTCGGCCCGACCAGGGCGATCTTGGCGCCCTCGCCCACCCGGAACGACACGTCGGAGAACAGCTCGCGACCGTCCGGCAGCGTGTGCGCCACGCCAGCCACATCCACATACCCCACGCCGGCATCCTCCCCGACCCGACGCTACCGGTCACCCGACTTTCCCATGATCAAGGCGTCCTTCAAGTCGTTCTAACAACTTGAAGGACGCCTTGATCATGGGGGGATTGAACCTTTCCGGGGTGGGATCCGAACCTACGGGTATGCGTCGCTGGGTGGGGGCCCTGCTGGCCGGGTTGGTGGTCTTCTTCCTCCTGCCGCCCGCGCCGGCGAGCGCGCATGCCGCGCTGGTATCCGCCACCCCCACCCAGGGCGCGGTCATCGGCAGCTCGCCCACCGAGGTGCGGCTCACCTTCAACGAACCGGTCGGCATCATCCCGGGCCGGACCCAGGTGATCGCCCCGAACGGCAAGCGCGTCAACGACGGCGACCCGGTGGTGTCCGGTACCACGCTCCGCATCGCGGTCCGGACCGCCGACCGGCCGCTGGGGACGTACCTGGTCAGTTATCGCATCATCTCCGCGGACGGCCACCCGCTGTCCGGCGGCTTCATGTTCTCGGTGGGCGCGCCGTCGCAGACGGCGCCGGAGGTCGCCGACGGCGACTCGTCGGTGACCGCGCTGCTGGCGGCCGCGAAATACGCCGGGTACGCCGGCCTGACCCTCGTGGTCGCCCCGCTGCTCATGCTGGCGCTGCTGTGGCCGCGGCGCCTCTCCCGTCGGGGTCCGCTGGGGATGGTGTGGGTCGGGCTGGGCCTGATCGCCGCGAGCACGCTCGCCTCGCTGTGGCTGCAGGTGCCGTACCTGTCCGGCGCCGGCCCGCTCGACGTGTCCGGTGTGGAGCTGGGCCAGGTGCTGACCAGCACCGTCGGGCTCACCCTCGTCGCCCGGCTCGCGTTGGTCGGCCTGACCGCATTCCTGGTACGCCGTGCGCATGGCTGGCCGCTCGTGGTGGTGGGCGTGGCCGGGATGGTGACCTGGCCGCTCTCCGGACACCCGACGGCCTCGCCGCAACCGGTCGTATCCGTCGTGGCGGACACCCTGCACCTGGCCAGCGCCGCCATCTGGCTGGGCGGGCTCGCCGTCCTGGTGGCGTTGCTGCTGCCGCGCGCGCATCCCCGGGTGCTGGCGAAGGTGCTGCCGGCCTGGTCCCGGTGGGCGACCGTGGCGGTCTGCTGGCTGGTGGGCGGCGGTACGCTGATGGCGCTCATCGAGCTGGGCGGGTGGGGCGCGCTGACCAGCACCGACTACGGCCGGCTGCTGCTGGTCAAGGCGGGGCTGCTGTCGGTGGTGCTCGGGGTGGCGTTCTTCTCCCGCCGCCTGGTGGTGCGCCGCGGCGCCGCCGGCCGGCTGCGGCTGCTCGCGGGGGCTGAGGTGGGACTGATCGCGCTGGTCATGGTGGCCAGCTCGGTGCTGGTGCAGACCACACCGGGCCGGTCGGCGACCGTGGAGGCGGACGCGGTCGAGGACGCGCGCGGCTACTCGACGACGTTGACCAGCGACGTGTTCTCCGTGCAGTTCGAGATCTTCCCGGTGCAGCTCGGCGAGAACAACACGCTGCACGCGTTCGTCTACACGCCTGAGGGCAAGCCGATGAACGTGGCGGAGTGGAAGGTGACCGCGGCGCTGCCGGAGAAGGACGTCGAACCGTTCGACAACCCGATCGCCACCATCCGCGGGAATCAGGGCATCGGCGCGGTGACGTTCCCGTTCCCCGGCAAGTGGGAGCTGAGCCTGACCATCCGCGTCTCCGACGTCGACCAGGCCACCGTGCGCACCACCGTCCCCGTCTCATGATCAGGGCGT
>JBBEWH010000106.1:0-37001 GCA_037414955.1 Actinomycetes bacterium KLBMP 9797
AACGACTTGAGGGACGCCCTGATCATGAAGGTTGAGGTCCCCCGTCGTGGTCGCTCTCGAAGCCGCCCGAGTCTCCCGGCGCGCCCCCGGGACCAACGGAGGAGCCGGTGTCGTCCCCGCTGGAACGCTGGTCCTTACGCCGCCGCTCGAGGACCAGCGTCCACACCACGATGCCCACCGCCAGAGCGCCGACGACGAGCAATCCGGGAATCTGGGCGGACACCACCGGCTGAGCGTACCGGGGCACGCATCGCGCGCCCCTTCAGCGCCTGACCCCGCCTACGGTGATCGCTACGGGCGGGGGTGTCACGTTGTGGGGTGCTGGCTCGTCCGTCGCCTATGAACGTCTTCCTGTGGATCCTTCAGGGACTGCTCGCCGTGGTGTTCGCCGGCTCGGGGCTGGCGAAGAGCACCATGAGTCGGCAACGCATGCTCGATACCGGACAGACGGGCATCGCGCTGTTCCCCATGCCCGTGGTGCGCGTCACCGCGATCTGCGAGCTGCTCGCCGCGGCTGGTCTGGTGCTGCCGGAAGCGACCGGCGTCGCACCGGTGCTGACGCCGCTGGCGGCCATCGGGCTGTGCGTCGTCATGGTCGGCGCCGCGATCTCCCACGCCCGGCTGCGCGAGCCGCGTAGCGTCGCCGCGAACGCGGCACTGTTCGCGGCGGCCCTGACCGTCGCGATCGGCCGTCTGATGTGACCGACATGGCGCGGCCGTCACGTCAATCTTGACGCCGGAGCGTCGCTATCACGACGGTACGGCGTCAAGATTCACGACGATGGGCGTACCCACATTGGCTGGATCATCTACACGCGGTGTCGGGTCTGAACATCGGCAAGGTCTCGCCGCTGCCGGCCGGATTCGTCATCGTGGGGCAGACGAACAACGCGTCCTGTCCGGGCAGCCTCCCCAACGCCCTGATCATGAGGGTCAAGGGGAGTTCCAGTGGTAGCGGCGTTCGGGGCGGCCGGGAGCGGCGTAGCGCAGCGTGACCCGGGCCTTGCCGGTGTCGTGCAGGTGCTCGAGGTACCGGCGGGCGCTCACCCGGGAGATGCCGACCTGGCTCGCGCACTCGGCGGCCGACAGCGTCCCCGTGGCGGTGCGCAGGGCGTCCTCGACGAGCTGGGCGGTCTCGGCGCTGAGCCCTTTGGGCAGTGCGGCGGTCGCGGTGCGCGCGCTGGCCCGCGCCAGCACCCGGTCCACATCGGCCTGGTCGCGCACCTCGGTCGCGTACATGCCGGTGCGCTGGGCGGCGTACTGCTCCAGCCGGCGCCGCAGGTCGTCGAAGCCGAACGGCTTGAGCAGGTAGTTGATCACGCCCTGGCGCACCGCGCCGCGGACCGCGTCGGCCTCCTTCGCGGCGGTGATGACGAGGACGTCGCAGTCGTGGCCGGCGGTGCGTAGCTGGGCCACGACGTCGAGGCCGAAGATGTCGGGCAGGTAGAGGTCGAGCAGCACCAGGTCGGGGCGCAGCTCGCGGACCGCGGTCAGGGCGTCCTGCCCGGTGTGCGCGGCGCCGACGACCTCGAAGCCGGCCACGCGCTCGACGAATCCACAGTGGATACGCGAGACCATGAAGTCGTCGTCGACGACGAGTACGCGGATCATGCGGAGACCCTTTCGGCAGAGCCAACCGTCAGCCGGGCGGTGAACATCGCGCCGGCCGCCGTGTTGGTGACGGCCACCTCGCCGCCGTGACGCTTGCAGACCAGCCGGGTCAGCGCCAGCCCGATGCCGCGCTCGCCGCCCTGCGCCGCCTTGGTGGTGAACCCGTGCGAGAACACCTCCTGCGCCAGCTCCGGCGCCACGCCCGGGCCGGAGTCCCGGACCACGATCTCCACTGTGGACCGGTCCTGGCGGATCTCCACCTCCACCCACGCCCCGGCCTCCCCATGGTCAGGGCGTCCCTCACGCTGTTCTAACGACGTGAAGGACGCCTTGATCATGGAGGCCGCCGCCGCAGCGCCGGCGGCCGCGTCGACCGCGTTGTCGACCAGGTTGCCGACCACCGTGGCCACGTCGGCGGAGTCGGCGGCCGGCAGGCGGTCCAGCGACGTGCGCTCGGAGATGCGCAGCTGGACCCGGCTCTCCGCGGCCTGCGCGGACTTGGCCATCAGCAGGGCGGCGACCGCCGTGTCGTGGACCCGGCTGGTGAGCGTGAGGTCGAGCGACTCGCGGTGCCGGGCGAGCGTGTCCACGTACCGGACCACCTCGTCGTGCTCGCCGAGCTGGATGAGGCCGGAGATGGTGTGCAGTTGGTTGGCGAACTCGTGCGCCTGCGCCCGCAGCAGCTCGGTGGAGCTGCGGAACGAGCCCAGCTCGCGCTCCAGCTGTGCCAGCTCGGTGCGGTCGCGCAGGGTGGTGACCGAGCCGAGCCGCCGGCCGTCCTTGGTGACGCTCATCCGGTTCATCACCAGCACCCGGCCGCGCCGCAGCACTACCTCGTCCCGCGAATCATCCGCCGCGCCAGCCCGGTCGGCCGCGCCAGCCCGGTCGGCCGCGCCAGCCCGGTCCGCGGCGCCCGCCGCGTCCGCGGAGCCGACGAGGACATCCCGCAACCGGCCCGACACGCCCAACTCCGACAGGCTCTTGCCGACGCTGTCCTCCGGCAGGTCCAGCAGCGTCCGCCCGACGGCGTTCACGAGCGTGACGCGCTGGTGCGGGTCCAGCGCGATGACGCCCTCGGCGATGCCGTACAGCATGGCCTCCCGGTGCTCGGCGAGCCCGGCGATCTCGCGCGGCTCCAGGCCCAGGGTCTGCCGCTTGATCCGGCGGGCCAGCAGCCACGATCCGATCAGCCCGAGGAGGCTGGCGATGCCCAGGTAGATGACCAGATTGCCGGAGGCGTTCCGGGCCCGCTGCCAGATCGTGGGGGCGGCCTCGCCGATCATCACGGTGCCGATCTGCTGGTACTTGTTGTGCTCCTCCCTTCCGAGCACCGGGACCTGGGCCACCAGCTCGCGGGCACCGTCGATCCGCAGCTCGCCGGACCAGCCCCGGCCCTCGGCGACCCCCGAGCGGCAGCCGCGTGCGTACCAGAAGGGGGTTGGTCGAGCTGACCACGACGCCGCGGGCGTCGGCGACGGTGACCGAGCTGACCGCGGACTGGGTCCGGATGGTCTGCACGAGCGGCGCCAGCGTCTCGCCCGGCGCCGGCCCGTCGAGCTGGGTCCGGGTGAGCGGGTTGTCGGCGAGCTGCTCGGCGAGCGCGGTCACCCGGCGGCCCTCGACCCGGGTGAAGGCCGCGGCCGACTGGGCGATCGACAGCGCGGCCACCGCCAGGAGGACGAGCACGACGATCGCGAGTTGGAGCGCGAGCAGCTGGCCGGCGAGCGTCGGCCGCCGCCGGGAGATCACGACCACAATGAACTTAACCTTCGCTGTTGACACAACGCAGACGTGACCTGCGTCGCAGGTCCACCATCATCGCGCCAGCCTCTCTCGAAACGAAAGAGAAACCGCGATGAAAACTTTGCCTAAGGTGCTGCTAGGCGTGGCGGCGGTGCTCGCGACCAGCGCGTGCGGCGCCACCGCGGACGACGGGGACACAAGCGGCACATCTAGCGACAAACCGGTCAGCGGCCTCCGCGTGATGGTGCCCAACAGCCCGGGCGGCGGGTACGACACCACGGCCCGCGTGATCGCCAAGGTGATGGAAGACAACAAGATCGCTTCCGGCGTGGAGGTGTTCAACCTGTCCGGCGCCGGCGGCACCGTCGGCCTGCAGCGCACCGTCAACGAGAAGGGCAACGGCAAGCTCGCGATGCAGATGGGGCTGGGCGTCGTCGGCGCGTCCTACACCCAGAAGTCGCCCGCGAAGCTCACCCAGACCACCCCGCTCGCCAAGGTCGTCGAGGAACCGGGCGCGATCGTCGTACCCAAGAACTCGCCCTACCAGAGCATCGGCGACCTGGTGTCCGCCTGGAAGGCGGACCCGAAGAAGGTCGCGGTCGGCGGCGGGTCGTCGCCGGGCGGACCCGACCACCTGCTGCCCATGCAGCTGGCCAAGGCCGTGGGGGTCGACCCCAAGCAGGTCAACTACGTCTCGTACGACGGCGGCGGCGAGCTGCTGCCGGCGATCCTCGGCGGCAAGGTCGCGTTCGGGGCCAGCGGCGTGGGCGAGTTCCTCGACCAGGTCGAGGCCGGTCAGGTCCGCGTCCTCGCGGTCACCAGCGAGCAGCGGCTGGACGCGGTCAAGGACGTGCCGACCCTCAAGGAGTCCAGCGTCGACCTGGTCTTCACGAACTGGCGCGGCATCGTCGCACCGCCGGAGATCTCCGACGCCGACAAGCAGACCTGGGTCGAGGTGCTCACCGCGATGCACGACACCGACGCCTGGAAGCAGGAACTGACCAAGCACGGCTGGACCGACGCGTTCGTCACCGGCGACCAGTTCGCCACGTTCCTGACCGAGCAGGACAAGGCCGTCGCGGAGATCCTGACCGGTCTGGGCTTGACATGAGCGTCGAGGCGGAGGTGCGGGACCGGGCCCCGGCCCGGGACCGCGCCCAGTACGGGGTCTGCGCCTTCCTCGCCCTGGTGGGTGCGCTGGTCATCGTGGATGCCCTGCGCACCAGCCAGGCCACCAGCAGCAACGACCCGATCGGGCCGCGCCCGGTGCCGATCCTGCTCGGCATCCTGCTGCTCGTGGTCGCCGCCGTCTACGCCGTCGACGTCGCCCGCGGCGGCACCGGCGAGCCGGAGGGCGGCGAGGACGTCGACCTCACCTCCCGGATCGACTGGCGCACCGTGCTGCTGCTGATGGCCGCGTTCGCGGTCAACGCGGTGCTGATCGAGCCGCTCGGCTGGGTGATCAGCGGCTCGCTGCTGTTCTGGGGCGCGGCGTTCGCGCTTGGCAACCGGCGCTACCTGCTGACCGCCGGGGTCGCGGTCGCGCTCGCGCTGATCACGTTCTACGGGTTCGCCATCGGCCTCGGGGTGAGCCTGCCCGCCGGCATCCTCCAAGGAATCCTATGAAGCACGCGCCGCGTTTCCGCGGGGGTCCCGCATGATCGAGAATCTGACCAGCCTGCTCGACGGGTTCGCGCAGGTCGTCACGCCGACGAACCTGCTGATCGCGCTCGTCGGCGTCACGGTCGGCACGGCCGTTGGCGTGCTGCCCGGCATCGGCTCGGCGATGACCGTCGCGCTGCTGCTGCCGCTGACCTACGGCATGGAGCCGACCCAGGCGTTCATCATGTTCGCCGGCATCTTCTACGGCGGCATGTACGGCGGCTCCACCACGTCGATCCTGCTCAACACGCCCGGCGAGTCCTCGTCGATGGTCACCGCCATCGAGGGCAACAAGATGGCCAAGGCCGGCCGCGCCGCGCAGGCGCTGGCCACCGCCGCCATCGGGTCGTTCGTCGCCGGCACCATCGGTACGATCCTGCTCGTCCTGGTCACCCCGCCGCTGGTGACGTTCGCGATCAACCTCGGCGCCCCGGACTACCTGGCCATCATGGTGCTCGCGTTCGTCGCCGTCAGCGCCGTGCTGGGCGCGTCCCGGGTACGGGGCTTCGCCGCCCTCCTACTCGGCCTGGTGATTGGCCTCGTCGGCCTCGACCGGGTCACCGGCCAGCCGCGCCTGACGTTCGACGTCCCGCAGCTCGCCGACGGCATCGACGTGGTCGTCGTCGCGGTCGGCATCTTCGCCGTCGGCGAGACCCTGTGGGTGGCCGCCCACCTGCGCCGCACCGCCGGCAGCGTCATCCCGGTCGGGCGTCCCTGGATGGGCCGCGACGACTGGCGCCGCTCCTGGCGGCCGTGGCTGCGCGGTACCGCCCTCGGCTTCCCGTTCGGCGTCATGCCGGCCGGCGGCGCCGAGATCCCCACGTTCCTGTCCTACGCGACCGAGAAGAAGCTCACCAAGCACCCCGAGCAGTTCGGCAAGGGCGCCATCGAGGGCGTCGCCGGCCCGGAGGCCGCCAACAACGCGTCCGCGGCGGGCACGCTCGTGCCGATGCTCGCGCTCGGACTGCCCACCAACGCCACCGCCGCCGTGATGCTGGCGGCTTTCCAGGGGTACGGGATACAGCCCGGCCCGCTGTTGTTGGAGCGCGAGCCGGCTCTGGTGTGGACACTGGTGGCCAGCCTGTTCGTGGGTAACCTGCTGCTGCTCGTGCTCAACCTGCCGCTCGCGCCGCTGTGGGCGCGGTTGCTGCGGATCCCCCGCCCCTACCTGTACGCGGGCATCCTGTTCTTCGCCTCGATGGGCGCGTACGCGGTCAACGCCCAGCCGTTCGACCTGTTCCTGCTGCTGGCGCTGGGGCTGATCGGCTTCGGCATGCGCCGCTTCGGCCTGCCGATCCTGCCGCTGCTGGTCGGCGTGATCCTCGGGCCGATGGCCGAGCGGCAGGGCCGCATGGCGCTGCAACTGTCCGGCGGGGACCTGTCCGGCCTGCTCGGCGGCCCGGTGTCCTATGTGGTCTACGTGGCGCTCGCCGTGATCCTCGCCTGGCCCTTGATCCGCCGTGCCTTCGGCACCGACAAGATCAAGGCGTCCCTGTAGTCGTTATGGCTACGTGAGGGACGCCTTGATCATGAACGGTGCAGCAGGTGGCGGACGCCGGTCTCCCAGTGCACCAGCTGGTCGGCGAACAAGGCGGCGGCGATCCGTCGGGCCGGATCCAGCACCGGAAACCGGCTCCTCGGCGAGGTCGTGCGGCAGGCCCGCGGCCGACAGCCGGCGGGCGACGTCGGCCAGCCAGTCCCGCATCGTCGCCTGGAACTCTTGGTCAAGCCGGTCGGCCGCACCTCGCAGCGCCGTCTCGGCGGCCAGCTCCGCGTCGACCTGCTCCCGCGCCCGGTCGGCCGCTGCCTTGATTCTCTTCCAAACCCATCACCCACCACACTGGCAAGCGACCGGCCGGTACGCAACGGCCGTCAGTCCGACACCACCCTCAGGAAGCGAGGCGAGATCGAGACAACTGTGCGACAGTTGCCCTGTTCTTCGCGCATCGACAGGGCAACTGTCGCACAGTTGTCTCGATCTCGCCTCGCTTCCTTGGGTCAGCGGGCTCGCAGTACCTCGGTGAGGGCCGCGATGCTGGCCTTCCGGACCTGGATCAGAGATCCAACCACGTGCCCCAGTCCTGAGACGAAAGAGGTACCCTGGGCCCACTTGATCGCCGGCTCGCGCCCCCAGAATCCGGCTATATCGGTACCAGTCAGGCGCAGACTGACCGCCATGTGACTTAGGCCCGCTGCGGCGGGTCTGGGTTACCACGCCCTCTTTCGCCCACCTGCGGACGGCCCGAAGGGCCAGGGTTTCTTGATCGACGGGTAGGTGCCCGCAAGGGGGGTGGGTTAGAACTCGTGATACATGACGTGTAGGCCGACGTGGCCGAGCGTCGGGTGCGCGAAGGCGCGGGGCACCGTGCCGACCACGGTGAAGCCGTGCCGCTCGTAGTGCTTCACCGCGCTGCGGTTGGTCTCCACGACCGCGTTGAACTGCATGCCCGCGTATCCCCGCTCCTTGGCCCAGCTCAAGGCGAACCGGCACAACGCGGTGCCGACACCGCGCCCGCGCGCGTGGGCGGCGACCATGAAGCTGGCGGTGGACACGTGCGATCCGGGGCCGGCGCGGTTCGCGCCCATCTTCGCCGTGCCGAGCACCGTGTCGTTCTCGACCGCGACGACGGTCAGGCCCGGCGGCCGCTCGATCCAGATCTGGCGGGCCTCGTCGTTGGTCATCGCCGGGTCGTACGGGAAGGTCTCTTCCGCGTGGACGACCTCGCGCACGATGGACCACACCGCGGGCCAGTCAGCGTCGACGATCGGTCGGATCGACACCCCGAGCACGACAGCGGGCGGACTCACGGCCGCCGGCCCCACTGTCCATGGTGGATGACCGTGTCGGCGGCGCGCCGGCGGTCGGCGACGCCGGGGTTCTGTGGGGGGAGGTCGTCGGCGCGGTAGCCGACGCAGATGCCGCCGATCGGAGCATACTCCTCGGGGATCCCGAACTCGGCCTTGAACGCGGCGGTGTGCGCGGGCACCGCGACCACGGGATCGAAATCCTCGCCCGCCATCGGCATGATGCCGAAGAAGCACGCGCCCAGGCCCTCGTCGACCGCGGTCAGCAGCATCATCAGCGCGGCCATGCCGGTGTCGATATACCAGTACGGTGCGGGCCAGCGGGCTTCGGACCGGTCGGTCCAGCCCTTGTCGGCCTCGGCGTACCGGGACAGGTAGGCATCCTTGTGCGCGAGCGGCACCACGACGAGCGGCGCGTGCCGCATCGTCGGGGTCTGCGCGACGCGGGTGGGGACGAACGGCCAGAACCGGGCGCGGTCGGCCGGGTCGGTGAGGGCGAGGAAGGCCCAGCCCTGGGTGAAGCCGGCCGACGGCGCGCGCAGCGCACTGGCCAGGATCTTCTCGATGACGTCGGGACTCAGCGGCCGGTCGGCATAGTGCCGCACCATCCGGCGGCGCCGCGCTACCTCAGCGAACTCCACGCCGCCCATCTTGCCACCGGGGGAACGGCCACCGCGGGGCGGGCTTTTCTGGCATGACTCCACGTTAGACGCGAACGCCCTGCTCGTGGGGCATGGCACGGACGGCCCATGCCAGCTATGCACGTTGGTTGATTGACGACCCGCTAGATCATCGCTAGATTTTCACCTACGCTCCAATGGGAGCGCTCCCATAAAAATTTCCTTCACGCCCGGAGGGGGACACGTGCGGGTCGCGATCGCCGCGAACTTCACCGCGGACCTGCTCGACGACCCGCTGCGCTACTGGTGGGACGAGCTGCGGCTGCCGGCGCACACCGCGTTCGCGCCGTACAACCAGGTCTTCCAGGCGCTGCTGGACAGCGCGAGCCCGCTGGCCACCAACCGGCACGGCGTCAACACCGTCCTGATCGGACTCGGTGCGTGGCGCACCGGCTCCGCGCCGACCGGCACCCTCGTCGACGACCTCGTCGAGGCCGTCCGTGCCAGTGCCGCCCGGGCACCGGTACCCCATCTGGTGGTGTGTTGCCCGCCGCCTCCGGAGGCGGCCGACGACGCGCTCGTGGCCGCGGAGGCCCGCCTCGCCGGCGCTTTCGCGGGCGACCCGCGGGTGCGCGTCGTGACGACCGGCGAGCTTGCCGCGCACTACCCGGTCGCCGACTACTACGACGTCTACAGTGCCCAGTCGGCGGACCTGCCCTATACGCGGACCATGCTCGCGGCGCTCGCGACGGTGGTCGCGCGCGCCGTGCACGGCTGGCTGACGCCCCGGCCCAAGGTGATCGCGGTTGACGCCGACAACACGCTGTGGGACGGCGTGGTCGGCGAGGACGGGCCGCTCGGGGTGCGCGTGCCCCCGGAACGCCGCGCCCTGCAACGCTTCCTGCTCGACCAGCGCGCCGCCGGCCGGCTGATCGCCATCTGCAGCAAGAACGCCGAAGCCGACGTGCTCGACGTGCTCGCGAACCACCCCGACATGGTGCTGCGGCCGGAGCACGTCACCGCGCACCGGATCAACTGGCAGCCCAAGTCCGTGAACCTCGCCGGTCTCGCCGCCGAGCTGGACCTCGGGCTGGACAGCTTCGTCTTCGTCGACGACAACCCGGTCGAGTGCGCGGAGGTCGCGGCGACCCGACCCGAGGTGCTGTGCTTGGCGCTGCCGGCGGATCCCGCGGCGGCGTCCGGGTTCCTGCGGCACTGCTGGCCGCTGGACGTCGGCGCGGTGACCGCCGACGACCGGGAGCGGGCCGCGCGCTACGACGTCGAGGCGCGGCGGCGCGCCGCGCGCCGCGAGGCGCCGTCGTTGCGAGGCTTCCTCGACGGGCTGGGCCTCGTCGTCGACGTCCGCCCGATGACCGCGGACGACCTGGCCCGCACCGCGCAGCTCACCCAGCGCACCAACCAGTTCAACCTCACCACGATCCGGCGGTCCGCCGCCGAGATCTCCGCATTGGACGGTGCGGAGGTGCTCGCCGTCGACGTCCGGGACCGGTTCGGCGGGTACGGCCAGGTCGGTGTCGTCGTCCACGAGGCGGCGGCCGACCGGCTGGCGGTGGAGACGTTCCTGCTGAGCTGCCGGGTGCTGGGGCGCGGCGTGGAGCACCGGGTGCTCGCCGCGCTGGCCCGCATCGCCCAGGACGGTGGGCTCACCGAGATCGCCCTGCGGTTCGCGCCGACCGAGCGCAACCAGCCGGCGTACGCGTTCCTGTCCGGCCTGCCGGGCGTGCGCCGCGACGGGGACGCGTACGTCATCTCCACATCGGACGCTGCGACCGCCACCTACCGGCCGCCGGTCGAGGTGGCGGCCGAGGAGCGCGCGGCGGCGCCCGCGGCGCCCGGCGAGCGAGCCGAACCCGCGGACAGCGCGCTCGTCCAGCGGATCGCGACCGACCTGCGGACGCCGGAGGCCGTCCTGGCGGCCGTCGACGGCCGCCGCGCGTCGGCGGTGAGCGAGTCCACGGTGGTCACCGACGACCCGACCGAGGCGCGGGTCGCCCGGATCTGGGCCGAGCTGCTGGAGTTCCCGCCCACCTCGGTGCGGGACAACTTCCACGAGCTGGGCGGCCACTCGCTGGCCCTGGTGCGGTTCGCCGTCCGGGTCCGCGAGGAGTTCGATGTGGAGCTGCCGATCGACGCGCTGTTCACCGACGCGTTCACGGTGGCCGACGTCGCCGCGACGATCCGCGAGCACCAGCTCGGTGGGGTCGAGGAGGCCGATCTCGACGCGCTGCTGGCCGAGCTCGACGGCCTGAGCGATGACGAGGTCCGCGCGCTGCTCGAGGCCGAACGGTAGCGCGCGACAGCCATGGGCACCTTTCTCGTCACCACGTACGGCAGCAACGGCGACGTGCTGCCGTTCATCCGGCTCGGCCAGGCGCTGCGCGGCCGCGGCCACGAGGTCGTGCTGCACACCCACGCGTACTATGCCGCGACGGCGCGGGCCGCGGGGCTGCCGTTCGTGCCGGTCGACACCGAGGAGGCGTACGAGCGGACCCTCGCGGACGCGCAGGACCTGCTGCTCAACGTGCTCGCCGACGTCAACCACCTGGTCGACTTCTACGACCGCAACGGGCTGTGGGAACAGATCCGCCTCGAGTACGAGTCGATGGCCGGCATCGTGCGGTCGCGCGGCGCCGGCGCTGGCGTCGTCGCGGTCAGCCGCCACACCTCCGGGCTGTCCGCGCTGATGCTGCGCGAGGCGTTCGGGGTACCGGCGGCCTGGGTGGGCCTGTCGCCCACGCTGTTCATGGCGGAGCCGCTCACCGAGCGGCTCTTCCCGACCAGCCTCGCGGCGCCGATGAACCGGGTCCGCACCGCGGTCGGCCTGCCGGCGCTCGCCGACTGGGCGCCGTGGCTGTCCTCGGCGGACCTGCGGATCGGGTTGTGGCCGCGGTGGTTCGACGAGGTCGGCGAGCGCGCGCCGGCCGGCGCCGCGCTGCCCGGCTTCGTACTGCACGACGACGCCGAGACCGGCGACCTGCCGCCCGAGGTCGCCGCCCTGGTGGCCGACGACGTGCCGCCGGCGCGGCGGCCGGTGCTGGTCACCGGCGGCTCCGGGCAGCTCCTGCACCAGCGGTGGTACCAGGTGGCGGCCGAGGCCTGCGCCCGGGTGGGCCGGCCCGCGATCCTGGTGTGCCGGCACCGGCGGCTGCTGCCGGAGCGGCTGCCGGACGGCGTGCACTGGCAACCGGTACTCCCGTTCCGCACGCTCATGCCCCGGGTCGCCGCGGTGGTGCACCACGGCGGGGTGCTCACCGGCGCCCGCGCGGTCGCGTCCGGCGTGCCGCAGGTCGTGCTGGCGCACGGCACCGACCGGCCGGACAACGCGGCCCGGCTGCGCCGGCTCGGGCTCGCCGAGTGGCTGCCGGCCGCGCGGTGGACCACCGACGCCACCGCGGCGCTACTGGCCCGGGTCCTAGCGGACCCCAGCTACGCGACGCGCGCCCGCGCGTACGCGGGGACCGTCGACTCGCCCGCCGCGGTCGAGGCGGCGGTGGACGCGCTGGAGGCGCTGCTGCGCGACGGGAGCGCCGATCTTGCGAAAGTCAGGCGCCACACCGGGCATTCGGGCATGACAAGCGCAAGATCGCCGGGGGGTTCGGGGTTAGGGAGGGGTTCTGTGGAGAAGTCTGTGCGGGAACGGGTGTCGGGGCTCTCGCCGGCGCAGCGGGCGGTGCTCGCGCAGCGGTTAGCGAACCGGAGGCCGACGGTGGAGCCCTTGAACCCGCGGGTGAGTCGGCGGGACGGGGATGAGGTCTTCGACTGCTCGCCGCATCAGCGGCGGGCGTGGCTCGCCACGCAGATCGACCCGGCGGGCACCGGTACGCACGTCGCCACCGCGATCCACCTGCGCGGGCCGCTCGACGTGGCGGCGCTGGCCGGCGCGGTCGACGACGTCGTGGCCCGGCACGACGCGCTGCGCACGGTCGCGGTGCCCGGCGACGACGGGCCCCGCCAGCGCGTGCTCGGCGCGCTCCGCGCACCCCTGCGCGTGGACGAGTTAGGAAGGGACCCTTCCTCTGCAAAAAGCGATAACAAGGGGCCCTTCCTTGCGTCAGCGCAGGAGTGGGTGGCGCAGCGGCGGGGGGAGCGGTTCGACCTCGGCCGGGGGCCGCTGGTGCGGACCGCGCTGTTGCGGGTGGGCACTGAGGAGCACGTGTTCGTCCTCGCGGGGCACCACTTCGTGCTCGACGCCGCCTCGCTCGGGATCGTCGTGGGCGAGATCGCGGCGCGGTACGCGGCCCGGATCAGCGGCCCGCTGGCGCCTTACGAGCCGGCGCCGGCCGTCCAGTACCCCGACGTCGCGACCCGGCAGCGGCAGCGGCTCGCCGATGGCGGCCTGCGGCGCGGCCTCGACTTCTGGCGCCGCGCGCTCGCCGGCCTCACGCCACCGCCCGAACTCCCCCTGCCGCCGCCCGCCGCCGGCGCCGACGGTCCCATGATCAAGGCGTCCCTCAAGTCGTTAGAACAGCATGAGGGACGCCTTGATCATGGCGAGGGGAGACGCCTTGATCATGGCGAGGGGAACGGTGAGGCGGTCCGGGTGCTCGGCGCCGAGCTGGTCGACAAGCTGACCGCCGCGGCGGGCGGCACCGGCCGGCTGCTGCTCGGCCCAGTCCTGCTGACCGCGTACCAGTTGGTGCTGGCCCGGCGCACCGGACGGACCGAGGTGGCGGTCGCGCTGTTCGTCGGCGGGCGCACCGAGCCCGGCACCGACGGCGTGGTGGGCGACTTCACCAACGCGGTCGTGGTGCGCGACGACTGGTCGGACGCGCCGACGTTCCCGGCGGCGGTGCGCCGGGTCGGCGAGACGTTCGCGGCCGCGCTCGCGCATCAGGACACCCCGTACGAGGACGTGATCGCGGCGGTCGCGCCGCCGCGCGCGCCGGGCCGGCCGCCGCTCGCCGCGTTCGGCTTCAACCTGCAGGACTACCGGTTGTACGACATCGCCTGGCCGGGCCTGACCGCGCGGGTGCTGCCGGTACCGGCCGAGCACCGCGACCTCGACCTGACGCTGGTGGCGATCCCGCTGGGCACCGGCGAGGTCAAGGTGGTGCTGGAGTACGACCGGCAGCGGTTCGCCGCCGCCGCGGTCGAGGAGCTCGCGGACCAGTTCGTGGACGCGCTGCGGGTGCTGTCGGTGGGCGGCGACCGTCCGGTGTGGACGGCCATCGCGGCCGCGGTTCCGGAGGGGCGCGAGGAGAAGGTGGCGGCTGACGAGCCGGTGCCCTTCACCCCGCCCCGCACCGACGGCGAGGAACTCGTCGCCGGGGTGTTCGCGGAGGTCCTCGCCACCGACCGGGTGGGCGTGCACGACGACTTCTTCGCGCTCGGCGGGCACTCGCTGCACGCGGTCCGGCTGATCGGCCGGATCAACGGCGCGACCGGGCTGGACGCGCCGATCAGCGCGGTGTTCGCGTATCCCACCGTCGCCGCGTTGACGGAGGCGCTCGAGGAGCTGGCGGAAGAGCGATGACCGAGGCGCCGGTACGTGCGACGTCGGCGCTCGCCCGCCGGTGGCGGGCCGGGGGAGCGGACCGCCCCGACGCCGGGATCCCGCGCCGCCCCGCCGGGCAGCGCCCGCCGCTGTCCCACGCCCAGGAGCGCATGTGGTTCCTGGAGCAGTACGCGCCGGGCACGTCGACCTACCACATGTGGATACCCCGGCGGGTGCGCGGCCCGCTCGACGGCGCGGCGCTGGACGCGGCGCTGACCGCGCTGGTGGCCCGGCACGAGAGCCTGCGCAGCCGGTTCCCGGCGAGCCCGGACGGCGACCCGCTCGTCGAGGTGGACCCGCCCGCGCCGGCCCGCTGCACGCGCATCGACGTGTCCACTGAGGCCGATCCGGAAGCCGCGGCGCGGCGGGCGCTGGAGCGCGAGGTGGCCCGGCCGTTCGACCTCGCCGCAGGGCCGCTGCTGCGCGCCGCGCTGGTCCGGCTCGGGCCCGACGACCACGCGGTCTGCCTCACCATGCACCACATCGTGAGCGACGGCTGGTCCACCGAGGTCATGCTCGACGAGCTGCGCGCGCTCTACGACGCCGCGCGCGCCGGTCGCCCGGCCGCGCTGCCGCCGCTGCCGATCGGGTACGGCGACGTCGCCCGCTGGCAACGCGAGCAGCCCGATGCCGCGCGGGAGCTGGGGTTCTGGCGGGACAAGCTGGCCGGGGTACCGCCGCTGCGGTTGCCGACCGACCGGGCGTACCCGGAGACCCAGACCAGCCACGGCGGCGCGCACGTGTTCCGGCTGGACGGCGCGCTCCGCGCGGCGGTGGAGCGGCTCGGCGCGCGGCACCGCGCGACGCTGTTCATGACGCTGCTGGCCGCCTACGAGGCGCTGCTGTCGTGGTGGGCCGGCCAGGACGACTTCGGCGTCGGCGTGCCGGTGTCCGGGCGGGATCAGCCGGAGGTCGAAGGGCTGGTCGGGCTGTTCGTCAACACCCTCGTCTTCCGGGCCGACCTGGCCGGCGATCCCACGTTCGCCGACCTGCTGGCGCGGGTGCGGGAGGAGGCGCTCGGCGCGTTCACCCACCAGCGGGTGCCGTTCGAGCGGGTGGTCGGCGAGCTGACGCTGGAGCGCGACGTGCGGCGGCCGCCGGTGTTCCAGGTCAGCTTCGCGCTGCAGAACTACGCCCGGCGGGACCGGGCCTGGGGCACGCCGTTCGATGTGGACAACCCGACCACCCGCCACGAGCTGGCCCTCTACGTGCACGAGGAGGGCGACGAGCTGGTCGGCGTGGTCACCTACAACACCGACCTGTTCGACGCCGCCACCGTGGCGCGGCTCTTCGACCGGTACGCGACCCTGCTGCGCCTCGTCACCGCCGACCCGGCCGCCCCGCTGTCCACGCTGGATCTGCTGGACGCCGGCGAGCACGCCACGCTCCGGGAGTTCGGGGACGGCGGCACGGTCCCGGTCGACGGGGAACTGCTCACCGATCCGTTCGACGAGTGGGTCCGGCGCACCCCGGACGCGCCCGCCGTGGCGTACGGCGACGACCGGTTGACCTACCGGGAGCTGGATGCCCGCGCCACCCGGCTGGCCCACCGGCTGCGCGCCCTCGGCGTCGGCCCGGACCAGCGGGTGGGCGTCTGCCTGGAACAGTCCACCGACCTGGCGGTCGCGCTGCTGGCGGTGCTCAAGGCCGGCGGCGCCTACCTGCCGCTCGACCCGGAGCAGCCGCCCGCCCGGCGGGCCCACCTGCTCGCCGACGGCGGGGCCGGCGTGCTCATCACGGAGGAGCGCCTGGCAGGCTACGCCGGCCACGTGGTCAGCGACCTCCACTCCGGATCCGATGAGGGCCCGGTACCGAGGACCGCCGGGCCGGACCACCTCGCCTACGTCATCTACACGTCCGGATCGACCGGGCAGCCCAAGGGCGTGGCCGTCCAGCACCGGCAGGTGCTGCACTACCTCGCCGGCGTGCGGCACCGGCTGCGCGTCCCGGACGGTGCCCGGTACGGGCTCATGCAGTCGCTGGCGTTCGACTTCGCCGTCACCACGTTCTACCTCGCGCTGGCGACCGGCGGCTGCGTGCACCTGATCCCGCGCCGCGCCGCCGGCCAGGAGGTCGCCGACCAGCTCGCCGCCCACCGGATCGACTACCTGAAGCTGACCCCGTCGCACCTGGCCGCGCTGGCCGCCGACGTGCCGGCGCGCGCACTGCTGCCCCGGCGGGCACTCATCCTCGGCGGCGAGGCGTCCCGCGCCGACTGGACCCGGGAGCTGGCCGGCCTGTCCGAGGCCGCCATCGTCAACCACTATGGACCGACGGAGGCGACGGTCGGCGTCACCACGTACGAGGTGGACGCCGGGCGGGACCCGGGCTCGGTGACCACCCCGATCGGGCGGCCGCTGCCGCACGCGCGGATCCGCCTGCGGGACCGCCACGGCCGGCCGGTGCCGGTGGGCGCGGTCGGTGAGCTGTGCGTCGGCGGCGACCGGCTGGCCCGCGGCTACCTGGGCCGCCCCGAGCTGACCGACGAGCGCTTCGTGGTCGGCCGGGACGGCGAGCGGCTGTACCGCACCGGCGACCTGGCCCGCTGGCTGCCCACCGGCGATCTGGAGTTCCTCGGCCGCCGGGACAACCAGGTGAAGCTGCGCGGGTACCGGATCGAGCTGGGCGAGGTGGAGGCCGCGCTCGCCGGCCTGCCCGAGGTCAACGCGGCGGTCGTGGTCGTGCACGCGCAGCGCCTGCTGGCGTACCTGGAGCCGACCGACCCCGGCACCCGGCCGGACATCACCGCGCTGCGCCGCCGGCTGGCGGAGACGCTGCCGGAGTACCTGCTGCCGGCCCGGGTCGTGTGGCTGGACCGGCTGCCGCTGATGGCACACGGCAAAGTGGACCGGGCCGGGCTGCCGGCGCCGTCGGACGAGCGACCGGACCAGGCCGCGGCGTACGTCCCGCCGGACGGCCCGGTGCAGGAGGCCATCGCCGCGGTGTGGCGGGCGGTGCTGAGCGTCGACCGGGTCGGCGCCGACGACGACTTCTTCGACCTCGGCGGCCACTCGCTGCTGGCCACCCAGGTGGTCGCCCGGCTGCGCACCGCGCTGCCGGACGGTGCCGGCCCGGTCACCCTCATGGACCTGTTCAAGCACCCGACCGTCCGCGGCCTGGCGACGGCCACTGTGGACGGTGTACCGAAGGGGCTGCTGCACGAGCTGACGAAGCCCCGGGCGCACCGGCGGCTGTCGCTGGTCTGCGTCCCCTACGGCGGCGCCAGCGCGGTCGTCTACCAGCCGCTCGCCGACGCCCTGCCCGACGGAGTCTCGCTGTACGCCGTCGCCGTGCCCGGTCACGACATCGGCGTCGACGAGCGGGCCCGCCCGCTGGCCGAGGTGGCCGCCGAGGTCACCGCCGAGGTGCTGGGCCGCATCGACGGCCCGCTCGTCCTGTACGGCCACTGTGGACCGGGCGCGGCGCTGACCGTCGAGGTGGCCCGGCGGCTGGAGGCGGCCGGCCGGACCCTCGACGCGGTCTACCTCGGCGGCATCTTCCCGTTCGCCCGTCCCACCGGGGCGCTCGGCCGGCTCGGCAAGGCACTGCGGCTCGACCGGCTGCGCAGCGACACCGTGTACGCCAACTGGTTGCAGTCCATGGGCGCCGACGTCGGCGCGCTGGAGCCGGCGCAGCGCCGCTATCTCATCCGCGCGATGCGGCGCGACGCCGAGGACGCCGAGGAGTACTTCACAGAGCTGCTCGCCGGCCAGGTCACGCCGTTGCGCGCACCGGTCGTCTCGGTGGTGGGGGAGCGCGACCCGGGCACCGAGTTCTACGCCGAACGCTTCCGGGAATGGGGCTTCCTGTCCCCGCGCACCGCCCTGGTGGTGCTCGACGAGGCCGGCCACTACTTCCTGAAGTACCGCGCCACCGAGCTGGCGGGCGTGCTCACCGGCGTACACCCGGCTCTGGAGCAGGACGGCGGCCGCGCGCTGTACCGGCAGGCCCGGCCGGCGGCGACCTGGTGGCTGCACGACGCGGCCGCGCCGGCGGCGACCGCGCCGGCGGCGACCGACAAAGCCGAGGCCGGCCCGCGGCCCAGCATGGGCCGGTTCCTCGCGGTCGCGGCCGGCCAGCTGGTGTCCATGACCGGCACCGCGCTGACCGAGTTCGCGATCCCGATCTGGGCCTATTTGGACACCGGCTCGCTGCTGCGGTACGCGCTGTTCGCGGTCGTGGCGGTGCTGCCCGGCATCCTGGTGGCGCCGCTGGCCGGCGCGCTCGTCGAGCGGGCCGACCGGCGGCGGGCGCTGATCGCGACCAGCGTGGTCGCCGGTGGCCTGCAGGCGCTGCTCGCGGTGCTGCTGGCGACCGGGCACCTCGCCGCGCCGGTGCTCTACGGTGGACTCGCCGCGATGTCGGTGGCCCTGACCGTGCAGCGGCTCGCCTACACGTCGGCGGTGCCGCAGCTGGTGCCCAAGCGATACCTGGGCAACGCCAACGGCGTCGTGCAGTTCGCCACCGGCACCGCCCAGTTCCTCGTGCCGGTGGCCGCGGTCGCCCTGCTGCACACGGTCGGCATGCTCGGCATCCTGGTCATCGACGCGCTCAGCTACGCCGCCTGCCTCGCCGTCCTGCTCGCCACCCGCTTCCCGCGCACGATGGCGTGGCGCCGCCGCGAGCCGGTGCTCGCCGAGATCCGCAACGGCTACCGGTACTTCTTCGCCCGCCCCGGGCTGCGCGCCATGCTGCTGTTCTTCGTCGGGCTCAACGCGCCGCTGGCCGCCGCGCTGGTGCTGCTGGCGCCGCTGGTGCTCAGCATCGGTACGCTCGGCGACGCCGGCCGGGTCGCGATGGTCGCCGCCGGCGGCGCGATCCTCGGCGGCCTGGTGATGGCGCTGTGGGGCGGGCCGCGGCGGCACCGGATGCGCGGCCTGCTCTGGGCCGCGGCGGGGCTCGGCGCCAGCGCGGCGGTGATCGGGCTGCGGCCGTCGCTGTGGCTGATCGCGGCCGGCGGGTTCGCGCTGTCGTTCGCGCTCGCGGTCGTCAACGGCGTCTGGTTCACGATCATCCACACCAAGGTGCCGCAACGCTTCCACGCCCGGGTGATCGCGCTGAACCAGATGGTCGCGCTGGCGGTGCTCTCCCTCGGGTACGCGCTGGCACCGCTCGCCAGCGCGGCGCTCGCGCCGCTGGTCCGCGCCGACGGTGCGCTGGCCGGCAGCGTGGGCGCGCTGATCGGCGTCGGCGACGGGCGCGGCATCGCCCTGCTGTACGTCCTCTGTGGAGCCGCCATCGTCCTGCTGGTGGCGGTGGCGCTGCGGCGCCCGGCACTGGCCCACTTCGACCGCGACGTCCCCGACGCCGAGCCCGACGACCTCATCGGCCTGCGCACCCTGGCCACCCGCGAACCATGATCAGGGCGTCCCTCAAGTAGTCCTAACGACTTGAGGGACGCCCTGATCATGGAGGGATCGATGGGCCTTGACTTAATGAAGTTCATGAAGAAAGCTCCTGAAGGCGCTCCCATTGGCGATCACCTCACCGTAAGAGGAGATCCGTCATGAAACGTCGTCATAGCCTGCTCGCGGCCGGTGCCGCCGCGACGCTGGTGGCTGCCGGCATGGTCGCGGTGACCCTGCCCGCGTCCGCCGCGGTCACCGCCTGTTCGGTGTCCTACGTCGTGCAGAGTCAGTGGAGCAGCGGCTTCACCGCCAGCGTGTCGATCACCAACCTGGGTGATCCGGTGCCGAACTGGACCCTCGGATTCGACTTCCGCGACCCCGGCCAGCGGGTCACCCAGGGCTGGAACGCCACCTGGACGCAGTCCGGCGCCCGGGTGTCGGCGGCCAGCATGAGCTGGAACGGCGCGCTGGCCACCAACGCGTCCGTCTCGATCGGCTTCGTCGGCGCGTTCAGCGGCGCCAACCCGCCGCCCGTGTCGTACTCCTTCAACGGCGTCAACTGCTACGGTCCCGGCAGCACACCCACCCCGGGGCCCACGACGGCCACGCCGACCGTGACGCCCACCACGCCGCCGCCCGCCGGAGGGGCCGCGCCGGCGCTGCGGGTGTCCGGAAACCGGCTGCTCACGGCGAGCGGCGCCACCTACCGGCTGCTCGGCGTCAACCGCGCCAGCGGCGAGTTCGCCTGCGTGCAGGGCAAGGGCATGTGGGACAGCGGCCCGGTGGACCAGGCGTCCGTCGACGCGATGAAGAGCTGGAACATCCGCGCGGTCCGGATCCCGCTGAACGAGGACTGCTGGCTGGGACTGTCCGGCTCACCCAGCGGCGCCACCTACCAGCAGGCCGTGAAGGACTACGTGAACCTGTTGGTCGCCAACGGCATCAACCCGATCCTCGATCTGCACTGGACCCACGGCCAGTACACCGGCAACATCTCGGCCTGCGCCGACGTCAACGCCACCTGCCAGAAGCCGATGCCGAGCATGCAGCACACGCCGCGGTTCTGGACCGGCGTGGCCACCGCGTTCAAGGGCAACGACGCGGTCGTCTTCGACCTGTTCAACGAGCCCTACCCGGACGCGTCCAACAACTGGTCGGACATGCCCGCCGCGTGGCGCTGCCTGCGCGACGGCGGCACCTGCACCGGCATCACCTACGAGGTGGCCGGTATGCAGGACCTGGTCGACGCGGTGCGGGCGACCGGCGCCACGAACGTCCTGCTGGTCGCCGGTCTCACGTGGACGAACGACCTGACCCAGTGGCTGACCTACCGCCCGAACGATCCGCTCAACAACGTCGTGGCCTCGTGGCACTCGTACAACTTCAACGCGTGCGTCACCGTCGCCTGCTGGGACAGCCAGATCGGCGCGGTCGCCGCGCGGGTGCCGGTGCACGCCGGTGAGATCGGCCAGGACACCTGCGCCCACGACTACATCGACCAGGTGACGACCTGGCTCGACTCGCGCCGCCTCGGCTACACCGCCTGGACCTGGAACCCGTGGGGTTGCAGCGGCGGCAACGTCCTCATCGAGGACTACAACGGCACGCCGACCAGCACGTACGGCGCCGGCTTCCGTGCCCACCTGCTCAGCGTGACCCCGTAGGGAGGGTTCGGACCGATGCGAAAATCCATCCTGTACGGCGTGCTCGCCGTGCTCGCCGCGGCGCTGGCGCTCGTCGTCGCGCGTCCGGCGCTGTCCGCCGCCGCCCCGGTGCGCATCATGCCGCTCGGCGACTCCATCACCGCGGGCACCGGCTGCTGGCGGGCATACCTCTGGAACCGGCTGCAGACCACCGGGTACACCGACATCGACTTCGTCGGCGGCGTCTCCGACGGCGGCGGCTGCAACCCGGGGTTCTCGTACGACCACCACCACGAGGGCCACGGCGGCTTCTCGGCCACCGGCATCGCCGACAACAACCAGCTCCCGCCGTGGCTGGCCGCCGCCAGCCCGGACGTCGTCGTCATGCACCTCGGCACCAACGACATGTGGGGCGGTCACATCCCGCTGCAGAGCAAGCTGACCGCGTTCACCAAGCTGGTGGGCCAGATGCGGGCCAACAACCCCGCCATGAAGATCATCGTCGCGCAGATCATCCCGATGGCCGCGTCGGCCTGCGCCACCTGCCCGGCGGACGTGGTGGCGCTCAACAACGCGATCCCGGGCTGGGCGGCCGGACTGACCACCGCCCAGTCGCCGATCGTGGTGGCGGACGTGTGGACCGGCTTCAACACGGCCACCGACACCGGCGACGGCGTCCATCCGAACGACGCCGGCTACCGGAAGATGGCCAACAGCTTCTACCCGGTACTGGCGCGGGTCCTGGGTGGTGTGACGCCACCCACGACGTCGCCCACGGTGTCCCCGACCGTGTCCCCGACGGTGTCCCCGACCGTGTCACCGTCCACATCGCCCACTCCCGGCGGCGGCCGCTGCGCCGCGACCTACCGGGTGACCAACCAGTGGACCGGCGGCTTCCAGGGTGAGGTGACGGTGACCAACGCCGGCACCGCCGCCGCCACCGGGTGGAGCGCCACGTTCGCGTTCGGTGCCGGGCAGCAGATCTCGCAGGCATGGAACGCCACCGTGACCCAGACCGGCGCGGCGGTGACCGCCCGGAACGCGAGCTGGAACGGCGCCCTGGCGGCCGGCGCCACGGCCAGCTTCGGCTTCACGGCGTCCTGGACCGGCACCAACCCGGCCCCACCGGTGACCTGCACCGTCACCTAACCCCATGATCAAGGCGTCCCTCATGTCGTTCTAGCAGCATGAGGGACGCCTTGATCATGACTACCCCGTACCATGATCGTTTAAGGCGACCATGTCGGCGTGGATAGAAAGGGAGGACGGGGCATGGGGGAACGGGTCACCGTGGTGACCGGCGGGAGTCGGGGGATCGGCGCCGCGATCTGCGCGCGGCTCGCGGCCGACGGCCACGACATCGTCATCGGGTACCGGACGGACGCGGCCGCCGCGGATACGGTCCTCGACGCGGTGCGTGGCGCCGGGCGGCGCGGCCCCCGTCGACACCGCCGACGAGGCCGCCGTCGACCGGCTCTTCGACGCCGCCGCCGCGCTCGGCGCGGTGACCGGCCTGGTCAACAACGCCGGCATCGGCGACCCGGTCGGCCCGCTCGCCGAGGCCGACCCGGCGGCGCTGCGCCGGGCCGTCGAGGTCAACGTCGTCGGCTACCTGCTCTGCGCCCGCCGGGCGATCCGGGACATGACCGCGACCGGCGGCGGCGCCATCGTGAACATCTCGTCGGCCGCCGCCACGCTGGGCAGCCCTGGCGAGTACGTGCACTACGCCGCCGCCAAGGCCGCCGTCGACACCATGACCGTGGGTCTGTCCAAAGAGGTCGCCGCGGCGGGCATCCGGGTCAACGGCGTCGCGCCGGGCGTGATCTGGACCGGGTTCCACCGCGACCCGCAGCGCCCCGCCAAGCAGGCGGCCACCATCCCGATGGGCCGTGCCGGACAGCCGGAGGAGATCGCGGCGGCGGTCTCCTGGCTGATGTCGCCCGATGCCTCGTACGCGACGGGCGCCATCCTCCGGGTGGCCGGCGGCCGGTAGTCGCTGGCGCCGAGCCCGGGCGATGGCGGGCCAGGCGACGCCGGGCTGGCGCTGCGGGAAGCTCAAGATTCCTTCAAGGGGCTCGGCGCTGATGATCGATGGCCCGCTTCTCCTGGGACGATGTCCGGCGTCGCCGAGGAGAGGACGCCATCAGTGAGTCGCATGAGGACATTTCGCGCCGGGGTTCTCGCCCTGGTGCTCACGGCCGTCGCCGTGTTCGCCGCGCCGCCGCCGAGCATGGCCGCTGGCGACCTGTACTTCGTGGGCTGTGAGGGTTCCTACGCGTCGTGCCAGACCGGCGTCGAGGTCGCGGGGCCGGTCGGCGTGTGCCGCACCACGGGCTCGGCTTATCACTCCACCCAGGTCTGCATCGACTACAACGGTGACTACGTCTACGTCCGGGATGGTCAGGTCGACGACCGCTCGGCGATGGCCCGAATCGACAGCGAACTCGGGTTGGCGTACCGATACTGCCGTAATCCGTATGGATACAACAGTTGGGCCAGGTGCAACTTCGATTGGAGTGAGGCCGGCGAAAAAGAGGTGTACGCCGGCTACCGCAGCAACTACGCCACCATGCCGCTGGGGTATCTGTGGTCGTTCTCCAACAACTGACCAGGATGAGTCTCTAGATTCAGGGAAGGGCAAGATCATATGAAGAAGATGATCCGAGCGGGAGTCGTCGCGCTCCTGGCGACGGCCGTCGCCGTGTTCGCCGTACCGGCCCCGAGCATGGCCGACGATGATTACTACAACCCCTGTTTCGCCTCGTGGGTGTCGTGTCAGACCGGCGTCAAGGTGTCGTACCCGGCCGGTGTGTGCGGCTCGGTGTCCGCGACCTACGGCGCCACCACCGTCTGCGTCGACTACGTCGGTGACTACGTCTACGTCGAGGACAACGACGCGGACACCCACTCGGCGATGGCGTTCATCGCGAACGACAACGGCGACGTGCTGGACCGGTACTGCCGCAACCCGCATGGCGCCGGCTCCTGGGCCCGGTGCAACTTCGACTGGGCCGAGTCTGGCTACAAGCGGGTCCACGGCGGCATCCGGACAAGCTACACCTCCATGCTGTTGGCGTACCGGTGGCAGTTCGCGAACAACTGAGATTCGGTCGAGGAAGGGTTCTGTTCGTGAATCGCATGAAGACGCTGCGGGTGGGGTTCGTCGCGCTGGTGGCCGCCGTCACCGGCGTGTTCGTCGCGCCGGCGCCGAGCATGGCTGACGGCGACTACTACGATGCTTGCAGCGCCTCGTGGGTGTCCTGTCAGACCGGCACCAGGGTCTATTCGACGGCCGGCTATTGCGAGACCATTGTCGCGGAGTACGGATCCACGCGGATATGCGTCGACTACGACGGTGACTACGTCTACGTCTACGATGGCGCCGGCGACCAGAACTCGGCGATGGGATATATCAGTAACAACATCGGCGACGTGCTGGACCGGCACTGCCGTAATCCCTATGGCGCCGGCACCTGGGCCCGGTGCAACTTCGACTGGGCCGAGGCCGGTCCGAAGGATGTGTCCGCCGGCATCCGGTTCAGTTCCACCAGCTGGCGGTACGGATATCTGTGGACGTTCTCCAACTACTAAATCCATTATCAGGGCGTCCCGGTAGTCGTGAGAACGACATCGGGGACGCCCTGATCCTTGGCCGGGGTGGGACGGCGGTAGCGGGTATAGGCCAGGGCGGCCAGCGCGATGACGAGGGCGCCCACGACGTACCGACCGGTCATCAACAGCAGGACCACGACGGCGGCGAAGGCGACCAGCGCGGCCCGGTGTGACCGGCCGCCGCGGGGCAGCAGCCGCAGCGCGGCCGCCGTGCCCAGCACGTACACCAGCGCGAAGCACCCGCTGGTGAGCAGCACCAGGGGGTGCGGGTCCAGGCCGGCGACCGCGATCACCCCTAGCGTCATAGTGGACAGTCCAGCGAGGACGGTGAGGCTGCGGCGGGAGGTGCCGCCCGCGAACCACGCCGGCAGCGCCCCGTCCCGGCCGAGGGCCGCCCCGAGCTTGGCCGCACCGGCGAAGTACGCGTTCATCGTGCCGAGTGTGAGCAGCACGGCGACGGCCGCGGTCAGCAGCCGGATGCCGGCGCCGCCGGTCGCCGAGAAGCCGACGCCGGTCGCGAGCAGTTCGGCGAGCGGCGCGTCGGTGGATCCGGCGGCCGCGCCGAGCACGAGGACGCTCGTGGCGGCGATGCCGAAGTACAGCACGCCGACCACGACGACCGCGATCGCGGTCGCGCGCGGCAGGTCGCGCGCCGGGTCGCGAAAGTCGCCGGTGAGGTGGGTGACGGCCTCCCAGCCGGCGAAGGCCCACACCAGCATGGCGGCGGCCGGCCCGATCGCGAGCCAGCCATGCGGCGCGAACGGTTGCAGGTTGTCCAGCCGGGCGTGCGGCAGCGCGGTGATCGTGGTGGTGAGCAGCAGCGCCGCGAGCAGCGCGGCGAGCCCGAGTTGGAGCCGGCCGGAGACCCGCAGTCCGAAGAGGTTGGTGACGGTGACCGCGGCGATCAGCAGCGCGGCGGTGCCGAGCGTGGTGCGCATGCCGCCGCCGAGCGCCGCGGCGACGTACCCGCCGGCGAACATCGCGGCCGGCGGCGCGCCGCACGGGATCGCGAAGTAGAAGCACCACCCGACGACGGCGCTGGCGCGCGGGCCGAAGGCCCGCCGGACGTACGTCGAGACGCCGCCCGCGTCCGGATAGCGGGCGCCGAGCGCCGCGAACGTGGCCGCGAGCGGCGCGGACAGGGCGATCAGCGCGAGCCAGGCCACCAGCGAGGCGGGCCCGGCGATGTCGGCGGCGAGCGCGGGCAGGGCGATCACGCCGGTGCCGAGCACGGCGCCGATCGACAGCGCGGCGCCCTGCGGGACGGTCAAGGTGGTCACGCCCTGACGGTAGGGGCGTACATTGGCTCCGTAGAAGTGCCAATTGCCGTGAAGCTGATTGGGCCAATCGTGCACGTGACCATCACCGGCACCGGTGACATCGCCACCCAGATCTACCGGCAGATCCTCGACGCGGTGGTCGACGGCAGGCTACGCCCGGGGGAGCGGCTGCCACCGAGCCGGGAGCTGGCCCGCCGCCTCGCCGTGTCGCGCAACACGGTCGCGGCGGCGTACGAGCGACTCACCGCCGACGGTTACCTCGTCGGGCGGGTCGGTGCCGGCACCTACGTCTGCCTCGAAGCCCTCGACCGGCGTCCCCGAAGCGCCCCCGCCGGCCGGGACGTGCGGCCCCGCGCGTTCTGGCGGGACCTGGCGTTATCGAAAGCCGCCACCGGCCCGGCGCAGTACGACTTCACCGTCGGCGTGCCCGACACCCGGCTGTTCCCGCTGGACACCTGGCGGCGCCTGGTCAGCCGGGAGCTGCGGCACGCGACGATCGGCACCGGCGACTACGGCGACCCGGCCGGCCTCACCGGATTGCGGACCGCTATCGCCCGGTATATCGGCGTCTCCCGGGGTGTGCGCGCCGCCGCCGACGACGTGCTCGTCACCCACGGCGCCCAGCAGGCCCTCGACCTCATCGCGCGGGTCATGGTCGAGCCCGGCGGTCGGGTCGCCGTCGAGGAGCCCGGCTACCCACCGGCCCGGCTGCTCTTCCGGTCCCTGGGCGCGCGCGTGGTCGGCGTACCCGTCGACGACGAGGGGATCGACGTGGCCGCGCTGCCCGCGGACGCCCGGGTCGTCTACGTGACGCCCTCCCACCAGTACCCGCTCGGCGTGCCGATGTCGGTCGCCCGCCGCGCCGCGCTGCTGGCGTGGGCCGAGCGCCACAACGCGGTGGTCGTCGAGGACGACTACGACAGCGAGTACCGGTTCGAGGACCGTCCGCTGCCGCCGCTGCAGAGCCTCGACCGGCACGGCCGGGTGCTCTACGTCGGCACGTTCGCCAAGACGATGCTGCCGATGCTGCGCACCGGCTTCCTGGTCGCGCCGGCCTCGCTGCTGCCGGCGCTGCGCGCCGCCAAGGAGCTCAGCGACTGGCACAACGAGCTGTCCACCCAGGCGGCGCTCGCCGCGTTCCTGGCCGAGGGGCACCTCGCCCGCCACGTCCGCAAGACCACGCTGGTGTACGCCGAGCGGCGCGCCCGCCTCGCGACGGCGCTCCGGCGCCACCTCGCGCCCTGGCTGGTGCCGGTGCGGTCGGTCGCCGGCCTGCACGTCTGCGCCCGGGTCGCGCCCGGTGTCCACCTCGACACCGGCGAGGTGGCGCGGCGGGCGGCCGCGGCCGGCGTCGTGGTGGACACGCTCACCCGCTTCCGCGGCGACGCGCCGGCGCAGCACGGCCTCGTGATCGGATACGGCGCGATCCCCGCCGACCGGATCGACGACGGCATCCGCCGCCTCACCCCCATGATCAAGGCGTCCCTGTAGTCGTTCTAGCAACTTCAGGGACGCCTTGATCATGGGCCTCGCGGCGGACCCTTACGCTGTCGCCGTGGCTGACATCGAGGTACGTCCGTCCGTTCCGCGGCTGGCGCGGGTCGCCGCCCGGTGCGCCCGGATCGTCGAGTCGCGCCTGTTCGACACGCTCATCGTGGTGGTCATCGGCGCCAACGCGGTGGTGCTCGGCCTGGAGACCTACGAGCATCTGGGCGTCGCCGGCCCGCTGCTGCGCGGGTTGGAGTGGTTGTTCCGCGCGGTGTTCGTGGTCGAGATCGCGGTGCGCATCCTCGCGTACGGGCGGCGGCCCCAGGACTTCTTCCGGCACGGCTGGAACGTGTTCGACTTCGTCGTGATCGCGGCGGCCTTCCTCCCGGGGCTGCACGGCGAGTCGCCGGTACTGCGCATCGTGCGGATCGCCCGGGTGTTGCGGTTGGTGCGCTTCTCGCCCGGGCTGCGCACGATCGTGTCCGCGCTGCTGCGCAGCCTGCCGGGCGTGGGTGGCTTCCTCGCGCTGGCCATGGTGACGCTGTACGTGTACGGCATGGCCGGATGGCTGATCTTCAACGACGTCTACCCCGACGAGTACGGCACCATCGGCCGCGCCGTGCTGACCCTGTTCGTGCTGCTGTCGCTGGAGAACCTTCCGGAGCTGATCGAGCAGGGCATGGCGGTGTCGGCGTGGACCCTGGTCTACTACGTCAGCTACGTCCTGATCACCGCGAACCTGCTGTTCAACATCCTCATCGCGGTGCTGGTCAACTCCATGGAGGAGGCCCGGCGGCTGGAGATGACCGAGCGGATGGCCGTCGACGACGACCACGACGGCGTGCCGGACGAACTGGACCGGATCGCGATCAGCCAGCGGCTGGACGACCTGCGGGCGGCGGTGGCCGAACTGGAGCGGGAACTGCGCGTCAAGCGCGACGGCCCCCCTTGATCAAGGCGTCCCTCAAGTAGTCATAGCGACTTGAGGGACGCCTTGATCATGGAGGGCCGGCTGTCCCGGTCATCTTTCCATTGAAGGCAGTGAATCATCGAGCATGCCGGCCGCTGATTGTCGGGTCCGCGAGCCGTGGCTCGACGCTGTTGGGAAGGTCGATGTCGGGGAACGAGCCGGTGCCGAACAGGACACGCGCCGCCAGGGCGCGACCGGCACGACCGCGGAGGGCGGCGACCGCCACCTCCGCCGCGGCGGGAGACCGGATGCCGGCGAACGCGCGGCGCAGCAGCAGCCGGCCCCGGAACCGGGCCCGCAGCGCACCCCCGTCGTACCGGCGCAACACTCGCCGGTCGCCGGTGCGCAGGTACCCGGCGGTGACCGCCGCGGCCAGCTCGGACATGCGCAGGCAGGGGTCCAGTCCACCGGCGGTCAGCGGAGACACCGCGCCCGCCGCGTCGCCGACGAGCAGCCCGGCGGGGCACACCAACCGGCGCAACACGCCGCCGACCGGAATCGGGCCGCCCCGGCGCTCGACCGGGCCCGCCGGCGCGGCGCGGCCGGGCGCGTCCGCCGCGAAGTCGGCCAGCAGGTGACGGATGCCGGCGCGCAACGCGTCCGGATACCCGGCGACGCCGACATGCGCGTGCCGGCCGTCGTCGATCACCCAGCCCAGGTACCCCGGGGCGACCCGCGGGTCCAGTACACAGTGGAACGCCGGGGTGGTGGTGTCCGGCGCGATCGGGTGGACGAGTTCGGCGCCGACGAGAAACCGCCGGTTGACATCGAGGCCGAGGTCGCGGGCCACCCGGGAGTGGGCGCCGTCCGCGCCGACGATGAACCGGGTCGCCACCGGCGGCGCACCCGCGAACCGCACCACGCCCATCGACGCGTCGACATACCGCACACCGAGGAGGACCCGGGCCCCGGCCGACTCCGCCGCGCGGTGCGCGTGCGCGTAGACGGCCGCCATGTCGGCCACGCGGTACTCGTCCCGGTCGCTGGTGAGCCGGATCGGCGCCCGCCGCGACGGCGGATACAACAGCACATCGCGGACGCCGGGCCCGAGCAGGTGGTCCGGCAGGTCGAAGTCGTCGAGGGTACGCCGCACGAAGATGCCCGTCGTGCGGATGCCCGTCGACAGCGACCTGCGGCGGTCGACCACCAGCACATTCAGGTGTCGGCGCGCCAAGAGGCGGGCGGTGTGCAGGCCGGCCAGGCCCGCACCGACGACCAGGACATCCACGGTCTGCACACCATGCGACAGTAGGGGCGAGGTCGCACCCGTGCCACCGTCTGCACGCTATCCGCCCGGTACCTCCACACCGTCGCCACACTTCGGCCGCCGCGACATGAGCGCCACCTTCCGTACGCTCGCGCCCTGACCGGCTTTCGGGGGGAGAACCGGGGTGGTCCCGGATATGTCCGGCGTATCCGCTCCGTCAGGCTGGATCCGAAGTGATCACGGGGAGGTCGGATGAAGCGAGTGTTTCGATCAGTGGTGACCGCGACAACAGCGGTGGCGGTGATGGTGGCGCCGGCCGCGGCCGCCGCCGGGCCGCAGGAAGCGGATCGCGTCGGCCTGCAGAGCCAGCTGGACGACGTCGTGGCCGCTGGCGCGGTGGGCGCGCTGGCGGAGGTGCGTGACGAGCGTGGCGTGTGGCGGGGCACCAGCGGCGTCGCCGAACGGGGCACGACGCGGGCGGTCCCGGTCCACGGCCGGTTCCGGGCGGGGAGCATCACGAAGACGTTCCTGGCCACCGTCGTCCTGCAGCTCGTCGACGATGGCGAGCTGCGGCTGGACGACCGGGTCGACGCGTGGTTGCCCGGAGTCGTTCCCGACGGTCGCGTCACCGTGCGCCACCTGCTCAACCACACCAGCGGGTTGCCCGACATCCGGCCCACGCTGCCGCTGCCGCCCAACCCGGAGTTCCTGGACAACCGGTGGCGAACCTGGACCGCGGCCGAGCTGGTGCGGCGGGCGCTGGCCAACCCGCCGGTGTTCGAACCGCCGGGTGATGCCTTTTCGTACTCGAACACCGGCTACACCCTGCTCGGCCAGATCGTCGAGAAGGTGACCGGCCAGTCGTACGGCGACGAGGTCACGCGCCGGGTGATCCGACCGTTGAGTTTGCGCGACACCGAGATGCCGGGCACGTCGCCGTGGATTCGCGGGCCGCGTCCACACGGCTACGTGCCGATCGAGGGCAGGGGTCTCGTCGACTACACGGTGATGAATCCGTCGTTGTTCGGTGCCGGTGGCGAGCTGATCTCCACTACGAGGGATCTCAACGAGTTCTTCGCCGCGCTGCTCGATGGGCGCCTGCTGCCGGGCCACCTGCTCGACCAGATGCGGACGCGGGGCATCGAGGACGGGAGGAAGTACGGGCTCGGGCTGGCCTGGCGGAACACCGCGTGCGGGGTGGAGGTGTACGGCAACGACGGCGATGCGATGGCGTACCAGTCCTGGTCATTCTCCACTGAGGACCAGAGCCGCCAGGTGACGATCGCGCTGACGCCCGACTTCGGCGGTGGTGACCCCGACGACGCCGTCGACGCGTTCCTGGACGCGGCCATCTGCGCCTGACACCCCTCCATGATCAGGGCGTCCGTCAAGTCGTTATAACGACTTGATGGACGCCCGGATGAGGATGGGGTGTGGAGCCGTGCGTAGTGGTCGCGCAGCAGGTCGGCGCCCCAGTCGTCACGCAGGTGCCGCCATACGGAGTGGGCGTGGTTGGCGCCGTCCTGGGTGTTGTCGTACTCGATGAGGAACTGCGGTGCCTGGACGCAGTAGTAGTGGCCCTCGCCGGGGGTGGTGGGGCCTGCCCACGCGAACCGGATCCGGTGCAGGCCCGCCTCCTCGGCGTCGCGCCAGCAGGCCCGGGCGTACGGTGCCGGTGCGCGGTGGAGGTAGCGCTGGACCAGCTGGTCGAGGAGCTCCTGCTGGGCGGGGCGCAGCAGGTCACGGCCGATGCCTTCGGGCAGCAGGGTCGGGTCGGCGACCGGGTCGGCCCGGGTGAGGATGTCGTCGGGCGCGACGTCGGCGCTGATGCCGAGCGTGCGCTGGTCGGGGTCGAGCCCGGTCGCCAGCTGGCGGGCCAGGTCTTCCTCGGGGCCGAGGATCCGGCGGCCGGCGTGCGGCCCGGAGGGTACGACCGCCGGTTCGGAGCCGACGAAGTGGGGCGTGAAGGTGGTGCCGCCGGGCGTGACGACGACGTGCACGGCCAGGTGGTGGCCGTTGATCCGCCAGCCCCACGGCGCGTCGCCGTCCGGGTCGCCGAGCACCCGTAGCCAGTAGCGGTCACCCCCGGGCGGCGCGCCGGTCACGAGTTCCCGCCGGACCCGCTCGACCTCGACGGCGCCGGCGGCCAGATCGGCGCCGGCGGGGGAGTGGGCCGACCGGAGCAGCTCGATCGCCAGCGCGTGCTGGGCACTGGTGAGGTGCTCCATCGACAGGCCGGGCCGGTCGCCGGGCAGATACGTCCACTGCCGCAGGCCGGCGTCGGCGAGGTCGCCGCGGACCAGCCGGTGCTGCTGTTCGTCCAGGCTCGCGACGAGGGCGCGCGCGCATCGGCGGGCGTCATCGGCGGCGGTCGTCATGGAGTCCTCCCAGCGACAGGTTGCGTGACGTCCTTCGCACGAGGTTACCCAGCGCATGGCGGGAGACGGCCACGATCGCGGCTGCCGCTCGGAAGAGTGGGGCTCGCGGGCCCTCGCCGGCTGTCCGGTATGGACAGTCGGGGAGAAGGGGCTGTGCGATCGACGTTCGACGCATTAAGCTACGTCATTGGGAGCGCTTCCATATCGCGCGACCAGACAACGGAATACACGGGGAAGGACGTCGATGCGCGTCGGTAGAGGCGTGGTCGCGGCGACGATGTCGCTCGCGCTGGCGTTGGGCGGCGGTGGAGCCGCATGGGCAGATCCAGGCAGTTCGAGCGATCCGGGTAGCGGGGCGTTGACAGCCGCGCCGTTGCCGGACGGCTGGGAGCTACGCCGCGGCGGGGCCGGGTTCGACCTGCTCTGGCGCGCGCCGCGGCCGGTGCCGATCGGTGACGCGATGGTCGAGTTCCACGCCGGTGGCCGGTTTCTGGGCTGGCCGGTGGCCGCGCCCGATCAGCGTACGTTCCGGCTCGCCATCGACGGGGTGGCGGCGCGCGATCTGACCGATCCGCAGGTCCGCGCGGCTGGCCGGCGCCTCGACCTCGCCACCGGCGAGGCCGACCGCCGCCCGGGTGGCACCGCGGACCCGGCGGAGTCGGCGCGCGCGGCGGCGCAACTGCCGCCCAACCCGGTCGACCCGGGAGTACCCGGTCCGTACGCCACCATCTCCGGCGAGTACACGCTGCCCGACATCAGCCTGCCCGGCGTCGCCGCGCCGGTGGAGATGCGCGGATTCGTCGTGGCGCCGCAGGGCACGTCCGGCCAGCGCCCGCTGGTGTTGTTCCTGCACGGCAAGCACGCCACCTGTTACCAGGGCACCGCGCAGCCGACGGCGCAGTGGCCCTGTCCGGCCGGCTGGACCGCGGTGCCCAGCCACCGGGGATACCAGCGGGCACAGCAGTTGCTGGCATCGCAGGGCTACGTGACCGTGTCGATCGCGGCGAACGGCGTCAACGCCCAGGACGGTGGCCTGACGCCACCGGGGGATTCCGGTGCGCAGGCACGGTCGTCGCTGGTCCGGATCCACCTGGGGCGCTGGGGGGACTGGGCCGGCGCGGGTCGCCCCAGCGCGCCCGACGTGGTGCGTTCCGCCCCGGTGACCGACATGACGCGGGTGTTGCTGGCGGGCCACTCGCGGGGTGGCGAAGGGGTCAGCAGGGCGGCGGTCGACAGCCTCACCCCGCCACCGCCGGGCCGCGATGGATACACCGGCACGGTGCGCTGGCAGATCCGCGGCCTGGCGCTGTTCGGTCCCACGCTCTTCGCGCAGAACCCGGCGCCGGACGTGCCGTCGATGACCGTGCTGTCCGACTGCGACGGCGACGTCTCCGACCTGCAGGGCCAGCAGTACGTGGACGCGACCCGCGGGGTCGGCCGTGGGCTCGCCCTGCACGGCGCGGTCTTCGTCATCGGCGCCAACCACAACTACTTCAACACCGAGTGGACGCCGGGCCTGTCCGCGGCGCCGTCGTTCGACGACGCGAACCCGCGCGACCCGGTCTGCCGGTCCGATTCGCCCACCCGGCTCACCCCCGACCAGCAGCAGCAGGTCGGTGCCACCTACGCCGCGGCGGCGGCGGCCACGTTCGTCGCCGGCGACGACCAGGTCCGCCCGTTGCTGGACGGTTCCGGGGTACGGGCTCCGTCGGTCGACCCGGCGGTGGTGCTGAGCCACGCGGTGGGCGCCAACCGCACGCCGTTCGTGGTGCCGGACGCGTCCACTGTGGTGGGTGGCACCGGCGGCGTGCTGTGCGAGCAGGTCACGGCCACCACCATCCCCACGTCCTGCGACGGCGGGCCCAGCGCGCACTTCGACCCGTTCGAGCCGGTCCGCCCCGAGGCCGGGCGGTACGCGGTGCGGATCGACTTCACGACGCCGGGCACGCCGGTCACGATCCAGCCGCCGGCGGCGGTCTCCTTCGCCAACGCGCAGTCGTTGGCGCTGCGGATGGTCCCTCTGGGTTCGCCGGGCACCCAGTTCGACGTCGCCATCGCGGACTCCGCCGGGCGGCGAGCCGTCCTCGGCACGCCCTCTCTCGATCCGATGGTCAGGAAGACCTGGGGCCTGGAACTGCGGATGCCGCTGACGAACGCCGTCGCGGCCGGGCTCGATCTCAGCCGGATCACGCGGCTGGAGATCGTGCCGCGGGCCAGCGGGGACTGGGCCCGACTCATCCTGCTCGACGCCTGGAATTGGCGTCCTGGCCTGCCGGCGCCGCAGCCGGTCGGGCTGCCGCGCGTCGATCTGGGTGAGCTGACCGTCCAGGAGGGCGACTCGGGGACCGTCACCTACCAGGTGCCGGCCCAGGTCTCCGGCAGCGGCACCGGCCGGGTACGGGTCTTCGTCGTGGACCCGGTGACCAACCTCGCGACCGCCACCGTGGTGACCATCTCGCCGGGCAGCACCACGATCAGCATCCCGATCCAGGTGACCGGCAACACCCAGCCCGGCGACGGCCGCAAGTACGTCGTCGCCGCCAAAGCCGTCAACGGAGCGTCCATCGGCGACGCCTACGGCGTACTGACCGTCCAGGACGACGACGCATAGGAAGCGCCCCACCTCCCATGATCAAGGCGTCCCTCATGTAGCTCTAACCACATGAGGGACGCCTCGATCATGGGGAGTAAGCGTCATGCGTGACCTGGCGCCTCGGCCAGGTGCCGCTCGAACCAGGCGCGGGCCTCTCCGGCGACCTGTTCCAGCGCGCCCGGCTCCGCGAAGAGGTGGGTGGCGCCCGGGACGATCGAGACCTCCGCGGCCGACCCGAGCCGCGCCCCGGCGCGCTGGTTGAGCTCGACCACCGGGCCGTCGTCGCCGCCGACCACGAGCAGCGTCGGCGCCCGTACGCTGTCGAGCGCGTCCGCGGCCAGGTCCGGCCGCCCGCCGCGGGACACCACCGCGCGCACCGCGCGGGGCCGTCGGGCGGCGGCCACGAGGGCCGCCGCGGCGCCGGTGCTGGCGCCGAACAGCCCGACCGGGAGGCCGGTGGTGTCCGGCTGGGTCGGCAGCCAGTCGAGTACGGCCACCAGACGGTCGGCGAGCAGCCCGATGTCGAACCGGTGCTCAGCGGTGACGTCGTCGGCTCGCTCCTCGCCGGCGGTGAGCAGGTCGAGCAGTACGGTGCCGTATCCGCCGTCGTTGAGGTGCCTGGCGACCATCCGGTTCCGCGGACTGTGCCGGGAGCTGCCGGAGCCGTGCGCGAACACCACGACGCCCCGGGCGGGCCGGGGCAGGGCCACCGTGGCCGCCAGCTCCACCGGTCCAGCCGGAATGGTGACCTCCATATGACAGACGCCTACCCCGGTCCACGATCCCCAAACGCCCGCACGCTCCCCGCGCGTCGTCCACCCTTCCGTTGATCGAGGGCGTATCGTGCCGAGTCGATCTCCAAACCGCGACGGTAAGCCCTCGATCGCGGCGGTGAGACCACCTACCAACGGTGCGGTCCGCGTGACCGTTCGGCTCTGGCGTCGACGTCCGCGCACCGGCAAGCTCGGCACAGGCGTACCCAGAGGGGGTGAATGGTGGCAAACGACGAAAGCGAGCCGACCGGTGAACGCCGACCCGGCCACGACACGATACGGCGCCGGACCATCCGGAGCATCCGCGCCGCGAACGCCGGTCGCACCCGTGCGGAAGCGATCGACGCGGCCCACCGGCTGCGCGCGAACCAGGGCCGGCACGGCGACCACCCCGACCACCCGTAGCTGGCCTGCCCCAGCCGGTGCCCATCGCCGTCACCCGATAGCCATGATCAAGGCGTCCCGCAGGTTGCTATAACGACCGCAGGGACGCCCTGTTCATTGGTAGGGAGGCCACCGGCGTCCCCGGACAGCCTTTGACATGCTGCCGGCGGGTCTCCCAGTGCTACTGGGGGGACGCCTTGATCATGGCTAGGTAGGCCTCCGCGCGGACCCAGATCTCGGCGTGGTCGCGCCGCGCGAGCGTCCAGGTGGTGGATCGGAGCTCGCCGCGCCCCCGGTACCGACGCATGATCGCGACGTGCTCCGGCCAGGCCACGAACCCGTGCAGCGCCTTCTCATCCGTCCAGATCGACACCGACCCGCACCTGCCCTGGAGCGGCGCGGTCCACAGCCACATGCCGACCGCGCCGGTCAATCGCGGCCAGCCGCGGCGCAGGCGCAGGCCCGCCCGGTAGACGCCGGGCAGGTCGCCCCGCCGGCCGGCGCGAAAGTCGGTGACGCTGACCAGCACCGGGCCGGTCGCGTCGGCGGCCGGGCCGGGGGTCCAGCGGGTCCTTATCATCACGGTGGCCTTTCTGAGTACGAACGATCGTGCGTGAAATGCAGCGTAGCACCGCGATATGCTTATGACCGAACGTTCGTGCGCGCTGGAGGGGTGACGATGGCCGGACGACCCCGCGACGACCGGGCCCGGCAGGTCATCCTGCGCCGCGCGGCGGACCTCGCCTCCCAGGACGGGCTGGAAGGATTGTCGATCGGCCGGCTCGCCGGCGACCTCGGCGTGAGCAAGAGCGGACTGTTCGGCTACTTCGGCTCCAAGGAGGAGCTCCAACTCGCCACGATCCGCACCGCGACGGCCGTCTACCTCGACGAGGTGGTCCGGCCCGCGTTGACGGTGCCGCCCGGCGTCGCGCGGCTACGCGGGCTGTGCGACAACTGGCTGAGCTACTCCCAGCGGCGGGTCTTTCCGGGCGGGTGTTTCTTCTTCGCGGTGACCGCCGAGTTCGACGCCCGCCCGGGCCGGGTGCGGGACGCGGTCGCCGCCGCCAGCCTGGAATGGCGCGGCCTTGTCGCCCGCACCATCGACGACGCCCGCCAACTCGGCGAGCTGGCGGCCGACACCGACGCCGACCAACTCGCCTTCGAGTTGATCGCGTTCTTGGAGACGGCGAACGCGACGTCGCTGCTCCACGACGACGTCGACGCCTACCGGCGCGGCCGGACCGCCATCCACACCCGCCTGGCCGCCGCGACGGTGTCCTGAGTGCGACACACCCCTCATGATCAGGGCGTCCGTCAAGTAGTTCTAACTACTTGTAGGACGCCCTGATCATGAGGGGGCGTGCACCGG
>JBBEWH010000107.1:0-25595 GCA_037414955.1 Actinomycetes bacterium KLBMP 9797
CACATGATTCCGGGCGACATAAAGTCAACTCTCCCTACTTCCCCCACGCCCTGATCATGAGGGGCCGAGCACGGTGACCGGTGGCTTGCCTTCGGCCTCGGGGCTGACGAAGACGTACCGGTCTCCCGCCTGTCGCAGCTCGAAACCGTAGATGGACAGCGTGTCGTCCTTCAGGTCGTCGAACCGCACCAGGGTCCGGGCCTTGCCGTCCTGAGTGGACAGCGCGCGGAGCTGCAAGTCGGAGTAATCGATGGCGATCGCCACGACGACGACGCCGTCCCCGACGCCCAAGCTCGCCACCGCGTCGTACGTTTCGGTGAGCCACAACCGGCGGCCGTCGGTGAGCGAGAAGCCGGCGAGGCTGGTGTCGACGGTCTCGCCGGGTTTCCGGGCCGGCGCCACGAGGACGCCGCCGAGCACGGCGACCCGGTAGGCCGGCCGTGCGATGAAGGTGGCCGGGAACACGTCGACGGCCAGGTCCACGTCGGCCTGCGCCTGAGCGATAGTGGTGCGCCGCTGGCCCTGGTCGTCGAACGCGAGGAACGCGCCGCCCGCGTCGCTGGTGCGGACCACGACCGGGTCGAGGGAGAGCACGACGGTCGCCTTGGTGCTGCCCCAGTCGTGGTCATTGTCGTCCAGGGTGCTGAGGCGCAGCGGCGCGCGCCACCGCTCCTTGCCGGAGGCCACCTCGACGAGCGCGAGCGTGGCGGCGCGGTCGGCGCACGCGGACACGAGCGCGGCCACGTCGGCGCTGGCCGTGACCGAGTACGTGCGGCAGCCCTTCGTGACCGGCAGCCGCCACTTCTGCTTGTTGGCGCGCGCGTCAACGGCGACGAAGCCGGTCGGCTCCCGGATGATGGCGGTCTCCCCGACGACCGCGACCTCGTCCCCGCTCCGGTGTTCGTTCCCCATCCCTGGCCGCGGCCGCTGCCACAACGGCCGCCCGGTGCCCAGGTCGAGGGCGACGAGCGTGGCGCAGGTGAAGCTGCCGGCGGGCGCGTAACCGACGACGCCGACGTTGCCGTCGACGGTGCCGCTCATCGTGCAGAGCTCGTGCTCGGCCGGCAGCGGGTAGGTCCATGCGACGCGGCCGTCCGCCAGGTCGTAGGCGACCAGGCGGTCGAGGCGGGCCCGGATGACCGCTCGGTCGGTGATCCAGCTGCCCTGACCCGCCACATTGGAGGGACGGTCGAACGGCGCGGTCCACAGCACGTCGATGTCCCGCGCGGCGGGTCCGTCGCCGTCGCCGCCGTCGATGAACGCGGCGATACCCACCACCACCGCGACCGCGATCACCACCGCAGTCCCGGCCACGAGCGCGATCCACCGGAACCGTGGCCGCCGCCGTGGCGTCCGGTCCGCCGGCGGCCGGTCGTCGGGTACCACCAGATCCCGCAACAGCGGCCGGAGCGCGGCGGCGGTGCCGGCCGCGTACGCCTTCTGGACCCGGTCGTCGTACTCGTCGAGGGTGAGCCGGCCGTCGTCCAGCGCGTGCTGGAGCTCCTGCGCGGTCAGTTCGCGCTCGGCGTCGGTGAGCCGGTGCCGCCGGTTCAGTGCCAGCAGCGACCGGGCCGTCGCCCGGCCGCCGGCCGCTGGCGTCAGGTCCTTCAGCAGCGCGGCCAGCTCGCGGTCCTGGGTGGCCGCGTGGGCGGCGGCGACCCGCTCGGCGTGCTCGGCCGCGTCCAGCTGGCCCGCGGCGTGGGCGTGGTCGAGACGCCGCACCGCGCGGGCCCGTTCGGCCGGGTCCGCGCGCTCCGCGAGGTCGACGGCGAGCGCGTCCAGGTCGCGGTACCGCCGGGCGCGCCGGATCGCGGGGCTCAGGTCGCGGTGCTCGTCGGCGCTCAGGAGGCCGTCGGCCTTGGCCGCCGCGAGCTCGTCCAGCACCGCCTGCCGGTCGGCGTCCGACACCAGGAGACCTTCGCGCGCCGCGTCCGGCGGTCCGGGTACGCCGTCCAGCAGCTTCGGCAGATCCGCGTACGTGGTCGCCGACGCGACCCCGGCGAGCCGCCGTTCGTGGTCGTCCGTGGTCAACCGGCCCTCGGTCAGGGCGTCGGCGAGCCAGCGGATGGCCTGTTCCCGGTCGGCCTGCCGGATCCGCAGGTGGCCGGCCCAGTCCCGGACGCCGAGCTGGCTGGGCAGGTCGGCGAGGAGATGATTGACCTCGCCGACGGACTTGGCGTCCTGGACCGCCTGGGCGCGGTATTCGTACTCGGCCGCGTCGAGCCGGCCCTCCCGCAACGCCGCGGTCAGGACGCTGGCAGCCCGCTGCCGGTCGGCGCCCGACGCGCGCAGCGTGTCCCGCCGCCGATCATCTGTCGTCACGGCCGGCCATCATAGCCCCCATGATCAAGGCGTCCCTCATGTAGTTCTAACGACTTGAGGGACGCCCTGATCATGGGTGGGTTAGCTGAGGAGGAAGCGGGTGCGGGGGCCGTCGGCGGGGCCGACGGTCAGGCGGCCCTGGTCGTGGGTGAGGAACCCGCCGGTGGTGAGCTGGATCGAGACGCCCGCCGTGCGCGGCACCCGGCGGAAGCTGGTCCCGAACGGGTCGAGGCGCACGGCGCCGTCCACAACCTGGACGTACCGGTCCGGGAGGTTGACCGACTGGATCGTCTCGGTGCCGTCCGCGGCGGCGACGAAGCGGAACTGGCTGTCCGCGAGGGCCCGCACATCGGCGTCGACGCGCAGCGTCGACTCCGCGTGCCGCACGAACGCGGTCCGCGCGTCCGCGGGGGACAGGCGCACGATCGGCCCACCCTTGCCCACCGGTACGCCGAACAACGGCGTCCCGTCGCCGTGCCAGTAGAGCCGCTGTACCCGGGTGTGGCGGTTCGGGTCGTAGAGCGGATCGCCGGTGATGTCCCGGTAGTCGCGCGCGTGGTAGACGAGCACGTCGGTGACGCCGTCCTCGGCCACCGTGAACGAGTTGTGCCCCGGGCCGAACTGCTGGGTCCGCTCGTTGGTGACGAAGATGGGGTCCGGCGTCTTGACCCACGAGGCCCGGTCGAGCAGGTCGGCATCCGCGCGGGCGGTGAGCAGACCCATGCAGTACCGGGCATCGGTGGCGCTGGCCGAGAACGTCAGGAAGACCCGTCCATTGCGGACGATGACCGCCGCGCCCTCGTTGACCCGGAAGCCCTGGATCTCCCAGCTCCTGGTGGGCGTGGCGATCCGCGTCGGCTTGGACTTCAGCGACCACGGGGTGGCCATCTGCGCGATGTAGAGGCTCGAGTTGACCGCGATCTCCGGCTCGCCCTGCGCCCACACCAGGTACCGCTTGCCCCGGTGCGCGAACGTGGTGGCGTCGAGGGAGAAGCTGTCCCACTCGGTGACGATCTGCCGGGGCGCGCTCCAGCCCGCCGGGTCGCGCGGATCGTCCAATGGGGACTCCAGGACGTACATCCGGATCCGGAACACGTCGTCGGAGTCGCCGGCGGCGAAATAGATGTACCACTTGCCGTCGATGCGGTGCAGCTCCGGCGCCCAGATGTGGCCACCCAGCCGGCCGCTGGTGGGCCGGTGCCACACCACCGCCTCGGTCGCGGCGGTGAGCCCGGCGAGGGTGGGCGCGCCGCGCACGACCAGCCGGTCGTACTCGGGCACCGAGGCGGTGAAGTAGTACATGCCGCCCGTGGGCCGGGTGATGAACGGGTCGGCCCGCTGCTGGATGAGCGGGTTGACGGTCGGCACCCCGTAGATCTCCGCGTCGGTCTCGGGCGTGGGCGCCGCCGTGGCCGAGGTGGCGAACCCGGCCACCGCGCCGGTCGCGGCCACGCCGAGCCCACCCTTGAGGAGGGTACGGCGGCTGATATCGAGTGTCATAACGCTGCCCTCACTTGGTCCGGATGCGCAGGAACGTGACGGAGTTCGGCTCGAACGTCCGGGTGAACGCCGACGTGATGCCGTCCACTGTGGTCGTCACCGGTTGGATCGGCTCCGCGCTGCGGGTGTTCTGCTCGCCCGGGTCGCCGCTGATGACCGTCATCCGGGCCGTGCCGCGCACCCGGACGTCACCCAGGTCGACCCGGGTCACGGCCGGCTTGTCCTGCGCGTTGACCACCTTGACGATCAGCTCGCCGGTGGCGTCGTCGCGCGTCACCACCTGCGCGAACGGCTGGATCACCCGGTCGTCCACGAAGCTGGCCCACTCCTGGCCGTCGAGGAACAGCGTCACCTTCGTACCGCGCACCTGAATCCGGATGTCGTACGTGGTGCCGGTGGTCACCGCGTTCGGCTTGGCGACCAGGATCTCCTTGCCGCCGTTGGTGGCCTTCTCCACCGCGCCCTGGGTGTTGTTCCACCCGCCGAGGTTCCACCAGTAGAAGTTGCCGGAGTCCTTGACCCCGAAGCCGATCAGGAAGCCCTCCGCGCCCGCGTTCTTCTTCGCCGTGACGCGGTAGTCGTAGTCGCTGACCGTGATGTCGGCCGCGGCCACCATGGTGTCCTCGGCGGCGGTGTCCGACTGGGTGTACGCGCCGTCCGTCACCGTCCAATTGCCACGGTTCGCCACCGGCGACCAGTTGCCCGCGCCGGTCGAGAAGTCGTCGCTGAACAGCACCGTGCCGTCCGGCGCGGTCACCGCCACGTCGTCGTACGTCGCCGACGTGCGCCACGTGGACAGTCCGACCCGGCCGGTGATCGGCCGCGGTTGCGTGCCCGGGCCGGTCATCGTGGTCGGCACCGTGCGGTCCCCGACGTTGTTCATGAACAGCTTCTGCACCTGGTAGCTCGTGGAGCCCCAGGACTCGTCGTTGTCGAACCAGATCAGGTCCGGCCGCCACTGCACGTTGTCGATGTTGGCCAGCAGCGGCGCGTACGACGCCAACTGGACCACGTCGGCGTTGCGCTCCAAGCCGGTCATGTACGCCGCCTCGGCGAGCGAGTTGAACAGCTTGTTGTCCTGCGACGCGTACTCGCCGAGGAACACCTTCGGGCCGTCGCGGTCATAGCTGTCGTAGCGCGCGTTGTTCTGCAGGAACCAGGTCGGGCTGTTGTAGTAGTGCTCGTCCACCATGTCCACATCGGCGTCCCGGTTGAGCTGCCAGAGCCGGTCGAACGTGGCACCCGTGTCGTCCGGGCCGGAGTTGCTGATCACCGTGATGTCCGGGTGGGCGGCCTCGATCGCGGCATGGAACTTCAGGAAGTTCGCGAAGAACTGGTCGGGCAGGTTCTCCTCGTTGCCGACCCCGATGTGGGTCAGGCCGAACGGCCGCGGGTGCCCCATGTCCGCGCGCAGCTTGCCCCACGTCGACGTGACCGGGCCGTTGGCGAACTCGATGAGGTCCAATGTGTCCTGGATGTGCCGCCGCAGCAGCGCCTCGTCGTCGGTGGCGCGGTTCTGCCCGCACCCGGTCACCAGCGCCGGCACCACCGGCAGCGGCATCGCGCCGATGTCCTCGGAGAACTGGAAGTACTCGAAGTACCCGATGCCGTACGACTGGTTGTAGCCCCAGAAGTTCGCGTTGGTCGCCCGGGTCTCGACCGGGCCGACGGTGTCCTTCCACTGGTACGCGCGGGCCCGCGGGAAGTTCGACGCGGCGTCGTACCCGTACATGCTGCCGGTGTTGACGAGGCAGCCGCCGGGGAAGCGCACGAAGCCCGGCTTCAGCGCGGCGATCTTCTCCGCGAGGTCCCGGCGCAGCCCGTTCGCGCGTCCCTTGTACGTGTCCTGCGGGAACAGCGACACCATGTCCAGGCGCAGCGTGCCGGTGCCGGCGCCGCGCACCGACAGCCGGCCCCGGTCGCTGGTCGCGGTGGCGCGCAGCGTGCCGGCGTACCTCGTCCAGGTGTCGCCGCGGACGGTGAGGGTCAGGGTGGTGCCGATCGGCGCGCCGGCCGCGTCGTGGAGCGCGACCGTCAGCGGCGTGCCCGCCGCGGCGTCGGTGCGGGCCCAGACCGAGAAGTCGTACCGGGCGCCCTTCTGGACAGCGAGTCCGGTGTTGTAGCCGGCGTTCGTCACGCCGTACCGGCCGAGGGCCGGGTTCGTCAGGTCGAGCTTGAGGTAGGTGCGGTTGCGCTCGTTGAGCCGCTGCGCGTCGTCGACCGTCGCGGCCGTGCCGGCACCGCCGTGCTCGGCGGTGGCCGTCCACCCGGTCAGCCCCGTGTACGACCGGTTGTCGGCCGGCAGGAACTCGAACGAGCGGTTGCGCACCAACTCCGCGTACAACCCGCCGTCGGCGGCGTAGTTGATGTCTTCGAAGAAGACGCCGTACATGGCGTCGCTGATCGCGGTGCCGTCGGCCGACTCGTCGACCGTGATGGTGTATTCCGGCTCGGTATCTTCGCCGGTCGCCATGACCGGCGCCGCGACCGCGACGGACGCGGCCACCAGCGCGGCCGCGGCCAGCCCCAGCAGCTTGGGTGGTCGGAACATGCGTCGCTCCCGTCATGTGAGCGTTAACACCGAAGCGCCTACCGCGTCCCGGTGTGAGCGTTAACAGCGTGCCCGCGAGTATTATCGACACGTTACGAAACGTCAATAGTTCCGTTTCGCCCCACCCGCCTCATGATCAGGGCGCCCCTGTAGTCGTTCTAGCGACTTGAGGGACGCCCTGATCACGGCGGTCGTCCTGTCCTTGATTTGTCAGCCCGGCGTGCGAGCTCGCCCACTACGCTCGGCGGCAATGGCCTCCATCGCAGAGGGAAGCATCAATCCGGCGGCGGTCGCCGGGCAGTACTCGGCTTTCGCCGGCCTGCTCACCGGCTTCGCCTTCAGTGGCTTGGTGCTCTACATCGGACGTCAGGCGTCCGCACATCAGTTGACCACTGTGGACCGCTACGCGCCGCCGACGGCGGTGCGAGCCGCCGACGTCGCCGCCAGCCTGTTCTACGCGATGACGTCGCTCGGCCTGTGCGCGTTCCTCTACGCCAACCTCAGCGGGGAACGGCCCACCTCCGGCCGCGCGCTGACCGCCATGCTGCTGTACGGCACCGTGCTGGGCCTGTCCGTGCTGAGCCTGTGGCACTCGCTGACGCTGATGATGTTCGAGCACGAGCTGACCAAGAACGCCGCCCGCTACGCCTACTGGGTGGTCGTCGTGGTCGGCCCGGCCATCGTCATGCGCTTCCTGGCCGGGGTGTGTCACGAGGCGTGGGAGGTCCGCTGCGCGGTTCACCCGACCGAGGCTCCGTGTGGCTGGCGGGTCACGCCGGTCTCGGTGGGCCTCGTGTTGCTGTTCCTGATGCTCGGCCTGTCCGCGCTGATCACCGCGTTGGGGATCCCGCGATACCGGCGGCACGGCGGACCCGACCGGCGCGACGACGAATTCACCCTTTTCGGTCGAGTGTGGAACGCCGCGCTGGCCCCGCTGGCTAGACGGCGGGACATGCTGGCGGCCCGGCCCAGCCTGCCGGGCGTTGGCGTGTTCCTGCTGGCCGCGCTGGTCATGTTGGCATCCCTGTTCGTCACGACCCGGTCCACCACGATCACCCCGCCACACTGGTTGATCTTCGGAGTGCTGGTGGCGGGGTTCTTCCTCCTCGGCTGCTTCGCCTTCGCCTGTGGGAGCATCATCGGCACCCGGGTGGGCGTGCGGCAGAACTGGCTCCGCAAGATGCTGCGCCGTCCCCGCCACGCCCGCCGGGAACTAGACCCCACCTCTCCATGATCAGGGCGTCCTTCACGTCGTTAGAACGACTTGAGGGACGCCCTGATCATGAGGGGATCGGCGGGGCGGGCGCCGTGCCGGTCGGCGCGACGACGTCGGCGACCTGGTCGGCGTGCGGGCCGTAGGGCAGCGCGAGTGCCACGGCTCAGCCCGCGCGGGTGAGCAGGCCGGCGACCGCCGGGGTGAACACGTCGATCAGATCCCACAACTCGGTCGCGGCGTTCGCCGCGACCGTCGGGTCGGTGTGGCGCAGGAACGCCAGGTGCCGGCAGGCGTGCACGGCGACGTCGACCGGGCGCACCACGGGCGGGCTGGGGGTGAGCGGGTCGCTGCCGCGCACCGGCGGCAGGTCCGGCACCGGCAGGACGGCCGCGGCGCCGTCGGGGTCCGGCAGTGCCACGTAGGTCAGTACGATCCCGCCCTCGGCGTATCGCCAGGAGCTGGAGTGCAGCAGCGCGCCCTCGGTGAGGCCGGCCAGGCTCCGCGCGCAGGCATCCGGGTGCTCGCCGATGCCGAGCGGCCGGCGGGCGGTGCGGAAGCAGAGCTGTCCACCCCGCGCGCTGAGCAGCACGGTCTCGACGAGCGCCCGGACGCCCGGGATCATCGCGGCGGAGCCCGGCGGCACGTGGCCACCAGATTCCATCCCGGCAGCCTACCTAATTGCCAAGCCTTTGCAACAACCCCACGACCTCTCATGATCAAGGTGTCCCTCACGTCGCTATGACTACGTGAGGGACGCCTTGATCATGGGGGAGCCGGCGCGGAGGCCCACCGCCAGCTGTGCGGTGATGATCACCAGCACGGCGGCGAGCGGCACCGTCCAGCCGCCGGAGGCCTCGCGCAGCGCGCCGATCAGCACCGGGCCGGTGGCGGCCAGCAGGTATCCGCAGGACTGCGCGACCGAGGACAGCGCGGTGACCGCCGTGGCGTCCGGCGCCCGCAGGGCGATGAGCAGCAGGGCGAGCGCGATCGACGCGCCCTGGCCGAGTCCGAGCAGCACCGCCCACAGCCACCCGGCCGGCGTGGGCGCCAGGAACAGCCCGAGGTAGCCGGCCGCCGTGAGGGCGGCCGCCGCGGCGACGTACCCGGACTGGCTGGCCGCCCGCGCGGCCAGGACCGGCGCGGTGAGCGTGGTGGCGATCTGCGTCAGGTTGGCCAGCGCGAGCAGGTAGCCCGCGTCCGCGGTGTCCAACCCGGACTCCCGCAGCATCGCCGGCAACCAGGCGAGCGAGACGTAGAACGTGAGGGACTGCAACCCCATGAAACCCGTGACGTACCAGGTGACCCGCGACCGGAGCAGGGTCCGCAGTGGATAGTGCGGGACCGGTCCGGCGGTCCCGTTCCGCGCCAGGGGCAGCCACAGCAGGGCCGCGACCACCGCCAGCGGCGCGGCGGCGGCCGCCGCGGGTCGCCAGCCGCCACCGAGGGCCCTCTCGATCGGCACCGTCAGGCCGGCGGCGAGGGCGGCGCCGAGCACCAGCGCGGTGACGTATCCGCCGGTGAGCGGCCCGACGCGGTCCGGGAAGCGCTGCCGGACGAGGGCCGGCATCACCGTGTTGAGGACCGCGATGGCGCAGCCGGCGACCGCGGCGCCCAGGTACAGCGCGGCGGTGCCGCCGGCGCTGCGCAGCAGGAGCCCGGCGGCGAGCACCGACAGTCCACCCAGGAGTGTCCACTCCAGACCGATGCGGCGCGCCGCCCACGGCGTGAGCGGCGCCGCGACACCCAGGCACACCACCATGACCGTGGTGATCAGGCCGCCGGCGGTGGCGGTCAGCGCCAGGTCCGCCATGATCTCCGGCAGCAGCGGGGAGACGCTCGCGAGCGCCGGGCGCAGGTTGAGCGCCGCGAGCACGATGCCCACGACCAGTACCACCCGCCGCACAACCACCACAGCCCTCACCGTTCCCTATGACCTCGATCATGAGAAAAGGGGTACCCCGCCGTCTAGCGAATGGGACGATATTGGCAGATTCCCGCCCGAAGCTAGGGGGTGGGCGATGGTCGGGAAGCGGACGCACTTCAGCACCGAGACCGCTCCGTGTGGCCGCCTGGTCGAGGGCGACCACTACCGGGACTCGGACGACGACGGGCTCGTCATCACCGACGAGTACTACGCCTGCGGCTGCCGGCAGATCCGGCACGAGTTCCACGACGGCAGCGTGCGGACCCGGTCGATCCGGCACGACGGCAAGGTGCTCCTCGACGACAGCGGCCCGGCGCATGGCAGCTGACCTGGACGCGACGCACGACGTCGTGATCGTGGGTGGCGGCGGCGCCGGGTTGCGGGCCGCGATCGCGGTGACCGAGGCGGACCCGCGGCTGTCCGTCGCCGTCGTCAGCAAGGTCTATCCGATGCGCAGCCACACGGTGTCCGCCGAAGGCGGGGCCGCGGCGGCGATCGGTCCGGACGACAGCTTCGACGAGCACGCGTACGACACCGTCTCCGGCGGCGACTGGCTGTGCGACCAGGACGCGGTGGAGCTGTTCGTCCGGGAGGCGCGCGCCGAGTTGCTACGCCTCGAGCACTGGGGCTGTCCCTGGAGCCGCGCGCCGGACGGCCACGTCGCGGTGCGCGCGTTCGGCGGCATGAAGAAGATGCGCACCTGGTTCGCCGCCGACAAGACCGGCTTCCACCTGCTGCACACGCTCTTCCAGCGGTCCCTGAAGTACCCGCCGGTGGCGCGGTACGACGAGTGGTACGCGACCCGCCTGCTGGTCGACGACGGCCGGGTGGCCGGCGTCGTCGCGATCGAGCTGATGTCCGGACGGATCGCGGCCATCGGCGCCAAGGCGGTGATCCTGGCGACCGGTGGCGGCGGGCGGGTCTTCCCGTTCACCACCAACGCCAACATCTCCACCGGGGACGGCATGGCGCTGGCGTACCGGGCCGGCGCGCCGCTCAAGGACATGGAGTTCGTCCAGTATCACCCGACCGGGCTGCCGTTCACCGGCATCCTCATCACCGAGGCGGCCCGGGCCGAGGGCGGCTGGCTGCTCAACCGCGACGGGTACCGCTACCTCCAGGACTACGACCTGGGCAGCCCCACGCCGGAGCCGGTGCTGCGCAGCATGGAGCTCGGCCCGCGCGACCGCCTGTCCCAGGCGTTCGTGCACGAGGTCGAGAAGGGCCGGACCGTCGAGACCCCGTACGGGCCGGTGGTGCACCTGGATCTGCGCCACCTCGGCGCCGCGACGATCGACGCGAAGCTGCCGTTCGTCCGCGAGCTGTGCCGCGACTACGAGCGCATCGACCCGGTGCGCGACCTGATACCGGTGCGCCCGGTCGTGCACTACATGATGGGCGGCGTGCACACCGACGCGCACGCGGCCACCCCGCTCGCCGGGCTGTACGCGGCCGGCGAGACCGCGTGCGTCAGCATCAACGGCGCCAACCGGCTGGGCTCCAACTCGCTGCCGGAGATCCTGGTCTTCGGTGCGCGCGCCGGGGCGGCGGCCAGCCGGTACGCCCTCGAGGCGCCGCTGGGCGGCACCGCCGTGGCCGCACAGGCCGGCGACGAGACGCGCCGCCTGGAACGGCTGCTGGCGCGCGACGGCGGCGAGCCGATCGCGGCCATCCGGGCGGCCATGCAGCAGGCCCTGGAGAACGCCGCCGGCATCTACCGCGACGGCGACACCCTCGCCAAGGCGGCCGACACGCTGCGCGAGCTGAGGGAGCGGGCGGCGGCCGCGGGCGTCGGCGACGCCAGCCGGACGTTCAACACCCAGCTCGTCGCCGCGCTCGAGCTGGCGGCGATGCTCGACGTCGCGGAGTCCATCGTGCACAGCGCCTGGCATCGCGAGGAGTCGCGCGGCGCCCATCAGCGTACCGATTTCCCGGCCCGCGACGACGTGCGGTTCCTCGCGCACTCGCTCGCCCACCGGGATGCCGACGGCGGCTGCCGGGTCGAGTACCTGCCGGTGACCGTCACCCGCTGGCCGCCGGGTGAGCGGGTCTACGGGAGGTGAGGCGGTGGCCGAACAGATCACCCTGCGGGTCGCCCGGTACCGGCCGGAAACCGACGCCGCGCCGACGTTCCAGGAATACACCGTGCCGGCACGCGCGGACTGGACGGTGCTCGACGCGCTCAACCACATCAAGGACACTGTGGACGCCACGCTGTCCTACCGGTGGTCCTGCCGGATGGGGATCTGCGGCAGCTGCGGCATGACGGTCGACGGCGACCCGAAACTGAGCTGCGGCACGTTCCTGGTCGACCACGCGCCCGGGCCGATCCAGGTCGAGCCGCTGCGCAACTTCCCGGTGATCCGCGATCTGGTCATCGAGATGACCGACTTCCTGCAGAAGCTGGGCGCCGTCCAGCCGTGGATCGTCCGCGACGAGACCGGCGACGACCCCGACCACGAGCTGCTCCAGACACCGTCCGAACTGGACGACTACCGGCGGTACAGCATGTGCATCAACTGCATGCTGTGCTACTCGGCGTGCCCGGTGTACGGCCTGGACCGGAGGTTCATCGGCCCGGCGGCGATCGCGCTGGCGCAACGGTACAACCTGGACTCCCGGGACGAGGGCGCCGCGGACCGGCTCGACGTCCTCTCCGCCGACGAGGGCGTCTGGGACTGCACGTTCGTCGGCGAGTGCACGCGCGCGTGCCCCAAGGGCGTCGACCCCGCGGGCGCGATCCAGCGCGCCAAGGTCGCGGCCGTGAAGGCGCTGCTCCTGCCCCGATGGGCGCGGCCGTGAGCGGCTTCGACCAGCATCTGTACCGCCAGCGGGTCCCGCTCTTCTGGTGGCTGTCGCGGCGCACCTACCTGGCGTTCGTGGTGCGCGAGCTGACCAGCGTGTTCGTCGCCTGGTTCGTGGTCTACCTCCTGCTGCTGGTGCGCGCGCTCGCCGCCGGAGCCGACCGGTACGCGAGCTTCCTGGACTGGGCCGCCCGCCCCTGGCTGATAGCGCTGAACGTGGTCGCGCTCGCCTTCACGATCTACCACACGGTCACCTGGTTCGCCGTGACGCCGCAGGCGGTCGCGGTGAAGGTCCGCGGCCGGCGGCTCCCGGGACGCGCCCTCGCCGGCACCCTGTACCTGGCCTGGCTCGCGGTCTCGGCGCTGATCCTGTGGCTGGTGCTGGCGTGACCCGCGGCCGGCCCTCGCCCTCGCTTTCCCCGGAGCCGTTCCTGTGGCTGCTGTTCAGCGCCGGCGGCCTGGTGGCGGCGCTCACGGTGCCGGTGCTGCTCTTCCTCTTCGGCGTGGCGTTCCCGCTGGGGTGGCTGGACCCGCCGTCGCACGCCGAGCTGTACGCGCTGGTGCGCAACCCGTTGACCCGGCTCGCCCTCGTCGGGCTGTGCGGGCTCCTGCTGGCCCACGCCGCCCACCGCCTACGCCACACCCTCCGCGACACCCTACGGTTACACCGCCACGGCGGTGCCATCGCCATCACGGCGTACACCCTTGCCGCCCTGACCACCGCCTACGCCGCCTACCTCCTGCGTTGATCGAGGAAGAATCGTGGCTATCAAAGCACGATAAATCCGGACATTATAGCCACGATACTTCCTCGATCAACCTCGGAAAGCAGTGGGGGAGAGCCAGGCGCGGTGGCGGTCGCGGAGGGCGTCGCGGGCGGCGGTTGTGGGGAGGACTACGTCCATGCCGCCGTCGTATGGGTGGTACAGCCAGCTCAGGTCGGGTGGGGCCAGCAGCACGTTCGCCACGGTGTCGTCGGCGACCTTGCGCAGCAGCGGGTCAAGGCGGCCGGGCCGCCACGCGACGTGGTCGACGTACAGGTGCAGGTAGATCTCCAGGCCTGGCTCGTCATCCATGCAGACGCTGCACCAGTACGTCGCCCGCGGCTGCACGGCCACCGCTGGCGCGGACCGGGCCGGCACCCGGGGCACCGGCTGCTCGGAGTAGCCGGAGGTCACCACGAGCAGCGCGTCGCCGGTCACCAACTCGGCCAGGATCGTGTTGTGGCGGCTGAGGACGGTCCGGTACTCGGCCTCGGTCTCGGGGTAGCGCTTCGCGTGCGGCAACGCGTGGAAACGTACCCACCGGTCTTTGATGGTGCGTAGCTCGTACGGCGCCTTGGAGTAACCCGCCCAGCGTTGTTCCCACAACGCGTCGAGGGCCGCCGTGTCCACGGCCGTGACCCTACCGTCCCCGCCCATGATCAAGGCGTCCTTAACGGCGTTCTAACGACGTGAAGGACGCCGTGATCATGAGAGGTCGGTGCGGAGGAGGAGGACGCCGTAAGGGGGGAGGGTCAACGGGGTGCCGTGCTCGACGGCGGCGCCGGTGAGGAGGTCGGTGCCGCTGGCGCGAGCCGGCACCTCGACCGGCTCCGCGCGGTGGTTGAGCAGGAAGAGCAGCCGGGTGCCGTCGGGGGCCACCCGCGTGGCCGTCTCCAGGTCCGGCACGTCCGGGTACGGGCCGAGCAGCCCGTGCCGCTCCAGCACCTGCCGGACCACCCACCCGACGCCGTCCTGGTCCAGCCCGGCGGCCACGTACCAGCCGTGCCCCGCGCCGAACGCGTTCCGGGTGACGGCCGGCGTGCCGGCGTAGAAGTCGTCCTGGTACGTGCCGACGACCTCGGCGCCCTGCGGGATCACCAGCTCGAAGAGCAATCGGGCTGCCACGTCAAGGGAGGACAGGCGCACGCGGTTGACCACGGACGGCTCCCGGGCGTCCCACTCGTCGACGCGCACGCCCATCAGCGGGCCGAGCGGCCCCGGCACGTCCATGAGGAACGCGTTGTCGTCCTCGTCGACCCGCCCGGACAGGAACGTGGTCACGACCGAGCCGCCGCGCTCGGCCACCTCTTCGAGCCGGCGCGGCAGGTCGTCCTTGAGCATGTGCAGCGCCGGCGCGACCACCACGTCGTACCGGGACAGGTCGGCGGTGACCGGGACGACGTCGACGTCGGCGCCCGCGTCCCACAGCGCGCGGTAGTAGGCGAGCACCACGTCGACGTACTTGACCAGCCGGGACGGGCCGTCGGACAGTTCGAGGGCCCACCAGCTGTCCCAGTCGAACAGCAGCGCGACCCTGGCCGGCGTGCGGGCGCCGAGCGTCGCGTCGCCGAGCCGCTCCAACTCCCGGCCGAGCTCGGCGACCTCCTGGAAGACCCGGGTGTCGGACCGGCCGGCGTGGCCGATGACCGCGCCGTGGTATTTCTCGCACGCGCCGCGCGAGGCCCGCATCTGGAAGAACAGGACGGCGTCCGCGCCGTGCGCGACCGCCTGCCAGCTCCACAGCCGCAGCACGCCGGGCCGCTTGAGCGGGTTGACCTCGCGGCAGGCGGTCATGCTCGGCGTCTGCTCCATCAGCCAGAACGGCTGCCCGTCCTTGAGCCCGCGCATCAGGTCGTGGGCGAGCGCCATCCGCGCCTGGGACCGGTCGTCGGGCGGGTAGTTGTCCCAGGACGCGAAGTCGAGGTGCGGCGCCCAGCGGTGGTAGTCGAGCGGCCGGAACATGCCCATGAAGTTCGTCGTGACCGGAGTGTCCGGACTGGACTCCCGGATGGCGGCCTTCTCGTCGAGGAAGTTGGCGAGCATCGCGTCGGACATGAAGCGGTAGTAGTCGACGGTGATGCCCTGGAACGCGGTGCGGTCGGGGCCGCCCCAATGCTCGGTCAGCTCGGACGGCGGCTCGATCTCGTCCCAGTCGGTGAACGTGTGCGACCAGAACCGCGTGTTCCAGGCGGCGTTGACCCGTTCGAGGGAGTCGTAGCGCTTGCGCAGCCAGTCCCGGAAGCCGGCCGCGCACAGGTCGCAGTAGCAGGCGCCGCCGTACTCGTTGTTGACGTGCCAGGCGACGACCGCCGGGTTGCCCGCGTACCGCTGGGCGAGCCGGCGGGCCAGCTCGGCCGAGAGCCGCCGGTACACCGGCGAGCTGGGGCAGGAGTTGTGGCGGCCGCCGTACCTGTGCTTGCGCCCGGCGAAGTCCACTCTGGTCACCTCGGGGAACTGCCGCGCCAGCCACGCGGGGTGGGCGCCGGTGCCGGTGGCCAGGCAGATGCGCCGGCCCGCCGCGACCGCGCGGTCGACGATCCGGTCCATCGTGGCGAAGTCGTAGACGTCGAGGGACGGCTGGTGCATCGTCCAGGAGAAGACGCCGATCGTCACGGTGTCGATGCGCGCCTCGTCGAAGAGTTCGTAATCCCGCTCCCACATGTCTTCCGGCCACTGCTCGGGGTTGTAGTCGCCACCGAACAACACCTTCATGCGGTGAACTCCTCCTGGATCTCGGCGGTCATCGGGCGGCAGGCGAGCACGTAAAGGAAGATCAACAACGAGCCTAGCAGGGCGAGCACGGCCTCCGAACCCAACGCCGTGACGCCGGCCGCGACGGCCAGCAGGCCCGCGTTGCCGATCGTGACGCCGGGCCGGCGGACCAGGAAGTAGAGGGCGAGGCGGGCCACGTCCACGGCCCGGAACGCGAACAGCGCGGTGACCATCAGCGCGTTGGCGCACCACAGGGTGGCGGCGAGCGCGATGAGCACCAGCAGCACCGCCCACCAACCGGGCAGGCCGGTGGCGCGGAAGTTGGCGAGGCCGATCGCGATGACCGTCAGCCACGCCAGGTACGGCACCCAGACCAGCAGGGCGCCGCGCAGGCTCGACCGGTACCCCCGCCAGAACGCGGCCGCCGGCCGCAGATCGGTGAGGTCGCCGCGGCGATGGTGCAGCGCGTAGGCCGCCGCGGCCACCGCCGGGCCGAGCGGCACCGCGCACAGCGCGGCGAGCGGCGCGTTGCTGGCGTCGCGGTCCAGCAGGACCAGCGGCACCAGGCCGGGCCCGGCGACCAGGACCAGCAGCAGTTCGACGACGAGCAGCGTGTACACCCAGGCCGCGGCCTGGGACAGCGGCCCGTCGCCGAACTGCCGGCGGGTTGCGGTGGGCTCAGCCATGTTCCTTCTGGTACCGCTCGCGCGCCTTCTGCACCATGTCCATGTACTGGTCCATGTTCTTGGACTCGAGCTCGGCGACGTACGCGTCCCACTCGCTCAGCGGCCGCTGCCCGAGGGCGAACTTGATGGTCTGCTGGAAGACGTAGTCCTGCAGCGGCGTCTCCCAGAGCGTGACCATCTCGCGCTCCTCGTCGGTGAACGGCGCGGGCGGCGGGGTCACCCACTCCGGCGACTTGCGGGCACCCATGATCTTCTGGATCTCCTGCTCCTCCGCCGAGAAGAACGCCTGGACCAGCTCGGGCTTGCCGCCGTACGTGAACACGCCGTTGGTGAAGCCGAAGTCCTTCTGCAAGTGCTTGGTCGCCTTGGGGTTCAGGCCGACCATGTTGACGTCCGGGGCGAGTTGGAACTTGCCGGACGCGTCCTTGACATGCGTGACGCCCTCCACGCCCCACCTGGCGAACTCCTGGCCGGCGTCGGAGTAGAACAGCCAGTCGATGAACTGCATCATGGCCACGAAGTTCTTGCTGTCCCGGGCCTTCTTGGAGATCATCACGCCGTTCTCCAGCCGGCTGGACGGGTTGATCTCGCCGGCCGGCCCGACCGGCAGCGGGATCTTCGCGACGGTCGCGGCCGGGTTCGTCTTCGCCAGGTCCGGCCGGTAGTCGTTCACGACGATCTGGGCGTTGCCGCTGATGACGAACGACTTGCCGTTGGCGAACTTCTGCCGCGCGAGATCCTCGTCCTGGGTGAAGGCCTCCGGGTCGATCAGCCCGTCCGCCTGCAGCTTGGCGACGTACTCCAGCATCTGCCGGTACTTGTCGCTCGCGCCGGTGTACTCGTACTTCTGGGCCTCGACGTTCCAGGTCGCGTGCTGGTAGTTCCACATGGCGCCGACCAGGCCGTACGACGCGGCGAGGATGTTGAAGAAGTTGCCGCCCGGCCGGGGCTTGTTGAACCGCTCGGAGAGCGGCCAGGAGGCCGGGTAGGCCTGCTTCATCGCCTTCATCACGGTGTGCACCTCGTCCCAGGTCTTCGGCACCTGGAGGTTGAGCTGCTTGAGGATGTCGGTGCGCATCACCAGCGAGTAGTCCGACCACGGCTTCTCGTGCACGCCGGGGAGCAGGTAGAACTTGCCGTCGGCCTGCCGCAGCGTGTCGAGCTCCGGCTGGAGCTGCCACTTCTCGATCTTCTCTTTGAAGTGCGGCATCAGGTCGAGGTAGTCGCTCACCGGCAGGATCGCGCCGGACGAGACGAACGCGTTCTCCGCCGGGTGGTACGTCTTGGGGATGATGAGCGGCGCGTCGCCGGCGCCGATCATGACGCTGCGCTTCTGCTCGTAGTCGCTCGCCGGGATGGCGACCGGCTCGAGCGTGACGTTGGTGCGCTTGGTCAGCTCCGACCAGAACAGCCAGTCGTTCTTCAGCGGGTAGTTCGAGTGGTTGCTGTACATGACCGAGAACGACAGCGCCTCGGCGGCCTTGAACTGGTCGCCGACGGCGAACTTCTCCATCGCGCCGGCCCGGTTCGCGTCGAGGTTCTCGGCGTTCGACGTCTCGTCGTCGCCGCCGCAGCCGGTGAGCCCGAGGGCGGCCAGGCCCGCGGCGGCCGCCAGTACCTGGCGCCGGGATGGCTGGTAAACCATGGTGGGGGAGTCCTTTCAGGGGTGGGGGCGCCCCTTATCCCTTGACCGCGCCCAGCGTGATGCCGGATACGAAGTATCGCTGGATGAAGGGGTAGACCACGAGGATGGGCAGGGTGGTGAGCACGATGGTGACGGCCTTGATGGTCGCGTCGACCTGCACCTCGTCGGACTCCGCGATGGCGCCGGCGAACTCGGTGCCGGTGGCCCCCGCGATGAGGTTGCGCAGATAGACGGTGACCGGGAACAGGTCCAACCGGTCCATGTAGAGGAACGCGGAGAACCACGAGTTCCAGAAGGACACGGCGTAGAACAGCACCATCGTGGCGAGGATGGCTTTCGACAGCGGCAGCACGATGCGCAGCAGGATCCCGTACGTGTTCAGGCCGTCGACGGCGGCGGCCTCCTCCAGCTCGGTCGGCAGGCTCTCGAAGAACGCCTTCATCACCAGGAGGTTGAACACGTTGATGGCGTTGGGCAGCGCGATGGCCCAGATGGAGTTCTTCAGACCGAGGCTGGTCACCAGGATGTAGTTGGGGATCAGGCCGCCGGTGAAGAACATCGTGAACACCGCGATGCCGACCAGGAAGCCGCGGCCCTTGAGGTCCTTTTTGGACAGCACGTAGGCGTAGCACGTGGTCAGCACGATGGAGATGAACGTGGACACGGTGGTGTAGACGATCGTGTTGCGGTAGTTGGTCCAGAACATCGAGTCGGACATCACGTGCTCGTACGCGGTCAGGTTGAACCCGCGCGGCCAGAGGTTCACCTGGCCGGAGATGATGTATGCCTGGTCGCTGAGCGACCGGGCGACGATGTTGAGGAAGGGATACAGCGTCACGACGACGACGCCGGTCAGCACGATCGCGTTGACGATCTGGAAGATCCGGTAGCCCCGGGAGGTCTGGATCCCCTTCCGGCGGCGTGGCTTCGGCGCCGTGGCGCGCTCCTGGATGGCTACCACAGGCTCGTCCCCACTGCGCGCCGGGAGATGTAGTTCGCCGACAGCACGAGCGTCAGCCCGATGATCGCCTCGAAGAGGCCGATCGCGGCGGCGTAGCTGAAGTTGCCGGAGACGATGCCCACCCGGTACAGGTAGGTGGAGATCACGTCCGCGGTCGGGTATGTCAGCGGGTTGTAGAGCAGCAGCACCTTCTCGAACCCGACCGCCATGAAGGTGCCGATGTTGAGGATCAGCAGCGTCACCATCGTGGGTCGGATGCCGGGCAGCGTCACGTGCCAGATCTGGCGCCAGCGGTTCGCGCCGTCCATCCGCGCCGCCTCGAACAGGTTCTCGTCGATGGTGGTCAGGGCCGCGAGGTAGAGGATCGTGCCCCAGCCGACGGTCTGCCACAGCTCGGAGCTGACGTAGATGGTGCGGAACCAGCCGGCCTCTTGCAGGAACGGGATGGGGCCGCCGCCGAAGACCTTGAGGCCCTGGTTCACCACGCCGTCGACGGACAGCATCTGCATGACCATGGCGGCCACGATCACGATCGACAGGAAGTGCGGCAGGTACGACACCGATTGGACGAACCGTCGCAGGACATTGGTGCGGACCTCGTTGAGCAGCAGGGCGAGCACGATCGGCAGCGGGAAGCAGACGATCAGGGTCAGCCCGCCGAGGATCGCGGTGTTCGTGAACACCTGCCAGAACGTCGAGTCGGTGAGGAACATGCGGATGTAGCGCAGGCCCACCCAGTACTCGCCCCACGCGCTGCCGCCCGGCTCGAACCGCCGGAAGGCGATCACGTTACCCAGCATCGGCAGGTACCGGAAGATCAGGAAGAACAGGAGCGGCAGCACCGCCAGCGAGTAGAGCTGCCAGTCACGGCGCAGCGCCTGCCGCCAGCTGCGGCCGCGCGGCTTGGTCCGCCGCCGCGACGCACCGGCCGCGGGCCGCAGCGCGGGGCGCGGCACCGTCTCCACCGGCGCGGGCCCGACCTCGACCGGTAACTGACCTGCCATGCCACCCCTTCACCGCGCCCCGGGGGTCAACTTCTGAAAGTTTCCGAAACAACTCCGTTACTTACGAAACGGAATTTAGGCTTCGGGCCTGGTGAATGTCAAGAGTCCAAGTACGTGGATGCGACGGCGCCGGATGGCGCTCCCGAAACTTCCGGAATCCCGGAAGCGTGATCACGGCGTCCACGGCGTCCGAGCGGCGCGCGCGGCGCCGTCGGCCGGAGGGGCGGCGGCGTGCCTATATAGCTGTGTGCCGATTGACAAAGTTTATCGTCCAGACATATTGTCGCCGCCATGCTGAGGAACCACTGGCGGGTTGGACTGATCGCGGGCGGCGCGGCCACGCTGCTCGCCGCGGGAACGATGGTGGCGGTCAACGCCCAGGCGGCGGCGGGCTGCCGGGTGGCGTACACGGTGGCCAGCCAGTGGTCCGGGGGCTTCACCGCCAACGTCGGGGTGACCAACCTCGGCGACCCGGTGAACGGCTGGAGTCTGGTGTGGACATTCCCTTCTGGACAGCAGGTCACCCAGGCGTGGAACGCCACGGTCACCTCGTCCGGCGCCCAGGTGACCGCGACGAACGCCAGCTATAACGCCGGCATCGCGACGAACGCGACCGTCTCCTTCGGATTCAACGGTTCCTGGACGGGCTCGAACCCGGTGCCGACGTCATTCAGTCTCAACGGCGTCGCGTGCACCGGAAGCGTGGGGCCGTCCACCTCGCCGACGGTGTCGCCCACCGTCTCGCCCACCACGCCGCCGCCGGCCGGGAACGCGATGGCCGCGGTGGCCGCCATGCAGCCGGGCTGGAACCTCGGCAACTCGTTCGACGCCGTCGGCGCGGACGAGACCGCGTGGGGCAACCCGCGGGTCACCGAGGCGCTGCTGGACAACGTGCGGGCCCAGGGCTTCAACAGCATCCGGATCCCGGTCACCTGGAGCAACCACCACGGCGCGGCGCCGAACTACACGATCGACGCGGCGTGGCTCGCGCGGGTCAAGGAGGTCGTCGACTGGGCGCTCGCGGACGGCTTCTACGTGATGATCAACATTCACCACGACTCGTGGCAGTGGATCAACACGATGCCCACCGACCGCACCAACGTCCTCAACCGGTACAACGCGCTGTGGACCCAGCTCGCCGCCGCCTTCCGCACGTCGTCGCCGAAGCTGGTGTTCGAGAGCGTGAACGAGCCGCAGTTCACCGGCGCCTCCGACGAGGCCCAGAGCATCAGCCTGCTGAACGAGCTGAACACGTCGTTCCGTACCATTGTGCGCCAGTCCGGCGGCAACAACGCCACCCGCCTGCTGGTGATACCGACCCTGCACACATCGGCCGACCAGGCGCGGGTCGACCCGCTGGTCACGTGGTTCAACCAGGCGAACGACCCGAACCTCATCGCGACCGTGCACTACTACGGGTACTGGCCGTTCAGCGTGAACGTCGCCGGCGGCACGCGGTTCGACGCCACCGTCCAAAGTGACCTGACGGGCGCTTTTGACCGGGTGTACAACGCGTTCGTCGCCCGGAACATCCCGGTCATCATCGGCGAGTACGGCCTGCTCGGCTTCGACCGGCACACCGGCACCATCGAGCAGGGTGAGAAGCTCAAGTTCTTCGAGTTCCTCGGCCACTACGCGCGCAGCCGGCGGATCACCACGCAGTTGTGGGACAACGGCCAGCACCTCGGCCGCACCTCGTTCCAGTGGAGCGACCCGGAGCTGATCGCGATGATCAAGGCGAGCTGGACCAGCCGGTCGGGCACCGCCTCCAGCGACCAGGTGTACGTGCCGCGCACCGGCGCGATCACCAGCAAGTCGCTCACCCTGAACCTCAACGGCACGACGTTCCAGGGCCTGCGGCAGGGCAACACCGACCTGGTCAACGGCACCGACTACACGGTGTCCGGCAGCCAGCTCACGCTGACGGCCGCCGCGGTGACCCGGCTCGTCGGCAACCGGGCGTACGGGGTCAACGCCACCATCCATGCCCGGTTCTCGCAGGGCGTGCCGTGGCGGATCAGCATCATCACGTACGACCCGCCGGTGCTCGCGGCCGCGACCGGCACGACGAGCGCGTTCGCCGTACCGGCCACGTTCCGCGGCGACCAGCTGGCCACGATGGAGGCGAAGTACGCCGACGGCAGCAACGCCGGTCCGCACAACTGGACGTCGTTCAAGGAGTTCGACGTCACCTTCGCCCCGAACTACACCGCGAACACGATCACGCTGACGCCGGCGTTCTTCGCCGAGGTCAACGACGGCGCCAAGGTGACCCTCACCTTCCACTTCTGGAGCGGTGGCACGGCCACCTACTACGTGACCAAGTCCGGCAGTAACGTCACCGGCACCCTCTCCTAGCCCTCAAGATCAAGGCGTTCCTCACGTCGTTATAACGACGTGAGGGACGCCTTGATCTTGGGTTAGCCCGCCTGGCGGGCGGTTAGCCCGCCTGGCGGGCGCGGTGGTTGGCGTGCTTGCGGGCCCAGAACCCGTGCGCCTCGGCCAGCAGCGCCGGCACCGTGTCGCGGGTCGCCTCGCCCGGGTTCACCACGCACACCCAGTACTGGGAGGCGTAGATCGGGTGCGGCATGAGCGTGTCGGTCGCCGCGTAGTCGTACCCCGTCTCCAGCACGCCGCCGTCGTCGCGACCCCTCGGGGCCGCACCGAAGAGCGCGGTGTACGTCGCCTTGGTGAGCCCGATGTTGATCCGGTACGCGCCGGGCCGGTCCAGCCGCGACACCGTGTCGTACCGGTCGCCCGTCATGATCGTCGCGAACGGCTGCTGCCGTTCGGGCGGCAGGTCGCCCTCCGGGTCGTAGAGGAAGTACGTGTCGCCGAGGTGTTCGAGGACCCGGACCCCGTCGAAGGTCTCGCGGACGTAGCGCGCCATCTCCTGTGCATCCATACCTTCAAGCTTGTCATTGAAGTACGCACTTGAGACTTTCCGCGCGTCGCGCTGCCGGCCGCCGGACCTGGTCATGATCAAGGCGTCCCTCACGTCGTTAGAACGACATGAGGGACGCCTTGATCATGACCAGGTGTGTTGACGCCGTTGGCGGGGGCGCAGCTCGTCTGCGACGATTCGTCATCGTGCGAAACGACCTCGACCAGATCGCTGCGGCGTTCGTCGGCACGCCACTGGCCGGCCTGCCGATCGGGCACGGCCCGTCAGGCACGGTCCTCGTCGCCGACATCGACCCCAACAGCCTCCACGAGGCATGGCGCGCCGCCGACGCGCTGGTGCCGGTCATCGGACGCCGGCCCGTCATGGTCACCGACGACTTCAACGACACGCTGAGGATCCGGTCCGAGCCCGAGCCGGGTCCGTCGGAGTCGGAGCTGCGCGCGTTCGCCGAGGCGGCCACGTCTTCCGAACCCTGGCTGGCCTACCGCCACTACAGCGAGGACGACGAGGTCGACGAGGGTGAGGCCGACTACTACGCGCGCAGCATGGCCGGCGTCGAGCTGACGGCACTGGTGTCGGATGTGGCGCTGCCGGCTCCGCGCCAGGCGCTGGAGCGGGCGCTTTACGATCGGCTGCTCGCCGACGCCGACCTGTACGCCCGGGTGCTGGGCAGCGTGCGGTTCGTGACGCAGACCGACCACTGGTACACGCCTGACCGCGTCCTGCTCATGTTGCTGCCCACCACCGACGTCCGCAGTTCGGGGTACTGGGTGGACTTCTACGGTGCGCTCACCCGGGAGGACCAGTGGACGCTCGCCGAGGTGCTGGCGCAGTGGCATCACCGGTGGGACGCCCGCCTGGTCGCGTCGTGGGGCACCATGCTGCAGTTCCAGGTGGGTCGTCGCCCGGCACCGGGCGACGAGGCGTGGACCGCGGCCGGCCAGCTCAAGGCGCTCGCCCCGAACCTCGACCTGAGCCGGTGGGAGGTCGCCGTCGCCGTGCCCGCCGGTGACGCGTGGTTCGTGCACAACCGGCCCTGACCGACACCGACCCACAGCCGGCACCGTGCGTCGATCAAGGAAACCCCGGCGGATCAAGGGCGTGAGAACGCGATCGGAGATCAAGTCGTGTGCCTGCGGCCTTGATCGGCGAGCGTACCGGTTTGGCGGGTTGTGCGACCCGGGGTTGGGTGTCCGGTCGACGCGTAACCGTTATTTATGGAGATCTGTCGATGTGCTGCGGTTGGTGGGATGGTGGAGGTGATGGCGAGGCGGGAGGTGGCCGGCATGGGACGGTCGGGAGCCGCGATCGTGGTCGCCGCGACGTCGGCAGTGGCCCTGGCGTGCGGGCAGGACGAATCGGCGGCCACCGGCCGTGCCGGTGCGGGCGGGATTGCCGCGAGCGAACGGCCGGCAACGGCCACCTCGGCCACCTCGGCCGCGCTGGACGTCCAGACGTTCGCCGTGCCCGCCGGGGCCGGACCTCATGACGTGGCTCCCGCGGTGGACGGCGGTGTCTGGTTCACCGCGCAGGGCGCCGGCTACCTCGGCCACCTGAATCCGGGCACCGGCCAGGTCACCCGGGTGCCGCTCGGCGCCGGATCACGGCCCCATGGCGTGATCGTCGGCGGCGACGGGGCGGCCTGGATCACCGACGGCGGCCTCAACGCCATCGTCCGGGTCGACGCCGGCACCCGCCAGGTGCGCACCTTCCCGCTGCCCGCCAACCGACCCAACGCCAACCTGAACACGGCCGCGTTCGACGGTCGCGGCGTGCTGTGGTTCACCGGCCAAGCCGGCGTCTACGGCAGCCTCGATCCGGCCAGCGGGCAGATGCGGGTGTTCGACGCGCCCGGCGGCCGCGGGCCCTACGGCATCACCGCCACCCCGTCCGGCGACATCTACTACGCCTCGCTGGCCGGCAGCCACATCGCCCGCGTCGACACCACCACCGGCGCGGCGACCCGGCTGCAACCGCCGACCGCCGGCCAGGGCGCGCGCCGGGTATGGTCCGACAGCCAGGGCCGCGTCTGGGTCAGCGAATGGAACGCCGGCCAGGTCGGCCGCTACGACCCCGCCACCGGGCAGTGGCGCGAGTGGCGGCTACCCGGCGCCAACCCGCGCGCCTACGCGGTGTACGTCGACGACCAGGACGTCGTCTGGCTCAGCGACTTCAGCGCGGGCGGCATCGTGCGATTCGATCCGGCGACCGAGACCTTCAGCTCCGTTCCGGTGCCCGGCGGCCCCGGCAACGTGCGGCAGATACTCGGGCGCCCGGGTGAGGTGTGGTGCCCCGCATCCGCCCGAGATCTTCTGTTCGTCATCCGCACCAGCTAGATCTCCCATCGTCACGCGGCAGCAGGAGGGCGCCTCGCTCGCCCCGACGGGCCCGCGCGGCACCATCCGCACTGGCGAAGGCAAGATCCGGGCAACTGCGCGACTGTCGCCCTGTCTTCGCGGCCAGGACACGGCGACACTCGCACAGTTGTCTGGATCTTGTGCTCGCCGCTTGGCCAGCACGTTCAGCGGTGCGATATCCACGTTATGACGGCCCCAAAACGTGGATATCGCCCCGCTCGGGCCAGGGACGAACGCGTGATAG
>JBBEWH010000108.1:0-59319 GCA_037414955.1 Actinomycetes bacterium KLBMP 9797
GTGCCGGGCACCCAATCACCCCGACCCCCCGCCCACCCCGGGCCCACCCCCCACCGCTCGGGCCAGGGACGAACGCTTGATCGAGTCGTGGTGGGCACGTGCAGCCGGATAAATGGCGATATAGCCACCGTCCAGTCTCGCCATGCCCATATGCGGCCCAAGCACCATGCGCCGGACCGTGCCACCGAACCTCCGCCCACCCTCCACCCGCACCGCCAACCCCTTGGGGCCTGTATCAAAGTGGATGACCGCGCTGCGGCGGGCCCAGGCGCCGCCTGGACTCCGCCTCGCCCGCCTTCACCGTGATACCGGCCCAGGCGGACGGACGCGCGTTGATCGGCTTGTCGGCACGTCGATCAAGGGAACGTCCGCGGATCAAGGGCGTAAGAACGCGATCGGAGATCAAACCACGTGCCCGAGCCCTTGATCGACGCGCCGGGGGGCGTGTGCCCGCCCAGCGGGCCCGTGCGGCCGTGCTACGTGTGGCTAGTCGGCGGCGCCCGGGCCGACGTGCCGGTCGAGCCACGCGCACAGCGGTCGCGTCGCCCGCAGGAACTCCACCACCCGGGTCTTCGCCGCCGGGGTGCCCAGCCACCGGGCCGCGGGCCACTCCCGCCACGCGACCAGGCCCTTGTGACGGAGCAGCTCGACGCGCGGGTGGTCCGCCGGGTAGCCCCGCGGCGCGGTCTTCAGCCGCTCGTGTCCGGTGATCTCGATCCGCTGCCGGCCGGCCTCCGCGACCAGCCGCTCCAGCGCGGTGCCGCTGGCGTCGTCGGCCACCGCCCGCCGGTACCGGGCCAGCTCGTCCGGCGTCATCGCGTACCGGCCGGCGCCGACGCCCAGCCCGTGCGCGGAGACCTGCACGTATCCGCCGCGTTCCAGGGTCGCGGCGATCGACGTCTTGTAGGGGGACTTGTCGGCGCTGAACCGCACGTCCCGGTTCGGCCGGAAGATCTTCCCCGCGCCGAACTCCGGCTCCAACTCGGCGAGGAGCTCGACCATCGGCGCGCGCACCACCCGGTCGTAGACCTCCTTGTGCGCGGTCCAGTACGTCTTCGAGTTGTCGGCCTCCAGCCCCTCGTAGAACTCGATCGCCTCGCTCGGCCAGCCACGGAACGTCACAGGCGAGAGCATAGCCAGCACCGGGGGATCAGTAGGCGCAGTTGATCAGGTCGCACTCGGGGTTCAAGCGGACGTCGAAGCGCGCCGCGACCCCGTCGCGGATGTGGGCGGCGAACTTCATCACGTCGGCGGTCGTGGCGCCGCCCCGGTTGGTCACCGCGAGGGTGTGCCGACTGGACAGCGCGACCGTGCCGTTACCCCAGTCCAGGCCGTAACCGGGCGGGAAGTCCGAGTGCTGGATGAGCCACGCCGCGTGCAGCTTGATGCCCTTGACGTCCGGCTGGTTGGGGCACTCCTTGGCGCGGGCCGGCATCTCGGCGAGCACCGGGTTGATGAAGAACGAGCCGACGCTCCAGGTGTCGTGGTCGTCCGGGTCGAGCACCATCTTCCGGTCCCGGCGCTGCGCGATGATGGCCGCGCGGACGTCGGCCGGCGGCGCCGTGCCGCCCACCTCGATGCCCAGCCGCTCGGCGACCGGCTTCGCGGTGACCGGCGAGGACTGGTCGCCGCGGCGCAGCCGCAGCGTCACGTCGAGCACCACCCAGCGGTCGCTGTGCTTGAAGATCGACTGCCGGTGGCTGCCGAAGCCGCACCGTTCCGGCCCCCAGGTCTCGACCTGGCCGGTGTGCCGGTCGTATACGGTCAGCGACTCCAGCACGTCGGAGGTCAGCGTGCCGTAGGCGCCGACGTTCTGCACCGGTGTGCCGCCGACCGAGCCGGGGATGCCGGAGAGCGACTCGATGCCGGCGAGCCCGTCCGCGACGACCGCGCCGACCAGCTGGTCCCACTCGACCCCGGCGGCGGCGGTGACCCGGTCGCCGTCGATGTCGAACTCGGTGGACGCCATCTTGACGACCGTGCCGTCCCAGCCGACGTCACCGACCACCAGGTTCGACCCGCCGCCCATGACGAGCAGCGGCTCGCCGCCGGCGTCGGCGGCGCGCAGCAGGTCGAGCGCGTGCGGGGTGCTCGTGGCGACGTGCAGTCGGGCGATGGGCCCACCCACGCGCATCGTGGTGAGCTCGGCGAAGGTGACGGTCACGGGTGGTTAGCCTACCGATCCACCCACCCCGCCGGACCTACCCCCATGATCAGGGCGTCCTTCATGCCGTTCTCACGACGTGAGGGACGCCTTGATCTTGAGGGGAAGATCGAGGGGTTGCTATCGCAAAATTTCCGATCGATACTGATGACTGTTTCTGAGCCGGGCGGTCGGGCATCGGGCAGCCTCGATCGATCATGTCCCCACGCCACCTTCCGGAGGATGCACCCACGATGAGACTTACGACCCGGATGAAACCCAAGACCAGGCTCCTCGCCGCCGTCGCCACGGCGGCCGCGACGGTCGCCGCCGCGGTGGCCATCGCCGCGCCCGCCTCGGCGGCCACCCTCACCGAGGTCACGGGGTTCGGCACCAATCCCACCAACCTGCGGATGCACCTCTACGTGCCGGACAACGTCGCGTCCCGGCCGGCCCTGCTGCTGGCGATCCACTACTGCTCCGGCAGCGGCCCCGCGTTCCACTCCGGCACCCAGTACGCGCAGCTGGCCGACCGGTACGGGTACATCGTCATCTACCCGTCCGTGACCCGCAGCAGCCTGTGCTGGGACGTGTCGTCGCCGTCGGCGCTGCGCCGCGGCGGCGGCAGCGACCCGGTCGGGCTGATGGCGATGGTGGACTACGTGCGGGCGCGCCACAACGTGGACCCGGCCCGGATCTTCGCCACCGGCACCTCGTCCGGCGCGATGATGACCAACGTCATGCTGGCCAACTACCCGGACGTGTTCCGGGCCGGCGCGTCGTTCGCCGGCGTCCCGGCCTCCTGTTTCGCCACCACGAACGGCTCGGAGTGGAACAGCGAGTGCGCCAACGGCACCATCATCCGGACCGCGCAGCAGTGGGGTGACCTGGTGCGCAACGCCAACCCGGGATACACCGGCGCGCGGCCGCGGATGCAGATCTGGCACGGCACCAACGACGAGGTGCTGCGCTATCCGAACTTCGGCGAGCAGGTCAAGCAGTGGACCAACGTGCACGGCCTGAGCCAGACGCCCACGTTCACCGACACGCCGCAGTCCGGCTACACCCGCACCAGGTACGGAGGCAGTGGCGGCCAGGCGCCGGTCGAGGCGATCAGCATGCAGGGCGTGTCGCACAACCTGCCGGTGGACGCGGCCCAGGTGATCCGGTTCTTCGGCCTGGACGGCACGACGCCGACGAGCCCGCCGCCCACCAGCCCACCCCCCACCAGCCCGCCGCCCACCAGCCCGCCCCCGACCAGCCCGCCGCCCACGACCACGCCGCCCGGTGCGTGCCGGGTCGCGTACACGGTGAACGCGTGGAACACCGGGCTGACCGCCAGCATCAGCATCACCAACACCGGCGGCGCGGCCGTCAACGGCTGGACCCTGGCGTTCACGCTCCCCGGTGGACAGACCATCACCAGCGGCTGGAACGCGACGTACACGCCGAACAGCGGCGCCGTCAGCGCCCGCAACATGACCTACAACGGCGCTCTCGCACCGAGCGCGTCGGTGGGCATCGGCTTCCAGGCGACGCACACCGGCAACACCGGCCGGCCGACGTCGTTCACGCTGAACGGCGCCGCGTGCACGGTCGCCTGACCTGACCCGCCGCTCATGATCAGGGCGTCCCTCATGTCGCTGGAACGGCGTGCGGGACGCCCTGATCATTGGGCTGGTAAGCGTTTTCCGGTGAACTACCGGAACAAGACCGGGCCCCGCCGTCGGGCAAGCGGCGGGGCCCGGGGTCTTACCCGCCGATGCGGCGGGCGACTCCATATGACGCCGGACAGCGGTGTCGTTGCCGGGCGTGGTGGGTGCGTTGCGTTGGTAACGATCTCTGAAATCGAGAGATGTCGTTGGAATCGCTCTCAGCTTCCCCGCTGTAAACGCATTTGTCAAGCGCATGAAATAGCCGCTGAACAGGGAAAACATGGGCAGCATCCAGCAATGGCGGGTGCCCGGTGGGCCATCGCAAGAAGAATCGGTTTGTTGCGTAAAGTATTGTTACCGAGTAGCCTATTTCGAGATGATCGCCACTGTCAAGACGGTGAATCGCTGTCAAAGCAGCGGATGATTAAGCCCTGTGCGGCGGACAACTCGATCCGGTTTGCGAAATTTAGCCGCGAAATATTCGCGGTGTATTTGCGCAAAGGGATAAGGAGGCCAGATGGCAGCGCGCGCGACCATGGCGACCGTCGCCGAGATCGCGGGGGTTTCGGTGCCCACCGTGTCCAAAGTGCTCGCCGGCAAGCCGGACATCTCCGAAGACACCCGGATCCGGGTCGCCGACGCCGTGCGGGCCACCGGATACCTGGTCCGCGGCGGTCGCCGGCGGGTCGCGGGCGGGATGATCGACATCCTGGTCGACGGCGTCGCCAGCGCGGTGGCCGGCGAAATCGTCGGCGGCGCCGAGCGGGCCGCGTTCGAGATGGACCTCACGCTCACCGTCACCTCGACCAGCCATCCGCGGTTCCGCATCCAGGACTGGGTCGAGCACCGGCGGGCCCGGCCGACGGTCGGCGTCGTGCTGGTCCTGTTCGGCGTCCGGCAGCGGGAGATCCGGGCGCTGCGCGAGCTGTCCGCGCCGCTGGTCCTCGTCGACCCGGTCGGCGCCCACGAACCCGGCCTGCCCGCGGTCGGCGCGACCAACTGGGCCGGCGGCCTGGCCGCGACCCGGCACCTGTTCGGCCTGGGACACCGCCGCATCGGATTCGTCGGCGGCCCGGTCGGCCTGCCGTGCGTCCGCGAGCGGCAGGAGGGCTACCTGGCGGCGCACCGGGAGGCGGGCATCGCCCCGGACCCCCGGCTGGTCCGGTCCGCCGAGCTCACGGTCGCCGAGGGCGCGCGGCACGGGGGTAGCCTCCTGGACGCCGACGACCCACCGACGGCGATCTTCGCGTGCTCCGACGCCCAGGCCGCCGGCGTCTACCAGGCCGCCGGCGTGCGAAACCTGCGGATACCGCGCGACCTGTCGGTCGTCGGCTTCGACGACACGCCGATCTGCGGGATGCTCGCGCCGCCGCTGACGACCGTGCGTCAACCGCTGGCCGACATGGCCGCCGAGGCGGTCCGGCTGGTCGCGGAGGAGCACCGGTATCGGGGCGCGGCCGCCGGCCGGCAGGTCGAGCTGGCGACGTCGCTGGTGGTCCGCGCCAGCACCGGCGGACGACGCAGCGCCGCCGCGCGGAGCCGGACCGCCGCGGGGAGCCGGGGTGCCGCCGCGGGGAGGGCGTCCCGATGAGCGAGCCGGCCCGGGTGCGGATGGAGGCCGTCGCCCGCGCGGCGGGCGTCTCGCAGAGCCTCGTCTCGAAGGTGCTCAACAACCGGCCGGGCGTCTCCGACGCCACCCGCCAGCGGGTCCAGCAGATCATCGCCCAGAGCGGCTACCAGCGCCGTCCGCGCACGCGCCGCTCCGGAAAGATCGAGGTGATCTTCCGGACCATGAACAGCGCCATCAACCCGCTGCTGGTCCGCGGGTTGGCGCGGTCGCTGGAGGACTCCGGGTACACGTTCGCCGTCACCGCCGTGGGCGTGGACGACGGTGCCGGCTCGGTCAGCGGCGCCGGCTCGGTCATCGGCACCGGATCAATCAGCGGTGCCGGCTCAGCCGGGGGTGCCGGCTGGGTCGACGCGCTGGTGCGCCGGCGTCCGGCCGGCGCGATCATGTCGGTCGTGTCGCTGCCCGCGACCGTCCGCGAGCGGTTCACGCGCGCCAGGATCCCGTTCGTGGTGCTCGACACCGTCGGCGACGCCCCCGCCGACACGCACGCGGTGGGTTCGACCCAGTGGCGCGGGGGATACCTGGCGACCCGCCACCTGCTCGACCTCGGCCACCGCCGCATCGGCATGATCTCCGGCCCGCTGGGGTTCGCCTGCTCGCTGGCGCGGGTCGGCGGTTACCACGCCGCGCTGCGCGAGGCGGGCGTGCCGGCCGACCCGGTGCTCGTGCGGTCCGGGGTGTTCCAGACCGGCCCGGGCCGCGCGCTCGCGCACGAGCTGCTCGCGCTGCCCGAGCCCCCGACGGCGGTGGTCGCGGGCAACGACCTGCAAGCGCTCGGCGTCATCGACGCCTGCTACGACCGCCAGCTCCGGGTGCCCGACGACCTGTCCGTCGTCGGATACGACGATCAGGACGCGGCCGCCGTGGCGGTGCCCGCCCTGACGACCGTGCGCCAGCCCTTGGCCGACATGGCCGAGGAGGCCGGCCGCATAGTGATGCGCCAGATCGACCGCCCCACGCCGCTGCCCATCCGCTTCGACCTGACAGCGGCCCTGATCCACCGCAAGACAACCGCCCCCCTCCCCTAATAGCTGCGCCGATCTTGCACTCGTCATGCCCAGTTGTCCGGAATGGACGCTGACAAGCGCAAGATCGGCAGCATCTACGAGGCGGGGACCGCCGTCGACGCGTTGCCGTCGACCGCCGCCGCGAGCTGCGGCACCAGCTTCTCCAGCAGGTACGGCAGGCTGAGCGCCGACACGAACGAGGTGGCGTGGCCGTACTCGGTACTCTCCGGGATGAACACCTCGCGCCCCTGCGTCACGACGTCGAGCGGCGCGTACAGCCGGTCCTGGTGCAGCCGGGCCGGCGCGTCCTTCAGGTCGGCGACGATCCACACCAGCGCGTCCACGTCCAGCATGTCGGTGCGCTCGCCGCTGATGCCGGCGCCGAACGCGTCGCCGACGACCTGGTCCAGCTCGGACGGCAGGGTGAAGCCCAGGTCGGTGAGCACCCGGGAGCGGGCGTCCTGCCGGCCGTACACGAAGTAGCCCTCGTACGGGGTGACCATCAGCGCGGTGGCGCCCTGGAAGCCCGGGTTCTGCTGCTTGGCCGTGGCGAACTTCGCCTCCACGTCCGCGACCAGCTTCTCCGCCTCGGCGCCCTTGCCGACCGCCTTACCGACCCGCTTCGTGATCTCCTGCCACGGCACGCCGTAGTCCTTGAACTCCTTGGGCTGCGCGACGGTCGGGGCGATCTCGGTCAGCGTCTGGTACTGCTCCTGGGTGATTCCGGAGTAGAGCGCCAGGATCAGGTCCGGCTTCAGCGCGGCGATGCGCTCGAACTGCGGGCCGCCGCCGGTGTCTTTGAGCACCTCGGGCAGCGTCGCGCCGTTCAGTGTGGACTGCGCCCACGGCCCGATCGCACCGGGATACCCGCCGAGCCACTCGGTCGTCGCGACCGGCACGACACCGAGCGCGAGCAGCGCGTCCTGCTCGGTCAGGCCGACGGTGACGACCTTCTTCGGCGAGGCGGGAACGGTGGTGCTGCCGTACTTGTGCTCCAGCGTCACCGGGAACGCGGCGCCAGCGGCGCCGGTGCTCCCCGCGGTGTCGCCGCCGCTGTCCGAGCCGCCGCAGGCGGTCGTGGTGGCGGCGACCAGCAGCGCCGCGAGGAGAACGAATGGTCGTCGCACGATTAGCCCCTCTATTAGGTGAGGCTAAGCTACATGATCGACGTCTCACCGGCCAGCGGCGGGGTTGCCCCTGGCCGCATGCCTATCCTGGGACCTGGGGGAACGACCGCGCGGCCGGCTCCGGGGGGATCCGCGGCGCGGTAACACACGTGCCGGAACGCGCGTGCGGGCACAGTCGTCGCTTGGGGGGAACAGCAGAGTCATGTCCGGTTTCGCCACGCGGACGTGGGATGGCATCACCATCCCGGCCGCCGGCCTCTACCAGCTGGACCCGGCGCACAAGCGGGTCGGCTTCGTCGCCAAACACATGATGGTCAGCCCGGTGCGCGGTGAGTTCAGCGCGGCCACCGCGCAGATCCTGGTCGCCGACGACCCGCTGGCCTCCGCGGTGGCCGCCACCATCCTGGCCGACAGCATCAGCACCGGCCACACCGAGCGGGACGCCCACCTGAGCAGCCCCGACTTCCTCGACGTCGCGCGGTACCCCACGCTGGAGTACCGCAGCACCGGTATCAGGGCGCCCGAGCACCAGGACCCGATCTTCCAGTGGGCCCGGCTGCGCAACCACGGCCTGGGCCGCCGCGGCGCCCTGAGCGGGCCGGCCCCGACCCCCACGTCGGGACGCTTCGTCCTGACCGGACAGCTGACCGTGAAGGGGATCACCCGGCCGGTCGACCTCCAGGTGGAGTTCGGCGGCGCCCGCCGCGACCCGTACGGGCAGGACATCTTCGGATTCAGCGCCACCGCGGAGATCAACCGGGAGGATTACGGCCTGGTCTGGAACGTGCTCCTCGACAGCGGCGGCGTCCTCGTCGGCCGCACCGTGCGCATCGAGATCGCCGGCGAGGCCATCCGCGCCGCCCCGTAGCGGGTGAGGTGCGCCTGGTTAACGCTTCTCGCATAGGAGCGCCGCTATCCGCCGACGGTAGCGCGACGGGCGCGGCGTTTCGCCGTCAGCCGGCGGGCCTTCGCGTGCGTGCCGCAGTCGGCCATCGCGCACCAGCGGCGCGAGCCGTTGCGGCTGCGATCCAGGAAGAGCCACCCGCAGCCGCCCTCGGCGAGCGGGCAGACCCGCAGCCGCCGCAGGTCGACGGTGCGCAGGAGGTCGACCGCCGCGTCGGCCAGCCGGTCCGCGACCAGCGTCGCGGGCGCGGTGCCGACCACGAGGCGGGCGGCGATGTCACCCGGGTCGGGCATCAGGTCGGATCGCGCGGTCGCCGCCGCCCATCGCCGGGTGAGGCGCGCGAGGGCGGGCGCGGCGCCCGCGGCATCGCCGTCGAGTCGGGTACGCAGTGCCGTGTACGTCGCCTCGCGGATGTCGATCGTGGCGTCCAGCGCCTGTGCGGCGGCATCGGGGTCCGTCCACGCCCGCGCGACCGCCGCCGCGTCGACCTCGTCGAGCACCGATGCCCGGCGGGCCCATGCCAGCAGGTCGTCGGGGGTCGCCAGGTATTCCCGGTGGGTGCCTGTCCCGCGCGGCGCGACCGTGTTGACCAGGTCGAGCGCGGGGTGGCCGCCGACCAGGCGCAAATCGCTGTTGCGGGGTTCATTCACGTGTGTGATGCTACCACTGTTAGGCTTTTTGATGGTAGCTATCCTGGGGAGGGTCGTGATGGTGCCGCGTCGGCGCGCCACCGCCGCACTGGCCGCACTGTCGGCCGCCGCGTGCTGCTATGTGACCGCCGAGATCCTGCCGGTGGGGCTGCTCACCGTCATGGCCGCAGACCTCCACCGGTCGCACGCGCAGGTCGGCCTGCTCGTCACCGGATACGCCGTCGTGGTGGTCATCGCCTCGTTCCCGCTGGTCCGGGTCACCCAGCGGGTGCCCCGCCGGCACCTGCTGGCCGCCGCGCTCGCCGTCCTGGCGGTCGCGACCGCGGCCACCGCGCTGGCGCCCAGCTACCCCGTGCTCTTCGCCGCGCGCCTGGCCACCGCGCTCAGCCAGGCGCTGTTCTGGGCGATCGCCGCGCCCGCCGTCCTCGGGCTGTTCCCGCCCGAGGTGCGGGGGCGCATGATGGCCCGCCTGTCCGTGGGCGCGTCGCTCGCGCCGGTGCTCGGCGTGCCGACCGGCACCTGGCTCGGCCAGCAACTCGGCTGGCGGGCCGCGTTCGCCGCGCTGGCCGCCGTGTGTCTGGTCATCTGCGCGGCGGTCACCGCGCTGGTGCCGACGGTCGCGCCGGCGGACGGCGGTGCGGCGCGCGGCACCGCACCGGACCGCCGTCGGTACGGGATCCTGATCCTGCTCACCGCGCTCGGCGTGACCGGCGCGCTGACCGCGTACACCTATGTCACGCCGTTCCTCCTGGAGGTCAGCGGCTTCGCCGCGGCGGCGCTCGGCCCGCTGCTGCTCGTCGCCGGCCTCGCCGGGCTCGGCGGCCCGCTGCTGGTCGGCCGGGTCCTGGATCGGTACCCGGCGGTCGGGCTGCTGGTGCCCATGGGGTTGCTCACCGCCGCGCTGCTCGCGCTGTTCGCCGTCGGCGGGTTCCCGGTCGCGGCCATCGCGATGCTGGCGCTCACCAGCCTGGCGTACGGTGCGCTGCCACCCGCCATCGCCCACCGGGCCTTCCTGGTCGCGCCGGGCAGCACCGACATGGCGTCCGCCGGGGTGAGCGCGGCTTTCAACGTGGGCATCGCGTCCGGATCGCTGCTCGGCGCGGCCCTGATCGGCTGGACGGGCGTGCGCAGCGTCGCGCTGGCCGGCGCGCTCCTGACCGCGACGGCCCTCGCCGTCGCCCTCACCGACATCCGCCTCCGCCCCCTCGCGTCCGCGGCCGGCGACACCCCCATGATCAAGGCGTCCCTCAAGTCGTCATAGCTACCTGAGGGACGCCTTGATCTTCGCCGGATCGCGGGATGGGGCATGATCGAGGGGTAGCGACTGGCGGCACCGGGGATGGGTCGAACCATCGGGGAGCCTCGTCGCGGGCGTCGACCGCCTGGGCGCCCGCGCCAAGGAGCCGCATGCCCGTCACGCCGCCTCCCCACACGCCGCCGTCGCCGCGGTTCACCGCTGTGCACCCGGCTCTTGGTCCTCCCGCGCGGTTGCTGCCTGGCGGGCCCGTGGCCGAAGCCGTCCTCGCGGAGACCGCCGCCGCGGTCGAGCGCCTGCGCGGCCGCGGCGTCACCCCCAGCCTGGCCACCGTCCTGGTGGGGGACGACGACGCGAGTGCCGGCTACATCCGCATCAAGCAGCGCCAGGCCGCCGCACTCGGCTTCGCCTCGCCGCACGCCCACCTGCCCGCCACCACCAGCCAGGCCGAGCTGCACCGCGTCATCGCCGGATTCAACGCCGACCCGGACGTGCACGGGCTGCTCGTCCAGTACCCCATCCCGGCGCACCTGGACTACGACGCGGCGCTGCAGACGATCGACCCGGACAAGGACGTCGACGGCATGCACCCGCTCAACATGGGCCGGCTCGCGGTCGGCCTCCCCGGCCCGCTACCGTGCACGCCGGCGGGGATCGAGGCGCTGCTGGCGCACTACGACATCCCCGTGACCGGCCGCGAGGTCGTCATCCTCGGCCGCGGCGCCACCCTCGGCCGTCCGCTGGCGATGCTCCTGTCGCAGAAGCGCCCGACCGCCAATGCCGCCGTCACCGTCGTGCACACCGGCGTCCCGGACTGGCCGCGCTACACCCGCCGCGCCGACATCCTGGTCGCCGCGGCGGGCGTGCCGGGCATCGTCCAACCCGAGCACATCCGGCCGGGCGCCGTCGTCATCGGCGCCGGAGTCCGGTACGCCGGGCGGCGCCTCCTGCCGGACGTCGATGAGACCTGCGCCCAGGTCGCCGGCGCCATCACGCCCCGAGTCGGCGGCGTCGGCCCGACCACGGTCGCGATGCTGTTCCGCAACGCCGTCCGCGCCGCCGAACGCCCCCCACTCCCATAACCCGCGCCCCACTCCCATGATCAAGGCGTCCCGCACGTCGCTATAACGACGTGAGGGACGCCTTGATCATGGTGGGTCGCGCCGGCGTCGGCGTGCGGGAGACGTAGGTCACGTCCGGCGCCGTCACATCTCGCCGAGCGGTCGTGTCCCAGAGGTGTACCCATCAACAACCGCAAGGAGTGCACCATGGACGCTCGCCTGAACGTGTTCGCCAACCCGGTCGCGGCCAAGTTCCTGAAGCACATCGTCTCGGCGGGCAAGGTAGTCGCGGACTCGACGTTGCCGGCCGCGACCCGGGAGCTGGTGCTGCTGCGCGCGAGCCAGATCAATGGCTGCGGTTTCTGCACCGACATGCACACCAAGGACGCCCTGCACGCCGGGGAGACCACGGTGCGCCTCAACCTGGTCGCGGCGTGGCGGGAGGCCACCGTGTTCACCGACGCGGAGCGTGCCGCTCTGGAACTGGCGGAGCAGGGCACCCGCATCGCCGATGCGGCCGGTGGCGTCAGCGACGAGGTGTGGGCCAACGCCGCCAAGCACTACGACGAGGACCAGCTCGCCGCCCTGGTGGCTCTCATCGCCACCATCAACGCCTTCAACCGCATGAACGTCATCGTCCAGCAGCCCGCCGGCGACTACCAGGTAGGCCAGTTCGGGTAAGCGAAAGGCCCGGCCTCCCGCGGAGGCCGGGCCTTTCCGTCCGATCTGGAGCGTCAGCGGATGTAGAGGTACCACTCGCCGATGTACCCGTCACAGAAGTACTCGTAGTATTCGCCGGTGGCGACCAGCCGGTCACCCTCGGCCTGGCACTCCTGCTCGAGCTGCCACGGGCCGAAGAAGTCCCACTCGGGTGCCGCCTTCAGGTAGTTGGCGGCGACGTGGTCGGCCACCCTGGTGCCCGTGGCGATGCCCTGGTCGGCGTCGAACTGGAAGTGCACGCCGAGGTAGATGCGGCTCCGCGCGTCCTCGGCCGCGGCCGCGCTGAAGCTGTTGAAGGTGCGGGTCACGCCGACCGCGTGCGGGTCCTCGGTGGTGGCGGTGAACGTGATGTTGTCGGTGCCGAAGAAGTGCTTCATGACGCCGGCCCAGGCCGCGCCGAAGGTGGCGTGTCCGGAGACGTACGCCGGGAAGGGCGGGGAGAAGTTGACGCCCGCGGCGGTCGCGGAGAGCGGCTCCCAGCCGGCCTCGGCGGTGGTGGCCGGATTGTTGTCGGTGTCCGCGAGCCGGATGGCGCTCTCCGGCCGCCACAGGTCGACCGGCGTCTGGTACTTGGCGTCCCACGCCGCGATGGCCGCGTCGGCCATGGCGATCGCGACGAGCGCGAAGAGCCGCGAGTTCTGGAACTCGGTCAGCTGCCGCTGCTTCGCGACGATCTGGGTGTGCGCGAAGTGCTGGCCCGGCGGCTTGTACGTGCCGTCGAGGTCGTTCGCCCAGAACCACGCGATCCGCGTCTGCTCAGCGGTCCGGGTCGAGCCGGTCTCCCGGCCGAGCTGCTTGACCTCGTTGACCTGCGCGGCGTAGAGCGGGCTGGCCAGCAGTTGGGCGGTGTTGGGGAAGCCCCCGGGCAGCGGCGGCCGGGCCTGCGAGCCGGAGGTCAGCGTGAACGGCTTGACCTTGCCCCAGTTCGGCGAGGCCGGCGGCCCGGACCCGGTCTCCCGCCAGTCGCCCGGGTTGGTGCCCGGCGAGTAAGGGGTGTTGTCGGCGGAGCCGTCGTTGGCGCGGGCGTTGAGCATCGCCTGGGCGGCCGCGTTGCCAACCCGGATCGACTCCGTCTGGCCGGTCGAGGGCGTCCGCCCCTCCTGCGCGGCGGTGAGGTCCGCGTCGAAGTTCCGCCCGGGGAACACCGACCGGAGGACGGCGACGGCGGCGTAGTCGATCATCGTGACGTGGAACAGGTTGACGTTGTTCGGGATGTCGACGCGGACGAGGTACGGCTCGGAGTCGCAGCCGAGGCCGCCCCGCTCCCGCATCTCGCAGGAGAACGAGGTCGTCGCGTCGTAGATCGCGCCGTGCATCATCGCGCCGGCCCGTGCCAGCGTCGTGGGCGGGCCGCCGGCCTGCCGGTACGTGCGCAGCAGCACGTCGTTCCAGAACAGGACGTGGTCCGCCGGCGGCGCGGCGGCGGCCGGCCGCGCGGTCGCCAGGAGCCCGCCCGCCGCGGCGGTGACCGCCGCGAGCGCGAGTGCGCCGAGCCTCCGTCTGATCCCCGTGTAAGCCACTGGTTTTCCTCCCCGGGATCGTCCACATGGGTCGGCGGGAGTCTCGCGGCGCGCGCTACGGGCGGACTACGGCTTCGCTATCCGTTCGCTATCCGGCCAGTTCTTACCGCTCGCTTACGGGCCGCCTGCGCGGTGAGCGGACTGGTGGCCGCCGTGTTGGACTGGAGTAGACATTCACCACGATCCACGTAGGAAGGAGCGCACCACCGATGTACGTACGGAAGACCCGGGCCGCCGCCGGCGGCGCCGCCCTCGGCCTGCTGGTCGGCCTCGCGCTGGCGCCCGCCGCCCAGGCCACCCCACGCCCCGGCGTGCCGGACACGCTGCGCCTCTCGTCCGGCCCGTACGCGGGCTTCGAGTTCTGCGGTGCGGCGCCCACCGCCTCGACGAGCGGTCCCGCACTCGCCGCCGCACCGACCGTGCCCGGCGGGGGGTACACGCCGCCCGGGATGTCGTTCCCCACCGTGGGCGCCACCTTCGAGGTCGCCCGGCCCGGCGCGGCGGCCTTCCTGCGGCAGGATGTCCGGCCGTTCAACGGTTTCACGCTGCTCTACGAGGTGCCCGCCGGGACCCTCCAGGACGGCGACTACCGGTGGCGGGTGCGCGCGGTCGACCGCGGTGTCACGTCGGCGTGGACCCCGTGGTGTGACTTCGACGTACGCGTGGCCGATTCGTAGCGGGAATGTAACGGCTCCCATCCGGACTTGTCGGACCTGCCTCCGTGGCGTCGGTCCTGATCTCCTCGTACGCTGCACGCAAAGCGAACTTGCGCTACGGGGAGCCCGGGAGGGTTGCGTGGGGGCTATCTTTTCGCGTCGTCCGGATGACCCGGGCGGCGGGCTGACGTTCCGCCTTCTCGGTCCGGTGGAGGTGCTGCGCGAGGGCGTATCCGTCCCGGTGCGGGGCGACCGCGCCCGCGCGTTGCTCGCGCTCCTGCTGGTCAACGCCAACACCGTGATCAGCGGCGCGCAGATCGTCGACGCCGTGTGGGGGCAGTGGCCGCCGGCGACCGTCCGCACGCAGGTGCACGTGCGTGTTTCCGCATTGCGCAAGCTGCTCGCCGGCGTGCGCGGGGCGTCGATACAGACCCATCCCGCGGGATACCGGCTCGCGGTCGACCGTGGCCAGGTCGACCTCGCCGTCTTCACCGAGCTGTCCCACGCCGGCCGCGCCGCACTGCGCCAGCAGCGGGTCGCCGAGGCCGCGCGGACGCTGCATCAGGCGCTCGACCTGTGGCGCGGGCCGGCGTTGGGCGGTGTGCGCGCGCCCTTCGTGCCGTCCACTGTGGTCCGCCTGGAGGAGCACCGCCTCACCGCGTTCGCCGACCGCGTGGCCGCGGACCTCGGTCTCGGCCGGCACCACGACGTGATCCCGGAGCTGCGCTCGCTCCTCGACGAGCGCCCCCTGCTGGAACGTGCCCGCGCACAGCTCATGGTCGCGCTGCACCTGGCCGGCCGGCGCGGCGACGCGCTCGCCGTCTACCGCGAGGGTTGCGCGCTGCTCCGCACCGAGCTCGGCGTCGACCCCGGCCCCGAGCTGTCCCGCGCACACCGGCGGCTGCTCGGCACCCACGTCGCGGAGTCCGCCCGTTTGCTGACGCATTCGCATAATTGATTCGAGGACTGACCCATGATCAGGGCGTCCTTCACGTAGCTCTAACGACGTGAAGGACGCCCTGATCATGGAAGGGGAGGGGAGTGGATCAGGCGATCTCGACCTGGAACTCGTGCACCCACTTGCTCGGGGCGTCCGGGTCGAACTCCAGACACACCTCGCGGGCGTAGCCGACCATGCGGTGCCCGTTGTCGTCGATCCACTGGGCGAGCTGGTGCATGCTGCGGTCCGCCTCGTCCATCGATCCATGGTGGATGATCGTCGCGGCGGACCCGATCTCGGGTAGGTCGAGCACCGCGAAGTCGTACCCGTCATCGGGTGCGGCGTCGACCTGGATGGCCGCGTGCACGGTGACCGCCTCCGGCGACCGGTCCGGCGCCGGTTCGTAGTACGCGATGCTCGGGCCGGTCGGCGTCACGCCGGCCGCCGACAGGCGGCGGAAGAGCTCCGCGTAGAGCGGCTGGATGACCGGCCCGATGTCGGTCCCCTCGTAGCTGTCCGCGACCGCGGTCAGCTCCGCCACCCGTACCCGCGGCACCCGCTTGACCATGACTTCGTCGGTGCTCATGTTTCCCTCTCTCTCGATGACCCGGAGCCTCGCCTCGACCGCTGACAGCCGCGCGGTGTCCGCCGCCAGTCGCGCCTCGAGCTGCGCGCGCCGCAGCCGCAGCATGCCGCGCAACTCCTCGGCGCCGATCTTCTCGTCGAGGAGGGCGCGCACCTGGTCGAGCGTGAAGCCCAGCTCTTTCAGGGCCACCACCCGGTTGAGGCGGCGCAGCTGCTCGGCCCGGTAGAACCGGTACCCGGTGCGGGGGTCGACCGTCGCCGGCACGAGCAGCCCGAGCGCGTCGTAGTGGCGCAGCATGCGGACCGATACCCGGCCCAGCGTGGCGAAGTCTCCGATGCTGAACATGGCTCCTACCGTGGGGCCTCACACGGTGTCACAGTCAAGCACGGCGTCACAGTCACGCAGGACCGCCCATGATCAAGGCGTCCTTCATGTCGTCCTAGCGACATGAAGGACGCCTTGATCATGAAGGGGTGGGTCAGCAGGGCTCCTGGGCCTGGGGGGAGGTGCCGGTGAGACCGCCGTAGGTGCCGACCGCGCGGTAGTAGAACCCGCAGCCGTAGCTGTTGTAGGCCTCGGTGAACCAGGCGGTGCCGCCCTGCGCGCCGCTGCCCAGCGGGTACGTCTCGGTCGTCTCCACAGTGGTGAACGGCCCGGCCGGCGTGTCGGCCAGCTGGAGGTCGACGGCCACCTGGCCGTAGCAGTCGCCGGCGAGGCGGGCGCCGGCGTAGAACATGCCCGCGCTGTAGCCGACGTTACCCACCGTCAGTGTGCAGGCGGCAGATGGCGCGGCCGCCGCCGGCGTCCCCATCACCGCCACCCCGAGCGCCGCCGTCGCCGCTATCGCAGCCCATCGCATGGTGCCTCCTCCGTGTCGACCAGCCATGATCAAGGCGTCCCTGAAGTCGCTAGGACGACATGAGGGACGCCTTGATCATAGAAGGAAACTTTCAAGAGCGTCGGGAGTCATGGAAACATATCAACGGGCGAGGGGGAAGGCGTGATCCTGCGAAACGTCCGGCTCGGGGTGGGTGGTCCCCTGGGCGACGTGCGGCTGGCCGGCGGTGTGGTCGCCGAGCTGGGACGCTCGCTGTCCGGCGGGCAGCAGATCGACGGCCGGGGCGGCACCCTGCTGCCCGGCCTGGTCGACGCGCACGTGCACGCCGCGCAGTGGGCCAGCCACCGCCGCCGGGTGCCGCTCGACGCGGCCCGGTCCGCCCGGGAGGCGGTCGACCTGGTCGTGCGCGGTGCCCGCGACGCGCGCCCGGGCGAGCTGGTCACCGGCGGCGGCTTCCGCGACGGCCTGTGGCCGGACGCGCCGCACAAGGACCTGCTGGCGCGGGCGCTGCGCGACCAGCCGGTCGCTCTCTTCAGCAACGACCTGCACACGGTCTGGCTCAGCCCGGCCGCGCTGCGGCTCGCCGGGCGCGAGCACTCGACCGGCGTCCTGGTCGAGGAGGAGTGCTACGCCGCCACCGCGGCCCTGCCGGCCGCGCCCGCGCGGACCGTGGACCGCTGGGTCCGCGAGGCCATGGCGGCCGCCGCGGCGCGCGGCGTCACGGGCATCAACGACTTCGAGTACGCGGACACGGTCACCGATTGGACCAGGCGGCTCGGTGACGGACCGTTGCCGGTACGGGTGGCCTGCGTGATCGCCCGGTACCTGCTCGACGAGGCGGTGGCCCGCGGGCACCGCACCGGCGACGTGCTGCCCGGTTCCGGCGGGCGGCTCACGGTCGGCCCGTTCAAGCTGTTCGTCGACGGGTCGCTGAACACGCGGACGGCGTACTGCCATGATCCGTACCCGGGCGGCGCCGGCACCGGACGGCTGGAGCTGCCGCCCGCGGACCTCGTCCCGCTGATGCGCCGCGCGTCCGCGCATGGCCTGCACCCGGCGGTGCACGCGATCGGCGACGCGGCGAACACGATCGCGCTCGACGCGTTCGCGGCGCTGGGCTGCGCCGGCCGGATCGAGCACGCCCAGCTCGTCGACGCCGGCGACCTGGCCCGGTTCGCGGCGCTCGGCGTCACGGTCGGCGTGCAGCCGGCGCACGCCCCGGACGACCGCGACGTCGCCGACCGGCACTGGGCGGGGCGCACCGGCCGCGCGTTCCCGTACGCGGACCTGCTGGCCGCCGGCGCGCGCCTGGAGATCGGTTCGGACGCCCCGGTGTCACCGCTCGACCCGTGGGACGGCATCGCGTCGGCCGTGACGCGTACCGACGACGGCCGCCCGCCCTGGCACCCCGAGCAGGCGATCCCGCTCGCGGCGGCGCTGCGCGCGGCCAGCGGCGGCCGGGCGGGGGTACGCGTCGGCGACCCCGCCGACCTGATGGTGGTGGCGGCCGATCCGAGCGAGCTCGCGCCGGCCGAGCTACGTGAACTGCCGGTGATCGCGACGCTACTGGCTGGCGAAGTCACCCACCTTTTGTGATCCATCCGGTCACTTCCGACGTAAAAGGTCACATGGGTAACGCCAGACTCAAGGACCGTCGGTATACATGGTGGCCATGAACCGCCGAGTGCTCCTGGCCCTGCTGCCGCCCGTCGCGGTCGTCTGCTACGCGGTGTGGAAGTGGCCGTCGCTGGTCTCCGCGGGCCGCGCGCTGACCGGCGCCGACCCGCGCTGGCTGGCCCTGGGCGCCGTCGCCATCGCGCTCACCTACGTGGCCGGCGCGGCCAGCCAGCAGGGCGCGCTCGCGGTCCGGTTGCCGCGCGGCCGGCTCTTCGGCGCCCAGCTCGCCGGCGTGTGCGCCAACGCGTTCCTGCCGGCCGGGCTCGGCGCCGCCCTGGTCGGGCACCGCTTCCTGCGCTGCTGCGGTGTCTCCGGGGCGCGCGCGGCCACGGCGGTGACGCTCAACGCCGCCGCGGGCGCGGCCATCAATCTGACGGTACTGCTGAGCCTGTGCCTCATCGCGCCGGACCGGCTGCCGGTACGCCGCCCGGAGCTGGGGACCGTGCCGGTGCTGGTGGGGTCGGCGGCGGTCCTCGCCGTGGCCGGCTGCGTGGCCGGGGTGCTGGCCAGCGGCCGCGGCCGGGCCTTCCTCGTGCGGGCCCGCGACCAGGTGGTCGCGCAGGCCGTCGCGGTGCCCGCGACGCTGGCCGACCGGCGGCAGGCGCTGCTGCTGTGGGGCGGCTCGGCGGCGAGCCCGCTGCTGCACACGGTCACCCTCGCCGCCGTGCTGCACGCGGTCGGCCGGCCGCTGCCCGTGCTGGACGTGCTCGTCGCCTACTTCGCGGCGAGCGCGGTCGCCGCGATCGTGCCGTCGCCCGGCAGCGTGGGCAGCCTGGACATCGTGCTCGGGCTCACCCTCGTCGGGGTGGGCGCGGACCCGGGAACCGCGGTGACGGCGGTGCTCGGCTATCGGTTGCTGTCCACCTGGCTGCCGCTGCTCCCGTCGGCGCTGGCCTTGGCCCACCTGCGCGGCACCTCCCCGGCCACCCCAGCTCCGGCCCCGACCCCGTCCCGTACCCATGATCAAGGCGTCCCTCATGTCGTTCTAGCGACTACAGGGACGCCTTGATCATGGGGGGTGGCAGGGGACTTGACGTCGTAATATAGATGAGCATTGCGGGTCTGGCCGTTTCGGCACATACTACGGATGCTCCACGAGAGCACACCGCTGACGGAGTCCCTCGAGCACGCCACCGCCAGAGAGGACCGGCTACGCGATGGCTAGGACGATACGTCTGCTCCCCGTTCTCGCCGCCACGATCGTGGCGACCACCGTGGCCGCGCTGACCGCGGCGCGGGTCGACGCGGCGGGCACCGGCGCCGGGCAGTGGGCCATGGGCGGCCACGACCTGGGCAACAGCCGCTCGAACCCGGGTGAGCGCCTTCTCCGCCCGTCGACGGTGGGCGACCTCGCGGTCGACTGGACGGTCACCACGCGCGGCGACGTCTCGGCCACCCCCGCCGTGGTCGACGGCGCCGTCTACTTCCCGGACTGGGGCGGGTTCTTCTGGAAGGTCGACGCGGCCACCGGCGAGGTGCTCTGGTCCCGTTCGGTCGCGGAGTACGCGGGCATCGAGGGCACCTTCTCCCGCACCAGCCCGGCGGTCGTCCACGACACCGTCTACATCGGAACGCAGTTGGGCGGCGTGCTGCTGGCGATCGACACCGAGACCGGCGACCTGCGGTGGCGCACCGCGATGGACCCGCACCCGCAGGCGGTGCTCACCTCGTCCCCGGTCGTCCACAGAGGAGTGGTCTACCAGGGCGTGTCGTCGAGCGAGTTCCTGCTGGCCGGTGACCCGGCGTATGACTGCTGCACGTTCCGCGGCAGCCTGGTCGCCGTCGACGCGCGCACCGGGGCGGTGCGGTGGAAGTCGTACACCCTGCCGGACCAGGGGGCCGGCGGTGACATCTTCAGCGGCGCGTCCGTGTGGGGCAGCACACCGACCATCGACCCGCGCAGCAACACGGTCTTCGTCGGCACCGGCCAGAACTACTCGGTGCCGCGCAGCGCGGAAGAGTGCCAGAACAACGGCGGCACGCCGGCGCAGTGCCTACCACCGTGGAACGCCAAGGACTCCATCATCGCCATGGACCTGCGCACCGGGCGCATCAAGTGGTCGACGGGGCCGGCCCGCTTCGACGCGTGGAACCTGGCCTGCATACCCGGCTTCCCGCCGAACAACTGCCCGAACCCCGGCCCGGACCACGACACCAGCGACGGCACCCACCTGTTCACGCTCCGGGGCCCGGACGGGCGCCCCCGCAGGGCGGTCGGCGCGGGGCAGAAGAGCGGCGAGTACTGGATGCTCGACGCGGCCACCGGCGAGATCATCTGGAGCGCGTCGGTCGGACCCGGCTCGGTGCTGGGCGGCATCGAGTGGGGCACCGCCACCGACGGCAAGCGGATCTACTTCGCCGAGAGCAACTTCGACGGCGAGCCGCATCAGCTGCCCGACGGCCAGACGATCGACCACAGCTCGTTCGGCGCGCTGGACGCCGCCACCGGGCAGATCGTCTGGCAGGTGCCCGAGCCGCACGGTGGCCAGGCCGTGGGCCCGGCGACCACCGCCAACGGCGTCGTCTACTTCGGAGCGTTGAACGGCTTCATGTACGCGTTCGACGCGGCCACCGGCGCGCTGCTGTGGGAGCACCAGGGCGCCGGCTCGTCGAACGCCGGTCCGGCCATCGTGGACGGCAAGCTGTACTGGGGCAACGGGTACGCGCGCATCAACACGCCGAGCACGACCTTCTACGCGTTCGGGTTACCCGCCGGCGGCTCGACCACCCCACCCACCTGACCCGCGCCTCGCTAGGAGGCTCCCATGTGGACCCGTCTCATCCGTGGCGCCGCCGCCGGGCTCGCGGCGCTCATCCCGGCCGTGCTCACCCCGGCCGTGCTCACCCCGGCCGTGCTCACCCCGGTCGTGCTCACCCCGGTCGGTGCCGCGCACGCCGACCCGCCCACCACCGGTAGCGTCGCCGGCACGCTCGTCGACGCGGCCACCCCGGTACCCGACTCCATCGTGGACCTGCTGATCCTGCCGTACGGCGCGCAGGTCCGGCAGGCCCGCACCGACGCCGCCGGCGCGTTCCGGTTCGCCCAGGTGCCGCCCCGGGCGTACGTGTTGCGGTTCCGGCTGCCCGGCGGGCTGAGCCAGTTCCACCCGTCCGTGCTGGAGCTCGCGGCGGCGGCGGAGGTGACGGTGGCGGCCGGCGCCGAGACGGCGGTCCGCGAGTCGGTGGTGCCGCACGGCACGCTCGGCGGGCGGATCACCACCGATTCCGGCGCACCGGCGGCCGGGGCCCGCGTCGAGCTGGAGCGGACCACCCCGGGCGGCCCGCTCAGCACCGTGCTGACCGACGCCAACGGCGACTACCGGATCAGCTATCCGCCCTCGGGCCAGCTGCGGATCACGGTGGCCGCCGCCGAGCGGGGCGCCTCCCGGCAGTGGGCGCACCGGCGCCGCACCCCCGCCGCGGCCGACCCGTTCACCATCACCCCCGGCCGGCACACCACAGTGGACGAGCGTCTCCTGCCGTCGGGCGTCATCACCGGCCGGTTCACCCGCGACGGCGTGCCGCAGGCCAACGTGGTCGTCTACGCCTACTCCCAGACCAGCACCGCGGACTCGGTGTCCAATTGGACGGCCGCCGACGGCACCTTCGTGCTGCGCCCGTACCCGGGCTCGTACAAGCTCAAGTTCGTGGTGCCCGCCGGTACCGGCCTGGATCAGTGGTGGGGCGGCGCCGAGTCGGAGAGCGCGACCCAGGCGGTGACGGTCGTCGCCGGGCAGGAGGTGGTCCACGACGAGCGGGCGCTGCCGTTCGGACCGGTCCGCGGCCGGCTCACCGACGCCGCCGGTCAGCCGGCGGCCCGGGACGCCGTGGTCGTCTACGACCTCGCGCGTGGACGGCAGTTCGTGGCGACCACGGCCGACGACGGCACCTGGTTCAAGATGGCGTGGCCGGGCACCTACGCGGTGCGGTTCGAGACCGGCACCCAGACGCAGTGGGCGACCGGGAAGCGGTCGCCGGCGGACGCGGACCCGGTGGTGGTGACCGCCAACCAGACGACGGTCGTCGACGACACCCTCCTCACCCCATGATCAGGGCGTCCCTGTAGTCGTTCTAACGACTACGGGGACGCCCTGATCATGGGAAAGGGGGCGTGTGGCGCGTGGGCGGTATGGTGTGCCGATCACCCCAGCGCGAGCCCAGGAGAGCCCATGTCGGTCCCGCCGGAAGGGCCTACCGACCATGACCCCGAACAGCCGCCCTTCGCCGCGCCCGGATACGGCCCGCCGCCTCCCGGATACGGCCCGCCGCCGCCGGGATACGGGCCGCCGCCCGGATACGGGCCGCCTCCCGGTGCCTACCCGCCTGATCCGCTGATCAGCCCGAACTTCTCCGGCTGGTGGGAGCGCGGCCTCGCGGTGGTCCGGACGTCCTGGCGGGAACTCGCCATCCTGCAGGCCATCGCGGGCGTTTTCCTGCTCGTCGTGCAGACCGCCTCCGCGCTCGGGCAGTCCTTCGCGACCCGCGACCTGAGCCAGGTGTCCGCGGCCGGCACGCCATCGATGGGCCCGTTCCTGGCCGCGACGGGGCTGGCCCTGGTCGCCGGACTGGTCGGCTTCCTGCTGTCCACACTGGTCACGCTCGCCGCCGTCCGGGTGGTCGTGGTCGCGGCGACCGGCGGCCAGCCCAACGTCGCGGAGGCGGTGCGGGGCGCGGCGGGGCGGCTGTTCCCGATGATCGGCTGGTCGCTGCTCGCCGGATTGATCATCATTGCCGGGCTCTGTGCCTGCGTGCTGCCGGCGGTGTACCTGTACGCCGTGTTCATCGTGCTGGCGCCGGTGGTGGCGCTGGAGCGCGGCGGTGTCATCGCGCGCTGCTTCCGGTTGTTCCACGGCGATCTCGGGTCCGCCGTGGCGCGGGTCGCCACGATCGTCGGTCTCACCGTCGGTGCGGGGCTGGCGGTGGGGCTGGTCGCCGTCGTCGGCGACGCGTTCGCCAACCCGGCGACGGCGTCGACGCCGGCGCTGGTGGTCGCGGCGCTCGTGACGAGCGCGATCGGCGTCGTGGTCACGGGCGCGCTGAGCATCCTGACCGGCCCGCTGACCGTCGGCGCGTACGCCGACATGCGCGCCCGGATCGAGCCGCTCTCGTCGGCCGTGCTCGTGCGGGAACTCGCCACCCAGTAACCCTCGCCATCATGATGGCGGGGGCGCCGGAATTCCGTTGCTCACCCGCTGGTTGGGCTTTACCGTGATCGCCATGTTCGCCCCGGTCGGCTTCGCGCGCCCCGCAGGCACCTGCCTGTCCGGCGCCGCCACCGCGTGCGCGGCGCAGGCCCGGCTGGATAGCTGACCCTTCTCCCGTCCGCGGTAGGACAGGTGGAGGAGGGTGTCTGTTTCCCCGTTCTGGCGCGGCCCTTTCCTCAACAGGAGTGGCGCCCTGTCCGCGCACGTCCAGTAACGCCTTTCGGGACACGAAGAGAGAGAACACGATGGCCAAGAGCCCGTTCGTGCGGACCAAGCCGCACCTGAACATCGGCACGATGGGGCACGTCGACCACGGCAAGACCACGCTGACGGCCGCCATCACGAAGGTGCTCGCCACGCAGGACCCGTCCGTCAACCGGTTCGTGTCGTTCGACGGCATCGACCGGGCGCCGGAGGAGGTCGCGCGGGGCATCACCATCAACATCGCGCACGTCGAGTACGAGACCGCGACCCGGCACTACGCCCACGTCGACATGCCCGGGCACGCCGACTACGTGAAGAACATGATCACGGGGGCGGCCCAGGTCGACGGGGCGATCCTGGTCGTCTCGGCACTGGACGGCGCGATGCCGCAGACCCGCGAGCACGCGCTGCTGGCGAGCCGGGTCGGCGTCCCGTACCTGGTCGTGGCGATGAACAAGGCCGACGCGGTGTCCGATGAGGAGCTGCTCGACCTGGTCGAGCTGGAGGTCCGGGAGATGCTGTCCGAGTACGGGTTCCCCGGCGACGAGGTGCCGGTGGTCCGCGTCTCGGCGCTGCGGGCCCTCGAAGGCGACCCGCGGTGGACGCGCTCCATCGTGGACCTGCTGGACGCGGTCGACCGGTACATTCCGGTGCCGCCGCGGGTGCTGGACGAGCCGTTCCTGATGCCGATCGAGAACGTGCTCACGATCTCCGGCCGGGGCACCGTGGTGACCGGTGCGGTCGAGCGCGGCGCGCTGCGGGTCGGCGAGCCGGTGGAGGTCGTCGGCATCGGTGCCACGCTGTCCACTGTGGCCACCGGGCTGGAGACGTTCGGCAAGTCGCTGGACCGGGCCGAGGCGGGCGACAACGCGGCGGTGCTGCTGCGCGGGGTCAAGCGTGACCAGGTGCAGCGGGGTCAGGTGGTGGCGGTGCCGGGCACGGTGACGCCGCACACCCGGTTCCGGGCGCGGGTGTACGCGCTCACCCCGGCCGAGGGTGGCCGGCACACGCCGTTTTTCGCCAACTATCGGCCGCAGTTCTACTTCCGGACCACGGACGTGCCGGGGTCGGTCGACCTGGGGCCGCTGACGATGGTGGCGCCCGGTGACACCGTCGACCTGACGGTGGCGCTCGGCAGGCCGGTCGCCATGGAGGTCGGGCTCGGCTTCGCGGTCCGCGAGGGCGGCCACACCGTGGCCGGCGGCACGGTGACCGAGATCCTCCCGTCCTAGCTCACGATCAAGGCGTCCTTCACGTAGTCATAACGACGTGAAGGACGCCTTGATCGTGGGGCGGAGTGCGATAGCGTGATCTTGTGAGTCTGAGCGTGCTGGTCGTACCGCAGTGGCAGGGATCGGGCTCGCGCACCGCGCACCGGTTGTGGCGCGGGGCGGCCGAGCTGGCCGCCCTGATCCCGGCCGCGGAGCGGGTGACGGTCGACGTGGACGCCCCGCCCGGCCCGGCGCGTGACGGGGTCACCGCCCACGACGCGCTGGTGGCGAACCTGCGCGCCACCCGGACGGCGCTGGCCGGGCTCGACGGCCGGCCCGTGGTGACGGTCGGCGGCGACTGCGGCGTCGACCTCGCGCCGATCGAGGCGGCGCTGGCGGCGCACGGCGAGCGGCTGGCCGTGGTGTGGTTCGACGCGCACGGCGACCTGAACACGCCCGCGTCCTCGCCCTCGGGCGCGTTCCACGGCATGGTGCTGCGCACGCTGCTCGGCGACGGTCCACCCAGCCTCGTCCCCGCGCAGCCGCTGCGTCCCGACCGGCTGGTGCTCGCGGGGGTCCGCGCGCTCGACCCGGCCGAGCGCGACTTCATCGCCGCGCACGCGGTCCGGCACGTCGCCGCGCCGGCCCTGGCCGAACCGTCCACTGTGGTGGACGCGGTCGCGGCGACCGGCGCCGACACCGTCTACGTCCACATCGACCTCGACGTGCTCGACCCGGACGGGTTCGCGTCGGTGGGCACGCCGGAGCCGGGCGGCGTCACCGCCGACCAGTTGGCCGCCGCCGTGCGCGCGCTCGCCGGCCGGTTCACGCTCGCCGGGCTCGCCATCACCGAGTACGAGCCCAGCCGCGCCGCCGACCACGTGGTCCTCGAAGAGCTCCTCCCCATGATCAAGGCGTCCCTGTAGTCGTTGGAGCGACGTGAGGGACGCCTTGATCATGGGTTAGAAGCACTTGACGGGGCCGCCGAGGTCCTCCTGGGTGGGGTATTGCAGGACGCTGATGTCCGCGACGCCGGGCAGGTCGTACACCGGCTTGAGCGACGCGCAGTCGACATCGGTGCCCGTCTTGGTGAACCGGAACGACTCGGGCAGCGACTCGGGTCGCACGTCGTCGAGGATGTCCGGCTCGTCCTTGTACTGCTCCTTGAACAGGGCGTACGCCTCCTCGCGGGTCCGGAACGCGATGTCCTCGGCGCCGGACAGGTCGTCGAGCGCGTCCGACAGGGCGTCGCGCTGCGCGGCGGTCGCGTCCTGCTCCAGGAACACCGTCACGGCGTAGTGAGACTGAGCCTCCGCGCGCCGGTCGAGCAGCAGGAACGCGGTGGTGGCGCCGGCCGCGCCGACCAGCAGCGCCATCGCGCCGACCAGCACGGGCAGCAGCCACCGCCGCGGCGGCCGGCCTGGAGCGGCCGGCGGCGGGTGCGGAAAATCGGACATGTGACAGGTGTACCAGGTACCGGCAACGCCCACCCCTCCATGATCAAGGCGTCCCTGTAGTCGTTAGAACGACTTCAGGGACGCCTTGATCATGGGTGGGTCGACCGTGCGGGGTTGGTGTTCGCGGGCTGGTCGCTGGTCGCCGTCATGGCGCCGAGGAGGGCGAGCGCGCTCGCCGACGGGCTGCCCACCTCGGCGTGGTACACGATGAGCGTCTGGCCGGGCACGCCGTTGACCGCGAACGTCTCGAAGTCCAGGGACAGCTCGCCGACCAGGGGATGCCGGAAGCGCTTGGTGCCGGCCGTCTTGACCCGCACGTCGTGCCGGGCCCACAGGCGCCGGAAGTCGTCGCTCTTCAACGACAGCTCGCCGACCAGCTCGGTCAGCCGCGGGTCGTCGACGTCGGTGCCGGCCATCCCGCGCAGGCTCGCGACCGTGTCCGCGGCGATCGCGTCCCAGTCCGCGTAGATGTTCCTCGACTCGGGGTCGAGGAAGAAGTCGCGCACCAGATTGCGCCCCGGCACGAACCAGGGGCAGACGGCCGATGCCAGCGCGTTGCCGACCAGGAGGTCCATGCACCGCCCGACGACCACCGCAGGCTGGCTCGACCAGCTGGCGACGAGCCGGCTCAGCGCCGGGCTGACCCGCTCGGGCGCGCGCGGCGCGCGCCGGCGGCGGGCCGTCGGCCGGGCCAGCTCGCGCAGGTGCGCGGCGGCGTCGGCGTCGAGGCTGAACACCCGCGCGAGCGCGTCGAGCACCTGCTCCGACGGGTGCTTGTCGCGGCCCTGCTCCAGCCGGATGTAGTAGTCGGCGCTCATGCCCGCGAGCAGCGCCACCTCCTCCCGCCGGAGGCCGGGCACCCGGCGCCGCGCCGGCTCGGGCAGCCCGAAGTCGCCCGGCCGGGCCAGCTCGCGCCGCGCCCGCAGGAACTCACCGAGCCGGTTGTCGCTGTCCATCGTCCGAGCGTAGATCGCCGGTCCCGCGCCAGGGTGGTCCCCGCACTACCAGGATGCCGACCACCAGGAAGAGTGCGTCCTGGAAGCCGCCCGCCATCCGGACGACGGTAGGGGCATGACGAACAACAAGACTCTCGAGAACCGGGTGGCGGTCGTCACCGGAGCCACCAGTGGGATCGGCGCGGCCACCGCCCGCCGCCTGGCCGCCGAGGGTGCGAAGGTCGCGCTGCTCGGCCGCCGCGAGGACCGCCTCAAGGACCTGGCCGGCCAGATCGGCTCGGACGCGCTGCCGGTGGCGGTGGACGTCAGCGACCGGGACGCCCTCACCGCCGCCGCGACCCGGATCCGCGCCGAACTGGGCCGGGTCGACCTGGTCGTGGCGAACGCCGGGGTGATGCTCGCCGCGCCGTTCGAGTCGGCGGAGGTCGCCGAGTGGGAGCAGATGGTCGGCGTCAACATCAACGGCCTGCTCTACACCGGCCGCGCGTTCATCGACGACCTGCTCGCGGCGGCGGCCGACGGCCGCCCGGCCGACCTCGTGCACGTCGGCTCGGTCGGCGGGCACATGGTCTTCCCGCTGTACGGGGTGTACACCGCCACGAAGGCGGCGGTGGCCCACCTCACCCGCAACCTCCGGGCCGAGCTCGGCCCGCGCGGCGTGCGGGTGAAGAACGTGGAGCCCGGCATCGTCAGCACGGAGCTGGGCGACCACATGCTGGACGCCCAGGGCCGGGAGGTGCTGGAGCAGATGCGGGCGACGGTCCCGGGGCTGCCGCCGGAGGACATCGCCGACGCGATCGCGTACGCCGCCGCGGCCCCGGCCCGGATGAACGTGGCCGAGCTCATCGTCCTCCCGACGGTCCAGGGCTAAACCGCACCATGATCAAGGCGTCCCTCAAGTCGCTAGAACGACTAGAGGGACGCCTTGATCACGGAGCCGAGCACCGACAGGCCGGCTTCGATGTCGGCGGGCGGGCTGCCGGCGTACCCGAGCACCAGGCCGGGTGGCCCCGGCCGCTGCCGATGCCACGAGAGCGGCTGTACCTTCACGCCGCGCTCGAGCGCGGCGGCGGCCAAGGCCACGTCATCGACGGAGTCACCCAGGGTGACCATCAGGTGCAGGCCGGCCGCGGCGCCGTGCACGACGGCGCCCGGCAGGTGCGCGCGGACCGCCTCGACCATCGCGTCGCGGCGCCGTACGTGCCGGCGGCGCAGCAGCCGCAGGTGGCGCTCCAGGTCGCCGGAGGCCATCAGCTCGGCCAGCACGAGCTGCGGCAGCGCCGCGTTGCCCAGGTCCGTGTTGCGCTTCGCGGCCACCAGCTCGTCCTGGTACCGCGCGGGGGCGAGCAGCCACCCGATCCGCAGCGCCGGAGCCAGCAGCTTGGACATGCTGCCCGCGTAGAAGACGTGCGCGGGCAGCACGGAGCGCAGGGCGGGCACCGGTGGCCGGTCGTACCGGTGCTCGGCGTCGTAGTCGTCCTCGATGATCAGGCCGCCGTCGTCGGCCCAGCGCATGAGCTGGCGGCGGCGGTCGCCCTCGAGGACCACGCCGGTCGGGAACTGGTGCGCCGGGGTCAGCATGACCGCGGGTACGCCGCTGGCGCGCAGCGCGTCGACCCGCAGCCCACCCGCGTCGACCGGTACCGGTGGGGTGGCCATGTCCCAGGACCGCAGCTGCTCGCGGGCGCCCGGCGAACCGGGGTCCTCGACCGCGACGCGGTCGATGCCGTGGCCGCGGAGCACGCGCGCGACCAGCGCGAACGCCTGCGCCACGCCGGCGATCACGAGCACCTCGCCGGGATCGACGCGGATGCCCCGGTTGCGCGCCAGCCAGGCCGCGACCGCAGCGCGCAGGGCGGGCGTGCCGCGCGGGTCGCCGTATCCGAACCCGGCCGGTTCCAGGCGTCCGAGCACCGTGCGCTCCGCCCGCAACCACGCGGCCCGCGGAAACGCCGCCAGATCGGGTACGCCGGGCGACAGGTCCATGCGGGCCGGCGCCACCCGCAGCGCGTCGAAGGCGACCGGGTCGTAGGTGCCGGGGAAGAGGGCCGTGTCCGGTGGCCCGCGGTCCGGGGCCGCCGGCGGGGGCGCGGACAGCGGTACCGCCACCACGACCGTGCCGCCGCGCCCGTGACCGGCGACGCTGCCGTCCTCGGTGAGCCGCTGGTACGCCTCGGTGACCACGCCGCGGGAGACTCCGAGCTCGGCGGCGAGCACCCGGGTGGCGGGCAGCCGGTCGCCGACCGGGAGCCGGCCGTCGGCGATGGCGCGCCGGAGCCGATCGGCGAGCCACTGCGCCCGGCCGCCGGCGGGCGCCTCCCCGATGTCGAGCTGGAGAAAGTCGGACCCCGACGTTATGGTCCTGCCCGGCCGCGCGGCGTTGGTCTGGCGCACCAGGCCATTCTTTCATGATCAAGGCGTCCCTCATGTAGTGATAACGACATGAGGGACGCCTTGATCATGGAGCCGGGCGCGTTTATGGACCTCTGGAAAGGTGTCGCTTTGGTCCTGTGCGTCGGGCCATTGCGTCTGGCAGGGTGATCCCGTGAGCAGGCACTTCGCGCATGCCCCGGACATCTGGGCGGACTATCCCGAGCTGGCCGCTGGCGTCGTCCACGCCACCGGGATCACCCCGGACGTGGACACCGGCCCCGCCGTCGCCCGGTTCAGCGCCGCGGCCGCGGCCAGGCTCGGTGGCGGGTCCGAGTCCGACCTGCCGGAGATCCGCGCGTGGCGGCGCGGGTTCGCGCGGATGGGGCTGAAACCGACGCAGTACCGGTGCGCGTCCGAGGCGCTGCTGCGGCGCTTCCGCAAGGAGGGGGAGTTGCCGCGCATCCACCCCCTGGTCGACCTGTGCAACGCGATCTCGCTGGCGTTCGCGATCCCGGTGGCGGCGATCGACCTGGACCGGATCGACGGCGCCCTCGAGGTCCGGTACGCCACCGGCGCGGAGACCTACCTGGCGTTCTCCGGCGTGGCGGAGCACCCCGACCCGCGCGAGGTGATCTTCGCGGACGCGGGCGGCGGCGCGCACGCCCGCCGCTGGACGAACCGCCAGAGTGGACAGTCAGCGGTGCGGGACGGCACCCGGACCGTGCTGATCGTGGCGGAGGCGCTGCACGAGTCGGCGGCCTCCGACACGGCGAAGCTGGCCGAGACGGTGGCCGACGAACTGCGCGCCGCCTGGGCCGTCCCCGCGACCACCGCCACCCTCTCCGCAACCTCCGCCCACTTCCCCATCCCCTGACCAACCTCCGCCCCGCGCCCCTCGCCGCGCCCCTCGCCGCGTCCCGCCCTCGCGGCGCGCCGCGCGCGCCGATCAAGGACCTCCCCGCCGATCAAGGGCTAAGGAACGCGGATCGGAGATCAAACCACGTGCCTGAGCCCTTGATCGGCGGAGATGGCCTTGATCGGCGTGGCGGGCCGGCGTGGCGCCGCCGCGTGCGGCACGCGCGCCGCGCGGCGTACCTCGGTTCGGTTAGTGGCGGATCGTGGCGTTGGTGACCTGGTGCAGGTCGGTCGCGTTGCCGGTGCCGGCGGTGAAGCCCACCACGACGGTGGGTGGCAGGGGCACGGCGGCGCGCAGCACGACCGCACCGTCCACACTCACCACCAGGTCGCCGCCCGTCCGCTGCACCCGGTACCGGTGGGTGGCGCGCAGTGCCGGCACGGCGGTGGTGCTGCCGGCGTACGTGAACGTGGTGCCCGCCGCGGCGGTCGCGACGCCGATCAGGCTCGTCGGGCTGTTGGTCGCGTTGTCGAAGGTGTCCAATGTGACCGCGACGCCGGTCAGTCCACTGTAGCCAAGCCCGCCGCCGGTGCCGCCGACCCGGGCGGTGGACGCCGGATCGAGCAGCGCGAACGTCATGCCGTCGCCGCCCGTGCCGCCGCCGATCGTGGCGTCGAACGTGGCGTCCAGCGCGGCCGACGGCACCGCCGCCGCGTGGTACACCGACCCGGCCGAGAACCGCTGCGCCACGGTCGTGAGCGTGGCGGTCGTCGCGGTCGTCGTGCCGGTACCCGCGCGCTGCCACCCGGCGCTGTCGAAGGCGGGCAGCGTCGCCGCCTCCTTCAGCACAAAGGTCGTGATGGACATGGCCGGCAGCGCCGCGGTCAGCCTGCCGCCGGCGATGGTGGCGGTGCCCGTCTTGACCGGCGGGTGGATCTGGGCGATGGCGCCGGCGCTCTGCCACACGTCGGCCGTGCCGGTGCTGACGCCGGTGAGGTTCAGCGTCGCGGTGGTGTCGGTGCCGGTGTTCACCACCACCACGTTCTTCTCGTCCGTCGAGGCGTAGACGTGCACGGCCGCGTCGCTGCTGCTGGACCGCACCACCTGGCGGCCGAAGTGCCGCGGGCCGCCAGGCTGGCCGGTGAACATCGCCATGCCGACGTAGCTGGCCTTCGGGGCGCCGTTCGGCCCGATCAGGCCCATCGCGTTGTTCTTGTCCGCGTACAGCAGCGCGGTCGCGCCCCCGGAGATGATGCGGCCGAGCGCGTTGGCGACCCAGACGCTGGCGAAGTGGGTGTTGTTCTGCGACTCGTCGCCCCAGTTCATGTTGAACTCGCCGACCTGCAGGCCCACCGTCGCGTCGCCGACCATCGCGCGCAGTTGCTGGAGCTGCGCGGTGTACTGAGTGGACTGTGCGATGGTGGCGTTCTGTCCCGCCCCGGATCCGTACGCGTGGTAGTCGACGAAGCCGGCCTTCTCGATCGCCGGGGCGTTCGTCACCGCGCCGTCGATGAAGACCCGCAGGATGTCGGTGGCGAAGTGGGCCGGCGCCGGCCCGCCGATCCGCAGGTCCGGCGTGATCTGCCGCATCGCCCGCGCGATCCGGCGGAACGCCGCCGTGTACTCGGCCGCCGTCAGGTCCGCGCCGCTGTTGGCGTCCATCTCGTTGCCGACGATGAACCGCTTGACCTGGTGGCCGTTCGCGTTCAGGTAGTTGAGCACGGCCACCGCCTCGGCCTCGTCCACGTTGACGATGACGACCGGCTCGGCGCCGATCTCCTCGATGACGTCGATCCAGCGGTCGCCGCTGATGGACTGGTCACCGTCCGCGGCGCCGGTGACGATCCGGCCGTCGGAGAGCGGCTTCAGGTGCACCCGGATCGCGCCCGGGTCGAGCGCCCGCAGCGCGGCGATGTCGGCGGCGTTGTTCGCCGTCGGCCCGCCGTCCACGCCGAACGTGGAGAACGTGAGGCCGAAGTTCTCCGGCGGCGACGCGGCGACCGGCGCCGTGAAGTCCACCGTGATCGTCGTGGTCGGCGCGGCGTGCGCGGCCGGCGCCATGAGGCCGGCTGTCACCAGCGCGGCCGCGACGCCCGCGGAAACAACCCCGAAACGTGCTTTCACCCATAACTCCCGTCAACTCGGGACAACTCCGCGCAGGACAATGCCCGAGCCCGCCATCACGGCACCACCACCCCGCCACTCCCCAAGATCAAGGCGTCCCCGTAGTCGTTAGAGCGACATGAGGGACGGCTTGATCTTGAGGAGTGGCGATATCATCACCGTCGCCGCCGCGCGGTGTGCGGACGAACAACGGGGGAACGGGTGAGCGTCGGTGCGTCGCCGAAGGATTTCGGCGCGGTGGGAGACGGGATCGCGGACGACACGGCCGCGGTACAGGCCTGCCTGAACGCCAGCAGGGCGGTCGACTTCGGTGGGCCGGAGAACACGTACCTGACCACCGGCACCCTGCACGTCCAGCGAACGGTGCCGCAGGTGTTGACCGGCGGCGGGGCCACTATCCACGCGGGCGCCGCCGTGACCATGATGCGGTTCGCCAACGCCGGTCACTCGGTCGCGGGCGTCGTCTTCGACGGCGACGACCGGACCGGCGGCGTGGGACTCAGCATCGAGTCGGGCGCGTCGGGCTCGCGCGTCCAGCGCTGCTCGTTCGTGAACGTCGCCGGCTCCGGTGTGGTCGTCGCGGCGGGTGCGCATCGGGTGCGGCTGGTTCGTTGCCTGTTCGACCACTGTGGTCATGGGGCGGCGCTCACCGATGAGCACCACCGCGCCAGCATCGGCCTCGTGGACGCCGACCACTGTGTCGTGCGCGACAACGAGATTCTCCGCGCCAACTGGGGCATCGTCGTCAACGGCACCGCCGCCATCAACTACTTCGCCTGCCAGGGCAACATGGTGACGGGTGCGAGTCCGGCGCCTGCCGGCTCCCGGGGGATCTCGGTGGTGAACGGTCGCGCGGGCCGGATCCAGAAGAACACCGTCGTCGGTTTCGCCGACAGCGGCATCGACTGCCGGGGGTGCCACAACCTCAGCATCACCGGCAACAGCACGACGGGCGGCGGCGACGGCGTATACGTCGGGGACGCCGCCAGCAACAGCGTCGCCCTCGCCGGCAACGTGCTCAGGAGCCCGAAACGGGGCATACGCGTGTTCAGTGACCAGGCGGCCATCAACGGTGTCCTGATCACCGGCAACACCGTGTCCAGCCCCACCGAGGTCGGCATCCTGGTCCAGGAGTCCGGCGCCGCGCAGGTCCAGGGCGTCACCATCGTCGACAACGATCTATCCATCGCGAGCACCGGCGCGTTCGGCGTACAGATCGTCAACGCCGAATGCTCCCGGGTCAGCGGCAACCGGATCCACCGGCCCAGGGCGCACGGCATCCGGCTCGACGGCGTAGACATCGTCGACGTCGGCAACAACCTCATCCAGGACGCCAGCCACGCCGAGGCCGGGACCGCGACGCCGCCCCAGTCCGACGCCATCAGCGTCGCCGGCTCCAACCGTGTCCTCATCCGCGACAACACGGCCTACGGCGGCGCCCGGCATGCCGTCGCCATCGACGGCGGCGCCGCGATGACCATCACCGGTACCCGTTGGCGGAGCGTCATGTTCGGCGTCGACAACCTCGCGATTCGCAGTCAACAGTTCGACAACGTCAACACCAACGTCGACCCGCTCGCCGTACGCATCATGCCGCTGGGCGACTCGATCACCGACGGCTATCCTGGCCTTCCGGGCGGCTACCGCGTCGGCCTGTGGCAGAAGCTGCGGGATGGCGGCTACACCGTGGACTTCGTCGGCTCACTGGCCAACGGTCCCGCGGAGCCCTTCGACCGCGACCACGAGGGCCACAGCGGCTACCGGATCAGCGAGATCGACGAACGGGTCGGGCTCTGCTTCCCGTCCGCGCGGCCGGATGTCGTGCTGCTGCACATCGGCACCAACGACGTCACGTCGAACTTCGCCGGTATCGGCGATCGACTGTCCCAATTGGTCGATCACATCGTGGCGGCCGCGCCGACGGCCCACGTCTTCGTGGCCACCATCACCCCGGCGGCGAACGCGGCGCGCGAGTCCAGCACCCGGCAGTACAACGCGCTCATTCCGGGCATTGTCAGCGCCAGGGCGAGCGCTGGCGAGAAGGTCTATCTCGTGGACATGCACCCCGCGCTGAACCCCGCCACGGATCTCTACGACGGCCTCCATCCCAACGCCCAGGGCTACGCCAAGATGGCGACGGTCTGGTATGACGCCCTTCGCTCCAGGGCCGGAGTCCTGACGCCGTAGGGCCCACGGCGGGGAGACGGCACGGTACGGTGCTGCGAGTCACTGGGCATCGCTAACGGGGAGGTGCGTGTGAGCGTCAGGAATCCTGGCCGACGGGCGTTGCTGTACGGTGCGCCGACGCTGGCGGCGGGCGCGGTCCTGCTCGCGGGGTCACGCGCGGAGGCGGCCGCCGCGGTCGCCGGAGCCGCGTCGCCGAAGGACTACGGCGCGGTGGGGGACGGGGTGGCCGACGACGCGGCCGCGATACAGGCGTGTCTGAACGCCAACCGGGTGGTCGACTTCGGTGGACCGGACAACACATACCTGATCACCAAGCCGCTGAAGGTCGACAAGACAACTCCGCAGGTGTTGATCGGCGCTGGGGCCAGCATCAAGGCGGGCGCCGCCGCGGACATGATGGAGTTCTACTACGCCGGGCACTCGATCAGCGGCGTCGTCTTCGACGGCGACAACCAGGGCAACGGCGTCGCGATCCGGATCAGGGGCAGTGCGGTCGGCTCCTCTGTGGACGATTGCACCTTCGTCAACGTGGCCGGATCGGGAGTCGTCGTGGCCTACGGCGCGAACCGCGTGCGGATCGCCGATTGCGCGTTCCGCAGGTGCGGACACGGCACCGCCATACCCGACGACCAGGTCAACATCCGCAACTCCGTGCTGGTCGCCGCCGACCACTGCTCGGTGCTCGACAACGAACTGATCGAGTGCAACTGGGGCGTCTACTTCCGCGCCGAGAACGATTCCGGGATCAGTTTCTACACCTGCCAGGGCAACACGATCACCTGCCTGACCGACACCATCGCCGGTACGCAGGGCATCTCGAACGCGCGGGGCCGTAGTGGCCGGATCCAGGACAACCTCATCATCGGCTTCAACGACAACAGCATCGACTGCTGGGGCTGCACCAACATGACCATCACCGGAAACACCACCTCCGGCGGCAAGGACGGCGTGTTCATCGGGGATGTCCACAGCAACAGCATCACCGTCACCGGCAACGTCTTCCGCGGACCGCAGCGTGGCGTGCGGGTGGTCACCGCGGGAACGGGCTACACGAACCAGCTCGTCGCCGGCGTGACGGTCACCGGCAACACCGTCTCGAACCCCAGCGTCTGCGGCATCTACGTCGGCGAGACCGCGTCGAACCAGCTCAGCGGCGTCACCATCGCCGACAACGACCTGCACATCGCGCACGCGGGCGACTACGGCGTCCAGATCGTCAACGCCGAATGCTGCCGCGTCACCGGCAACCGGATCTTTCGCGCCAAGAAGCACGGCATCGTGCTCACCGGCACCGACATCGTCGACGTCAGCAACAACCTCATCCAGGACGCCAGCCACGCCGAGGCCGGGACCACGACCCCGCCCCAGTCCGACGCCATCCACGTCGACGGTTCGCACCGCGCCCTGATCCGCAACAACATGGTCTACGGCGGCGCCCGCTACGCCGTCAACATCACCGGTGGCACCGGCATGACCGTCACCGGCAACCGCTGGCGGGCCATCAACGGCGGCCTCGCCATCGGCGGCGGCACGGCCGGCCCGATTCTCGCCGACAACCTTCAGATCTAGAGACCCCCTCCATGATCAGTGCGTCCCTCAAGTCGTGAGAACCACTTGAGGGACGCCCTGATCATGGAAGGGGATGACCGGGTCAGGAGAGGGGGCGGTGGGTGCGCCGGTCGTCGATCGCGAGCAGGCACAGCAGGCCGAGCAGGGCGGTGCCGGTCAGGTACCACCCCACGGCCGCCGGCCGCAGCACCGTCGCCACCACCGGCGTGACCGCGCCACCCACCACGCCGCCCAGGTTGTAGGCGAGGGCGGCGCCGCTGTACCGGTACCTCGTCTGGAAGAGCTCGGGGAGCAGGGCACCCTTCGGCCCGTACATCAGGCCCATGATCGCGAGGGCGACCACGACGGCGGGCGCGATCCATCCGCGACCGATCAGCGGCGGCATCGCCGCCGCCCAGCCGGCGGCCAGGCCGGTCGCGGCCAGCAGCGTCCGGCGGCGGCCGAGCCGGTCGGACAGGCTCGCGGACAGCGCGGTGGTCAGGCCCATCGTGGCGACGCCCGCCATCGCGATGAGCAACATGGTGGTACGGGGTACGCCGAGCGCCCGGGTGCCGTAGGCGAGGAAGTAGACCGTGGTGGTGTAGAACAGCGCGTACCCGGGCACCATCACGCCGGCCGCCAGCAGCACCTCCTTCCACTGGTGGCGCAGCAGGTCGCGCAGCGGCGAGCGGCACGGCTCGGCGCGGGTGAAGATGGGCGCCTCGGCGAGCCGGAGCCGGGTGTAGAGGCCGACCAGCACGAGCAGGAGGCTGGCCACGAACGGCACCCGCCAGCCCCACCGCTCGAACATGTCCGGGTCCATCGCCTGTCCAAGGAGGAGGAACGTGCCGTTGGCGAGCAGGAAGCCGGCCGCCGGGCCGAGCTGCGTGCCGGTGGCGGCGCGGCCGCGGCGGCCGGGTGGCGCGTGCTCGGCCGCGAGGAGGGCGGCGCCGGCCCACTCGCCGCCGAGGCCGACGCCTTGGGCGAGCCGCAGCAGGGTCAGCAGGGCCGGCGCGGCGACACCGATCGCGGCGTAGCCGGGCAGCAGTCCGATCGCGACGGTGGCGAGGCCGGTCAGCAGCAGTGTCCACACCAGGGTCGACTTGCGGCCGTGGCGGTCGCCGCGCCGCCCGAACAGCAGCGCGCCGGCGGGCCGGGCCACGAAGGCGGCGCCGAATGTGGACAGTGCCGCGAGGGTGCCGGCGACCGGGTCCAGCGACGGGAAGAACACGGCGGGGAACACCAGGGCGGCGGCCATGCCGTAGAGGTAGAAGTCGTAGAACTCGATCGCGGTACCGATGAAGGTGGCGGCGGTGAGACGGCGGCGCGACACAGCGGCGGGCGCATCACTGACAATTGCGGTCAAAGCGGACACGATCGGCCAGCTTACCGGTGGGCTATCTTCCTAGGACGCTGTAGGCGATGTGCCGCCCCTCTCCGTGATCAAGGCGTCCTTCACGTCGCTCTCACGACTACCGGGACGCCTTGATCATGAAGTGGGGGTGAAGGCGTCGCGGCAGTGCCGGACCAGGGCGCGCACGGCCGGGGCGGGCTCGGGCCGCCAGACCAGGGCGAGCAGCGCCGGCGTGCGGACGTCGTCGATGGTGCGGGCGGTGAGCCGGTCCCGGTGCTGCTCGGCCATGGAGGCGCTGAGGATCCCGACGCCGAGCCCGCGCGCGGCCAGATCCGCGATGGCGTCCGCGGCGCTGGCCTGCAGCGCGATCGCCGGCTGCCGGCCCTGCGCGGCGCAGGCCCGGTCGAAGACGGTGCGCAGGCCGGTGCCGGTCGGCATGCAGATGACCGGGTGCGCGTCGAGGTCGCGCAGCGTGACCCGCCGCCGGCTCGCCAGCGGATGCCCGACCGGGACGGCGGCGACGAGCGGCTCGCTGACGATCGTCAGCGCCTCCAGCCCCTCCGGCGTGGCGGTCGCGGTGCCGACCAGGGCGAGGTCGAGCGTGCCGGCGCGGACGCCCTCGATCAGCCGGTCGGAGTTGTCCTCCAGCAGCGCGATCGCCACGCCCGGGTGGGCCTGGCGGAACGCGGCGAGCGCGTCGAACAGCGGCGTGACGGTGCAGCCGATGACCATGCCGGCGGTGAGCCGGCCCCGGAGGAGGCCGGTCACCTCACTGACCGCCTCGGCGACGGCCTGGGCCGCGGCGAGCGCCGCGCGGGCGTGCCCGAGCGCGGCCTTGCCCGCGACGGTGAGGGTGGCCGTGCGCGCCGCCCGGTCGAACAGCTCGGCGCCCAACTCGCGCTCCAGCTGGCGGATCTGCGCGCTGACGCCGGACTGGCTGATGTGCACCCGCTCGGCGGCCCGGGTGAAATTCTGCTCCTCGGCGACCGCGACGAAGTACTCCAGCTGGCGCAGTTCCATAACTGGAGATTCTAGCTGCCAGCAGAACCAGCTGTTGGACTTCTGGCCAGGTTGGCGCGAGGCTGGAACCATGACGCAGCACGAGAAGGCCATGCGACCGGAGGACATCACCCGCCTGTTCGTCGAGCGCTCCAACGCCGGCGACGCGGCCGGCGTCGCCGCGCTCTACGAGGAGGACGCGGTCCTGGCGTACCCGCCGGGGCAGCGGACGGTGGGGCGCGCCGCGATCCAGGCGCTGTGGGCGAAGGTGCTGGCGAACCGCCCGCACTTCGAGCCGGAGCAGCCGCTGCCGACGCTGGTCAGCGGCGACATCGCGCTCACGTCCACGCCGCCGAAGGACGGCGCCGGCGCCCGCGCGCAGGTCGTCCGCCGCCAGCCGGACGGCAGCTGGCTCCGGGTCCTCGACCAACCCGAGTTCACCCCACCCACCGCCTCATGATCAGGGCGTCCCTCAAGTAGTTCTCACTACTTGAGGGACGCCCTGATCATGGGAGGAAGAGGGGGAGGAGGACGAGGGAGTTCACCGCGCCGTGCGTGGCGATGATGGCCGGAAGGCTGCGGTACCGCGCCCACAGGTACCCGACGAACAGGCCGAAGCCGCCGTTGAACAGCACGATGACGGCCAGCATGACGCCGGGCGGGCCGTCGTGCAGCCGGTTCACGTGCATGAGCGCGAACAGCAGGGCGCTCGCCATGATCGCCGGCCAGCGGCCGAGCCGCGCTTCGAGGCGGCTCTGGAGCATGACCCGGTAGAACAGCTCCTCGGTGACGCTGGCGGTCAGGAACGTCAGCAGCATCGCCACGGCGAGGTAGACCCGGTCCCACTCGCGGTACTCGGACAGGTCCTGGTCGCCGGTGAGCGGGCTGTAGTAGGCGAGGTACACCCACGCCGCGAGCGCCGGCAGCGGCGCCAGCCAGCGGACGGCCGGTCGGAGCGCGCGCCGGTGCGCGGCGGCGTCCGCGCCGGCCATCCGGCCGCCCGGCGCGTCGGCGCGCCAGATCCGCAGCACGAGCCAGCCGCCGCCGAGCAGGACGGTGACCTTCAGCAGGCCGTACCACGGGCCGGTGCCGGTGAGCAGGATCAGCGCCGGGTACGCCAGCGCGAGGCCGACCAGGGCGTACGCCTGGCGAGCCGGGCCCCCGGTGCGGGGGAGGGACGGTAGTCGCGGCGGCACCAGGCGGGTGAGGAGCAGGCCGGCGGCGAGGGGTACGACGACGGCTGCCAGCGGCACCAGCGGCGCCTCGTCGTCGGCGGACGTGCGCACCTCGGTGTGCCCGGTCAGCAGGAGCCCGGCGAACGCGGCGGCGAACAGGAGGAGGCCGGCGATGGTCAGTACCCGTGGTCGCATGAGGCCAGTGTGGAGGCGCCGCGCCGGCCGGCCCTCCATCCGGGAGATGGTCTTGGCGTACATCGTTCGGCGTACCCGCGCGGCGTACGTGATCTTGATCGCGCGGTAAATCCGTTGAGTGCGCGCGGTTCTACGGTCAGGCTTGGGGGTGCCGCCACCAATCCAGCCGTCCGGGGGAGCACTCTGCCATGCGCCTGTTCCGCGATCTCTGGGCCACGTCGCCGCGCCGCACGGCGCTCGTGGCCGCCCTGATCGTGCTCGGCGCGGCCGGGCAGACCGCCGCCGCGGCGCTCACCGGGCCGGTCCTGGTCGACCGGTCGGCCACGCTGTTCGCCGTGCTCGCCGGGGCGCTCGTGCTGTCGGTGCTGGGCGATCTCGTGGTGAATCTGGCGACCGCCGGGCTCACCGCCGACTGGACCGCCGACGTGCGCCGCCGGCTGTGCCGGGTCGCCCTCGGGCAGGACCTGCCGACGCTGGAGACCACCCCGGTCGGCGAGATGCTCGACCGCATCGACGGCGACGTCTACCAGGTGGGCGCCGCGTTGCGCAACGAAGGCGTCCGCATCGCGCAGGCCCTCACGATGGGCGCACTGTCCATCGTGACCGCGTTCGTGGTGTGGTGGCCGGCCGCGGTGGCCATGCTGCTGCTGTCGGCGGCCCTCGCCGCCGGGCTGCGCCGCCGCACCGGGCAGATCTCCGGCGCCCGGATGAAGGAGGAAGAGGCCTGGTCCGACCTGGCCGCCGTGATGGAGGAGGCCATCCACGGGCAGGACGACGTGCGCAGTAGCCTCGCGCGCCCGTACGTCATGCGCCTCTACGCCCAGCGCGCGAGCCGGGTGCTGGCGCTCGGGCGTCGGGTGTGGACGATGTCGGCCTGGGTGACCACGGTCGCGTCGGGTGCGATGCGCGCCGGCATCGCCGTGATGGTGGCCGGAGGCGTCTGGGCGCTGGCCACCGGCCAGGTCGGCGCCGCCCGGTTGACCGCGATGTGGCTGCTGGCGGTCGCGTTCGGCGGCACCGTCGAGCAGATCAGCCGGATGGTGCCGGAGCTGCAGCACGCGCTCGGCGCGTGGGCCCGGGTACAGCTGCTGCGCGGCGCGCGCCAGGAACCGTCCGGCGGCGCCGCACCCGTCGACGGCGACCTCGCCGTCCGCGGCCTGACCTTCGGGTACGCGACGGGGGCGCGCCCGGCCCTGAACAATGTGGACCTGGCGTTCGCGCGGGGCCGGTCCTACGCGCTGATCGGCCGATCGGGCTCCGGCAAGTCGACGCTCGCCAAGGTGCTCACCCGGTCCGTCGACGTGCCGCGCGGCACCGTGTTCCTGGGTGGGACCGACCTGCTCGACCTCGACGTCGAGCAGCTGCGCCGCTGGGTGGCCGTGGTGCCGCAGCGCACCGAGGTGCTCGCGGGCACGCTCGCCGAGAACATCGCGCTGTTCGACCCGGACCTGCTGGACGCGGCCGCCCGCGCGCTCGACGAGCTGGGCCTGTCCTCGTGGGTCGCCGACCTGCCCGACGGCATGCAGACCAAGCTCGGCGAGGGCGGCTCCGTGCTGTCCTCCGGGCAGGAGCAGCTCGTGGCGTTCGCGCGGATCCTGGTCCGGGACCCGCACGTGGTGATCCTCGACGAGGCCACCGCGCGGATGGACCCGGTCACCGAGGCGCGCGTGCAGCGCGCCACCGAACGGCTGCTGCGCGACCGGATCGGCATCGTCATCGCCCACCGGCTCTCCTCGGTGCGCCGCTGCGACGAGGTCGTCGTGCTGGCCGACGGCGAGGTGGTGGAAGCGGGCCCGCTGGAGGAGTCCGAGCGCTTCGCCCGACTGCTCGCCAGCGCCGGCTCGACGGTGCCGGCGCGCGCCGGCACCGGTACCGGCGGGGTCGCCCTGGCGGAGCGTGCGGAGGCCGCGCCCGCGCCGGTCGCCGTGCCCACGACGGAGATCGCGGCGCCGCCGAAGACGGACCCGCCGCCGATACCGGACCCGCCGCCCGCCCGCACCCTGCGCGAGATCGTCCGGCTGGTGCGCAACGACCCGCGGTACGGGCTGCGCGCGATGTCGCTGTTCGTCGTCATGGTGCTGCTCGCCCTGGACAGCGCGGTGCTGTCCTGGCTGTGGGCCGACCTGATCGACGGCGCCGGCGGGCTGTTCTGGCCGGCCGCCGGCATCGTGGCCGCGCTGGTCCTGGCGATCCCGGTGCCCTACCGCACCTGGCAGTGGTTCCCGGAGTGGTGGGTGCGCCAGATGCTGCGGATCAGCGCCCGGCTGGTGCACGGGCAGACCGGGCCGCGCCGGGTCAGCTCGCACAGCCCGGCGGCGGTCGTGGCCCAGGGCGGCGAGACCGAGCGGGTCGTGATGCTCGCCGACAACCTCATCGACCAGGGCATCGCGGCGCTGGTACTGGTGTCCATGACGGCGGTGTCCGGGTCGATCGTGCCGGGCCTGTTCTTCCTCGGCACGATGCTGTTCTCCGGTCTCGCCGCGACGGTGTTCGGGCCGCTGCTGGAGAAGGCGGCGCGCAAGACCGTGACGGCCCGGGCCTCGTTCGCCACCGCGCTGGTGTCGGCGCTGTCCGCCGCCCGCACGGTCAAGCTCGCGGGCGCGACCGGGCCGGTGCTGGACCACCTGGCCGGGCTCGACCGGGTGCGCAGCGACCGGCAGCGGCGGGAGATCGCCGTGCAGGTGTGGGCCCGCTCCACCCCGGCCGTCCTCAGTAGACTGGCGCCGATCGGGGTGTGGGCGTTGTACCTGTCCGGCGGGCTGTCGACCGGCGCCGCGCTGATCGCGGTCACCACGCTCGCCTCGGCGCAGTGGTTCGCCTGGACCACCGCCTCGCTGGTCTCGCACCTGCCCTCGGCGCGGGTGTGGACCCGCCGCACGGTCGCGATGACCGGGGTCGGGACGTACTCGGCGGCGGTGCCCGGGGTGGACCTGTCCGAGGGCACCGCGCCCGCGCCGCCGGCGGCGCCCCGCCACCCGCTGCGCCACCTGGAGCTGTCCGGGTTCAGCGCGGTGCACGAGGACGGCACGGTCGGCGTCCGCGATCTCGACCTCACCGTCGAACGTGGACAGCTGGTGCTGGTGGTCGGGCCGGTCGGGTCGGGCAAGTCGTCGCTGCTGCGGGCGCTCGCCGGCATCGTGCACCACACCGGCGACCTGCGCTGGAACGGCCAGGCGGTCACCGAGCCGGAGCTGTTCCTGCGACCGAACCAGGTCGGATACGTGGCCCAGTTGCCCCGCGTGCTGTCCGGCACGGTGGCCGACAACATCCGGCTCGGCCACGAGGTCGACGCGGCGGGCGCGGTCTCCACCGCCCAGCTCGACCACGACCTCGCCGCCGCCGGTTCCGGGCTGGCGCTGCTGATCGGGCACAAGGGCACCCGGCTGTCCGGCGGGCAGCTGCAGCGGCTGGCGCTGGCCCGGGCGCTGGCGCCGCGCACCGAGCTGCTGATCGCCGACGACGTGTCCTCCGCGCTCGACGTGACCACCGAGCTGGACCTGTGGCGCGCGCTGCGGGCCCACGGGGTCACCGTGGTCGGATCGACGTCGAAGCGGGCGGCGCTGATCCAGGCGGACCACGTGGTGGTGCTGCTCGCCGGCCGCGCGGTGGCCCAGGGCCCCTGGCGCGACCTGGAATCCCAATGGGGTCACTTCGCCGGGTAACCCAGCCGCGGGCCCCCCGCTCCGCGGCGCCCATGATCAAGGCGTCCATCACGTCGTTCTCACGACGTGGTGGTAGCCGGGGGAATGGGGGTGGGGCGGATTTGACGGATCCTTGACGGGCGTCGGGGACGGTGGCGGTGGAGAGGAGGAATGATGACTCGTCGAACGAGATGGCTCGCCGCCGCCGGGGCCGCGGTCGTGAGCGGCACGGCAGGGCTGATCGGAGCCACCCACGCGGGGGCGGCGGGCCCGGGCCAGCTGCCGGTGGACGCCACCACCTGCACGGGCCAGACCCGGGCGGACGCCGGCGCCGTCCTGAGCGGCAGCAGCTCCGCCACCAGCGGCACCGGTCCATCGTGGAGTGTCCGGGTGGCCGGCGCCGCCGGCGGACCGGAGACCGAGGTGCTGCGGACCCCCGCCCGGACCCTGCCACCCACGGCGGTGGCGCCACCGGTATCGGGCACCTGGTTCTTCCGTGGCTGCGTGCGGAACACCACGCCGGTGCCCATCACCGTCCAGATAACGCTCGTTCCGAGCTAGGAGGAACCGTGTTCACGGCACGAAAGCGGATCGCCGCGCTCGCCGGCGCGGTCCTCGCCGGCGCCGCCACCATCCTGAGTGGAGCGGCACCGGCCCGGGCGGCGCCGCCCGGCGGCACGCTGCCGCCCGGCTCCGTCGTCTGCACCACGCGCGTCGCGGCCACCCAGGGCGTCGCCTTCTACGGCTCGCTCCAGGCACCGGTCACCGGCGTGACCGCACTGTGGACGGTGTACGCCAGCACGACCGGCACCGGACCGGAGACGGCGCTGCTGCGGCTGCCGTCCCGGGAGCCGACCACCACCTATGTCAGCTGGCCGGGCACGTTCTTCTACCGGCTGTGCGTCACCAACACGACCGCGGTGAACGGGGGCCTGCGGTTCAACTTCTTCGCGCCGGGCTCCGCCCCGACCGCCAGCGCCGGGCCGGTGACGGCGATGCTCGGCCCGACCGGCCGGTACTGCTACCTGGCGACGAGCGTGCCGGCGCGACTGGCCGGCACCTCGACGGTGCCGGTGCGCTGGACGGTGGATGTCGAGAACGGCGACGCCGACTTCCTGCGGACCGAGGACTTCGGCACCAGCGCGACCATCGACCGGCTGCTGAACCCGGGCGCCGACGAGTTCCACCAGGTGTGCGTCGCGAACACCGGCTCGTCGACCGCCAGCGTCTCGTACGCTCTCACGACCTGACCGTGGGGCAAGATCAAGGCGTGGCGCCCCCCGGTATAAAGACCGGTGGGTCGGCGTGTTGTTTGGGGGTTGGGCGGGTGGGGCAACAAACCTCCGCTCCCCCCGGGGCTAATTAAGGAGGTTAGCCACGCCTTGATCTTGGGGCTATGAGCGGACGGCTATGAGCGGACGGCAACCCTCCGGTGACGAGGGCGCCACGGCGACGAAACCTCCGCTTTCGAGGATCAATGGATGGGTACGCCGGGAGTGGCGACACACTGCCCGTACTGCTCACTCCAGTGCGGGGTACGGCTGCACGCGCCCCCCGACCGGCCGGTGACGATCGAGCCGACCGAGTTCCCCACCAACCGCGGCGGGCTGTGCGCCAAGGGCTGGAGCGCGCCGGAGTTGCTCGACCACCCGGAGCGCCTGGTCACGCCGCTGGTGCGCCTCGACCCCGGCGACCGGCTGAGCCCGTTCCGCCCCGCGACCTGGCCGGAGGCGCTGGACCGGATCGTCGCCGCGATCCGGTACAGCCAGCGCGCCCACGGTCCGGCGAGCGTGGGCTGCTTCGGCGGCGGCGGGCTGACCAACGAGAAGGCGTACCAGCTCGGCAAGTTCGCGCGGGTGGCGCTGCGCACGCCGCATATTGACTACAATGGACGGTTTTGCATGTCGTCGGCGGCGGCCGCGGCGAACCGGGCGTTCGGCGTGGACCGCGGCCTGCCGTTCCCGCTCGAGGACATCGCCCACGCCCGCGCGGTGCTGGTGGTGGGCGGCAACCCGGCCGACACGATGCCGCCGGCGATGCAGTACTTCGACGCCGGGCGGGCGGCCGGCGCCGCGCACATCGTGGCCGACCCGCGCCGGTCGGCCACCGCGCGCGGCAGCACGCTGCATCTGCCGGTCGCGCCCGGCACCGACCTGGCGCTGGCGAACGGGTTGCTGCACATCGCGATCCGGGAGGGATACGTCGACGAGGCCTACGTGGCGGCGCGTACCACCGGGTTCGAGGCGGTCCGCGCCGGCGCCGCCGCCTACTGGCCGGACCGCGTGGAGCGGATCACCGGCGTCGCGGAGGGTGCGCTGCGCGAGACGGTGCGGCTGCTGGCCACCGCGCCGTCCGCGATGATCCTCACCGCCCGCGGCGCGGAGCAACACAGCAACGGTACGGACACCGCGCAGGCCTACATCAACCTGGCGCTGGCCCTGGGGCTGCCCGGCCGGCCGCACTCGGGATACGGCACGGTGACCGGGCAGGGCAACGGCCAAGGGGGGCGCGAGCACGGGCAGAAGGCCGACCAGCTGCCCGGGTACCGGCGGATCGACGACCCGGCGGCGCGCGCGCACGTCGCCGCGGTGTGGGGCGTACCGCCGGGCGAGCTGCCCGGTCCGGGCGTTTCGGCCATGGAGATGCTCGACGGGCTCGGCCGGCCGGGCGGCGTGCGGGCGCTGCTGGTGTTCGCGTCGAACATCGTGGTGTCGGCGCCGGACCGGGACCGGGTGGTGGCGCGGCTGAGCGACCTGGACTTCCTCGCGGTCTCGGACCTGTTCCTGTCCGAGACCGCGGCGCTCGCCGACGTGGTGCTGCCGGCCGCCCAGTGGGCGGAGGAGGACGGCACGATGACCAATCTGGAGGGTCGGGTGCTGCGCCGCCGGCGGGCGGTGGCGCCGCCGCCCGAGGTCCGCGACGACCTGGCGGTGCTCACCGAGCTGGCGAAGCGCCTGGGGCGCGGCGCGTTCTTCGACGACGACCCGCGCACGGTCTTCGACGAGCTGCGCCGCGCGAGCGCCGGCGGCATCGCGGACTACAGCGGGATCACCTACGAGCGGATCGACGCGGAGGACGGCGTCTTCTGGCCGTGCCCGGCCGCGGACCACCCCGGCACGCCCCACCTGTTCGCCGACCGGTTCCCGACGCCGGACGGGCGCGCCCGGTTCGTGCGCGTCGACCACCGCGACCCGGCCGAACTGCCCGACGCCGACTACCCGTACGTGCTGACCACCGGTCGCGTCATGGCCCAGTACCAGAGCGGCAACCAGACCCGCCGGGCACACTCGCTGCGGCTCAGCGCCGGCGACCCGCGGGTGGAACTGCACCCGGACCTGGCCCGGCGGCACGGCATCGGCACCGCCGACCTGGTCGAGCTGCGCACCCGGCGGGGCACGGCGGTCTTCCGGGCCACGCTGACCGAGGGCATCCGCCCGGACACCGTGTTCGCGCCGTTCCACTGGGGAGGGACGGCGAGCGCCAACGCCCTCACCGACCCGACGCTGGACCGGTACTCGCGGATGCCCGCCTTCAAGGTGTGCGCGGTCGCGGTGCGCCGCGTGGGCGGCCCCGACGACCAGCCCGCCCCTGACGCCCGTCCCCTGATGAGAGGAGTTTGACCGTGCAGTCCAGACCCCGCTTCCTGCAAGGAGTGTTTCCCTTCGAGGGCAAGGGTATCGACGCGCCCTTCCCGCTGGACGCCGCGCTCAGCTACACCGTGCCGCCCGGCGTGGTGACCCAGCCCGTCTACTTCCGGGGCGGCAACACCGCCGGCGAGCTGGTGTGCGTGGTGCTCATGCGCGACGGCACGCCGATGCGCTACTTCCCGATCGGCGCCAAGAGCGACGTGCACGTGCCGCTGCGGGTGGTCGAGGACCTGGACGCGGGCACGCTCGTCGAGCTGTACGTGGCCGCGCCGGACGGGGTGGGCGGCGCAGTGGTCGTCGACCTCGGCCTGGTGGAGGTCTGACATGGAGAGTCTCGTCGTCGTCGGCAACGGGATGGCCGGCGCCCGCACGGTGGAGGAGATCCTGGAGCGGGGCGGCCGGGATCGGTTCGCCATCACGATGTTCGGCGACGAGCCGTACGGCAACTACAACCGGATCCTGCTGTCCAATGTGCTCAGCGGGGTCGAGGACGAGAGTGGCATCTTCCTCAACAGCCTGCCGTGGTACGCCTCCCACGGCATCGAGCTGCGCGCGGGGGTGCGGGTGACCCGGATCGACCGGTTCGCCAAGGCGGTGTACGGCGATGACGGCTCGGTCACCCGGTACGACAAGCTCGTCATCGCCACCGGCAGCCAGCCGTACGTGCCGCCGATCAAGGGCGCCCACGACCCCAAGCGGGGTTTCCACCAGGGCGTGTTCACGTTCCGCACCATCGACGACACCCGCGGGATGATCCGGTACGCCCGCGACCACCAGCGGGCCGTGGTCGTCGGCGGCGGGCTGCTGGGCCTGGAGGCGGCGCGCGGGCTCCAGGGGTACGGCTTGGCGGTCACCCTGCTGCACTCCGCGGGCCACCTGATGAACGCGCAGCTCGACGCGCAGGGCGGGGCGATCCTGAAGCGCAGCGTCGAGCGCCTCGGCATCGCGGTCGAGCTGGGCGCCCGCACCGAGGCCGTCCTCGGCCGGGACAAGGTCGAAGGCGTCCGGCTCGCCGATGGCCGGGTGTTGCCCTGCGACATGGTGGTCATCGCCGCCGGCATCCGGCCCAATGTGGACGTGGCCGCCACGAGCGGGCTGCCGGTGGAACGGGCCATCGTGGTCGACGACCAGCTCCGGGTGCTCGACGAGCCGGACATCTACGCGGTCGGTGAGTGCGTGCAGCACCGCGGCGAGACCTACGGCCTGGTGGCGCCGCTGTGGGAGCAGGCCCGGGTGCTCGCCGACCACGTCACCGGCGCCAATCCGAAGGCCGCCTACCACGGTTCGCGCACCGCCACCAAGCTGAAGGTCGCCGGCGTCGACGTGGCCGCGATGGGCATCACCGCGCCCGAGCGGGAGGACGACGAGTTCGTGGTGTTCGCCGAGCCGCGACGCGGCGTCTACAAGAGCGTGGTCATCCGCGACGACCGTCTCGTCGGCGCGACGCTGCTCGGCGACGTCAGCAAGGTGGGTTTCCTGATGCAGGCCTTCGATCGCGGGCTGCCGCTGCCGGAGGAACGGGTGCGGCTGATGTTCGACCTCGGCGGCCCGCCGGCCGAGGAGTCCGCCGCCGAGCTGGACGACACCGCGCAGGTGTGCAACTGCAACGGTGTCTCGAAGGCGGCGCTGGTCCAGGCCGTCCAGAGTGGAGCCCGATCCGTGGGCGGCGTCATGGACGCCACCCGGGCCGGCAAGGGGTGCGGCTCCTGCAAGACGCTGGTCACCCAGATCGTCGAGTGGGCGGCCGGCGGCGCGGTCGAGGAGGACCCGTCCGCCACCTGGTACGTGCCGGGCGTACCCCTGGACAAGCCGGCATTGATGGCGGCGATCCGGGAACGGGGCCTGAGGTCCGTGTCCGCGGTGTTCGACGCGCTCGCCGGCGGCCGCGAGGACGCCAAGAGCAAGATGGGCCTGGTGTCGCTGCTGCGCATGATGTGGGGCGCGGAGTATGTGGACGAGCGCGGCGCCCGGTTCATCAACGACCGGGTGCACGCCAACATCCAGCGGGACGGCACGTTCTCGGTGGTGCCGCAGATGAAGGGGGGCTGCACCACCCCGGACCAGTTGCGGCGGATCGCCGACGTGGCCGACAAGTACCGGGTGCCGCTGGTGAAGCTGACCGGCGGGCAGCGCATCGACCTGCTCGGCGTGCGCAAGGAGGATCTGCCGAAGGTGTGGGCCGACCTGGACATGCCGTCCGGGTACGCGTACGGCAAGAGCTTCCGCACCGTGAAGACCTGCGTCGGCAGCGACTTCTGCCGGTACGGGCTGGGCGATTCGACGGCGCTCGGCATCGCGATCGAGAGCCGGTACCAGGGCCTGGAAGCGCCCGGAAAGCTGAAGCTGGCGGTCACCGGCTGCCCGCGCAACTGCGCCGAGGCGTACGTGAAGGATCTGGGCGTGGTGGCCATCGAGGGCGGCCGGTGGGAGATCTACGTCGGCGGCGCGGCCGGGGCGCATGTGCGCAAGGGCGACCTGCTGGCCACTGTGGACGACCCCGCGGAGGTGCTGGCGCTGACCGGGCGGTTCCTGCAGTACTACCGGGAGAACGCGAACTGGCTGGAGCGCACGTACGCGTTCGTGCCCCGGGTCGGGCTGGAAACGATCCGGGCGGCCATGGACGAGGACGCCGACGGGCTCGACGCGCGGATCGCCGCGGCGGTCGCCGGGTACCGCGACCCGTGGCGGGAAGGGGCCGAGCCGGCGACGCCCGGCCAGTTCCGCACCGCCCTCCCGCTGCTGCCACTACCGCGGGTGACCACCCCATGATCAAGGCGTCCTTCACGTAGCTATGACGGCGTGAAGGACGCCTTGATCATGGGGCGACCGGAGGGAGAACGCATGGAGTACCGGATCGGGCCGGCGGCCGAGGTACCGGTCGGGGAGGGGCGTGCCTACGCGGCCGGCGGCGCGATGGTGGCGGTGTTCCGGCTGCGCGACGGCGGCCTGCGCGCGGTGTCGGCGGTCTGCCCGCACGCGGGCGGCCCCATCGCCGACGGGCTCATCGACGCCGAGGTGGTGGTGTGCCCGCTGCACCAGCACACCTTCGAGCTGGCGACCGGCTGCTCCACGACCGGCCAACCGCCGCTGCGCGTCTACCCCGTCCGCGTCGACCCCGACGGCGACCTCATCCTCACCATCCCCTCATGATCAGGGCGTCCTTCAAGTAGCTAGAACTACGTGAAGGACGCCCTGATCATGGGAGGGGTCAGCCGAGGAGGGCGGTGAACTTGTCCAGGGATTGTTTGGCGGCGGCGCCGGCCTGCTTCTCCAGCATGGTGGCCATCGGGCCGGCCAGCGCCGGACCGTTGAACTCCATCTCCAGCGTAACCCTGGAGCCCTCCCCGGACGGCTCGATCACGAAGCGGTTGGTGGCCTTGACGCCCATCGGGCCGTCGCCGGCGAGCTCGAGCCGGCCGGGCGCGTCGGCGGTGGCGACCCGCCAAGCCACTTCCGCCGGCATGCCCATCAGCTTCACGCGCTGGCGGTAGGCGGCGCCCTGGGTGAGGGTCGCCGGCACGTCGCCGGTGAACCCTTCGTGCATGGTGTGCCACTCCGGGTATCGAGGCAGGTCGACGGCGAGTTGCCAGACCTTGTCGGGTCCGGCGGCGGCTTCGGTGGACACGCTGACCTTGGGCATTTCCCGCACCTCCGCGAGTCGGTGTAACTTGTTCTACATTTCGCGCCCGGCCAGGTACCCGAAGGTCATGGCCGGGCCGAGCGTCGAGCCGGCGCCGGCGTAGCTGCGGCCCATCACCGCGCCGCTGGCGTTGCCGGCGGCGTAGAGGCCGGGGATCACCGCGCCGTCCGGGCGCAGCGCCCGGGCCCGCGCGTCGGTGCGGATGCCGCCCTTCGTGCCGAGGTCGCCGGGCACGATCTTGAAGGCGTAGTACGGCGGCGCGTCGAGCGGTGCCAGGCACGGGCTGGGCCGGGTGGTGAGGTCGGCGAAGTAGGCGTCGTAGGCGCTGTCGCCGCGGTGGAAGTCGGTGTCGCGGCCGGCGCGGGCCAGGCCGTTGAACCGGGCCACCGTCGCGCGCAGCGCCGCCGGCGGCACGCCGATCTTCGTGGCCAGGCCCTCGATGGTCCAGTCGCGGTGCAGCGCGCCGCTGGCATACCAGGAGTCCGGGTACGGCAGCGCGGGCGACACGTCCTTGAACAGGTACCGGTTGCGGTAGCCCTGGTCGGTGACCATCCAGCACGGGATGTGCGGGTTCTGCGCGGTGTGCCGGTCATACATGACGTGCACGACGTCGCTGTACGGCGCGGCCTCGTTGACGAACCGCTGGCCGGCCGCGTTGACGAACACGGTGCCGGGCAGGGTGCGCTCGGAGAGGCAGAAGTACGGGCCGTCGGGCAGCGGGATCATCGGCCCCCACCACGCGTCGTCCATCAGCTCCAGGCCGGCGCCGGCGCGCTGCCCCGCCTCGATGCCGTCGCCGGTGTTCGAGGCGGCGCCGACCGTCCACTCGGCGCCGATCGGCTCGCGCTGGAACTGCTTGCGCATCCGCTCGTTGTGCTCGAAGCCGCCCGATGCGACCAGCACCCCCCGGGCGGCCCGGAACAGCACCTCGGCGCCGTCTCTTTCGGCGAGGACGCCCGCCACCCGGCCGCCCTCGACGTGCAGGTCGACCAGGGCCGTGTTCAGCAGCACCGGCACGTCGGCGGCGACCAGTCCGGCGCGCAGGCCGGCGGCCAGCGCCTGGCCCATGGTGACCGGCCGCTGCCCGCGCGCCGCGAGGGTCAGGTAGCGCATCACGATCTCGGTGGCGGTGGCCAGGCCGCGCGGGTGGCGGGCGATCAGCGCCAGCCACTTGTAGTCCACCGTGTACACCACCGTGCCGGCCGGCGCGGCCAGGTAGGGCGGGTTCAGGGCGGCGGCCTCGGTGCCGAGGATGTTCAGGTCGAGCGCCGCCGGCTCGATCGATCGGCCGTCCGGCATGCCGCCGGGCAGCTCCGGGTAGTAGTCGGGGTAGCCCGCCATCCAGGCGAACCGCAGCGGCGTGTGCCGCAGCACGAAGGAGATCATCTCCGGCCCGCCGGCCAGGTAGGCCCGCTGGCGGTCCACCGGCACCGCCGGCCCCACCACGGCCGACAGGTACGCCGCCGCCTTCGCCGGCGTGTCCGGCACGCCGGCGGCCAGGACGACCTCGTTGCACGGCACCCAGATGCCGGCGCCCGAGCGGGCGGTGGACCCGCCGAACCGGGCGGCCTTCTCGATGACGACGGTGCGCAATCCGCGCCGCGCGGCCGCCAGGGCGCCGACCATGCCGGCCGCACCAGAGCCGACCACGACGACGTCGTACTCCACAGTGGTGACCATCACACCTCCCGCGAGACTAGAACAGGTTATAACTAACCCATGGGTCGGAGCTACCATGCGTTCGCGGGGTCCGGCGACTCCGCGGAGTCCGCCGCGGAGTCGGGGGATGACGTCGCGCTTCGGGATCGGCGCGCGGCGATCGCCGACCTCGGCGACGCGCTGCGGACGCTGGTCGAGCAGGCCACCTCGACCGAGGTGCCGACCGACGAGCTGCACCGGGCCGCCGCGCTGGTGCGGGAGGCCGCGCTCGCGGTCGGCAAGCAGCAGCGCGACCGGGGCGAGCTGCCCAGTGCCGACGACCTGCTGGCGGGCGTGCGGATGTACAACCCGGTGTGCGGCGACGGCAGCCCGCTCGCGCCACCGCTGCGCATCTCGGTGGCGGGCGCCGGCGTCGTGGGTGCGTGCGCGCTCGGCCTGGCGTACGAGGGGCCGCCGATGTACGCGCACGGCGGGATCAGCGCGCTACTGCTCGACCAGATGCTGGGCTACGCGACCAGCGTGGCCGGCCACCCGGGGATGACCGTGCGGCTCGACACGGCGTACCGGGCGCCGGTGCCGCTGCTCACCGACCTGCATCTCACGGCCGGGGTGCTGGGCGTCGACGGCCGCAAGGTCACCGCCCGGGCCGCCATCGCGACCGCCGCCGAGCCGGACGAGATCCTCGTCGAGGCGACCGGCCTGTTCGTCGCGCTCCGCCCCGACCAGACCAACCGCCTCTTCGGCCCCGTGCTCTCCCCCTGACCGATCCTCGCCGATCGAGGGCTTGTCGTGGCGTTTTTGAGATCAACTCGCCACGGTAAGGCCTCGATCGACGCGCGGGAGCCGTTGGCAGGGGGTTAGCGGAGGAGGAGGCGGGCGGCCAGTTCCAGGTGGTTGATGACGTCGTTGGCGGAGGCGCGCCGGGTCACCCAGGCGACCAGGTTCGACAGCCACACGTCGCCGATCACCCGGGCCGTCGCCCGGTCGTCCGCGGACGGCTCGCCCTCCGCGTGCATGGCGCGCGTGAACATCTCCTCCATCAGCCGGGCCACCGCGTTGACCTCGGTGGCGGCCGACGGGTCGGCGAACATGAACGCCCTGGTCATCGCCTCGGTGATCAGCGGCTCGCGCTGCATCGAGCGGGTCACCCGGCCGAGCACCACCAGCATCCGGTCGTAGGCGGTGTCGCCCGGGATCGGCGTGCGGTCGAGCTTCTCCTGGATGCGCTCCAGCTCGCGGGCCAGCGCCGACACCAGCAGGTGGATCTTCGACGGGAAGTACCGGTACAGCGTCCCCAGCGCCACCTCGGCGCGCTCGGCGACGGCGCGCATCTGCACGGCGTCGTAACCGCCCTTGGCGGCCAGTTGGAGGGTGGCGTCGAGGATCCGCCGCCGCCGCTCGCGCTGCGCGGCCGAGCCCGGCTCCGGGTCGGCGCCGCTCAACGTGCCGAGCGCTGAGCTGGAACCGCCGGCGTTGGTGGTATGTGTTCTCGACGCTGCCATAACTCCATGATCCCTGGTCGACGTTACCCCGGTGTGACATAACACTACCTCGCGTCCGGTCGTGATCAGGGTGGCCCCAAGATAGTGGAACGTGTTCTAATTCTGGCGTGGACTTCGCACCGGACGACACCCAGGAGGCGGTCGTCCGGCTCGCCCGCGAGGTGCTGGGCGCCACCGATCCGCCGGAGCGGCTCTGGAAGGCGCTCGCCCAGGCCGGACTGCTCGGCCTCGCCGTGCCCGACACGCTCGGCGGGGCCGGCCTCGGCGCGCTCGAGACCGCCCTGGTGCTCGTCGAGGCCGGCCGGCGGGCGGCGCCGCTGCCGGCGCTCGCGCTGGCCCTGGGCGTGCTCCCGGTGGCGCGGTGGGGCAGCGACGCGCAGCGGCGCACGCTGCTGGCCGGCGTCGCCGCCGGCGACGCGCTGCTGACGGCCGCGTTCCGCGAGCCCGGCGACCCGATGCCCGCCGTGCCGCGCACCGTCGGGAGGCCCGAGGTCACCGGCGTCAAGATCGGCGTCGGGTACGCCGAGCGGGCGCGCCACCTCCTGGTACCCGTCACAGTGGACGGTGGCACCGCGATCGCCATCGTGGACCCGACGGCCACGGGCGTGACGCTGACCCGCACGCCCAGCGCGACCGGCGAGCCGGAGTACACGGTGCGCCTCGACGCGGTGCGGGCGGAGCTGCTGGCCGGCGGCGCGGCGGCCGACGTGTACCGGTACGCGCGGGCCGCCGCCTGCGCGCTCGGTGCCGGTGCCGTGGCCGGCGCGCTCGCGCTGACCGCCGCGCACGTGCGCCACCGTGAGCAGTTCGGCCGCCCGCTCGCGGCGTTCCAGGCGGTCGCCCAGCGGGTGTCCGATGTATACGTGGCGGCCCGCACCACCGAGCTGGCCGCGCTGTCCGCCTGCTGGCGCCTCGCCACCGGCCGGCCCGCCGACAAGGACCTGGCGGTGGCGGCGTACTGGCTGGCCAGCGAGGGGCCGGCGGCCCTGCGCGCCTGCCACCACCTGCACGGCGGCACCGGCCTGGACGCCAGCTACCCGCTGCACCGCTACTCCGCGCTCGTCAAGGACGTGACGCGGCTGCTCGGTGGCGCTGAGTACACACTCAGGGAGGTGGCGTGTTCGTCGACCTGACCGCGGCGCAGCGCGCGCTGCGCGCCGAGCTGCGCGGCTACTTCGCCGGCCTGCTCACCGCCGGCCAGCGGGCCGAGCTGCGCCGCGAGCGGCACGGCCCGGCCTACCGCGCCGTCGTGCGCCGGCTCGGCCGGGACGGCTGGCTGGGCGTCGGCTGGCCCGTCGAGTACGGCGGGCGCGGGCTCGGCCCGATCGAACAGCAGATCTTCGTCGACGAGGCGGCCCGAGCCGATGTGCCGCTGCCGTCCGTCACGCTGCAGACGGTCGGGCCCACGCTGCTCGCGCACGGCACAGCCGAGCAGCGCGCGCACTTCCTGCCCGGCATCCTCGCCGGCGAGGTGCACTTCGCCATCGGGTACACCGAGCCGGGCGCCGGCACCGACCTGGCCGCCCTGCGCACCCGGGCGGTCCGCGCCGGCGACCACTATGTCGTCAATGGACAGAAGACGTTCACCACCGGCGGGCACGCGGCCGACTACGTGTGGCTGGCGTGCCGCACCGACCCGGACGCGCCGCGGCACCGGGGCATCTCCATCCTCATCGTGGACACCGGGGACCCGGGCTACTCGTGGACGCCCATCATCACCTGCGACGGCGCGCACCACGTGAACGCCACCTACTACAGCGACGTGCGGGTGCCGGTGGCGATGCGGGTGGGCGCCGAGAACGCGGGCTGGCGGCTGCTCACCACCCAGCTCAACCACGAGCGGGTGATGCTGGGCCCGGCGGGCCGGCTGGCGGCGCTGCACGACCAGGTCCGGGCCTGGGCGGCGGCACACTCCCTCATGGACGAGCCGGACGTGTGCCGCACGCTGGCCCGCGCGCGGGCCGCGCTGCGCGTCAACGAGCTGCTGAACTGGCAGGTGGCCGCCACCGCGTCCGTCGACGTCGCGGACGCCTCCGCCACCAAGGTGTTCCACTCCGAGCGGGTGCAGGAGCTGGGGCAGGCCCTGGCGGAGCTGGTCGGCCGGTACGGCGACCCGGCCGACCCGGCGACCGCCGAGCTGCTGTCCTGGTTGGACCTCCAGGCCAAGCGCAACCTGGTGCTCACGTTCGGCGGCGGCGCCAACGAGATCCAGCGCGAGCTGATCGCCACCGCCGGGCTGGGCCTGCCGAAGGTGCCGCGATGAACTCCTCCGAAGACATCGCGGCGGCCGCCGACCGGTCCGAAGACATCATGGCGGCCGCCGACCGGATCCGCGCGGCGGGGCTTTCGCCGCCGCGCCATGCCCGCGACCCGGTCAACGTGCCGATGGTCCGCAACTGGCTGGAGGCGATGGGCGACGCCAACCCGGTGTACGAACGGGACGGTCTCGCCCCGCCCGCCATGACCCAGGTGTGGACGATGCGCGGGCTGCGCCCGGCCCCGGATCCGGACGATCCGCTCGCCGCCATCTCGGCGGTGCTCGACAGGGCCGGGTTCACGTCGGTGGTGGCCACCAACTCCGAGCAGACCTATCACCGGTACCTGCGGGAGGGCGAGCGGGTGGCGGTGCGCAGCCGGCTGGCGGACGTCGCCGGTCCGAAGCGGACGGCGCTCGGCGAGGGCTGGTTCGCGACGATCGAGAGCACCTGGTACGTGGGCGACGAGCCGGTGGCGGCGATGCGCTTCCGGATCCTGAAGTTCAGGCCGGCGCCGTCCCGCGAGGGCGCGCTGACACCCGTGGTGAGCCCGGACACCGCGTTCTTCTGGGCCGGCACCGCCGCGCGCGAGCTGCGGATCCAGCGGTGCGAGGCGTGCGGGGCGCGGCGGCACCCGCCCGGGCCGGCCTGCCCGCGCTGCGGCTCCCTCCGGATGGGACACCTGGTGGCCGCAGGCACCGGCGAGATCTACAGCTACGTGGTGCACCACCACCCGCCGGTGCCGGGCCGCGCGGCGCCGTTCGTGGTGGCGTTGGTAGCGCTGCCCGAGGGGGTGCGCGTGGTCGGTGAGCTGCTGGACGCCGACCCGCGGGCGGTGCGGATCGGCGCGCCGGTGCGGGTCGACTTCGTCCGGGTGGATCCCACACTGAACCTCCCCGCCTGGCGGCTGGCATGACCGAACTCCCGGAGTGGTCCATCGAGGTGACGCCGACGCTCATCGTCAGCGGGGCGATCGCCACCCGCGACTTCCAGGACGTGCACCACGACCGGGACATCGCGGTCCGCCGCGGCGGCACGGACATCTTCCTCAACATCCTCACCACGACCGGGCTCGTCCAGCGGTACGTGACCGACTGGGCCGGCCCCGATGCGCGGGTCGGCCGGATCGCCATCCGGCTCGGGGTGCCCTGCTACCCGTACGAGACGCTGACCTTCACCGGGCGGGTGGCGGAAGCCGCCGGCGGCGCGTGCGTGGTCGAGGTGGCCGGGCGCAACAGCCTCGGCGCCCACGTGACCGGCACGGTCACCGTGCACCTCCCTCCCCATGATCAAGGCGTCCTTCACGTCGCTATAACGACTACAGGGACGCCTTGATCATGGAAGAGACGGCGATCGTGGGGATCGGGGCGACCGAGTTCAGCAAGGACTCCGGGCGCAGTGAGCTGCGGCTGGCGGTGGAGGCGGCGCGGGCCGCGCTCGACGACGCCGGCCTGACGCCGTCCGATGTGGACGGCATGGCCACGTTCACGATGGACAGCACCGCCGAGATCGCGGTCGCCCGGGAGTTGGGCGTGCCGGCGCTGACGTACTTCGGCCAGGTCGGGTACGGCGGCGGCGCGGCCTGCGGCGTCGTCCAGCAGGCGGCGATGGCGGTCGCGACCGGCGCCGCGCACGTGGTGGTGTGCTACCGGGCGCTCAACGAGCGCTCCGGCCGCCGGTTCGGGCAGGTGTCGCGGGCGCTCGCCGGCGCACCCACATCGTCCGGTGTGGACGCCGGCTGGCACTACCCGATGGGCCTCGCCACGCCGGCCGCGATGGTGGCCATGCTGGCCCAGCGCTACCTGCACGAGTCCGGCGCCACCACCGAGGACCTCGGCCGGGTCGCGGTGGCCGCCCGCCGGCACGCCGCCACCAACCCGCGCGCCTGGTTCCACGACCGGCCCATCACGCTCGCCGACCACCAGGCGTCCCGCTGGATCGCCGAGCCGCTGCGGCTGCTGGACTGCTGCCAGGAGAGCGACGGCGCGGTGGCGGTGGTCGTCACGAGCCTGGCGCGCGCCCGCGACCTGCGCCAGCCGCCGGCCGTCATCCGGGCCGCCGCGCAGGGCAGCGGCCCCGACCAGTACGTGATGACCAGCTACTACCGCGACGGCCCGGCCGGCCTGCCGGAGCTGGGCATGGTCGCGCGCCAGCTGTGGCGGCGCGCCGGCCTCACCCCGGACGACGTGCGGGTGGCGGTGCTGTACGACCACTTCACGCCGTACGTGCTGATGCAGTTGGAGGAGCTCGGGTTCTGCGCGCGCGGCGAGGCCCGGCACCTGGTCGCGGACGGCGGCATCGCGCTGGACGGGCGGCTGCCGGTCAACCCGCACGGCGGGCAGCTCGGCGAGGCGTACATCCACGGCATGAACGGCATCGCCGAGGCGGTGCGCCAGGTCCGGGGTACCGCGGTCAACCAGGTCCCCGGCGGCGGCCCGGCGCTGGTCACCGCCGGCACCGGCGTCCCCACCAGCGCCCTGCTCCTCACCCCCTCAACCTAACCAGTCCCTCCCCACACCCCCGGTCCCGCCCGCCGCGCCCGCGCCCGCCGCGCCCGCGCCCGCCGCGCCCGCGCCCGCCGCGCCGAGGCGCCGCGCCGATCAAGGGATACCCCCGCCGATCAAGGGCTTGGGCACATGGTTTGATCTCGGATCCATGTGCCCGAGCCCTTGATCGGCGGGCATTTCCATGATCGAGCGTGGACCGCGACGAGCGTCCAAGATCACGTGGAGACATAGCGCCGTCGTGGCCACGGGGTGGGGG
>JBBEWH010000109.1:0-3625 GCA_037414955.1 Actinomycetes bacterium KLBMP 9797
GACATCGCCGACAGGGTGGATGAGGAGGCGCTACGGCGGGAGGAGAAGCGGGCCGAGCAGACGAAGGCGTTCAACCTCTCCAACAACGGTGATGGTCGCTACCGGGTTAGCGGGTGGTTGCCGGCCGGAGCGGCCGCGATCGTCAACAACGCCCTCGACCCGCTGTGCAAGCCGCTGCCGGAGGACGACCGGACCGCGACGCAGCGGCGGGCGGACGCGTTGACCGATGTGTGCCAGCGGGCGATGGACGCCGGCGACCTACCCGAACAGGGCGGCGAACACGCACACGTGGCGATCGTCGTCGACTGGGACCTCCTGCGCCGCCAGGTCGGCATCGGGCAACTCGACACCGGTGAACGGCTGAGCCCCGAGCAGGTGCGCCGGTGGGCGTGCGACGCCCGTCTGATCCCGTTCGTGCTCGGTGGGCAGAGTCAGGTGTTGGACGCCGGCCGCTCCCGCCGGTTGTTCGACGGACCGCTGCGCCGGGCGATCATCGTGCGTGACCGTGGCTGCGCGTTTCCGTCGTGTGACCGCCCCGCGAAGTGGTGCGACTGCCATCACATAATACATTGGACAGACGGTGGGTCGACCTCGCTGGACAACGGTGTGCTCCTGTGCCGTTTTCATCACCGCTTGATCCACCAGGAGGATTGGCAGGTGCGGATCGCCGCCGACGGGCTCCCCGAGTTCATCCCACCGCACCATGTGGACAGTGAGCGCAAACCGCGCCGGAACATCTACCACCGAAGGACGTAGGACTGACCACGACTCCGAAAACAGGAGCCACATGTTCCTCAGTCGTTCGAGTCGTGCCGGCCGGTCCGGTCGTTGAGCAGACCCGCAACGCCTCAGCTCTGCCGCAACCACACCCGTTGACGACGCCGAGAGACGCGGCCACTGGCTCGCCGTTGAGGTGATCCGCGCCTGGACCGGCCGACCCGCCGCACCTCGACCGTCGATCGGCGCCCCGCCGGCGGCGACATCGATAGGGCGGGCATGCCACCATGATCGGCATGGCGTCGTTCGACCAGGTCGCGGTCAGTTTCTGGCACCCGGATGTTGAGCATCTCCGCCTGCCTCCGTTGACGGACGAGCTGGTCGTCGACGCAGAGACGCAGCTCGGTGTCCCCTTGCCGCCCGACCTCATCCACCTGCTTCGGATTCAGAACGGCGGCGTCATCGCCGACGCATGGGACGCCTGCCCAGCCGACGCCAACTTCTACGCCGATGATCACGTTCCCTTCGAACACCTCTACGGGATTGGACCTGCCGGGCAAGCTGACACGATCGCGCTGCTCGACACCCCATACCTGGTGCAGGAATGGGAGCTTCCGTCACCAGTGGTCCTACTCAACGGCCAGGGACACTACTGGCTCGCCCTCGATTACCGAGACTGCGGACCAGCCGGACAGCCACAGCGACGCCCGGTGGGCTCGGTGGATCGCCGGTCGGGGTGGCTGCTGCCGGCCCGGAGGTCGATAGAGGGCTGCCCGGCCAAGAGCGATGCCGTTGCTGTTGGATGGTGGGCGCGGAGAACCTGCGCTTCGCGTTCGAGCAGATAGAGGGGTGTGCGGCCCGGTGGATCAGGTGCACGAGGTCGTGACAGGGAACCGCTATCCGGGGCGGGGTGTGCTGTGGGCGAGGACGCTCAGCGGCGCACTGTGCGGTAGCTACTTCCTGACCGGACGCAGCGGGGCCTCCAAAGCCCGAGCCGTTCGCCGCGGCGAGGGAGAACTGATCGTCTCGCCGACCGGTGAGTCGGAGCACGATCCGCTTCGGCACTATGTCGCGGCCCGCGAACGGGATGGGTGGCTGGTCTTCGGCAACGGCGAGCAGGTCGCCGTGGTGTCTGACCGCCTGCGAGAAGCTCAAAGCCCGGTCGAGGCGCTGGGCGGGCTGGAGTACGAACCCGACCCACCGATCTTCACACCCCGCATCACTGTGGTGGCGGACCTTCGCTCGGGGCGGGAGGCGTGGTTCGGTGCCGCGCGGCGGAGTCGCGGCGGTCGGACGGCGGCGGACGTGCTGACGCTAGCGGTCCGGGATCTGGAGCCGGGGGATGCCGTGCTGATGACGACGTATCGCTCCGACGGCCACGTGGTCGCGACCGGCGAGCCGTTCCTCGAAGTCCGGACCGATGCTGCCGACCAGGACGAACTTCTTGAGGAGCTCTGGGGCGCGTTGGCCCCGGAACTCCGCGTGGCGGTGGCGGTCTTCGAGCCGGGACGGCTGGCCGACGCCGCCATCCGCCACGAGGCATCTGCTTGGGTGTGATCAGCCGCCGGGAGAGGCGAGCTGGGCGCGACCTTCTGCTGGTCGTCCAGGAAACTCTTGCGGGGCAGCCAGCCAGCGCGGAACAGCCACACCGAATCGAGGCTCCACAACAACGGACCGCGGACCACGGACACGGACACGGACACGGACGACGAGCTAACCGTCGCCGTGCCAAAGAACGTCCGCGCAACGACACCGCGACGGAGTCGTCGCCGTGCCGGTCCGCTGCCAGGAAGCGCTGACGACGCGCGGACAGGCGGGAACGGTGGCGTCGACCGCCAGGGCGGAACGGTCTGGATCGCCGCGAGATTGGCGATGGCGCCGTGGCGAGTTCCCGAGGTCTGATCATGTCGGTGGGCGGCGGCATGATGGGCGGCATGACGAGTCTTGGCGCTGTCTACCTGCCTCAACTGCCGCCCGAGCGGCTGCGCGACGTGGTGCGCGCGGCCGACGACGCGGGCCTGGAAGAGCTGTGGCTGTGGGAAGACTGCTTCCTGGAGAGCGGCGTCGCCAGCGCCGCGGCCGCGCTGGCCTGGACCGAGCGGTTGCGGGTCGGCGTCGGTCTGCTGCCGGTGCCGCTGCGCAACGTGGCGCTCACCGCCATGGAGGTCGCGACGCTGCACCGCCTCTTCCCGGGGCGGGTGCACATCGCCGTCGGCCACGGCGTGCAGGGCTGGATGGGGCAGGTTGGCGCGCGGGTCGACTCGCCGTTGACGCTGCTGCGGGAGTATGTCGACGCGCTGCGCGCCCTGTTGCGCGGCGAGCGGGTGTCGGTCCAGGGGCGTTACGTCACCCTCGACGGCGTCGCGCTGGACTGGCCGCCGGTGGAGGCCGTCCCGGTGTATGCGGGCGGCATCGGCCCGCGCACGCTGCGCCTCGCCGGCGAGGTCGCCGACGGCACGATCTTCACGGCCGGCACGACGGTCGAGACGATCCGCGAGGCGCGCGAGCGGGTCGGCAAGGAGCACCGGATCGTCATGTACCTGCACACGGCGACCGGGCCGGACGCGGCGGAACGGATGGCGGCGGAGTATCGCCGATGGGGATACCCGCCGGGGCTGGACGTCACGGTGGCCGGCGACGCGGACACGGTGGCCGCGGCCGTGCAGCGGTGGGCCGACGCCGGGGCCGACGCGGTGATCCTGCAGCCCACCCCGGACGACCCCGACCCCGAAGGATTCGTCCGCTTCGCCGCGACCGACGTGCGCCCCCTGCTCTAGCCGAGGCGCGCCCATCACCTAGCCGGACGCGCCCATCACCATGAACACACGCCCACGGCCCATCGTCATGATCAGGGCGTGCGGGGCGGCGGTGGGAACGGCGGGGGGGCCCCCCGCTCATCGGGCGGGGG
>JBBEWH010000110.1:0-16913 GCA_037414955.1 Actinomycetes bacterium KLBMP 9797
ACCTGGGCGCCCTCCCCGTGGTTCGACCGCGGGGATGCACGCCCTGATCATGGGACGGGGTCATGGGGTCGGGGGGCGGGGGTGGATGGTGGCGCCGGAGAGGCCGTCCTGGTCGGGCAGGCTGTCGAGCCGCCGGACCGCCGTGGCGAGCGCCGCCACGACGCCGGCCAGGGCATCCCGGTTGCCGCGGCGGACCGTCACGCAGACCTCCAAGCGCAGCGGTTCGTCGCCGTGGCAGATGGGCACCCATTTGAAGCGGTCGGCGTGCCGCCCACCGAACTCCATGCCCGCCTTGTAGGGCAGCGCGACGTCCGAGGGCGCGACCGCGACCCGCGGGCCGCCCCGCCGCTGGCTGTTCTCGGTGCGCAGCCGCATCACGCTGGTGGCGGTTTCGTACGTCTCGCCCGCCACCCGCACGAGCGGCCCGGGATCGGGGATGCCCCATTTCGTGATGCTGTCTTCGAGCAATCTCCGAGATCGCGTATCGGCAGGCGGCACCAACATCCGATAGCCGCTGATCAGCTCCGCGAGCGATATTTCCGGGCCGGGATAATCGCGGTCCACCATGGCCTCGAGTTGCGAGTGGTAGAGCGTCGTCGAGTCATACGTCTTCGGATCATTCACGCGCGGACCGATGATCAATTGGTAGACGTTCTCCCGCAATCTCGCCACCGCGTGCCGATGAAATTCTCCTTCGCCCCGCTGATGCTGTTGCAGGTATTCGACATTGATCTTCTCCGTGCCCGCAGGCGGCGCGTCGAGAAGGATTTCCTCCGCCAGCGCCACGAATGGCGTGTGGTGCGGGAGGCAGGCGAGCGTCGGCCGCGCCGGCCGCCCGATCTCACCGCGCAACACCTGGTACTGCCGCACGACGGCCCGTGCCGACTCCAGGAATTCCTGACCTCGCGCCGTCGGATAAAGCCGCCGATCGGAATGGCGTTCCAGCAGCGTCTCGCCGGCCCAGGATTCGATCTTCTTCAGGATCTTCTCCACCGACTGCCGTTCGTATCGCCCGCCCCGGAGGACCTTCAGGCGTTGGGCAGCGGCTTCCGCGCCGCGGGTCTCCGCGACGGCGATGAACACCCGGCATTCCCATTCGTCGGGGGCAACCCGGAAATCGTTCCCCACGAGGTCAACCTATGGTGCGCCGGCTCGACTCGAAAGTCACATGTCCTAGGAGGACGGAGCCATCCCCAATACCGCTATGTGACCTGCATCACATGCGGGGAGCGCCAAATCGGCACAACGCCGGCATGCGGCGCCAACCGGTCGACGGTAGGTGCCGGCGGGGTCGACCCTCCGCATCGGGAACGCAATCAACGGTTGCCCGAGGGGTCATTACGTTCTGTGACGGCCGGCCCGGGACGTACTAGAAATAACGCGGCCCATCTGTCAGTAAGGGGAACCGGTGACCGACGAGCACCTCCAGGTGGCCATGGCCGAGTTGCACGCCGCGCGTCTTTCGCTTCAGGACGCCCTGCTGGCGCTGGACCGTGCGCGCGGCGCCGGCCAGCCCTTCGCGGACCACGTGCTACGCGTGATCGACGCCGAATTCCGCGGCACCACCGAGGAGGCCGCCGTCATCGGCGCGCTCCTCGCCGGCCTCACCGCGAGGCACGGGTAGCCGTGTGGGAACGGCAGGGAACGGCGGGAAGGTCGCGATGTACCGCGCGGTGGCGACGCGCAGCGCCGGCACCTTGCGTAACCGCCGGCGTAGCCGGAACGCCAGCCCGGCACCGCTCGGCCCGGGCGCCGGACGCACCCACCCGTGCTCGTCCACTTTGTCGCAGCTCTCCCAGGTGAACAGGTCCATCAGTGTCGGATACCAGTCGGGATGCCGGCCGTAGAGCGTGCGGAGCGGCGGCGCGCCCTCGAACACGTCGTGGATCCACTCCCGCCAGGCCCGGCGGTCGGCGGGGTTGAACTCCCGGTGGTCCCAGACGCACTCGACGATGTCCAGGTAGAACTCCGCGATGGCCTGCACCTTCTGGTACTCCGGATCGGCCTCCGCGCACTCCTCGCCGTCGTAGAAGTACCGCCGCAGGTGGGGCTCGCCGATGAAGATCCGGTCGACCTCGAGCACCAGGTCGGTGGCGCTGCGATATGTGGTGGCCCGCAACGACCGGCGCCCCTGGAACACAGTGGACAGCGAGAAGACCAAGGCGATGCTGGCGACGACGACCGCCGCCCACTCCGGCGTCACGGCCGACAGGGTAACGCCGACCGGGCGCCGCCGGGTACCTACGTACGGCCGACCGCGTCCGCCACCTCGGTCCGGGACGCGACGCCGAGCTTGCGCAGGATGTTGGACACGTGCACGGCGGCGGTCTTGGGCGAGATGTAGAGCCGGCGGGCCAGCTCGGCGTTGGTCAGTCCGTCGCTGATCAGCAACGCCACCTCGCGCTCCCGCGGCGTGAGCGCGGCCGGCCCGGTCACGGCACCGGCGGCGTCCGGGGGCGCCAGGCCCAGCCGCGCGCGTACCAGTTGAAGTTCTGCCAGCCGCCAACCGCCCCACCGCGCGAGCAGCGGGGTGGCGGCCGCCGCCTGCTCGGCGGCGGCCTCCCCCCGGTCGGCGGCGAGCAGGCAGCGGGCGGCGCCGACCCGCGCGGTGCCGCGCACCGGCGGGTTGAAGACGCGCGAGTCCACCAGCGACAGGTATCCGGTGAGCGCCTCGCCGGCGCGGCCGTGCGCCTCGGCGACCTGGGCGTCGACCAGCGTGCGGTAGTCGTCCCAGACGTCGTCGCCCAGCAGCTCGGTGGCCATCCGGTCGAGCACGCCGAGCGGCAGCCCGAGCGCGATGGCCGCCGAGATCAGGTCGTGGGCCTGCGCGCCGCTGCGCCACTCCTGTCCAGCCAGGACGGTGTACAGCCGCGCGAGCGCTTCCCCGGCCCCGTCGAGGTCGCCCCGCCGGCACCTGAGGTGGAAGTCCAGGCCGGGCAGCGCGGCCCGGACCCGGCGGCTGCCCTCGCGCATCTCCTCGATGAGCCGCTCCACCCGGTCCAGCTCGCCCGCCTCCAGGTAGAGGCCGGCGAGGAACACCCCGTGCACGTCGCTCCACCGGCCCCGGCGCTGGAAGCCGCGGTCGCGGTCGCGCCCGTCCTCCAGGGCCTCGATCGCGGCGTGCAGGTCGCCACCGCGCATCGCGATCCGCGCCCGGCCCTCGAAGTACGCCACCACGGCGAGCCACTCGTAGCCGCCCCGCTCCGCGTCGACCCGCATCCGTTCGAGCTGTTCGGCGTACTCCGTCGGCGACTCCGGCGGGATGCCCTGCAGCGCGTTGTTGAGCGCGCGGGCGGCCAGCAGCCACTCGCCGCGCTTCTCCGCCTCGGCGACCAGACTCACGAGGATCTCCTGGCCCTCCGCCGAGGTCTGCGGCCAGTTGTTGAGCGCCGAGCCCTTCTCCACCAGCGCGGCGAGCCGCACGTCGGGCAGGTCGAACTCCTCGGCCAGGGCCAGCGCCCGGTCGGAGAACGCGAGGGTGGCGTCGAGGTCGTCGTCGAGCATGGCCGCCTGCGCCACCGCGGTCATCGCGCGGCCCCGCTCCGCGCCCGGCGGCAGCCGCTCGATGAGCGCCTCGACCTCCCGGCGCGTCGCCCGCATCTCGTCGAGCTCTTCGGCCTCCCAGGCCAGCCGGATCAGCAGGTACAGCGCCTGTGCCCGGTCGGCGGGGGTGGCGGCCAGGTCACGCCAGCGCCGCCCGTACCGCACCGCGTCGTCGAGCAGCCCGGCCAGCCAGGCCGCCCGGGCCGCGCCGGCCAGCAGCTCGGCGTCGTCGGGCAACTCGTCGAGGCCCATCTCGGCGAGCTGCAGCGCCTGGAACGCGGACCCGATCGACAGGTACATGGCGGTGCCGCGACGCGCGGCGGCGACCATGTCGTCGTACCGGCCGGCGGCGCGCGCGTGGTGCGCGACCATGGCCGGGTCCGACGCCCCGCCCGTGACGAGGACGTCGAGCGCCGCCTCGTGCAACCGGCGGCGCTGCCGGCCGAGCATCTGCTCGCTGATCGCCTCGCGCACCAGCGCGTGCCGGAACGCGAACTCGTCGTCGCCGGACTCCACCAGCACGCCGCGGGTCACCAGGTCGCGCAGCGCCGCGATCAGGTCGTCCTCCCCCGCCCCGGTCACGCCGGCGAGCAGGTCGAACGGGATGCGCTGGCCGAGCACGGCGGCCGCCTCGACGATCCGGTGGCTGGCCGGGTCGAGGTCGTCGACCTGCCGCCGCAGCACCTCGGCGAGGCTCCACGGCAGCGGCTGCTCGACCATCTCCTCGACGTCGCAGCCGGGTCGGGAGCGCAGCAGCTCCTCCAGGAAGAACGGGTTGCCGCCGGTGCGCTGGTGCAGCGCGTTCGCGGCGCGTACCGACGCCGGCGCGCCGGTGGCCGCGGCCAGCAGCGACGCGACCTGCGACGGGGTGAGCCGGTCCAGGCGCACGTGGGTGAGCGCGTGCCGGCGCTCCATCCGGGCCAGTAGGCCGGCGACCGGCTGCCGGCGGGTCACCTCGTCCGGCCGGTAGGTGCCGATCAGCAGGCGCGGCCCGCGCTGGTCGGCGATCCGCTCGAACAGGGCGGCGCTCTCCGAGTCGGCCCAGTGCAGGTCCTCGAAGACGATCACGGCCGGCGCCTCACCGACCAGGCCGGCGAGCAGGGTCAGGCCGGTGTGCAGCCGCTCGACCGGGCTGCGCCGCGGGTCGGACAGCGCGGCCAGCTGCTCGGGGTCGACGTCGGGATGCCCGTCGATCGCGTCGAGCAGCACCTCGTACGGCCGGGCGAGCGACCCGGGCTCCGCCTGCCCGACGAGCACCACGGTCTCCTCGGGCAGCGTCGCGAGCAGCTCCTGCACGAGACGGGTCTTTCCGATACCCGGCTCGCCGGCGATGATGCCGACGGCCGGTTCCCGAGCGGCCGCGAGCCGCGCCAACCGGCGCAGCTCGCGGTCGCGCCCGATCATCACTGGGCTGGCGCCGCCGCGCGAGGTCCGCACGAGGCCAGGGTACCGGTGGGCTCGCCCCGCACCCGCTCCTTGGTGGCCCGCCGAGCCTTCCGGGCCCGGAGCGCGATGTCCAGGAGCCGGCCCCGGTGGGCCTCCTCGATCAGCTCCCGCTGCCGGTCGTACGCCTGCGCCAGCACGATGTCTGGGTGTCCGAACATTTGTCTCACTCCCTCGTTCCGCTGATGTATCTATCTTCGGCGGGTACGAGGGCCCGGACATCGGGCGCTGCTACCTATCTTGGCTGCTCGCCGGGGCCTTAGGCGCCGCGTAAGGCGATCTAGGTATACCTACGCGCCTCGATCATGAAGAGCTAGAGGCGGGGGTCGACGGGCTCGGACTCGCAGGCCAGGATCGCGAACACGAGCTGGTGGCGCCGCCACAGCGGGGCGCCGGCCGCCAGCAGGTCGAGCGCCGCCAGGCCCAGGCCGTGCTCGCGCAGCGCGAGCCCCCGCTTGCGGCCCAGCGACCGCCGGCGCAGCGCGGTCAGCTGCTCCGGCGCGGTGTACTCCGGCCCGTAGATGATCCGTAGGTACTCCCGGCCGCGGCACTTCAGGCCCGGTTGCAGCAGCCGGCCCTTGCGGTTGACGGCGGCCAGCCCCGCGTACGGCTTGACGACCATCCCCTCGCCACCGTCCGCGGTCAGCGCCAGCCACCACTCGGTGGCCGCCGCGACCGCCGCGTCGTCAGCGAGGTCGACCACCATCCGGCGGGTCGCCGTGAACGTGGCCGGGTCGGCGGCGACCAGACGGTCCGCGAGCGCCAGGTGCCAGCCGTGGTCGCGCCCGGTGAACGTGCCGGCCGACCCGGCCAGCACCGCGAACGGCGCCAGCGTCACCGCCGCCGGGCGGGCATACGCCCGGTACGCGTCGGTGAACCGCGCCAGGTCGGCTTCCCGCTGGGCGAAGCGCGACCGCAGCGCGGCCACGTCGAGCCCGCGCGCGGCCGTCGCGTCCAGCACCTCGTGTACCGGTGGCAGCGCGGCCCGTCCGGCGGCGCCCACGGCGGCGAACTGCTCCCGGATCAGCGGCTCCGCCTTGGCCGACCACGGCAGCAGCTCGCAGTCCAGCAGCAGCCAGTCACTGTCCAACTCGGACCAGAGGTTGGCCGTGGTGACGGCGGCGCGGACCCGGTCGAGCAACGCGTCGTTACGCGCGCCGTCCGCGAAGAACGGCCGCCCGGTGCGGGTGTGGATGACGCCGCCGTCCTGCCGGACCAGCACCACCGCCCGCGAGCCCATGTGCTTCTCCTCGCACACGACGCGGTCCACGCCCGCCGACCGGTAGTCGTCGAACGCCTGCGCCGGGTGCTCCAGGAACCCGTCCACAGTGGAAGTGGAGCACGGCGCCATGGTCGGCGGCAGCCACACCAGGGCGGCCGGCGCCACGGCGTACCGGCTCATCACCTCCAGCGCGGCGGCCGCGTTCTCGGCGGGCACCGTCAGCGAGCCGTACCCGTAGTCGAGGTGCCGCCGTCCGGTGACGTCGGCGAGGTCCAGCTCGTCGTCGCGGCGGGCCGCCGCTCCCCAGGCACCGCGCCGCACACCGGCACCCAGCGGCCGCGCCGGCGCGTAGTACTCCTTGGCGGCCGGCACCTGGACCAGCTCGCGCTCCGGGTACCGCAAGGCGGTCAGCGCCCCGCCGAACACGCAGCCGGTGTCGAGGCAGATGGTGTTGTTCACCCACTCCAGCACGGTGGTCGGCGTGTGCCCGTACACGACGGTCGCGAGGCCCCGGTAGTCGCGCGCCCACGGGTAGCGCACCGGCAGGCCGTACTCGTCGGTCTCGCCGGTCGTGTCGCCGTAGAGCGCGAACGCCCGCACCCGGCCGGACGCCCGCCCGTGGTACTCCTCCTTGAGCCCGGCGTGCGCGACCACCAGCCGGCCGCCGTCGAGCACGTAGTGGCTGACCAGACCGTCGATAAAGGACTGGACGGCCGTGCTGAACTCCGGCGGCTCGGCGGCGAGCTGCTCCAGCGTCTGGGCGAGGCCGTGCGCCACCGCCACCTTCCGGCCGCGCAGCTTGCGCAGCAGCTTCTCCTCGTGGTTGCCGGCCACGCACAGCGCGGTGCCGGCGGCCACCATGCCCATCACGAGGCGCAGCACGCCCGGCGAGTCCGGCCCGCGGTCGACGAGGTCGCCGACGAACACGGCGGTACGCCCCTCGGGGTGGGTGGCGCCGTCCGGCCGCACCTCCCAGCCGAGCCGGGTCAGCAGCGCCACCAGTTCGTCCCGGCAGCCGTGCACGTCGCCGATGACGTCGAACGGTCCACTGAGGTCGGTGCGGTCGTTGAACAGCCGGTCGTACCGGATGGTGGCCGCCTCGACCTCCGCGACGCCGCGCAGCACGTGCACCTTGCGGAAGCCCTCCCGGCCGAGCTGGCCCAGCGAGCGGCGCATGTCGCGCGCCATCCGGGCCAGCACCGGGCGCCCGAAGTGCCGGTCCGGCCGGGCCCGCGTGCGTTCCCAGCACAGCGGCTCGGGCACGTCGAGCACGATCGCCACCGGCAGCACGTCGTGCTCGCGGGCCACCTTCACCAGGGCGGCGCGCGCGAGCGGCTGCACGTTCGTGGCGTCGACGACGGTCCGGCGGCCGGCGCGCAGCCGCTTGCCGGCGACGTAGTACAGCGCGTCGAACGCGTCCGCGGACGCCGACTGGTCGTTCTCGTCGTCGGACACCAGTGCGCGGAACGCGTCGCTGGACAGCACCTGGGTGGGCGCGAAGTGCCGGCGCGCGAACGTGGACTTGCCGGAGCCGGAGATGCCGATCAGCACGACGAGCGACAGCTCCGGGATGTCGAGCTCCATCAGCCGTCCCCCTCGGTGGTGAAGACCGCCAGCTGGGTGGGCGCACCCACCTCGGGGTCGGCGGGCCCGATCCCGTCGATGTGGACGGTGTACCGGTGCGCGGCGGCGGTCGCGCGCGCCCACGCGGCGAACTCGGCGCGGGTCCACTCGAACCGGTGGTCGGCATGCCGCATCGCGCCCGCCGCCAGGCCCGGGTAGCGCACGTTGTGCTCCGCGTTGGGCGTCGTCACGATCACCGTGCCGGGACGGGCGTGCCCGAACACCGCACTCTCCAGCGCGGGCAGCCGCGGCGGGTCGAGGTGCTCGATCACCTCCATCAGCACGGCCGCGTCGTACCCCCGCAGCCGGTCGTCCCGATAGGTCAGCGCAGACTGCCAGAGCCGCACCCGCTCGCGCTGCCGCTCCGGCAGGCGGTCCAGCCGCAGCCGGCGCTGCGCCAGCTCCAGCGCGCGGGTGGTCACGTCGACGCCGACGATCTCCCGGTACCGCTTGTCCCTCAGCAGCTCGCCGAGCAGCGCGCCGGCGCCGCACCCGAGATCCAGGACGCGGCTGGCCCCCGATCGGGTCAGGACGTCGAGGACGGCGGCCCGGCGCCGCGCGGCGAGCGACGGCTCCTCCACAATGGACAGCTCGGGCGCCTCGTCGGGCTGGTCCTCGGCCAGCCGGGCCAGGGCGGTGTCGGCGAGCGCCCGCCGGTGCGCCAGGTAGCGCCGGGTGATGAGCCGCCGTTCCGGGTGCGCCGCGAGCCACCCCGCGCCGGCGCGCAGCAGCTTCTCGATCTCGTCGGGCGCCACCCAGTAGTGCTTCGCGTCGTCGAGGACCGGCAGCAACACGTACCCGTGGTTGAGCGCGTCCGCGAGCCGCAGCGTCCCGGTGAGGGTGAGGTCGACGTAGCGGCTGTCGCCCCACTCCGGGTGCGTCTCGTCGAGCGGCACCGGCGCGGCGTCGACCGTCCAGCCGAGCGGCGCGAAGAGCCGTCCGGCGAGGTCGGCGCCGCCCTGGCAGCGCAGCGCCGGCACCCGCAGCGACAGCGGGATCGGCTGCGCCGCCAGCTCCGGCCGGTCCTTGGACGCGCCGCGCAGCGCCGTGCGGAACACCTTCGCGAGCGCGGCGGCGAGCAGGCTGGACGCCGCGTACGGCCGGTCGCTGACGTACGGGCTGCCCACCGCGGGGTCCACGTCGAGGATGAGCGCCGCCGTGCAGCGCTCGGGGGTCGCTTCCGGGAACATCACGTACGCCGTGCCGGTGGGCACGTCGAACCGGTGCACCTTGTCGGGATGCTTCACGAGCAGGTACCCGAGGTCGGTGGCCGGCTGGTGCGTCGTCGTCACGGTCAGCAACACACCGCCGATCCTCCTCATGATCAAGGCGTCCCTCAAGTCGTTATAGCGACGTGAGGGACGCCTTGATCATGAGGAACGGCCGCTGAGCGCGGCGTGCACGGGGCAGTGGCCGCAGCAGGATCGGTCGCACAGCCGGCACAGCCGGGCGAGGCTGCGCTCGTCTTCCGCCGGTGGCCCGAGCAGGGCGGCCGCCACCGAGGCGAGCGCCGCCCGCTGGTCCGGGGTGAGCGTGCCGACCAGCCGCAGCAGCACCTCCTGGCGGGCCGCGAGCACGCCGTCCGCGACCTGGGCACCGGCCGCGGTCAGGTACAGCGCGAGGCTGCGCGCGTCGGCGCCCGGCCGTTTCTCGACCCAGCCGGCGCCGGCCAGCTTCCGCACCACGTGCACCGCGCCGGGCTGCGACACCTGGAGCACCTGGCCGAGCCAGTCGACGGTGCGGCCCGGCTGGTCCTTGATCACCACGAGCGCGTCGGCCAGCACCCCGCCGCCGCTGGCCCGGTCGGTCACCGCGGCCCGCACCTGCCCGGTGACATGGAGCGCCAGCGCACCGAGAAGGTTGGCGACCTCATCCATGGGTCTATACACCAGCATGGGTCTATACACCAGCCGTGGTGGGTATATTCATAAGTCATGAATGTACCACCGCGAGTGCTCGCTCTGGTGGTCGCCGGCAACGCGGCGCTGCTGCCCACCGCGATGCGGCCGCTCGTCCTCGTCCTGCTTGGGCACGCCAACACCGGCAGCTACGCGGTGGCCGGTGCGGGCGCCGCCACCGCGGCGGTCGGCCTCGCCGTGACCGCGCCGCCGCTCGGCCGGGCCCTGCACCGGTACGGGTACCGCCGGGTCCTGCTCGTCGCCGGCGCCGTGTCCATCGTCACGCACGTCGGCCTCGCGGTGACCCGGACACCGGCCGCCTTCGTGGCACTCTGCGCGCTGCTCGGCCTGACCACGCCGCCGGTCCTGGCCAGTGTGCGGACCGTGATCGCCCGCCTGGTCCCGCCCGGCGGGGTGAGCCGCGTCTACGCGCTGAACGCATCGATCCAGGAGCTCGTCTACGTCGCCGGGCCGCTGGCGGTCACCGGCGCGGTGGCCGTGGGCGGCGCCCGCACCGCCCTCCTGACCTGCGCCGCCGTGGGCGCGGCCGCACTCGTGGTCGCCGCGGTGGTCGCGCCCGGACGCCCCGAGGACGAGGCACCGACCAGCGCGCCGGCCATCGCGTCGAGCACCGCGCTGGCCACCGCCGCGCTCCGCACGCTCATCACCGTCCACATCGGATATATGTGGTGCATGGGTGCCATGTGGGTGCTGGTACCGGCGTTCGCGGCGCACACCGGTCACCCCGGCCAGGCCGGCCTGCTGGTCACCGTCTGGTCGCTCGGCAGCCTCGCCGGCGGGCTGGTCGTCACGGCGCGGGGTCGGCGCGGCACGGCCGCCCGGGCGTACCCGATGCTCCTGGGCCTGCTCGCGGCGGCGTCGCTGCCGCTCGCGCTGGCCAGCACGGTGTCCCAGATGGCGGTCGTGATCGCGGTCTTCGGCCTGGGACTCTCGCCGTGGCTGGCCACGGCGGACGAGCTGGTCTCGGCGTCGGCGGCGGCCGGCCGGACCGGCGAGGCCTACGGCTGGCTCGTCACGGCGGGCCAGGCCGGCAGCGCCGGCGGCTCCGCGCTGGCCGGCTTCCTCGCCGACCGCGCGGGTGGCGGCACGTCCTTCCTGGTGGTGACGGCGGCGCTCGCCGCGGCGCTCACGGTGGCGCTGCTCCGCCGCCACACCTTCCCCACCACGATCAAGGCGTCCCTCAGGTAGCTATAACGACGTGAGGGACGCCTTGATCATGGAATTGAGGGTGCCGGATGGCGCGTCAGCGGGCACACTGATGGATATGTGGACCGCCGATATCCGTCTCCCCGACGTGGTGCCGGTTCTGTCTCGGGGCAAGCACCGCAACCCACGCAAGGGCGCCTGCTTCATGGAGCTGGCGTCGTTCCTCGCGGGCGAACCGTGGAGTGACCACCCGGCCTGCACGCACCCGCTGCTCGCCGGCCTCGCCCGCCTGGTCAACGACTTCACCACCGACGCCGGTCGGCAGCGCCTGGCCCCGCTGGTGCCGTCGGTCATCGGCCTGGCCGGCGAGGACCCACACGTCGACGCGCTCATCGCGCAACGGGCCGCGACCACCGCGCTGCCGGTGGTCAGCGCCGAACGGCAGAACGTGCTGGCCGTGTCCGTGCTGGCCTGCGACCGCGTGCTCGCCGACCTCGACGGTCGCCGGCCCGGGCGCCTCAACGAGGCCAGCCGCGCGGCCCTGGCCCAGGCGCCGCACGCGGCGCGGTGGGCCGAACGGTTCGCCGACGGCATCGCGATCTCGCCGGAGTCGTTCCGGCGGCGCAGCGCGCCCATGACGGTGGAGTACGCGGTGGAGGGCATCGCCCGGGCGTGCGTCGACGACCCCGACGGCATGCTCTACGGCCTGCTGCGCGACGCCATCACCGACGCCGAGGCGTGGCTCCCCCGCCAGACCACGGCCGCCCGACCGGCTCGCGCTGTGTCCGTGCTCCGCCGCGGCAAGTCCCACATCCCCTGACCAACCGCGTCGCTCCCCCCTCCCACCCGAGCCCGCCCGCTGCGCGCCCGAGCCCGCTCCCGCGTTGATCGAGGGCTTACCGTCCCTCCTCAGCGTCGATCGAGGTCTTAACGTGGCGAGTTGATCTCCAAACCACGACGACAAGCCCTCGATCGGCAAGGAACCGCGACGGTAAGCCCTCGATCGGCAAGGAACCGCGACGGTAAGCCCTCGATCAACCCGCGCGGGCGCGGGACGCGTGCGGGCGCGGGACGCGTGCGGGCGCGCAGCGAGCGGGGCGCGCGCAAGTGCCGGGCACGCGCAGGACTCCCCGGGGCCGCGGCATCTCAAGATCAAGGCGCGCCGCGGAGCGCATGGAGTTAGGCGTGGAAGGTTTGGCGGTAGCGGGTTGGGGAGACGCCCAGGGCGGCGTGGAACTGCTGGCGCAGTGCGGCCGCCGTGCCGAAGCCGGCCTGCCGCGCCACCTGATCGACGCCCAAGCCGGTCGTCTCCAGCAGGGTGCGGGCGCGGTCGGTGCGGTGCTGGAGCAGCCACCGGGCCGGGCTGACGCCGGTCTCCTCCCGGAATCGCCGGGTGAACGTGCGCACGCTCATCCGGGCGTGCCCCGCCAGCGCCGCCAGCGTCAACGGCTGGTCGAGCCGGTCGAGCGCCCAGATCCGGGTCGGCGCGGTGCCGGTCGCGCCGGCCGCCGGCACCGGCCGCTCGATGTACTGCGCCTGCCCGCCCTCGCGCCACGGCGGCACGACGCACCGCCGGGCCGCCCGGTTCGCCAACTCGGCGCCGTGGTCGGAGCGCACGATGTGCAGGCACAGGTCGATGCCGGCCGCCACGCCGGCCGAGGTGAGCACGTCGCCGTCGTCGACGAACAGCACGTCGGGGTCGAGCTTGACGCGCGGGTAGAGCGCCTGGAACGTGTCGGCGTGCGCCCAGTGCGTCGTGGCCCGGCGGTCGTCGAGCAGGCCGGCGGCGGCCAGCACGAACGCGCCGGTGCAGATCGACACGATCCGGGCGCCGCGCGCGTGCGCGGCCCGGAGCGCCGCCGCCACCGCCGGGTCGACCGTGCCGTCGGTCATCGGTGGTCCGTCGTGGATCCCGGGTACGACCACCGTCTGCGCCGCCGTGACGGCCTCCAGACCGTGCTCGGGCAGGATCTGGAAGCCGGCGGCGCTGCGCACCGGGCCGCCGGTGGGCGTGCAGGTGCGGACCTCGTACCGCCCCTGGGCGGCCCAGAACACCTGCGAGGGCGTGCCCAGGTCGAGCGCGACCACGTGATCGAGGGCGAGCACGGCGATGCGATGACGAGAGCCCATGGCCCGATTATTGCGCATGATGGCTGGCGGGCCACTCGCCAGCCGGTACCCCTTGATCCAGACTCGGAGCGTGAGTCGAGGTCGTCGCCTGCACCCCGCGTGGATCGTCGCCGCGGTCGCCTTCCTGGCCCTGGTCGGGGCGGCGGGCTTCCGCGCCACGCCATCCGTCCTGCTGCACCCGCTGCACGCGGAGTTCCACTGGCCGCTGGCCACCATCTCCGCCGCCGTGTCGGTCAACCTGCTGCTCTTCGGCCTCACCGCACCGTTCGCGGCCGCGCTGATGGACCGGTTCGGCATCCGCCGGGTGGTGTGCGCGGCGCTGGCACTGGTCGCGGCCGGCAGCGGGCTGACCGTGTTCATGACCGCGAGCTGGCAGCTCATCCTGTGCTGGGGCGTGCTGGTCGGCTTGGGCACCGGCTCGATGGCGCTGGCGTTCGTGGCGACCGTGACCGGCCGCTGGTTCGTACGGCGGCGCGGCCTCGTCACCGGCGTGCTCACCGCGGGCGGCGCCGCCGGGCAGCTGGTCTTCCTGCCGCTGCTCGCGTCGGTGGTACAGGCCAACGGGTGGCGCACGGCGGCGCTCATCGTGTCCGGAGCCGCGCTCGCCGTCGTACCCCCGGTGTTCTTCTTCCTGCGCGACCACCCGGCGGATCTCGGGGTGACCGCTTACGGCGCGCCGCCCGCGCCCAAGATCAAGGCGTCCCTCACGTCGTTAGAACAACGTGAGGGACGCCCTGATCATGAGCGCGCGCCCGGCCCGGCCGCGCGCGCGGCCGGGGCGCTCGGCGCGGCCGCGCGGACCCGGGCGTTCTGGCTGCTCGCCGGCGGGTTCGCGATCTGCGGCGCGACCACCAACGGCCTGGTCGGCACGCACTTCATCCCGGCCGCGCACGACCACGGCATGGCCGAGACCACGGCCGCCAGCCTGCTCGCCCTGGTCGGGCTCTTCGACATCGCCGGCACCATCGCGTCCGGCTGGCTGACCGACCGGGTCGACAGCCGGATACTGCTCGGCGGCTACTACGCGCTGCGCGGCGCCTCGCTGCTGGTGCTGCCCAGCCTGTTCGCGGCGACCGCGCAGCCCAGCATGCTGGTGTTCATTATCTTCTACGGCCTCGACTGGGTGGCCACCGTGCCGCCGACCGTCGCGCTGTGCCGGGAGTACTTCGGCGCCGACGGCCCGATCGTGTTCGGCTGGGTGTTCGCGTCCCACCAGGTCGGCGCGGCGATCGCGGCGACCGGCGCCGGCCTGGTGCGGGACCAGTTCGGCGACTACGCGCTCGCCTGGTACGTCGCGGGCTTCCTCGCCATCGGCGCGGCGGTGCTGTCGCTGTCACTGCGCCGCACCGTGGTGCTGGCGCCGGCGATAGGGTCGACTCGATGATCACGCGTACCGACGTCGAGGCCGCCGCCGCACGGATCGCCGGCCGGGTCCGGCGCACGCCGGTGCTGGCTTCCGACCACTGGCTGAAGCTGGAGTTCCTCCAGCACTCCGGGTCGTTCAAGGCGCGCGGCGCGTTCCACCGCATCCTGCGCGCCCTGGAGGCCGGCGACGTCCCGGCGGCCGGCGTGGTGGCCGCGTCCGGCGGCAACCACGGCGCCGCCGTCGCCTACGCCGCGCGGACGCTCGGCCTGCCGGCCGAGATCTGGGTGCCGACCACCACGCCACCGGTCAAGGTGGACCGGCTGCGCCGGCTCGGCGCCGCCGTGGTCCAGCATGGCTCCGAGTACGCCGTGGCGTACGAGGCGGCCAGCAAACGCGCGATCGACACCGGGGCGCTGTTCTGCCACGCCTACGACCACCCGGACGTGTGCGCGGGGCAGGGCACCGTGGGGCTGGAGCTGCTCGACCAGGCGCCCGGCCTCGACACCGTGCTGCTGGCGGTCGGCGGCGGCGGGCTCATGGCCGGCGTCGCGGCCGCGCTGGAGGGGCGGGCGCGGGTGGTCGCCGTGGAGCCGGCGACGGCGCCGACGCTGCACGCCGCGCTCGCGGCCGGCGGCCCGGTCGACGTCGACGTCTCCGGGGTGGCCGCCGACTCGCTGGGCGCCCGCCGGCTCGGCACGATCGCCTACCAGGTGGCCGCCCGCACGTCGGTGACCAGCCTGCTGGTGACCGACGACCAGATCGTCGAGGCGCGGCAACTCCTCTGGGACCGCTACCGGGTGGCGGTCGAGCACGGCACGGCCGCCGCCTACGCCGCCCTGGAGCACGCCGCGTACCGCCCATCCCCGAACGAGCAGGTCGCCGTCCTCTTGTGCGGCGCCAACACCACCCTGACCACCCTGACCTAACCCCCTCCCTACTCGTGGATCAAGGGCTTGGGCACGTGCTTTGATCTCCGATCCGGGTGCCGGAGCCCTTGATCGGCGCGGATTCCCTTGATCCATCGTCGCAAGATGTGTTCTGGTGAGCGGCCTTGCGCAATGAGGGCTCAGTGTGGTCAGGTCGTTGCTATGCGTGACGCGCCCCGGCTGACGTACGACGATCTGCTCGCCCTGTTCGCGCCGTCCACCCGGGAGCGTGTCGGATTGGAGCTGGAGTGCGGCCTCCTCGACACGGCCACCGGACGAAACGTCGGGTACGGCGGGACCCGGGGCACCCGCCGCTTCCTCACCGCGCTGGCGGCTGAGCTGGGCGGCGATCTCCTCACGGAGGCGGGCGCGCTCGCCGCGGTCCAACTGCCCGGCGGCGCGCAGGTGTCGCTGGAACTGGGCAGCGCGATCGAGTACTCGTCGGCGCCGTTCGACTCGCTGACCGCGCTGGTCGCGGAGACCCGCCGGGACATGACCGCCGTCGCCGAGGTGGCCCGGCGGCTCGGCCTGTCGGTCCTGCCGGGCGCGCTGCTGCCGTTCAGTCCCTCGACCCGGATCCCGTGGTCGCCGAAGCCTCGCATCCCGATCATGCGCGACTACTTCCGGCGGCTCGGCCCCGCCGCCGCGAGCGCCGAACGCGTCATGGGCCTCACCCTCTCCACGCAGACCACAGTGGACTTCGTCTCGGCGGCCGACTTCCGGGAGAAGCTGCGGCTGCTGGTCATGGTGGCGCCGATCGCCGCGGCGATGTTCGTCAACTCGCCGCTCGACGAGGGCCAGCCGGCGGGCGTACTGTCGCAGCGCATGCGCATGTGGGGGCAGGTCGACCCGAGCCGGTGCGGCGTGCTCGACTTCGCGGTGCGCCCCGACGTGTCCACAGCGGACGCGATGCGGTGGGCGCTGGGCCTGCCGATGATCTACCGTCGCGTGGGCGCCGCGACCGGCGCCAGCGCGGCCGGCGCCGAGGAATACACCGCCGCGCCCGACCGGACGTTCGACGAGCTGATGCGGCACGGGTTCGGCGACGGCACGCACCCGACGGCGGACGACTGGCGGTCGCATCTGGGCCAGGTGTGGCCGCACGTGCGGGCGCGCGACACCCTGGAGATGCGGGCGTTCGACGGGTTGGGCTGGCCGGCGTTCGCGGCCGCGCCCGCGTTCACCGTGGGCCTCGTCTACCATCCGCCGGCGCGCACGGCCGCGCTGGCGCTACTCCACGACATCACCGCCGCCGACCTGGTGCGGGCGAGCGACGAGGTGGCCGCCAAGGGGTTGGACGCGCTGGTGGGCCGGCATTCCGTCGGCGCGCTGGTCGAGGCGCTGCTCCGCCTGGCGTGCCAGGGCCTGCACGCCCGGGTCGAGGCGGGCCTCGAACGCCCCGAGGTGGTCCGGCTGCTGGATCCGCTGCATGACGTGGTGCGGTCCGGCGTCACGTTCGCCGAGCGGTGCCTGCGCGACTGGGCCGGCCCGTTCCGCGAACGCCCCACGGCCCTCGTGCACGCCTACCGCATCCCATGATCAAGGCGTGCCCCACCGCCGGTTAAAAAACGGATGGGATCCGAGATCAAGGGGGT
>JBBEWH010000111.1:0-32150 GCA_037414955.1 Actinomycetes bacterium KLBMP 9797
ACTCCCGCAGCCACTGATCACGGCGACCCGCCCGTCTTTATACCGCGTGGCGGCACGCCTTGATCATGGGGGTCAGGGGGTGGTGAGGGTGGTGTCGATGTGGTCCAGGGCGGTGCGGAGGGCGCCGAGGGCCACGGACTCGTCGCCCAGCTCGGACGCTTCGATCCGGGTCGGGCTCAGACCGAGCGCCGCCACGTGCGGGCGCAGCTCGGCCACCAGGTCGCCGGCGGCCAGGATCAGCGGGCCGCCGACCACGACGAGCTCCGGGTCGATCGCCAGCACCACCGCCGCCACGCCGCGCGCCATCCGCTCGGCCACCGCCCCCAGGCCGGCGCGGGACAGTTCCGCGCCGGTGTCCCGCAGGCCGAGCTCGGGGAGGACGCCGACCTCGCCGGCGGCGCCCCAGCGGCCGCGGTGCAGCCGGCCGCCGATGACCACGCCGACGCCGGTGTGCGGGCCGGCGAGCACGTACACCAGGTCGTCGACGTCGCGGGCGGCGCCGCGCCAGCGCTCCGCCACGGCGGCCAGGTTGGCGTCGTTCTCCACCAGCACCGGACACGGGAACGACCGGCTCAGCTCGCGCGCCAGCTCGATGCCCTGCCAGTCGGGCAGCACCGTGCAGTAGGCCACCGTGCCGTCGGGGCCCACCACGCCCGGCGTACCCGCCGCGACTGTCCATAGTTGACGGCGGGAGACGCCGGCGGCGGCCAGGCCCGCGCGGACGGCCGCGCGGACGGCCGTCAGCCGCTGGCGCGGCGGCCAGGCCGCGCGGAGGTTGGCGCGGCGGGTGGCCACGACGTGCCCGTCGAGGTCGGCGACGAACAGCACGGCGCGGTCCGCGCCGATCTCCAGACCCAGCGCGTACCCCGCCTCGGCGCGGAACCGGTACCGGCGGGCCGGCCGCCCGAGGCCCTTGCCCGGCTGGGCCGGCACCTCTTCGACCAGGCCCCGGATGATCAGCTCGCCGAGCGCCCCCTCGGTCGTCGGCCGGGACAGGCTGACGGCGCTGGCCAGCTCGGTCAGGGTGGCCTCGCCGGCGACGCGGAGGCCACGCAGGGTGGCGGCGGCGTTAAGCCGGCGCAACACGGAGGGGTCACTTCCGTGTAATGGACGTTCGGACACCCGCCACCCCTTGACATGTTTCGGCTGTACCGACCACCCTAATGCAACGTTATTACGAAAGGACCTTTCGTAAGTGGTCACGCTCGCGGTGGCCGGTGCCGGCCTGCGCGGCGCCGGCTATGCCCGCCGGATCCGCGCCACCGGTGCGGCGCAGGTTGTCGCGGTGGCGGAGCCCGACCCGGCCCGGCGCGCGCGGTTCGCGGCCGAGCACGACATCCCGCCGGAGCGGGTGTTCCCGGGCTGGCGGGAGTTGGCGGCCGCGGGCCAGATAGCGGACGGCGTGCTGGTCACGACGCTGGATCACGAGCACGTCGAGCCGGCCGTGCGCTTCGCCGACCTCGGCTATCACATCCTGCTGGAGAAGCCGATGGCGACGAGCGAGGCGGACTGCCTGCGGATCGTCGAGGCGGTCGAGCGGAGCGGCACGATGCTGGCCGTCTGCCACGTGCTCCGCTACACCGCCTACACGCGCACGATCCGGGAGCTGATCGCCGCGGGCCGGATCGGCGACCCGATCAGCATCCAGCACCTGGAGCCGGTGGGCTGGTGGCACCAGGCGCACTCGTTCGTGCGCGGCAACTGGCGGCGCACCGACGAGTCCGGCCCGATGCTGCTCACCAAGTCCTGCCACGACATCGACTGGATCATGTACGTGATGGGCGAGGTGCCCGCCCGGGTCAGCTCGTTCGGGCGGCGCTCGCACTTCCGGCCGGAACGGGCTCCCGCCGGCGCCACCGACCGCTGCGTCACGTGCCCCGTCGAGCCGGCGTGCCCGTACTCGGCCACCCGCCTCTATCTGTCCTGTGTGGGCGATCCGGAGCGGGAGCGCTGGCCGCTCGGCGCGGTCACCGACGACGCCAGCACCGAGGGGGTGCTGGCAGCGCTGCGCGACGGGCCGTACGGGCGCTGCGTCTACGCCTCGGACAACGACGTCGTCGACCACCAGGTGGTGAACCTGGAGTTCCCGTCCGGCGCCACGGGCTCGTTCACCATGACCGCGTTCAGCCCGCTCGCCCAGCGGCAGACCCGGATCTTCGGCAGCCATGGCTCCCTCGAGGGCGACGGGCGCACCATCACGCTCACCGACTTCGTCACCGGCACGGTGGAAACCATCGAGACCGGCGCCGCCGACGACCACACCACCGGCCACCAGGACGCCGACGACGCGCTCGCGGACGCGTTCGTCGCCGCGCTCGCCACGAAAGACCCGACCCTGCTCAGCTCGGACGCCCGGCAGAGCCTGGCCGGCCACCGCGTGGTCTGGGCCGCCGAGCGGGCCCGCCACACCGGCACCGTCATCACTGTCCTTTGAGGAGGATATCTTGATCCCCATGGAACGCCGGTCGTTCCTCGCGCTGACCGGCGTCAGCAGCGCCGCCGTGGTGCTCGGCACCGGCCATCCGGCCGCCGCCGGCTACGACGGCAAGGTGCCGGCAAACCCCTTCACGCTCGGCGTCGCGTCGGGCAGCCCGCTGCCCGACGGCGTGGTCCTCTGGACCCGCCTCGCTCCCGAACCCCTCGCCGCGGACGGCCACGGCGGCATGCCGCGCCGTCCGTACACAGTGCACTACGAGGTCGCCACCGACCCCGGCTTCACCCGCGTCGCGCGGCGCGGGCACGCGCTCGCCACCCCGGAGCTGGCGCACTCCGTGCACGTGGAGGTGCGCGGGCTGCGGCCGGGGCGGGAGTACTTCTACCGCTTCAAGGCCGGCAGTGAGCTCAGCCCGGTCGGCCGCACCAAGACCGCGCCGGGGCCGCACGAGACGCCGGCCGAGCTGCGCTTCACCACCGCGTCGTGCCAGGCCTGGTACCACGGGCACTTCACCGCGTACGAGCACATGGCGCGCGAGGACCTCGACGTGCTGTTCTTCCTCGGCGACTACATCTACGAGTACGCCATCAACGCGAACAACCTGTGGCGGCAGGGCGTGCCGATGCCGGCCGCCGAGCACAACGCCGAGACCATCACGCTGGAGCAGTACCGGCTGCGGTACGCGCTGTTCAAGCTCGACCCGCACCTGCAGGCCGTGCACGCCGCGGTGCCGTGGGTGCTCACGACCGACGACCACGAGGTGCAGAACAACTACGCCGACGAGTGGTCGGAGACCGGCATCCTGCCCACCGACTTCCTGCGCCGGCGCGCGGTCGCCTACCGCGCGCTCTACGAGAACCTGCCGCTGCGCGCGGTGTCCCTTCCGGACGGCCCGAACCTCGCGCTCTACCAGCGGCTGACGTGGGGCCGGCTGGCGGACTTCAACGTGCTCGACAACCGGCAGTACCGCAACGAGTATCCCGCCGGCGCGGTCATCGACAACTCTCCCGAGCGCCACGACCCGGCCCGCTCGATCCTCGGCGCCCGGCAGGAGCGGTGGCTCTTCGACGGCATCCGCCGCACCCGGGCCACCTGGAACATCCTGGCGACCGGCGTGGTGATGGCGCAGATCGACCGGGACACCGGGCCCGGCGAGCTGTACAGCAACGACATGTGGGACGGTTTCCCGGCGTGCCGCGACCGGCTCTTCACGGAGCTCCAGCGCTCCCCCGCGACGCCGGTCGTGCTGAGCGGCGACATCCACCGGCACGTGGCCGCCGAGTTGAAGGCGGACTGGCGTGACCCGAACTCCGCCACGCTCGGCGTGGAGCTGGTGGGCGGCTCGATCGGCTCCGACGGCGACGGCGCCGACACGGACAGCTTCGGTCCACTGTGGCTGAGCAACCCGCACGTCAAGCTCTACAACGCCCGGCGCGGCTATCTGAGCTGCCGGATGACGCCGACCGAGCTGACCAGCGAGTTCAAGACGGTCCCCTACGTCACCCGGCCGGGCGCGCCGATCGCCACCGCCGCGCGCTTCGTCACCGAGGCCGGCAACCCCGCCCTGAACCGAGAGGTGTGAGCATGTCCACCACAGTGCGCCGCCTGCGCGCGGCCGGCGAGTTGGGCCGAGTCCGCCTGTCGTGGCAGGGGGACGGGTACCGGCCGCTCGTCGACCACTACGCCGTCTACGCCACCCCGCCCGGTGGCGCGGAGAGCCTGATCGGCAAGACCGTCTACGCCAACTTCGTCCACAGTGGGCTGGGCGGGGCGGCGCGGACCTTCCGGTACCGGGTGGTCACCGTCGACGCGGCCGGTGACCGCAGCCGGCCGTCCGCCCCGGTGGTCGGCAGCAGCGTCGAGTCGGTGACGGTCGCGGGCCGTCCGATCGCGACGGTCGGCGCGTTCGACCACAAGAGCCTGGAGCTGGCGCTCGCCCCGAACGGGTACGCCCAGTTCCCCACCCGGTACCCGACCGGCGTGGACTTCCCGGCCACCGACTGGCCGTACCTGCACCCGGGGCCGGCCGACGCCTGGGCCGGGCGCAAGGCGCACCGGTTCACGCTGCGCTTCCGGCTGGACGCGGCGCCCACGGCCGACCCCTGGCTGGCGGTGTGGCTGATCGACACGCACGCCACCAACCCGGGCGCGGTGGCGATCGGCGTCAACGGCGCGCCGGTCCGCGAGGTGGCGCTGGAGAAGGGCGCGACCCGGGGCTCCCTGGAGGGCGACGCCACGGTTCCCGGTACCCCGTTGAAGCCCTCGTACGTCGAGCTGCCGCTGCCCCGGGCGGCGCTGGTGGCCGGGGAGAACACGCTCACCATCGACAAGAACGCCGGCTCCTGGCACGCCTACGACGCCATCGGCATCTTCCAACTCCCATGATCAAGGCGTCCCTCATGTAGTTAGGACTACATGAGGGACGCCTTGATCATGGAGGATCAGATGGTGAAGCCGCCGTCGACGTTGATCGTCGCCCCGGTGATGTAGCGCCCATCGGGGCTGGCGAGGAACGCCACCGCGGCGGCCACATCGGCGGGCGCCGCGTAGTGACCGAGCGCGGTGAACCCGTTGATCGTGCCGGCGTTGGGCCCGTCGGCCGGGTTCAGCTCGGTGTCCGTGGGCCCGGGGTTGACCAGGTTCACGGTGATCGCCCGGCCACCCAGCTCCCGTCCGAGCGACTTGGTCAGGCCGATCAGCGCCGTCTTGCTCATCGCGTACAGCGAGAATCCGGGAAACACCGCCCGCTCGGCCACGTTGCTGCCGATGTTGACGATCCGGCCACCCGCCGACATGTGGCGCACGGCGGCCTGCGAGGCGACGAACGGCGCCCGGACGTTGACCGCGACGGTCTGCTCGAACTCCGCCAGACTCAGCTGCTCCAACGGTCCGAGCAGGAAGGCGCCGGCGTTGTTGACCAGGATGTCCAGCCGGCCCAGCTCGCCGGCGGCCCGGTCGACCGCGCCGACCACCGCCGCCGGATCGGCACTGTCCGCCCGCACCGCGAGGGCCCGGCGTCCCACCGCCTTGATCTGGTCCACCACGTCGTCGGCGCGCCGCTGGTTCTCGTGGAACGTCAGCGCCACGTCGGCGCCCTCCTCGGCCAGCCGCAGCGCCACGGCCGCGCCGATGCCACGACCACCGCCGGTGACCAGAGCGACCTTGCCATCAAGTGCGTTATTCATGGTGCGAAGCCTGGTCGATCATGGCGGATCCGTCTGGCGGCGATCGGACGCCGCGTTCGCCCCCGCCCCAGCCCCGTGGTAGCTGAGCTCGCCGGCCCGGACGGGCGCCGCCAGGCGGTTCTCCTCCGGGGCGAGCGGGCAGAGCCACGCCTCCGAGTAGGCGCAGCTCGGGTTGTACGCGTAGTTGACGTCGAGCCGGACCCGTCCGCCGGGCAGCACGGTCACGCCCCGGCCGAACGTGCCCTTCACCGTGTCGGTGAGGTAGCGCCCGCCGCCGTACGACTCGGTGCCGCAGGTGCCGTCGCGGAACGGCAGGAACAGGCCGCCGCCGTAGGCGTTGATCCACCACAGCGTGAGCGGCCCCCACGGCGTCTCGGCCACGGCCACCCTGCGGTACCGGACGACGCCGTCCGGGCCGCCGGTGTCGATCTCGATCTCCCCGGCCGCCGGGCGGAGCGGGACCTCGACGACCGCGTCGGGGTTCGGCGGGAAGTAGCGCAGCCCGGTGAACCCGGACCGCTCGGCCACCGGAATGGGTGACTGTGGGTGTTCGGCGAAGAGCGCGTCGCGTTCGGCCCGGAATCCGGCCAGGTCAGCGCCGGACAGGTAGAGCCGCGCCACCCGCTCCCGCCAGTCGGCCACATCCAGCTCATCCACCCTTAGGACGTTCATAAGGAAATTTTGACGAACCATCCTTGATCGATCAGTTACCCCAGACACGTATCTAGGCGCGATGAGGCACTATTTCGCCCCCGCGCCGACGCGAGCGTCGCTGATACCGTTTGTCCGTGACTTTTCGGACACCACGATGATCCACACGGTGGGCCTGGTGCTGCACCCGCAACGGGACAGCCGCGCCGCCATGTCGACCATCGCCACCTGGGTACGCGGTCACCAGGCGAAACTGCTGGGGCTGCCGGACGAGGTGGCGCGGGCCGACGGCGCGGTGCCGGTGCCCGCTGAGGACCTGGCGCACCAGTCCGACCTCATCGTGAGTCTGGGCGGTGACGGCACGATGCTGCGCTCGATGCGGCTCGCCAGGGGCGCCCGCGCGCCCGTGCTCGGCGTCAACCTGGGCCGGCTCGGCTTCCTCGCCGAGATCGACGTGCCGCAGCTGCCCAACGCGCTGTCCACGATCGACGACAAGCGGTTCACTGTGGAGGCCCGGTCGGCGGTGCGCTCCACCTTCAAGGGCCAGGAGACGCTCGGCTTCAACGAGGTGGCGCTGGTGCGCCGGCCCGGTGGACCGATGGCGGCCATCGCGCTGTACGTCGAAGGCCACCCCTTCATCCACTACGTCGCGGACGCGCTGATCGTGGCGACGCCCACCGGGTCGACGGCCTACAGCTTCTCGGCGGGTGGCCCGATCGTGTCGCCGCGCGCCCAGGGCCTGGTGGTGACGCCGGTCGCGCCGCACTCGGCGTACAACCGGTCGCTGGTGCTGTCGGAGAACGAGAAGGTGGCGCTGAAGGTGCTGCCGGCCAGCGGCGCGCTCGGCGTCGAGGTGGACGGCGCGGTGGTCGGCGAGCTGCAGCCCGGCGACGTGGCCGAGGTGACCGCGGTGCCGGGCGCGGCAAACGTGGTGCGGCTCGGCCACACCACGTTCTACCAGCGCGCCCAGCGCAAACTCCGCTTGACCGGCGCCACCGAGGTCGACCAAGCCTGGTAACCCCTCATGAGGGGTTGGAGGCCTGCCAGGTCATGCGGGTGACGAGTTGGCGGGCGGCGTCGGCGTGCTCGGCGTCCACCGCGATCGCGTACTGCGACGCCTGTAGCGTGCTGCGCGACGTGAAGTCGCGCCGGCCGCCGGTCAGCGCGTGCGCCACGCCGCCGAACACCGCGCCCCAGAACGCACCGATGATCAGGCCGGCGAGGATCACGCCGAACCAGTTCGCCGTGCTGAACAGGCCGAAGAGCAACCCGATGAACAGACCGAACCAGGCGCCGCTGGCCGCGCCGGCGAGCGCCGCCCGCGCGGTCGTCAACCGGCCGAGCACGTGCTCGACCAGGCGCAGGTCGGTGCCGACGATCGAGGTGCGCTCGACCGGGAACCCGTTGTCGGAGAGGTAGTCCACCGCGCGCTGCGCGGCGGTGTAGTCGGTGTATGTCGCGACGGTCACGGTGGGCCGCGCCCCGTCGTCCGGTGCGCCACCGTCCGGGGTGGTCGCATAACCACCGGGCGAGGGTGGGATCTGGCCAGTAGTCACGTTCGCCTCCTCTGTACCCCTCCGCGTATCTCCACCTTGCCGAATTCCCACCCCCTCAGCGGGGCAAACCGTGATCCCGGTCCCGGTACCGTCGGGACATGCTCGCCATCGCGCATCGGGCCGGCAACGACCTCACCGGGCTGCGCGCCGCCCTGGACGCCGGCGTCGACCTGGTGGAGGCCGACGTGCACCTGTTCCGGGGTGCGCTGGAGATCCGCCATCGCAAGATCCTCGGCCCCGGCCTGCTGTGGGACAAATGGGAACTCGTCCGGCGCCGCAGCGTGGTACTCCCGGAACTGGACGACGTGCTCGCCGCCGCCGGCGGCGACCCGCGCCTGATGCTCGACCTCAAGGGGCCCGCGGCGGCGCTCGCGCCGCGGGTGGCTGACGCGCTGCGGGTACGGGCACCGGGCGCGCCGGTCACCGTCTGCACCAAGCACTGGGGCATGCTCGACGCGTTCGCGCCGCCGGTGCGGCGGGTACTGTCCGCGAGCAACCGGGTGATGCTGCGCCGGCTCCGCGCGCGGGTGCGGCGGCAACCGGAGTACGGGGTGTCGGTGCGGCTCGGGCTGCTGACCCCGGCGGTGGTGGCGGAGCTGCACCGGTCGGTGGAGGTGGTGATGGCCTGGCCGGTGGACACGCCGGCCGCCCTCGACTACGCCCGGCGCGTCGGCGTCACGGCCGCGATCAGCAAGAACCTCCCCCTCCTCCGCACCCTCCTCCCATGATCAAGGCGTCCCGGTAGTCGCTAGAACGACTACCGGGACGCCTTGATCACGGTGGGGTTATGTGTGGGGGAGGCGCTCGGCGGGGATGACGCCGAGACGGCCGGCCTGGTAGTCCTCGAACGCCTGCATCAGCTCCTGGCGGGTGTTCATCACGAACGGGCCGTAGTGCGCGACCGGCTCCCGGATCGGCTGCCCGCCCATGATGTACAGGTCGAGGGCCGGGGTGTGGGCGTCCTGCCGGGCGTCCGCGGTGATCCGCAGCGCGTCGCCGGGGCCGTGCACGGCGAGCTGCCCGACCTGGAACGGCCGGCCGTCGGTGCCGATCGTGCCCTTGCCGGCGAGGGCGTAGACGAGCGCGTTGTACTCCGGCCGCCATGGCAGGTCGAGGGTGGCGCCCGGCTGGAGCGTCACGTGCGCGATGGCGATCGGGGTGTGCGTCACGCCCGGCCCGTCGACACCCGCGAGCGAACCGGCGATGACCCGGATCAGCGCGCCACCGTCCGGCGTGGTGAGCAGGCCGGACTCCTTGCCCCGGATGTCCTGGTAGCGCGGCGGGCTCAGCTTCTTGACCTTGGGCAGGTTGACCCAGAGCTGGAGGCCGTGGAACAGGCCGCCGCTCATGACCAGGTGCTCCGGCGGCTTCTCGATGTGCAGGATGCCGGCGCCGGCGGTCATCCACTGGGTGTCGCCGTTGGTGATCGTGCCACCGCCGCCGTTGGAGTCCTGGTGGTCGAAGATCCCGTCGATGATGTACGTGACGGTCTCGAAGCCGCGGTGCGGGTGCCACGGCGTGCCCTTCGGCTCGCCCGGCGCGTAGTCCACCTCACCCATCTGGTCGAGGTGGATGAACGGGTCGAGCTCGGTCAGCGGCACGCCGGCGAAGGCCCGGCGCACCGGGAACCCCTCGCCCTCGAAGCCGCTGGGCGCGGTGATCATGCGGCGGATCGGCCGGTACGCGGTCGCCGCCGGGTCGAGCACGGATAGGCGGGGCAGGACGAGCACGTCGTCCACGGTGACGGCTGGCATGATTCGCTTCTTTCAGGTGGTGGCCCTCAGCCGCTCGCCCAGGCGGCTGAAGATCGTGGTGAGGTGGGCGACGTCGGCGTCGTCGAGGTCGTCCATGAAATGCGCCCGCACCGAGGCGAGGTGGTGCGGCGCGGCCGCGCGCAGCGCGCGCAGGCCCTCGGCCGTCAGGACGGCCTCGCTGCCCCGGCGGTCCGCCGGGCAGCTCTCGCGAGCGACCAGCCCGCGCTTCTCCATCGAACCGATCTGGTAGGTCAAGCGGCTGGGCGAGAACACCAGCCGGCTCGCCAGCTCACCCATGCGCAGCCGGCGCCCGGGCGCCTCGGACAGCAGCACCAGCACGTGGTAGTCGTTGAACGCGAGCCCGCTGGTGGCCCGCAGATCCTCTTCGAGCCGGGTCATGAGCAGCTGGCTGGACTCGATGAACGCGCGCCAGCCGGCCAACTCCCGGGCGCTCAGCGGCTCGACCATGCCCCGAGTTTACTTCAAATCTGAAAAACCTGCCACGATCCCGTCATGATCAAGGCGTCCCTCATGTCGCTATGACGGCATGAGGGACGCCTTGATCTTGAAGACTGGGATTAGGAGACGAGGAACACGCCCGCGACACCCAGCAGGACCATCACCAGTACGGCGAGCAACATGCCCTGCTCGGATGACTCGACGGGCTGGTCGCGGTTCTCGGTAATGCTGGACATCGTCGCCGCCTCCTCGCGGTTCGGGTCTGGACGGTAGGGCGGAGCGGCTTCCGGGTACTCCTGCCTCGTGCCGCCCGAGAACTGGTTCCTCACGCCGCGCGAACGCGGCAACCCTGCCTCCGAAATACCCGCCTGGGTGGCGGGAAACACCGCCGAGCCGCTGATTCATGGCGCCGCCTACTTCGACCGCCTCGCCAGTGCCGTCGCGGCACTCCAGCCCGGGGACCACCTCTGGTTCACCGACTGGCGCGGCGACCCCGACCAGCTCATGCGCCCCGGTGGCCCCACCATCGCGGAGCTGTTCGGCGCGGCGGCGCGGCGCGGCGTGGTGGTCAAGGGGCTGATGTGGCGCTCACACCTGGACACGCTCCAGTACAGCGAGGACGAGAACCGCCACCTCGGCGAGGACATCGAGGCGGCCGGCGGCGAGGTGCTGCTCGACCAGCGGGTACGCCGCGGCGGCTCGCACCACCAGAAGCTGGTCGTGCTGCGGCACCCGGGCCGGCCGGAGCGCGACGTCGCGTACGTCGGCGGCATCGACCTCTGCCACAGCCGGCGGGACGACGCCGACCACCGCGGCGACCCGCAGGCGGTGCGGATGTCCGGCCGGTACGGCGACCGGCCGCCCTGGCACGACGTGCAGCTCCAGCTCCAGGGGCCGGTGGTGGGCGCGCTGGACACCGTGTTCCGGGAGCGCTGGAACGACCCGACCCCGCTGGACACGCACCTCCCGCTGGCCACCCTGCGCGACCGGCTGCGCGGCGCCGACCTGGACGCCGGTGAGCTGCCGCCGCAGCCGCCCGACCCGCCACCGACCGGCGCGCACGCGGTGCAGGTGCTGCGCACCTACCCCGCCATGCGACCGCCGTACGACTTCGCGCCGGACGGCGAGCGCACCGTCGCCCGCGGGTACACCAAGGCGATCCGCCGGGCCCGGAAGCTGATCTACCTGGAGGACCAGTACCTGTGGTCGCGGCAGATCGCCCAGATGTTCGCGGACGCGCTCGCGCGGCATCCCGACCTGCACCTGATCGTCGTGGTGCCGCGCTACCCCGACGTGGACGGCCGGTTCGCCTGGCCACCCAACCAGGTCGGGCGGGCGCAGGCCCTCGAGCTGTGCCGGCGGGCGGCCGGCGACCGGGTGCACGCGTTCGACGTGGAGAACCACGAGGGCGCGCCGGTCTACGTGCACGCGAAGGTCTGCGTCGTCGACGACGTGTGGGCGAGCGTGGGCAGCGACAACTTCAACCGTCGTTCGTGGACACACGACAGCGAGCTCTCGTGCGCGGTACTCGATGATGTCCTGGACGAGCGCGCGCCCGCCGACCCGGCCGGCCTCGGCGACGGTGCCCGGGTGTTCGCCCGCGACCTGCGGTTGCGGCTGCTGCGCGAGCACCTGGACCGGGCGCCGGACGGTGCGGAGGACGCCGACCTGCTCGACCCGGCGTCGGCCGTCAAGGCCGTGACGGAGACGGCCGAGGCGCTGCGCGCCTGGCACGACGGCGGCCGGCGGGGCCCGCGCCCGCCCGGCCGCCTGATCCCGCACGAACCAGAGCAGTTACCCCTATGGACCCGCCTGTGGGCGGTCCCCGCCTACCGCCTGGTGTACGACCCCGACGGCCGCCCCCGCCGCGACCGCCGCGACGCCACCTGGTAACCCACCGTCCCGTTGATCGAGGAAGAATCGTGGCTATCAAGTCCCGATAAATCCGGACATCATAGCCACGATTCTTCCTCGATCAACGCGGGTGCCAGTGGTGGGGGACCCAGATCGGGTGCGTGGGGGCGCCGGTTAAAGCCATGGTGGCGGTCCAGGCGGCGATCGTCGGGGCGCCGTCCGCCATCCAGCGGTCCAGGAGCACGGTGGCGTGGTCGGCGCGCTCCGCCGCCGCCGGGCCGAACGCCCGCACCGCGCCGTCGTGCGCGACCACGGCGCCGCTGGTCCCGGTCTCGTCGAGCAGCACGCACACGGCGCCGTCCTCGAGTTGGGCCAGCGTCGCGCGCCGGTCCCACGCGCCGAGCGCGAACGCCAGGTCGTAGTACCGGAGGAAGCCCAGTGGCGGGTCGAACCGCGCCGGCCGGGTCACCACCGGATCCGGCAGCGGGCTCGGCGCCGCGGGGTGCATCCAGGGGTACGCGGCGGCGAGTGGCCCGGCCGCGGTCATGAACCCGGCCGGACACACCCCCTCCGCGGTCACCGCGCCGCCCGGGCGCGGTGCGACGCGCAGCACCGGATGGGCGCCCACGTGTGCCACCGGCGCGAGCACGAACCCGCCGCTGGCGAGCTGCTCGAGCCACTGCGGTGAGACGCCGGTGATGCCGACGGTCACCACGATCCGGTCGTAGCTGCCCGGATGGCCGTGGTAGCCGTCGGCCTCGTGTACCTCCACACCGGACACGCCGGCCCGGGTGAGCGCGGCGCGCGCCCGGGCCAGCACGTCGGGTTGCACGTCGATACTGGTGACGCGGGCGCCGACCGCGGCCATCAGGGCGGCGTTGTAGCCGGTGCCGGCGCCGATCTCCAGCACGGACATGCCGGGCGCCAGGTCGAGCGTCTCGATCATCACGGCCATGAGGGACGGCTGGCTCGACGAGCTGACCGGCGTGCCGTCGACGATCTTGGTGACGAGCACGTCGTTGGTGTAGACGGCGTCGAGGAAGCCCTCCTCCCCCGCGTCGACCCGGCCACCCTCCCGCCGGTGGAACCCGTCCACGACGAACGCCTCCCGGGGCACCGCCGCGAACGCCGCGGCCACCTCGGGCCGGGTGATCGCGCCGTCGCGGCACAGGCTCTCCGCGTACGCCTGGCGCAGCTCCTCGCCCCTCCCCATCCGCACAACGGTAGTGCCCCTCCCATGATCAAGGCGTCCCTCACGTTGTCCTAACGACTACAGGGACGCCTTGATCATGGGGTTAATTGGCGGTGTGCCACTCCGGGTTGCCCAGGTTGGTCACCCACTGGCGGACCTTCGCCACGTCGGTGGGCGCGAACGCCAGGCTCAGCAGGAGCAGCAGCCGGGCCTTCTGTGGCAGCAGATCGTCGCCGGCGATGATCGGCTGGGTCGTGCTGCCGCCGTACACGGATCCGGAGCCGGTCCGCGTGGTGCTGACGAACACCACGCCCTTGTCGGCGGCCGCGCCGCGCGCCGCGGACTGCGCGCTCGACACGCCACCGGCGCCGGTGCCCGCGGTGACGATGCCCTTCACGCCCGCGTCCGCGAACGCCGTGATCGCCTCCCCGCCGGCCTGCTGGTAGCTGGTCACCACCTCGACCCGGGGCAGGGTGTCCGCCGGGACCGTCGCCAGGTTGAAGGGGGTCAGCCAGCGCGGCCGGTCGTCGCACTGGTCGACGCGGGCGGGTGCCCGGCCCACCTTGATGTTCGCCCCGTCGATCCAGCCGAGCACGCCCAGCTCGCGGGTCTGGAACGTGTCCATCCGGTACGCGCTGGTCTTCGTCACGTCGCGCGCGGCGTGGAACTCGTCGCCGAGCATCAGCACCGTGCCGTAGCAGTAGGTGGCCTGGCTGGCGGCCAGCACGATCGAGTTGTAGAGGTTCGCCGGCCCGTCGGCGCCGATGACCTGCGGGCCGGAGACGCTGCCGGCCGCCCACGGCCGCATGGCGCCGGTCATCACGACCGGCTTCTGGTCGCGGACGGTGAGGTCCAGCCAGTACGCGAACTCCTCCATCGTGTCGGTGCCGCTGGTCACCACGACGCCGTCGGAGTCCTTGAGCGCCTTCTGAACCGCGAGCGTGAGCGCGTGGAACTCCGCGATCGTGTACCCACCGGAGCCCTTGTTGCCGAACTGCACGGTGGTCACGTCGGCGACGGCGCCGAGCTCCGGCTGGAGCTGGCCCACCAGGTCCGCGATCGGGATCTGCCCGGCCCGGTAGTCGGTGTAGCTGCTGCGCGAGGTGGCCACGCCGGCGATCGTGCCGCCGGTGCCGATGACCGTGACCTTCGGCTTCTTCGCCCGGGCGGCGGCCACCGCCTGGGTGTACGCGACGCTCTTGATGTCGGTCGCGAGGTCGACGCCGCCGACGGTGGCGGCGGTCTCCGCGGTGGTCTCCGCGTCGTCGTCGTTGACGACGGAGAGCACGACGGCCGCGGTGAGCGCGGCCGTCAGAACTGTCCTCAACACCGTACTTAACCTGGGGGTAATCGATATCTCTGACACGTCAACGATCTTCGTGACCCGAGTTTTCGATCCCGTTGCGCCCGCGTTTCCCCCATGATCAAGCGAGGGGTTGCCACCAGGCGTCGATGGTGGGTGGGTCGGCTACCGGCACCCGCTCGCCCGGCCGCGGGATCGCGAGCCGCGCGTCGACCGCCTTGGCCTCCCGCCACACGAGGTCGGCCGGCTCGGTCCAGGCGTGGATCGCCAGGTTGAACGTGGCCCAGTGCACGGGGATGAGCAGCCCGCCGGACAGATCCAGGTGCGCCTGCACCGCCTGCTCGGGGTTGAGGTGGATGTCCGGCCACGCCGGACCGTACGCGCCGATGGCCATCAGCGACGCGTCGAAGGGACCGTGCGCTTTGCCGATCTCGGCGAAGCCGTCGAAGTATCCGGTGTCGCCGCTGTAGAACAGCCGCTGGGTGGCGCCGGCGACCACCCAGGACGCCCACAGCGTGCGGTCCCGGGCGAACAGCCGCCCGGAGAAGTGGCGGCCCGGGGTGGCGGTGAATCGGAGGCCGGCGACCTCGGCGCTCTCGTTCCAGTCCAGCTCGACGATGCGGTCGGCCGGGACCTGCCAGCGGTGCAGGTGTGCCCCGATGCCGAGCGGCACCAGGAAGGGCGCCGCCGGGTGCGACCGGCTGAGCGCGCGGATGGTCGGCAGGTCCAGGTGGTCGTAGTGGTCGTGCGAGATGACCACCGCGTCGACCGGCGGCAACTGGTCGATGGGTACCGGCGGCGGGTGCAGGCGGCGCGGGCCGGCGAACGAGAACGGGGAGCACCGCTCGCTCCAGATGGGATCGAGCAGGACCCGCCGCCCGTCCAGCTCGACGAGCGTCGACGCGTGCCCGTACCAGGTCAGGTGCAGGTCGTCGGCGGCCACCGGCGCGGGCGGCGCGGTGACCAGCGGGACCGGCAGCGACGGCCGGCGGCGCCGGCGTTCCTTGCCGAAGAGCAGTTCCCGGAAGGTCCGTCCCCAGGTGCCGGGCGGGAGCACGCTGGCGGGCACGGTGTTGCGGAAGGTGCCGTCCCGGAACTGCGGCGACCTGCGTATCCGCTCGGCGCTCGGACCGGCGGACCGTGCACCTATCGCGGCCGGAAGAAGTTCCACCACGCAACGGTAACGCGGTGCTGCGAGAATGCGGGGGTGTACGACTTCGATGTGCTGATCCTCGGCTCAGGGCCGGGCGGGCAGAAAGCGGCGATCGCCGCAGCCAAACTCGGACGGCGGGTCGGCGTGATCGAGCGCCGGCACATGGTGGGCGGGGTGTGCATCAACACCGGCACCATCCCGTCGAAGACACTGCGCGAGGCGGTGCTCTATCTCACCGGTCTCAGCCAGCGGGAGATGTACGGGCAGAGCTACCGGCTCAAGGACGACATCACGATCGGCGATCTCGCGGCGCGCACCCAGCACGTCATCGGCCGCGAGGTCGACGTGATCCGCAGCCAGCTCGCCCGCAACCGGATCCGGCTGCTGACCGGCACCGGTGTGTTCGAGGACGGGCACACCGTGCGGATCGTCGACGACACCGGCCGGGACACCAAGGTCAGCGGCGAGAAGATCATCATTGCGGCCGGCACCCGGCCCGCGCGCCCCGCGGCGGTCGACTTCGACGACCGTACGATCATCGACTCCGACGGCATCATCAACCTGGAGCACATCCCGCAGTCCCTGGTCGTGGTCGGCGCCGGGGTGATCGGCATCGAGTACGCGTCGATGTTCGCCGCGCTCGGCACCAAGGTCACCGTCGTCGAGCGCCGGGAGCGGATGCTGGAGTTCTGCGACCTGGAGATCATCGAGGCGCTGAAGTACCACCTGCGCGACCTGGCGGTGACGTTCCGGTTCAGCGAGGCGGTGGCCTCCGTCGAGCGCCACCCGCGCGGCGCGATCGCCGTGCTGGAGAGCGGCAAGCGGATCGCCGCCGACGTGGTCATGTACTCGGCGGGCCGGCAGGGCATGGCCGACCGGCTCAGCCTGGACGTGGCCGGGCTCACCGCCGACGCGCGCGGCCGCATCCAGGTCGACGAGCACTTCCGTACGCCGGTGCCGCACATCTACGCGGTCGGCGACGTGATCGGGTTCCCGGCGCTGGCGTCCACGTCCATGGAGCAGGGCCGGCTGGCCGCCCACCACGCCTGCGACGAGCCGGTGCGCGCCCTGCACCAGCTCCAGCCGATCGGCATCTACACGATCCCGGAGATCAGCTTCGTCGGGCGCACCGAGGAGGAACTGACGTCGGCCGGGGTGCCGTTCGAGACCGGCGTGGCGCGCTATCGGGAGCTGGCGCGCGGCCAGATCATCGGCGACTCGTACGGCATGCTGAAGCTGCTCGTCTCGCCCGACGACCGCACGCTGCTCGGGGTGCACGTGTTCGGCACCGGGGCCACCGAGATCATCCACATCGGGCAGGCGGTGATGGGCTGCGGCGGCACCGTCGACTACCTCGTCGACACGGTGTTCAACTATCCGACGCTGGCCGAGTCGTACAAGGTGGCGGCGCTCGACGCGATGAACAAGATGCGCCACATCGACCGCCTCCGCGACTGACCGCTCCCCATGATCAAGGCGTCCCTCAAGTCGTTCTAACGACGTGTGGGACGCCTTGATCATGGGGTCAGGGGGTCAGCTCGCGGGCGTCCAGTGCGGGTCGCGGCCGAGGTAGCGGAGCAGTTCCGCCGCGGCGCCGCCGTCCTGGCCGGGCTCCAGCGCGGGTGCGTAGGCGCCGTACTGGCGCAGCGGCTCGACGATCGCCCGGGCCACCGCGAGGAGCTGTGCCGCGAGTTCGTCGTCGAGCGGCGACGGCTGGCCGGTCGCGACCGCGACGTCCCAGGCGTGGACGCCGGCGTCGAGGGCGGCGGCACCGGCCGCCGTGGCGGCGGGCAGGTCACCGTGCGGCAGCGGGGTCGGCGTGGTGCCGGCCGGGTCGACGGTGGCGAAGGCGGCGGCCGACGCGGCGAGCGTCGGGGCGACCAGCTCGATCGGGGTGCCCGCCAGCGTGCCCGACGGGGCGAACGGGTTTTCCGCCGGCCCGTCCTGTCCGGTGATCGCCGAGGCGTAGGCGAGTTGGTCGCCCGCCGAGTGCTGGAGGACCTGGGCGACGTTCCACTCCGCGCAGGGAGTCGCCCGGCCGAGGTCCGCGACGGTCAGCGCGGCGGTCACGTCGCGCAGTGCCGTGTGGGCGCGGTCCAGGATCGTCCAGGTGGCGGTCATTGGTTCCTCCTCGATGGAGCTTCGATATTTGGAACGGAATGGATCGTTCCGCTACTCATGACAGTAGCGGAACGTTCCGTTCCGCACAAGTGCTAGCCTGGGGGTGCGGCCGAAGCCGCCGACCGGACGGAGAGCGACCATGACCGAGCAGGACACCCGGCCCGTACTCAACGGCCGGCGGGCCCAGGCCGCGCGCAACGACGGCGCGATCCTGGCCGCCGCGCGCACGGTGTTCATCGCGGATCCGGACGCCCCCGTCGGCGCGGTCGCACGGGCGGCGGGCGTCGGGATCAGCGCGCTGTACCGGCGTTACCCCAGCAAGGAAGCCCTGCTGGCGACGCTCTGCCTCGACGGGCTGCGCCAGTTCGTCGCGATCGCGCAGGCGGCCCGCGAGGTGACCGACCCGTGGGAGGGCTTCGTCGAGTTCCTGCGCGGCATCGTCGACGCCGACGTCCACTCCCTCACCGTCTACCTCGCCGGCCGGTTCCCTCCCACACCGGACCACCGCGCGCTCGCGGCGCGGGCGGGGACGTTGGGGGACGACATCCTGCACCGCGCCCAACAGGCCGGCGCCGTCCGCGCCGATCTCGCGAGCACCGACCTACCGATGATCTTCGAACAGCTCGCCGCGATCCGGCTCGGCGACGCCGAGCACGTCCGTGAGCTGCGCCGGCGCTACCTCGACGTGCACCTCGCCGGCCTGCGGTCGGCGGCGAGCTCGTACGGCGAGCTGACCGGCGGCGCCCCCACCCGCGCTGAGCTCGGCGCCCGCTGGACCTCCTCATGATCAGGGCGTCCCTCAAGTCGTTAGAGCTACCTGAGGGACGCCCTGATCATGGAGCGGGGGTGGTGGCGCGCCAGCGGTCGAGCAGGGCGGCGCGGCCATCCGGGGTGATCTCGCCGTACAGGCGCAGCCGAGCCATGCCGCCGTCCGGGAAGATGTCCAGCCGCACGTGCGTCACCACCGGGCACTGGTCGATCCGGAACCGATGCCGGGTGTCCGGCTGGAGCCGGGTGCGCGGCAGCACGTCGGCCCACGTGTCCAGCTCGTCCAGATCGGACAGTCTACTGTCGATGCCGCGCAGCCGGGCCGCGCCGGGCGCGTTGCCCTTGAAATGCGTGGTGTCGAGCTCGGCCAGCTGGATCCGGCCGGGCGCGGCCAGCCGCACCACGACCCAGTCGTTGCCGTCGTCACGGCGGCGCCTGGTCTCCCACCCCTCCCCCATCACCCGCGCCAGCCCGGGTGCGACGAGCTGCTGCGGCGAGCCGTAGAACATATCGCTGCACGACACCACCTGGCCGCCGTGCTCCAGCGCCGCCAGGTCGATCACCGCCGGCAGCAGTCGCGGGTCGGGCACCACCTCACCGTGTACCCGCAGCCGGGCCACGCCGCCGTCCGGGAAAATGTTGAGGCGCACGTGGGTGACCCGGCGGTCCACACCGGACACGCCGAACAGGTGGCGCGCGTCGCCGGTGAGCGGGACCCTCGGCAGCAACGGGAACCAGCCGTCCAGGTCGGACGGAGCCGGATAGCCGTCGGCGGAGCAGCCGTCGACCGAGGCGTACGGCGGGTAGTTGCCGGTGAAGTGCGCCGTGTCGATGACGATGCCGCGCACGATGCCGGGCGCGCCCAGCCGGACGATCGCGTGGTCATGCCCGGCTTCCCGGCGCCGGCGGGTCTCCCAGCCGTCGTACACCTGACCCTTCGGGCCGAACGTGGCCGCCGCGAACCCGGACGGCTCGTCCAACACCAGATGGTCGGCGGCCGCGAAGAACTCGTCGTTGGCGTACACCGCGCCGCCGCCGAGCCGCCGCGACGCCAGGTCCGGCAGCTGTTCCCACGCTGTCATCCCGCCCCCTCCCCATGATCAAGGCGTCCCTCATGTAGCTCTAACGACGTGAAGGACGCCTTGATCATGCTTCGTCCCGCGCGATGAGGTGGCCGCGTGGGGTGGAACCGTCGACCGGGGCGCCGCGGAGCCAGGTGGTGCGGACCACGCCGCGCAGGGTCTGGCCGTGGTAGGGGGTGACCGGGTTGCGGTGGTGCAGCGCCGCGGCGTCCACGGTGAAGGACGCGGACGGATCGAACGCCACCAGGTCGGCGTCGCACCCGACCGCGATCCGGCCCTTACGTCGCAACCCGACGAGCTCCGCCGGCCGCCGCGCCATCCACCGCACCACGTCGGCGAGGCCGAAACCCCGCGCGGCGGCCGCCGTCCACACCAGCGGCAGTCCAAGCTGGAGGGACGCGATCCCACCCCACGCGGCGGCGAAGTCGCCGCTGTCCGGTCGCTTCAGATCGGGGGTACACGGCGAGTGGTCGGACACCACGCAGTCGATCGCGCCGGACGCCAGGGCCTGCCACAGCGCCTCCCGGTTGGCCGCGTCCCGGATCGGCGGGCAGCACTTGAAGGCGGTGGCCCCGTCCGGCACCTCCTCGGCCGCCAGCGTGAGGTAGTGCGGGCAGGTCTCGAACGTGACGCCGTCGCGGAGCGCGGCAGCGGCCGACAGGTGCAGGATGTGCACCCGGCCGCCGGTCTCCCGCGCCACGGCGGCGGCCGCGGCGACCGCACCGGCCTCGGCGGCGGGCGGGCGGGAGGCGAGAAAGTCCGCGTACCGGCGGGACGGCGGCGCCGGGGTGACCGCGGCCGGGTCCTCGGCGTGCACGACGAAGAGCGCGTCCACGGCCCGCATCGCGGCGCGCAGGCCGTGCGGGTCGAGCGGCGGGAACTCCGGCACCCCGGAGTCGATGAGGAACGCCTTGAAGCCGAACACCCCGGCGTCGTCGAGCACCGGCAGCTCGCCCAGGTTGCCGGGCACCGCGCCGCCCCAGAAGCCCACGTCGACGTGGCACTGGCCGGCAGCGGCCTTCCGCTTGATGTCGAGCGCGGACGCGGTCACGGTCGGCGGCAGCGCGTTGAGCGGCATGTCCAGGATCGTGGTGACGCCGCCGGCCGCGGCGGCGCGGGTCGCGGTGGCGAAGCCCTCCCACTCGGTGCGGCCCGGCTCGTTGACGTGCACGTGCGTGTCGACCAGCCCGGGCAGCAGCGCGACGTCGCCCAGATCCTCCCCGGGGACGTCAGCGGGCACGTCGTGGTAGCCGGCGATCTCGGCGATCCGGCCGTCCCGGACGCAGACCGCCGCCGGCCGCTCTCCCGCCGGCGTCACCACCCGCCGCGACCGCACCACCAGATCGAACCCCACCCCGAAATGATCCCATGATCAGGGCGTCCCTCAAGTAGCTCTAGCGACTTGAAGGACGCCTTGATCACGGGAAGGGCGGCGGTACGGTGGCAGAGTGACTGAGATTCTCCAGCCCGAGGCCGTAGAGTTCGTCGCGGATCTGCACCGCCGGTTCGCGCCCCGGCGCGCCGAGCTGCTGGCCCGTCGCGCCGCGCGGCGCCGCGCGGTCGCCGAGTCCGGGCGGCTGGACTACCTGCCGGAGACGGCCGAGGTCCGGCTCACCGAGTGGCAGGTGCCGCCGGCCCCGGCCGACCTCACCGACCGCCGGGTGGAGATCACCGGGCCGACCGAGCGCAAGATGGCCATCAACGCGCTCAACTCCGGGGCGAAGGTGTGGCTGGCCGATCTGGAGGACGCCAACACCCCGCACTGGGCCAACGTCGTCGACGGCCAGCGCAACCTGTATGACGCGGTGCGCCGCACGATCACGCACGAGACGCCCGAGAAGCGGTACGAGTTGGGTGGCGGGCCGTACCCGACGATCGTGATGCGCCCGCGCGGCTGGCACCTGGACGAGCGGCACCTGCCGGTCGACGGGGCACCGGCGGTCGGCGCGCTGGTCGACTTCGGGCTGTACTTCTTCCACAACGCCCGGGAGCTCCTCGAGCGCGGCAGCGGACCGTACTTCTATCTGCCCAAGATGGAGAGTCACCTCGAGGCTCGACTGTGGAACGACGTGTTCGAGCACGCCCAGGACGCGCTCGGCATCCCGCGCGGCACGATCCGGGCGACGGTGCTCATCGAGACCATCCCGGCCGCCTTCGAGATGGACGAGATCCTGTGGGAGCTGCGGCCGCACGCGTCCGGCCTCAACGCCGGGCGGTGGGACTACCTCTTCAGCATGATCAAGTACTTCCGGGACGCCGGGCCCGGGTTCACGCTGCCCGACCGCGCGTCGGTGACGATGACCGCGCCCTTCATGCGGGCCTACACGGAGCTGCTGGTCGCGACCTGCCACCGGCGCGGGGCGTTCGCGATGGGCGGGATGGCCGCGTTCATCCCCAGCCGGCGCGACCCGGCGGTCAACGAGGTCGCGCTCGCGAAGGTCCGGGAAGACAAGGAGCGCGAGGCCGGCGACGGCTTCGACGGCTCCTGGGTGGCGCACCCCGACCTGGTGCCGGTGTGCCGCGAGGTCTTCGACGCGGTGCTCGGCGACCGCCCGAACCAGCTCGACCGGCAGCGGCCCGACGTCGCGGTCACCGCCGCGCAGTTGCTGGACGTGGCGTCGACGCCGGGCGCGGTCACCGAGGCCGGCCTCCGCGGCAACGTGTCGGTGGCGCTGCAGTACCTGGAGGCGTGGCTGCACGGCAACGGCGCGGTCGCCATCAACAACCTGATGGAAGACGCGGCCACCGCGGAGATCTCCCGCTCCCAGATCTGGCAGTGGATCCACCAGGGGGTACGCCTGGACGACGGCACCCCGATCACCGCCGAGCTGGTGCGCCGCATCGGCGACGAGGAGCTGGCCCGGCTCGGCGACCCGGCGCGGTTCGCGACCGCGCGGGAGCTGTTCGAGCGGGTGGCGCTGGCCGACGACTTCGCCGACTTCCTGACGCTGCCGGCGTACGAGCTGATCGACTGATGCCGCTGCCCGACGGGGTTCACGCGGAGCTGGACCGACTGCTCCGTCCGGTCGACGCGGCGCTGGCCGGGCGGTACCCGGGCGACCGCGACGGCCGCCAGCCGGTGCACACCGTCTACGTGCCGGCCGACCGGTTCGACGCCGGGACGGTGGGCGCCTGGGGCGCCGCCGCGCGGGCCGCGCTGGACCAGCATCCACCGCTGCCGTTCGACCCGGCCCTGTCCGACCGGGTGGTGTCCAAACTGGACCGCGAGCCGATCGAGGACCTGCGGATCGACTTCGAAGACGGCTACGGCGTGCCCGCGGACGCCGTGGAGGACGCCGCCGCCGTGGCCGCCGCGGCCGCGCTGCGGGAGATGCCCGCGCCGCCGCCGTTCGTAGGCCTGCGTATCAAGAGCCTGGAAAGCGCCACCCGACGGCGCGCGGTCCGCACCCTGGATGTCTTTCTGGAGGCGTACGGCGGCCTGCCGCCCGGCTTCGTGGTGACCCTGCCCAAGGTGGGCTTCCCGGCGCAGGTCGAGGCGATGGCGGTCCTGTGTGGACGGCTGGAGTCGGCGTACGGGTTGCCGTCCGGCGCGCTGCGCTTCGAGGCCCAGGTCGAGACGCCGCCCGCCGTGCTCGGGCCGGACGGCACCGCCACCGTGGCCCGGCTGATCGACGCGGCCGGCGGGCGGCTGACCGGTCTGCACTACGGCACCTACGACTACAGCGCCGCGCTGGGCGTCGCCGCCGCGCACCAGAGCCTCGACCATCCGGCTGCCGACCACGCCAAGGCGGTCATGCAGGTGGCGGCGGCCGGCACCGGGGTGCGCCTGTCCGACGGCTCCACCAACGTCCTGCCGGTCGGCTCGGCGGAGGCGGTGCACGCGGCGTGGGCGCTGCACACCCGGCTCGTGCGGCGGTCCCTGGCGCGCGGGTTCTACCAGGGGTGGGACCTGCACCCGGCCCAGTTGCCGACCCGGTTCGCCGCGACGTACGCGTTCTTCCGCGAGGGCGCGCCGGCCGCCGTGGCGCGGCTGTCCGCATATCTGGAGAGGCGCGCGACCGGCGTCCTGGACGAGCCGGCGACGGAGCGCGCCCTGCGCGACTTCCTCCGCCGCGGCGTCGCCTGCGGCGCCCTCGGCCCCGACGAAGCCCCATGATCAAGGCGTCCTTCACGTCGTCATAACGACGTGACGGACGCCTTGATCATGGGAGCTAGCGGATGGGCTTCTGGCCCTTCGGAGGCTTCGGCTTGGTGCGGCGCTTCTGCTTCGGCTCCACGCCGGTCAGCCGCAGCGCGAGCCCGGGGCACATGTCCACCGCGCGGCGCGCGTCCGCCTCCAGCCACGCCGGCACCGGGGTGTCCGCGATGGCCGGGTACCCGTTGCCGTCCAGCCGCACCAGTTCGGGCAGCAGGTGGGCGCAGAGACCGTGCCCGTCGCAGCGGGTCCAGTCCACCACGAGCTTGCCGACGCCACCGCTGGTCGTCTCGTGCTCGGGCGCGCTGGACAGCGGCAGGATGTTCTTGGTCGGCCGGCCGCAGCCGTCGTGGAACGCGTGCGCCGCGATGTCCTCGGCGAACACGTCCAGCGCGGAGAGCGCGAACCGCGACGTACCGTCGGGGTGGCTGCACGCGCCGCGGCCCTTGACCACGCTGGCCGCCGCCCGCACGGCGGCCTGGCCGCCGCCGCCCTCGTAGAGCTTGGAGACGGTGCGCGCGAGGTCGGGCAGGCCCAACCGGCACGGTCCACACTGGCCGGCGGACTCGGCCGCCATGTAGTGCATGACCCGGGCCACCTCGCCGAGCGGGCAGGTGTCCTCGGGCAGCGGCACCATGATGCCGGCGCCCAGCGTGCCGCCGACCTCGGTGAGGCTCGCCTTCGAGATCTCCGCGCGGCTGGCGGCCTCCGCGGTGATCCACTTGCCGTGGTACCCGCCGAGCAGCAGCCCTTGGCCGGCGGTGGTGCCACACATCCGCAGCACCTCCTTCAGCGGCACGCCGGTCGGCGCCTCCACCACCATCGGCCTGCCCTTGGCGGTGATGCTCAGCAGCACCGTGCCCGGTTCCTTCTCGGTGCCCACCCCGCAGTACTCGTACGGCCCCAGGCCGGCCGCGAGGGCCAGCTGGGCGTATGTCTCCGCGTTGGACAGCAGGGTCGGCAGCCCGTCGACGCCGGTGTCGCTGGCCCGCACCTTGCGGCCGGGCGGGATGTGCGCCTCGCCGTTGATGCCGCGCACCAGGGCGCCGCCCTCACCGGAGATGAACCGGTGCGGCACCGACACGATCCGGGTCGGCGCCGGCATCCGGCGCTCGGCGAGCGCCATCCGCAGCGACTTGCCACCGACGTGGTCGGCCTCGATGCCGATCACGATCTCCTGGGCGTCCAGCGCCCACGCGGCCAGCGACGCGCCGTCGAGGATGAGGTGCGGGGCGCGCGCCAGCAGCACCTTGTCCTTCCAGGCCGCCGGCTCGCCCTCGGTGGCGTTGACCACGACCACGATCGGCTTGTCCTGCCGCTGGGCCGAGTCGATGACGGCCTTCATCTTGCGCGCGAACGGGAACCCGGCGCCGCCGCGACCGCTGAGCTTGATCTGCTCGGCCAGCGACATGAGCTCCGCGCTGGACATCGGCCGCAGGTCGCCGTGTACCTGCTGGTGGTCCCAGAGATCGAGACGCCCGTACTCCTCGAAGCCGGCGGTTATTCGCGCCGGCCCGGCGCGCCCGACCGCAGGAACCTTCCCGCCGGTCACCTACCGTATCCTCCCCGCGGGCGGGTCCAGTACGCACCGTCACCGGCGTCGAGGTCCTCCCCGCCCGCGGCGCGGCGGCCGCGGCGCGGCCGGTCGCTGGAGTCGATGGCCTCTGCCGGCCGGGCCGGCGCGGGCGGGTACGGGCCGAGCCGCTCGCTCCGCCGCTCGCGCGGCTGGTCCAGCTCGTAGTCGTCGGCGCCGTGCCGCCCGGCCTCGGACCGCGACCGGGACCGGCCGCGCGGCGCGTCCGCGCCCTCGCTGTCCCGAACCAGGCGCAGCATCCGGCGCGGCTGGTCCTCGTCGGCCCGCTCGGCACGACTCCACTGGCGCGTCTCGTCCTCCCAGCGGGCACCGGAGACCGGGCCCGCCGATACCGGCTGGTCGGCGTCCCACCGGGCGCCCGAGACCGGCGCGTCCCAGCGGGCGCCGGAGACCGGCCCCGACGAGATCGGCCGGGACGAGGTCGGGCGCGCGGAGACCGGCTCCACCCCGTACCGCTCGTCGGCCGGCGACGTCCACCGCTCGGCCGGCTGCTCGCCGCGCCGCCGGCCTTCCGACCGGCGCGGCGCGTACTCGTCCTCGGCCGCGCGGCGAGCGGACCGGCTCTCCGGCGCGTACTCGGCCTCGGCGGCCCGCCGTCCGGCCCGGCCGCGCGGCTCGTACTCCGACTCGGACCGCCGGCTCCGCGACTCGTACCCAGGCTCGGCATCCGCCGTGGGCCGCCGCCCGGACCGGCTCCGCGACTCGTACTCCGGCTCCGGGGCCGCCGCGTCGTCGCGCAGGCTCTCGTACCAGTTGGTCTCTTCCACCTCCGCCTCGACGCGGGCCCGGCGCCGCCGGTCGGTGCGGCTCTGCCGCGGCTCGTCCCGGCCGCGCCGCCCGTCGGCGTCCCGCCCGCGCCGCGTCTCCTCCGGCGCGGCGCCCCGCGCGTCGCGGCCGCGGCGCGGCTCAGCGTCCTCGCGACCCCGGCGCGGCTCGGCCGGCGCGGCCTCCCGGGCGCGCCCGGCGACCGGCTCCGCCGCGTCCCGGCGGCGGGCGATGCGGGTCCGGCCGGTCTCATCCGACGGCGGGACGGCGTACCCCTGGCGGGCCCGGCCGGTACGCGACCGCTCGGCCGTGTCCGCGGTCCAGTTGTCCCGCTCCCGGGGCGTCTCGGACCAGGTCTCGCGCGGCATCGCGGTCTCGCGGGTCCGTTCCCTCCAGGAGGTGTCCCGGGCGGCGACCCGGGTCTCCCGGGACGCCGGCGCGGACGTCGGGACGGCCGAGGCGGGCATGGCCGAGGCCGGCATGGCTGAGGCCGGCATGGCCGACGCGGGCATCGCCGACACCGGGTCCGGCTCGCGGATCGCCCGCATCGATCCGGTGTCGGTGAACCGGGGCATGACCGCCGTCTCCACATTGATCCCCACGGCCGCCATGCCGGCCTTCGGGCCGACCGTGGTGCCGGTGGTGCGGCGACCCAGCATCACGTACAGGCGCACCAGCAGCCCGATCGCCACGCCCACGATGCAGGCGCCGTAGCTCAGCACCACCCAGGTGGCGGCCGGCCGGCCGGCGTTCAGCCCGTGGAAGAGGGCGATCGGCCAGGCCAGGTAGGCGCCGCTGTGCATGGCCCGCCACATCCACGGCCGGCCGCTGCCGGCGAACCGCGCCCGGATGATGCCGGTCCAGAACACCGAGATCATCAGGTAGCCGGCGATCGTGCCCAGGCCGACGTAGAGCGGGTTCGCCAGGTTCCCGAACGGCACGAACGGGTCCAGAACGGTCGCCGTCCCGGCCATGATCTTCATCGCGACGTGCAGACCGAGCGACACCATCGCGATCACGGCGGTCGCCCGGTGCAGGCCCTGGAAGAGCACCCGGTGCCCGATCTTCAGGAAGATCCGGTCCGTCGCCACCAGGCCGGCCATCACCGTGATCGACAGCGCGACCAGGGTGAAGACGCCCGCGAAGAAGTTCAGGAACGCGAACACGTACATCGACGCCGCCGCACCCACCGAGGTGTAGCTAGCCGCCACCACCGCCACCAGGAAGAACGCGCCACCAGCGAACAGCGGCAGCGTGGGCAGCTTGCGCCGCTCACCTGTCGTGCTGCTCGTGGTCTCCACCGTGACGGCGACCTCACCCCGACTATCGGGGCGCTCGTCGTACTTCTTCCTCAACAAGAGTCACCGACCCTCAATCGCACCCGGACACACACGTCTCCGTCCCACGAGTACGTGCCAAGGGTCGAACTTGGTTGAACCCATCGCGAGGAAGTTGCGTGCCTTAAGAGACGCATAAGGGGGCGCTAACCGCGCGTTGACATCCGAAACGGCTCCGTGATCCAGCCGCGCTGTTCAGCGCTGGAACTGGTATCCGACACCCCGCACGGTGAGTAACCACTTCGGATGCGACGGGTCAGCTTCCAGCCGGCCGCGCAGCCGGCGCACATGCGTGTCCAGCGTCTTGGTGTCGCCGACGTACTCCGGACCCCAGACCCGCTCGATGAGCTGCCGCCGGGTCAGCACCCGGCCCGCGTTCCGCAGCAGGATCTTGAGCAGGTCGAACTCGCGCAGCGGCAACGGCACCGACGCGCCGTCGAGCGTGACCAGGTGCCGCTCGACGTCCATGTGGACCGGGCCGGCCATGAGCACCGACTCGGCGACCATCCCGACCATGTGCCGGCCGCGGCGCAGCACCGCCCGCACCCGGGCGACCAACTCCCGCGGCGAGTACGGCTTGGTGACGTAGTCGTCGGCGCCGACCTCCAAGGCCACGACCTTGTCGATCTCGCTGTCCCGCGTGGTCACGATGATGATCGGCACCTCGGAACGCTGCCGCAGCCGGCGGCACAGCTCGGTGCCGGTCATCTCCGTCAAGGCGAGATCGAGGAGGACCAGGTCGACGCTCGCCGACTCGAACTCGGTGAGCGCGCGGTCGCCGTCCGGAGCGACCGCGACCTCGAACCCGTCCCGGCGCAGCAGCCGGGACAGCACGATGCGGTGCTCCTCGTCCCGGTCCACCACCAGCAATCGGGTCATCCCACCCCTTTCCCCACACCTCGGGTACGCCAGCCGGTTAGGTTTCGTTCATGTTTCGGCACTGGTTATGACAGCACTGACTGTCAATCGGGTTGCATCGGAATTTCTGGGGACCAGATATGCTTCAAACTTGAAAGAAGTCGGCCACTGGGGCCGCGTGTTGGCGCTGGTAGCGCCAGCCGAGATGGGAGCCGGAGATGCAGTTCGGAGTGTTCAGTGTGGGCGACGTCACCCCGGACCCCACGAACGGCAGCACACCGACCGAGCACGAGCGGATCAAGGCGATGGTCGCGGTCGCGCTCAAGGCGGAAGAGGTGGGCCTGGGCGTGTTCGCCACCGGCGAGCACCACAACCCGCCGTTCGTGCCCTCGTCACCCACCACGTTCCTGGGATACGTGGCGGCGCGCACCAGCCGGATCATCCTGTCGACCGCCACCACGCTCATCACCACCAACGACCCCGTGAAGATCGCCGAGGACTACGCGTACCTCCAGCACCTGGCGGACGGGCGGGTCGACCTCATGATGGGCCGCGGCAACACCGGTCCGGTGTACCCGTGGTTCGGCAAGGACATCCGCGACGGCATCGCGCTCGCCATCGAGAACTACGCGCTGCTGCACCGGCTGTGGCGGGAGGACGTCGTGGACTGGGAGGGCAAGTTCCGCACGCCGCTCCAGTCGTTCACCGCGACGCCGCGCCCGCTCGACGGGATCCCGCCGTTCGTCTGGCACGGCTCGATCCGCAGCCCGCAGATCGCCGAGCAGGCCGCCTACTACGGCGACGGGTTCTTCCACAACAACATCTTCTGGCCGTTCGAGCACACCAAGCGCATGATCGACCTGTACCGCCGGCGGTTCGAGCACTACGGCCACGGCGCGGCCGACCAGGCCATCGTCGGGCTCGGCGGGCACATCTTCATGCGGCGGAACTCGCAGGACGCGGTGCGCGAGTTCCGGCCGTACTTCGACAACGCCCCGGTGTACGGGCACGGGCCGTCCCTGGAGGAGTTCGCCCGGGAGACGCCGCTCACGGTGGGCAGCCCGCAGCAGGTCATCGACCGTACGCTGACGTTCCGGGACCACTTCGGCGGCTACCAGCGCCAGCTCTTCCTGGTGGACCACGCCGGCTTGCCGCTGAAGACGGTCCTCGAACAGCTCGACATGCTTGGCGAGGAGGTCGTACCGGTGCTGCGCCGCGAGTTCGCCGCCGGGCGCCCGGCGCACGTGCCGGACGCGCCCACCCACGCGTCGCGGAAAGCCGCCGCGTCTTCGCCATCGCCATCGCCATCGTCTTCGCCATCGCCATCGTCTTTGCCATCGCCTTCGCCTTCGCCGGAGGTCACGGCATGACCGGCCGCACCCTCGCCGTGATCTCGGCGGGCCTGCGCCAGCCGTCGTCCACCCGGTTGCTGGCCGACCAGCTCGCCGCCGCCACCGAGCGCGCGCTGCCCTCGCTCGATGTCCAGGCGACGGACCTGCGCGAGTACGCCCACGACATCACCAACCATCTGCTGACCGGATTTCCGGCCGGCGGGCTCCGGAAGGTGCTCGACACGGTCGCGCGCGCCGACGGGCTGATCGCGGTCACCCCGATCTTCAACGGCGCCTACAGCGGGCTGTTCAAGTCGTTCTTCGACGTGGTCTCCGCCGGGGAGACCGAGGGCAGCCTGGCCGGCAAGCCGGTGCTGATCGCGGCGACCGGCGGCACCGCACGCCACTCGCTGGCGCTCGAGCACGGGCTCCGCCCGATGTTCGCCTACCTGCATGCCGTGGTCGTGCCGACGGCCGTGTTCGCCGCGCCGGAGGACTGGGGCGGCGCCACCGCTCGGGGCACCCTCACCGCCCGCATCGACCGCGCGGCAGCCGAACTGGCGGCGGAGCTGACCCGCCGCGCCCCCACCGCTCCTCCCGACCCCTTCGCGGACCCCACCCCCTTCGAACAACTCCTCTCCTCATGACCCCTCCCCCATGACCCCTTCCCCATGATCAGGGCAGCGGCCGCCGCGTTGATCGAGGGCTTATCGTCGCTCATTCTCGTCGATCGAGGGCTTACCGTCCCGAGTTGATCTACAACCGCCACGGTAAGCCCTCGATCAGCGGGCGATCACGACAGCAAGGCCTCGATCAACGGGGTCAGTGCTACCCGGAGGACAGCATCGAGTCTCGCGGATCGGCGGCGGACCTGGACAAAACGGCCAGGCCTGCGCCGCCGGTCAAGATCAGACGGCGGCCACGGCTGCCGACACCCCAGGGACGCCACGATCATGGAGATAACCGAGCTCGATGAGGGTCACGTCGCGGACCTGATGGCGCTGTTCGCGCAGGCCTGGTGGGCCAAGAGCCGGACCCACGACGACGTCCGACAGATGCTGGCCAACTCCGACATCGTGGCCGGCCTGGCCCGGCCGGCGGACGGCCGCCTGCTCGCGTTCGCGCGGGTACTCACCGACTTCACGTACCTAGCGCTCATCCTCGACGTCGTCGTGGCCGCCGATGCCCGCGGCCACGGGCTCGGCGCCCAGCCGGACCTGATGGGTAGCTACAACACTCATGATCAAGGCGTCCCTCAAGTCGGTATAGCGACGTGGGGGCCGCCCATATCATGAACCAAAACCCAAATACAACCCGGCGACCAACAGGCGTTCGGCACGGCGTGAGGGACGCCTTGATCATGGAGAGATTGGTTCACCTTCGTCTGGCATGATCACGGACCTTGATCAACCCCAACCGAAGGGTATCGATGATCTCCAGGATCTTGTGGGTGCGGCGTACCGCGATCGGGACCGCCGCACTCATCACCGCTGGCCTGCTCGGTCCCGCCGGTGCGCGGGCGCAGGCCGCACCGGTGGACCCCGCCGCCGCGCGCGACGTACTGGTCGCCGGCGGCATCAGTGGCCAGGTGGCGGCGAGGTTGACCGACCAGCTCGGCGCGGCGCGTACCGGCGGCGTCTACCTCGACCGGAGCAGCCAGCGGCTCGTCGTCACCGTGACCGACGAGGCCGCCGCGGAAACGGTGCGCGCGGCCGGCGGTGTCGCCGAGGTCGTCGCGCACAGCGCCGCCGAGCTGGCGGCCATCACCGAGACGCTCAACCAGTCGGTCGACCTGCCCGGCGGCTACTGGGGCACGAGCCCGGAGGAGAACCAGGTCGTCGTCACCGTGCCCGTCACCGTGGCCGCGGCGAACTACGCCACGCTGGAACAGGTCGTGGCGCCGTTCGGCGACGCGGTGGAGATCGTCCGCGGCCAGGACCCGATCGAGCTGCAACGTGGTGCTGGCTACTACATCAAGACCCTGCAGGGGAGGCAGTGCTCCTCCGGCTTCAACGTGCGGAAGAAGAACAACCCGAGCGACAAGTTCATCATGACCGCCGGGCACTGCACGGTTGGCACGACCAGCTTCACCGAGTGGATCTACGCCAACAACGTCAGCATCGGCTTCACGGCCGGCGGGTACTTCCCGGAGCGTGACTGGGGCATCATCGACGCCCACGCCGGGCACAGCACGCCAGGCAACGTCTACCTGCACAACGGGGACAGCCAGGACATCTCGCACTCGCGCGACGCCAGCATCAACGAGGGGGTCTGTCACAGCGGCTACGTGACCGGCTACCGGTGCGGGTTCGTGCGGCAGTTCGGCGTGACCGGCGACTTCACCGGTGGGAAGGTCTACGACCTCGTGCTCACCAGCTACTGCTCCCGGAAGGGCGACAGCGGCGGGCCGGTGTTCTCCGGCACCGCCGCCATCGGCATCCACGTCGGTGGCTCCGAGACCTCCTGCTCCGGCCTTTACCAGCGCCTCAACCCGGCGCTGTCCTGGTACGGCGTCGAGGTCTACTAACCCATGATCAAGGCGTGCCGCCAGCACGTGTTAAATGGGGTGGGTCGGCGGGTTAAATGGGTCAAGCGCG
>JBBEWH010000112.1:0-20076 GCA_037414955.1 Actinomycetes bacterium KLBMP 9797
CGAGGTCTACTAACCCATCATCAGGGCGCCCCCCACGCTGTTGTAACTGGTTGCGGCACGCCTTGATCATGCGGAAAAGCGCTGTACTTCAAGGGGTTTCGCGCTGATCATAGGTCGGTGCGTACCCCGCGGCAGATCTCGTTCGAGCACGGCGCCCCCGGCGCCGCGCCGGAGTCGATGCTGCCCATGGTGCTCACGGTCGACGACGCCGACTCGCCGCGCGACCTCGTCGACGCGCTCGGGTTGACCGCGTTCCTCACCGGCACCCAGCCGCACGCGCGGGCCACGAGCCTGACCAACGTCCGCGACGGCGCCACGCTGCTGCCCGCCGGGGCGCGGGTGCTGCGCGAGTCCATCGAGGACACCGAGCGCGCTCGTCTCGCCGTCGGCGAGGGCTGGACGCTGCGTAGCGTGCACTGGCCGCGCGGCAAGACCGCCACGGTCACGGTCACCGCCGTGTCCGCCGACCTGGCGGCCACGACGCTGGCGCAGGCGACCGACGGGATGACGGAAGAGCCGGCGCCGGTCGACGAGGCCGTGTCGATGGGCTTCTGGTACCTGACGGTCCGCGGGCCGCAGCGCAACCCGCGCGACATCACCACCGGCACGTGGGCCGACATCCGCGGCAACTACGCCCGCGGCGCGGCGGCCCGGTTCGACCGGCTGGCCACTGTGGACGGAGATGCGGTACCCGGACGGCTGCTGCTGTTGCACGGACCGCCCGGCACCGGCAAGACCACGATGCTGCGCGCGCTCGCGCGGGAGTGGCGCGCGTGGTGCCAGTTCGACTGCGTGCTCGACCCGGAGGCGCTGTTCAACAGCCCGGGCTACCTCCTGGAGGTGGCGCTGGAGGACAGCGGCGACTGCTCGTGCCCGGACAAGCGGCACGAGAAGTGGCGCCTGCTGGTGCTGGAGGACTGCGACGAGTTGATCCGCGGCGAGGCCAAGCAGGCGACCGGCCAGGCGCTGTCCCGGCTGCTCAACCTGACCGACGGCCTGCTCGGCCAGGGGCGCAAGGTGCTGGTGGCGATCACCACCAACGAAGACCTGGCGCGGCTGCACCCGGCCGTCGTGCGGCCCGGCCGCTGCCTGGCCCGGATCGAGGTGCCGGCGTTGCCGTTCGACGAGGCGTCGGCGTGGCTGGGCACGGCGGCCCGGGTGCCGGCGGACGGCGCCACGCTCGCGGAGCTGTACGCGCTGCGCGACGGCCACGACCTGTCCCTGGACCACGCCCCGATCCTGAGCGGCCAGTACCTGTAGCCCACTCCTCCATGATCAAGGCGTCCCTCAAGTAGCTATAACGACTTGAGGGACGCCTTGATCATGGGGTGGTGATGTCGTCGGGGCGGACCGGGACGCGCGGGAGCGGGCGGCCGGTGGCGGCGCGGATCGCGGCGACCACCGCGGGCGTCGACGAGATCGTCGGCGGCTCGCCCACGCCGCGCAGCCCGTACGGCGCGTGCGGGTCGGCCATCTCCAGCACGTCCACCTTCATCGGCGGGATGTCGAGGATCGTCGGGATCAGGTAGTCGGTGAACGACGGGTTCCGCACCACGCCGTCGACCACCTGGATCTCCTCCATCACCGCGAGGCCGATGCCCTGCGCGGTGCCGCCGTGGATCTGGCCCTCGACCGCCAGCGGGTTGATCGCCTTGCCGACGTCCTGGGCCGTGACGATCTCCACCACCCGCACCAGGCCCAGTTCCACGTCGACGTCCACTGTGGCCCGGTGGGCGGCGAACGCGTACTGCACGTGGGCGTCGCCCTGCCCGGTCTCCGGATGCAGCGGGAAAGTGGGGCGGTGCCGCCACTCCACGGTCTCCTCGATCGGGTCGTCGCCGATGACGTCGGCCAGGTCGGCGAGCACCGCTCCGGAGCTGGACAGCACCTTGCCATGTTCTAGAAGAGCGCCGCCGGCCCGAGCGAGCACAGTGGACCGCACCGCCTGGCAGGCGGCCCGCACGGCGCCACCGGTCATGTACGTCTGCCGGGACGCCGACGACGAGCCGGCGCTGCCGACGGACGTGTCGGCGGTCGCCACCGTGACCCGCTCGACGCCCAGCTCGGTGCGGGCGATCTGCGCCTGCACGGTCACCACGCCCTGCCCGACCTCGGCGGCGGCGGTGTGCACCAGCACGGCCGGCTCGCCGCCGATCACCTCCAGCCGCACCCGGGCGGTGGCGTAGTCGTCGAAACCTTCGGAGAAGCACACGTTCTTGATGCCGATGCCGTATCCGACGCCGCGCACCACACCCTCGCCGTGCGTGGTGTTGGCGACGCCGCCGGGCAGCTCGCGCGGATCGCCGCTGGGCGGCGGGGCGTCCGGGAAGGAACGAACCCGGGCCAACAGCTCAGCGACCGGCGCCGGGCCCTCCACCACCTGCCCGGTGGGCATCCGCGAACCGGTGCGCATCGCGTTGCGGATGCGGACCGCCACCGGGTCGAGACCCAGCACGGCAGCGAGCTTGTCCATTTGCGACTCGTACGCGAAGCACGCCTGCACCGCGCCGAACCCGCGCATCGCTCCGCACGGCGGGTTGTTGGTGTAGTGCACGTACGCGTCCAGCAGCACGTTGGGGCACTCGTACGGGCCGACGCCGAGGGTGGCGGCGTTGGCGACCACGGCCATCGACGTCGAGGCGTAGGCCCCGCCGTCCAGCACGATCCGCGCCTTGACGTAGACCAGCCGGCCGTCCCGGTCGGCGCCGTGTTCATAGTGGAGCGTCGCGGGATGCCGGTGCACGTGGCCGAAGAACGACTCCTCCCGCCCGTACACGAACTTCACCGGGCGCCCGGTGCGCAGCGCCAGCATGCTGGCGTGCACCTGCATGGAGAGGTCCTCCCGGGCGCCGAACGCCCCGCCCACCCCGGCGAGGCTGAGCCGCACCTTCGCCGGTGGCAGGGCGAGGCACGCCGCGACCTGGCTCTGATCGACGTGCAGGAACTGGGTGGCGATGTAGAGGTCGACGCCGCCGTCCTCGGCCGGCACCGCGAGCCCGGACTCCGGGCCGAGGAACGCCTGATCCTGCATGCCCACCCGGTACTCGCCGGTGACCACCACGTCGGCGGTCACGGCCGGATCGCCGACCCGGATCGGCACGTGCCGCAGCAGGTCGCCGGCCGCGGCGTCGGTGACCGGCGGCAGCACCTCGTAGTCCACGACGATCCGGGCGATGGCGCGGCGCGCGGTCTCCGGGTGGTCGGCGGCCACGATCGCCACCGGCTCGCCCTGGTAGCGCACCTCGCCCATGGCGAGTACCGGCTGGTCGGTGACCTCCAGGCCGTACCGCTTGGCGCCCGGGACGTCCTCGTGGGTGAGCACCGCGTACACGCCGGGCAGCGTGAGCGCGGGACCCAGGTCGATGCCGCGGATCCGGGCGTGCGGGTGCGGGCTGCGCAGGGTGGCGCCCCACAGCATGTCGTCGGCCCACAGGTCGGACGAGAACGCGAACTCGCCGCTCACCTTGAGCACGCCGTCCGGCCGCTGCGGGCTGGTGCCCACCCCGCCGCTGATCCTGGTGTCCAGAGTGGTCGCTGGTGAGACTGTGGTCATCGCTGGAGCCTTTCGTGCGCCCGGCGGGTCCGGCGGGCCAGGTCGCGCTCGTCGGCGGTGCGTAGCGCGCCGCGCTCGACCACCGGCCGGCCGCCGACCAGCAGCAGCTCCACCGTGGCCGGTGGGCCGAACGCGAGCGCGGCGACCGGATCGTCGATCCCGGCGTGGCCGAGCCCGTCGAGGCGCCACAGCGCGATGTCCGCGAGCTTGCCCACCTCCAGCGAGCCGAGTTCGCCGTCCCGGCCGAGGCAGCGGGCGCCGCCGATGGTGCCGAGCGCGAGCGCCTGCCGGGCCGTGAGGGCGGCCGGACCGCCGCGCAGTCGCGCCGCGTAGAGCGCCTGGCGCAGCTCCGGCCCGAGCTGGTTGGCCTCCTGCGAGGCGGAGCCGTCCACGCCCAGGCCCACGGGCGCGCCCGCGGCCAGCAGGTCCGACACCGGCGCCACACCGGCACCCAGGCGCGCGTTGGAGCTGGGGCAGTGCCCGACTCCGGTGCCGGTGGCCCCGAACCGGGCGACCGCACCGGCGCTGAGGTGGATCGCGTGCGCCAGCCACACGTCGTCGGCCAGCCAGCCGAGGCGGTCGGCGTACTCGGCCGGCGTGCAGCCGTGCGTGTCCCGGCAGTACTCCTCCTCCTCGACGGTCTCCGCGAGGTGGGTGTGCAGCCGCACGCCGCGCCGCCGCGCCAGCGCCGCGGCCTCCTTCATCAGCTCCTCGGTCACCGAGAACGGCGAGCAGGGCGCGACCGCGACCCGCAGCATCGCGTCCGGCGCCGGGTCGTGCAGCCGGTCAATGGCCTCCTCGGTGCCGGCCAGCGCGGCGTCGGTGTCCTCGACGATGTGATCCGGGGGCAGCCCGCCGGTGGACTTCCCGAGGTCCATGGAGCCGCGGGCCAGGTGGAAGCGCAGCCCGATCTCGCCCACGGCGGTCGCCTGTGCCGCCAGCAGGTCGCCGACGCCCGACGGGTAGATGTAGTGGTGGTCGGCGCTGGTGGTGCAGCCGGAGAGGGCCAGCCAGCCGAGCCCGGCGGCGGTGGTGTCGGCCACCACCTGCTCGTCCAGGTTGGCCCAGATCGGGTACAGCTCGGTGAGCCAGCCGAACAGGTTCTCCTGCTGGGCGTACCCGCGGGTGGCCCACTGGTACAGGTGGTGGTGGGTGTTGACGAGCCCGGGCGTGGCGAGGCAGCCGGTGCCTTCGATCCGGCTGCCCGGCCCGGGGTAGGAGCCCGGGCCCACGGCCGCGATCCGTCCATTGTCGACCACCACATGGCCGGAGAGGTATTCGGTGCCGGCCGCGTCCACGGTCGCGACCGCGCAGCCCTCGATGACCGTCGCCGTCATGACGCCACCGCCAGCCGCACCGCGTCCAGGATCTTCTCGTACCCGGTGCAGCGGCACAGGTTGCCGGCGAGCGCCTCCCGGATCTCCGGGTCCGACGGCGCGCTTTCCCGCGCGAGCAGGTCGTGCACCGCCACGATCAGGCCGGGCGTACAGAATCCACACTGGACGGCGCCGGCGGCCAGGAACGCGCGCCGCACCCGGTCGGCGGCCAGGCCCTCGACGGTCGTCACGGCCCGGCCCTCGGCCTGCCCGGCCGCGACCAGGCAGGCGCACACGGCCGTGCCGTCCAGGTACACCGTGCAGGAGCCGCACTCGCCTTGCTCGCAGGCGTTCTTGGCGCCCGGCAGGCCGAGCCGCTCGCGCAGGACGTAGAGCAGGCTCTCCCCCGGCCACACGTCGGTGGCCTCCCGGGTCTCGCCGTTGACCGTGCATGTCAGCTTCATGGCAGCTCCTCAAAGGCCCAGGTGAGGGTGCGGCGCGCGAGGACCGCGAGCGCGTGGCGGCGGTACGCGGCAGTGCCCCGGATGTCGTCGATCGGCGCGGCCGCGGCGGCGACCAGCGCACCGAACCGCTGCGCCACGTCCGGCGGCACCGGCCCCGACAACGGCAGCGCCGAGGCCAGGAACGACTCCGCCGACGGCGCCCGCACCGGCGTGGGCGCCGCCGACCCGATCCCCGTGCCGACCCGCCACCCGTCGCCAGCACGCGCGAGGGACAGCGCGAACGAGCACACGGCGATCACCATCGCGTTGCGGGTGCCCACCTTCGCGAACTGCTCGGCGCCGGTCGCCCGCGGCACCAGGATCGCCGCGATCAGCTCGTCCGGCGCCAGCACGCTGCGCTTCGGGCCCTGGAAGAACGCGCCGACCGGCACGGCGCGGACCCCGCGTACCGACGCCAGCTCCACGACGGCGCCGGCGGCCAGCAGCGGCGGCAGCGCGTCGCCGGCCGGCGACGCGGACCCGAGGTTGCCGCCCACCGTGCCCCGGTTGCGGATCTGCGGCGACCCGACGGTGCGGGACGCCATCGCCAGGCCGGGCAGCGCGCGGCCCAGCTCCGCGATGACCCGCTGGTACGTCACACCGGCGCCCAACCGCACCACGTCGCCGTCGGTGCCCCACTCGGCGAGCGGGGCGACCCGGGTGAGGTCGAGCAGCGCGGCCGGCCGGCGGCGGTCGAAGTTCAGCTCCACCATGACGTCGGTGCCGCCGGCGATGGGCAGCGCATCGGGCCGCTCCGCGCGGAGCGCCAGCGCGTCCTCCCACGTGGACGGTCGCAGGAAGTCCATCAGAACGCACCGTCCTCAGCGGACGCGCCCGGACGCAGCACGGTGCCCTCGATCAGCCCGTACGGCCGGTCGGCGGCCACGAACACCTCGTTCGGGTTGTCCAGCCCGAACGGCGTCAGGTCGACCAGCAGGTGATGCTTGTTGGGCAGCACCAGTCGCACCTCGTCGAGCTCGGCGCACGCGGCGAGCACCCCGCTGCCCATCGCGAAGAGCGTCTGCTGGAGCGACCGGCTGCGGGTGTCCACAAAGGCCGCCACGAGCGCGTCCCGGGCGCCGGCGAAGGAGGACGCCCAGTCACTGTCCACGGAGGTGTGCCGCCACGACGCGGTCACCGACGTCGCGAGGACCCGGTCCCGGGTCTCCGGCAGCGTGGTGTACTCGTCGCGGACGTATCCCCAGAACTCGGAGTCGGTCGAGTTCAGCAGCACCAGGTCGGTCACGCCGGACACCACCCGCTCGCCGGCACCGTCCACCGTGACCAGACACGTCCGCGCGGACGAGCCGTCCCGCGCGAAGGAGTGCGGCCCCAGCCGCCGCCACGGGTACTCCTCGATGCGCACCCGGGCGCGGGTGATCGCCACCTGGGACGCGACGAAGTGCCGCGCCAGCCGCAGCCCGAACGCCTCCGGCTCGCCGACGCCGAACCGCTTCGCGAACGCGTACACCGTGTTCTTCTGGGTGTCGGTCGGCAACACCTGGCTGTTGTCGCCGGTGAGGTGGGTGCCGGCCAGGTCGCCGGCGAGCGCCACGCTCACGTTGAGGTCGCGCAGCTCGTGCCGGTCGCCGTCGCGGACCACCCGCACCACGCGGGTCTCCGCCTTACCGTACTGGTTGGCACCGAGCACAAAGGACATGTCAGCTCCCCCGATAGGTGGTGTAGCCGTACGGGCTGAGCAGCAGCGGCACATGGTAATGCCGGACCGGGTCCGCGGCGCGGAACACCACCGCCACCTCCGGGAAGAACGCCTCCGGCCCGAGGTGCGCCGCCGTGTCGAACACCAGCCGGTAGTCGCCGGCCCGCCACGCGCCGACCGGCACCCAGTCGCGCAGCCGGCCGTCGCCGTCGGTCTCACCGCTCGCCACCGGGGTCCACTGTGCACCGTCGCGGCGGTACAGGCGCACCGGCACCCCGCGCGCCGGCTCCCCGGTCGCGTTGTCCAGCACGTGAGTAGAGAGGCTCACGACAGGAGCCGTTCCAGGCGCAGCAGCGTGATCTTGCGCAGCTCCTCGTGCACGACGGTCCGCTCGGTCGCCTCGTCGTGCGCCAGCCGGGCCCGCGCCGCCGCCAGCATCTCCGCGTCGCTCTTCCCGGTCGCGAAGATGAGGAACACGTGGCCGAAGCGGTCCTCGTACTCCCGGTTGGCCTCCGCCAGCGCGGCGCGCGCCGCGTCGGTCACGCCGGCCTGCTCCCGGCGCGACCAGGCCGCCTCCTGGCCGGAGCCCGCCGCCCGCTCCCCGATCCGGGGGTGCGCGGCCAGCGCGCCCGCGACGTCCGCCCAGGTCAGCTCGCGCGCGGCGGCGTCGCCGGCCGCGCGCAGCGCCACCACGTCGGGGTACGGCCGGCCGGCGGCGACCGCCCGGGCCCACGCCGGAGCCGCGCAGCACGCCAGCAGCCGCCGCTCCGCCTCGTCCGGGGGCAGCGCGTTGAACGCCGCGAGTTCCGCCATGCGCCGAGTACAGCAGTGTCCGGAACCGGGCAGTAGCGGCGAGAACACCAAACCGCAACGCGGCCGCCGTATGGTTTTCGTAGGTTCCTCCAAGGAGGTCGGCGATGTTGCTGGGTGAGCTGCTGGCGCAGCCCCGGCTGAAGCTCGCCCCGCTCACCGGCCCGGCGGGCGCCGACCGGCCCATCAACCGGATATACGTGACGGATCTGCCCGATCCACGCCGCTACCTGACCGGCGGCGAGGTGGTGCTCACCGGCCTCATGTGGCGGCGCGGCCCCGACGACTCGGCCACCTTCGTCGCGGCCTGCGCCGACGCCGGGGTCACCGCGATCGGCGCCGGCGACGCGGTGTACGGGTCGGTGCCCGCTGACCTGGTCGACGCCTGCCGGCAGCATGGGGTACCCCTCTTCGAGGTGCCCGTCGACATCTCGTTCCGGGACATCACCGACCAGGTCAACCAGGCGCTCTGGGCGACCCGGGCGAGCGGGCTCGCCTCCGTGGTCGGTCGGCAGCGCGGCCTCGTGACGGCGCTGGCCGCCGGTGCCCGGCTGGCCGACCTGCTGCCCGCCATGGCGGCCGACCTGGGCGTCGAGTGCTGGGTGCTGTCGCCGACCGGGCGCGTCGTCGCGGGTACCGGCGGATCACCACCCGCCGCGGACCTGGCACGCGCGTTCCTCACCGCGCCCCGGCTGCCGGCCGCGCACGGCGACTTCCACCTGGTCGGCGTGGCCGGGCGGCCCGAGCACCGGCTGGCGTCGTGGTGCCTCGCGGTGACGCCCGGCGGCGACGCCGCCGACGAGCTGGCCAACCTCGTGGCGCTGGAGCGTGCCCAGCTCGACGAGGTCGCGCAGGTCGAGCGGCGGCTCGCGGGCGGGCTGGGGCGCCTGCTCACCGGCGGCGCCGACCCGGCCGACGTGCGCGCGGCGATGCTGTCGTGCGGGCTCGTGCCGGACGCGACCCACCTGGCCGTGAGCGCCTCCCTCACCGGCCTGCGCAGCCCGCCCGACCTGGCGCTCGCGGTACTGGAGGAGGCGCTACGCACGGTCGCCCCTCGCGCCGCCGCCTGGCTCACCGGCCCGGTCGCGGTCGCGGTAACCCCGTCGTCAGAACCGCATGAAGGACGCCCCGATCAGGATAGGGATCTCGGCGCGGCGTTGCGGTCCGTGGTGGCGGCGCTCGCGCCCGGCCTGGGCGGCGGGCATCTGTCCGTCGGCGTCAGCGGGCCCGCGGCCGGCGCCGCCGCCCTGGCGGGCGCCGTCGAGGAGGCCGGCCACGCGGCCCGGTCCGCCGCCGGCCGCACCGCCGTGGTCGCGTCCGGCGAGCTCGCGTCGCACGAACTGCTGCTGGCGCGGGTACCGCCCGACGCCCGCGCCGCCTTCCGCAAGCGCCTACTAGGCCCACTGCTGGCGTACGACGAGGCGCACGACGCCGACCTGGTACACACCTTGACCGAGTTCCTGGACTGCGGAGGCTCGTGGGCGAAGGCCGCCGATCGGCTGCACGTGCACGTCAACACCCTGCGCTACCGGATCAGCCGGATCGAGGCCCTGACCGGCCGCGACCTGACCCACTTCCCCGACCGCGTCGACCTCTTCCTCGCCCTCCAACTCCCGTGACCCCATGATCAAGGCGTCCTTCACGTAGTTAGGACTACGTGAAGGACGCCTTGATCATGGGTCGGGGGCGGCGCGGCGGGCTGGTCAGAACAGCGCGGCTCGGACTCCCTCAACCGCCTCCAGGACGGCGGAGATGCCGGCCGCGCTCGCCGTGATGACGCTCAGCGACTCCAATATCCGCTCCCGGCGCGGTCTCGCCAGCGCCAGCTCGCTCTTCAGCGCCTCGACGGCGGCCGCCGCCGCCCGCGGATCGTGCAGTCGCCGGTAATACGCACGGACCTGCTGCTCGAGAGTGGCGAGCTGAACCCGCCCGTTGACCACCGTGTTGTGATCACCGAAGACGTTGCCGGAACCGTTCACGTTGTCGATGTTGAAGGTGCTCACTGCCGCCCTCCGCTCGACGGGCCGTATCCCTGGTCGCCGCTGTTGGACGGCTTCGAATGGTTGTTGAGCCGGTTGTGATTGCCCACCGCGTTGCCGCTCCCGTTGATGTTGCCGATGTTGTAGACCGTGTTGCTGACTCGATTCTCCAGCCGATCGAAATCCGAGGTGTCGATGCCGTGTGACGCCAGCAGATCCCGAATCGCGCGCAGCGTACGCCGCGCCACGATCTTGATGTGCATATCCTCGTCGGCCTCGGCGAACCGCTCATAGTGCGCCGTGTCCGACGAGCCTTCGCGGAAGTAGCTGACCGGCCCGTAGTCGAAGGCGTGACCGCGACGGATCCGCACCGTCTCGACGAGATTCCTCCGGACCTGCTTCCAGTGCGCGAGAAGTTGTGTCATCAGATACCAGGGAATGCCGAACGGGCGGCGCAACGGATTCGTGACACCAACGTCCCTGAGCACCCGGAATATGATCTCTGGCACGCTCTTGGGCAGCTGTTCGGGACGCCGGGCGAAGGGCGCCAGCGGAAGCAGTCCGCACGCGTAGAACTCGACATAGAGGTTGGCGTCGGCGACGACGTCCGCGCGAATCAGCACGTTGAGGACCAGATCTCCGGACCAGGCCACCTTCTCCACCCGGAGGTAGGTCCGGGCGTTGGGTGTCGGACGATTGATCCCGCGCACCACCATCTCGGGTGGCAGGGTCGAGCGTGGCCGCTCGAATCGCAGCGGGAGCAGTCCCGGAACGGTCGCGACGCCGGTCCCGCGCACGAACAGCCTGTTCTCGATTCTCAGGTCCGGCACACCGGAGCCGCGGATCGACTCCGCGATGGCGCCATGAACCTCGCTCGCGGCGAACGGCACGATCTCCTTCCGCTGGCCGTCCTCTCCGGTTGCCGCCCTGGTGAGATCCACGTCGATCGACCACGAACCGATGATGTCGCCGTGGCCACCGAGCGGTTCGCCGCCGCGGAAGACCGTGACGTTGCCACCCATCGCCTCGGCGAGCCGACTCTCAACGGTGGACGGCAGCGCGGGTGCGAGATCACGGCCGCCGTCCGGACTTCTCACCAAAGCCCTGATCTTCAGGTAACGCTGACTTCTCTCGACAACGAGCGCGATCCACCCGACGAACCAGCAGGCGAGAATGATCGCTGTGCCCGCCACACCCAGGGAACGGGCTTGTTGCTCCCACGTCCGGCCGTCGTCGGCACCGAGCGTCGTCCAGGCGTAGAGGGCGGCGACCGAAACCGCGGCGAGCAGGTTGACCGCGAGTACGGTGGTGAGCCAGAACGTGATGCGGCGCGCGCCTCGGGCGTGTCTGGCCAGCGCTATCAGATCCAGACCGAACGGCGGCTGGATCGCGTGCCGGGAATCATGGAGGAGCTCTTCCGCCACGTAATCGGCCAACCCGGGTTCCACATAAGTGAGCGAGCAAAGATAGCTCTCGGCCAGGCGCCGCCCCGCATAGGCGTCAATGGCACCCGCTGAGACGTCCGCGAGCGCGACATCAGCCGGCTGCGCCCTACTAAGGCTGCGTTCGGTGGTCATATGGGCATCCCATCCGAGGTCGATTCACATACAGCCAGCAATCGGCGCGCGTCATGGGGCCGGACTGTGCGAATCAGTATCAACAGCGGACGGCTGGTGGACCATAGCTCGATCGCGTGAAACCATGCGTACGATCATCGAAAAGACGCGCGAAGATCAAGGCGTCCTTCACGTAGTTAGGACTACTTGAAGGACGCCTTGATCATGATTCGGGGGCGGCGCGGCGGGCGCGGGCGCGGCGCTTGCCCTCGTGCATGGCCTGCACCCGGGCGATCGGGATGGTGTGGCCCTCCGCGATCAGGTCGGCGGGCAGCGCCTGGGGCGCGGGCATCAGGTCCGTCCACGGGTCTCGGTCCGCGATCAGCGCCGGCACGGTGCGCAGCGTGAAGTCGGCCGGCCGCACCGACTCGACGTCCGCCCACGGCACCGGGAACGACACCGGCACGCCGGGCCGCAGCCGCGGGCTGTACGCCGCCACGACGGTCGCGCCACCGGCCCGGGTCGCGTCGACGAAGACCTTGCCGGCGCGGTCCTCGCGGATGAACGCGGTCGTCGCCAGCACCGGGTCGAGGCGCTCCGCGCGGGCAGCCAGCGCCCGGGTCGCGGCCGCCGCGTCCTCGTGCGTCACGTCCACGACCGGCACGAAGACGTGTACCCCCTTGGCGCCGCTGGTCTTCACCGCGCCCGCCAGGCCCGCGTCGGCGAGCGCCTGCCGCACCAGCAGCGCGGCTCCCACGGCGGCGGCGAAGCCGTCGCCCTCGGGTGGGTCCAGGTCGAGCACGAGGTGGGTGGGCCGGTCCCACCGCTCGGCCAGCATCAGGGTGACGTGGTATTCGATGGCGCGCTGGTTGGCGAACCACAGCAACGTGCGGCGGTCTTCGCAGAGCGCGTAGTTGACCTGGCGGTGCGACGACTCCGCCCACATCGACACGGTGCGCACCCACGACGGCGTGTACTTCGGCACGTTCTTCTGCATGAACGCCGCCTGCCCGCGCAGCACCCGGATCACCGACAGCGGCCGGTCGCGCAGCACCGGGAGGATCCGGTCGCGCACCGCGTCGAGGTAGTCGACCAGGTCACGCTTGGTCGCGTCGGACCCCTCGAACAACGGTTGATCGAGGTTGGTGAGAGTGACCTCGTCGCCATCCATGCCGCCAGTCTCCCCATGATCAGGGCGTCCTTCAAGTCGTTCTACCGACTACGGGGACGCCTTGATCATGGACAGACATTGTCGTACCCAGGGTCTAGCGTCAGCGATGAGTTTGGGAGAGACAGCCCGTCTAACCCATCGACAGCAGTTCGCAGAGGAGAGTCCCATGAACATCACGGTTGACCCACTCACCGCCGCCCGCGCCGAGGCCCTGTTCACCAGCCACCTGTCCACCGGCAGCCAGCCCGCGTTCGGCACGGTCGTCGACGCGATCCGCGATGCCGTGCGCATGCACGGCGGCGTCCGCGGCTGCGCGGCCGATGTCGCCTCCGCCTACGGCGACCGGCCGGAGACCGCCGTCCCCCGCATGCGCTGGGCACGCGGTGTCGTCGAGGAGCTGTACGGCTCCACGCACCGCCGCCGCGCCGGCTGGGCCCTGGTCGCATGACCCCCCGCACCCATGATCAAGGCGTCCCTCACGTCGTTAGGACTACTTGAGGGACGCCTTGATCATGGGCGGCTTTCGTTGCCCTGGGCGGCGCCGTTGAACGCCGCCTGCCGTTCGAGTCGCTCCTTCAGCATGTCGAAGTGCTCCATCCGGTCGAAGGCGTCACCATGGCGGATCTTCTCCTCCAGCAGGGTGTTGAGCTTCTCGGCGGCGGCCTTGCGCTCGGCCATGATCTTCTGCACGACGTCGGCGAACTCCTTCTCCGTCATCTGAGCCGCGCCCTCCGCGACCGGGCTGCCGACCAAATCGGTGAGGACTGCCAACCACCCGTCGCTGAGGTCTTTGGCGTATTCGACGCGTTTCATGCGGACGGTGTGCTCGCAGTCGAGCTTGATGAGCTCCTCCCAGTACGGCTGAACCGCTTGTTTGACCCGGTCCTCCAGCTCCACCCAGACATGCGGCCGGCAAGTTACCTCGACGCCATCGCGGGTGTATCGCCAGACTCCCTTGTCTTCGAGCCAGTCTTGGAGCTCGGTCTCCAACCTGTGCGCCTGGTGTGGTTCATGCTCTCGGGCACGGCGCGCGGCCGTCGCCTTGAGCTCGCGTACGAGGTACGGCATGAAGTGCTGGACCGAACTACTGAGCATGTCCCTGGTAATCCCGTAGGAGGTCCAGACGAAGCTCGCATGCACCTGGAATGTGAAGATGTAGCCGCTCGCGGGCACGACCAGGGGTGGCTGGAGATGGCGCCGTTCCCGGAGCCAGCCCGGCGGTGGTGGCGGCGGAGGGACCACCGGCACCGGCACCGGGGCCGGCTCGGGGCCACGGAGCGCGGCGAGCAGCCATCGCCACAGCCGGCTCAGCCATCCGCCGACGGACGGCTTCACGTTGACCGGTTCCTCACTCATCGCTGCTCCTCATCTCCAGTCGCGTCCACTCCGGCAATCCGTCTTTGAAGTCCGCCGTCCTCCGCAGAAAGAACTCGACGCGGCGGTGCATCCCTCGCCGGGCCACCACTGCCCGCAGCAGGCTGGCGACGTCCTTGCGCAGCCCGACGTCGACATCCGCCTGACGAAGCCAATCGCTCAGCACTGGCCATGCTGAGGTGGAGACGTCCGGCTCGATCAACGCCGCTCGCCACACCACCGCGAGATCCGCGGTGGCCACCTCGCCGTCGGCGAGCCGTACGAGGAGTTCCGGACGGCTGTCACCGACGTCGGGCGACGACCGCGCCGCCAGGGCCACCAAGGCACGAGCGGCGTGCGGCCGCGCCCGATCGTCGCTGGTCCAGGTAGCGAGTTCAGCGACGAGCGACTTGGCCCTCGGGTGCCCGTAGAGCTGGTTGACGGCTTCGGCGACGGCGTGGGAGCGCCTTTGCATCCGATCCTGTGCGATACGCCGCAGGTCGGCCATGCTCCAGGCGAGCACCGGCTGCTGCAGACCACTCGCGTAGAGCCGTGCGGCGGTATCGCGCGTGAAGTTGGTGCCGGAGCACCATTGGCTGAGCTTCGCCCGCACCAGATGGCCCACATTGCCCGTGAGGTCGGCGATGGCCTCGGTCCATGCCGCCGCCTGCCGGACCCGCGGACTGGGCGCGGCGGCCCAACCGTCGATGAGCTCGGCGTGCACCCGGTCGAAATCATGATGCGCGAGGAGCGCCGCCGTCTCCGCGGCGGCTCGTTTCATCACCTCGTCGCCCTTCCGTACCAGCCGGTCCAGCCACTGAAGGAGAGACTTCCGGGTGCTGTCGAAGTCGTGCCACGCGACGTCCAGGATGGCGCCACGCATTCCGCCGTCCCGGATCCAGGCCACACGGGACGCGCCGAGCATGGCGTTTGCCGCGTCGCGTCCCTCGGCCCAGTCCTTCTTGAGCTCGTCACCGAGGAGTTCCTGGACGGGGTGTTGGAGGGCCATGCGACCCCATTCCGGTCGCAGCGCCGCTTCGTCGATCTCCTCCAGCAGCCAGGAAGCGGCTTCGAACACGTAGTGCAGCGGCCGCAAACGGAACACGGCGTACGCGATGCGGAAGGCCCTTTCGTGCTGCTCGGCCCGGCGCCGGCTGGTGGATCGATCCTGCGGCGGCAGGAGGATTTTGCGGGCCCGAAGTCGACGCCTTGGCTGGGCCCTAGCCATGATCACCTGTAGGGCGGTGTCGTCGACGGGGTGCTTCTCCCCTATCGCCTGCGCAATGGCGACGCTTTCTTTCGGCCCGTGGACCTTCTTGAGCTCCGCGCGGAGGCCGTCCCGTTCAAGGTAGGAGTCCACCTCATCGGCGGCCTTGGACGGCGGTAGGTCGAAACGCTTCCGCAGACGCCCTTCGAGGTGCTTACGGAAGACCGCGACGGGGTCGGGGGGACGGTGACGCACCTCGGCGCCGTGCAGCTCCCTCTCGTGCGGCTCCTCATCCTTGATGAGCAGCAGGCTGGCCGATTTTCGACGGAAGAGACCAGCGAGCTTGCGCATCGCGTCGACCGGGTCGCCACCGGGCAACCGCAGCACGTACCCGCAGCCCTCGTGCACGTCGTCCGCCTGGCCGACGAGGGCCTCCGGCGGGGTACCGGTCGGCAGCGTGATCTCGTGGACCGAGTTTGGGGCGTGCCGCCGACCCAGCGCGACGCAGGCCGTGGTGAAGCGGCCGGAGTTCCTCATCCCGGTGACACATCCGGTCGATCGCACGGCCAACAGGTCTTTCAGTTCCTTGTCAGCGTCTGAGTCGACATAGACGTCCATCAGCTCGGCTACGTAGGGGAGCTCCCAGATGGTCGGCGTGGGTGTACGTCCCGCGATGTGGTTGACGATGGTGTTGTGATCGCCGAATGTCGCTGGTCCGCGCGTCTCGATACCGCTGTATAGCGCCCCGAACAACTCTTCGCCGACCTGTTTGTCGATCCGCAACGAGCCGGGTCGGATCACGTCCTCCTCGACACCCTCCGCTGGGTCCCGCTCGGATTTCCCGGCGTTCGACGCATCGGGCCGTGGTGGCGTGGCGGCCGACGAGCTTTCCGGAGCCGGCGCAGCGACGCCGGGCCCTCGAGCAGCGGCGCCGGGCCCTTCAGCAGCGGCGCCGAGCCCGTGACTTGACGCCTGGGGATCATCGGTGACCGGGACGTCGGCGTCCGGAACCGCCGCCCGCTCCGGCACCGCGCCGCCGGCTGTCGCGACATGTGGCGGGACGTCGCCGCTCATTCGTGCGGTCCAGGTTCATGGGCGGGGTAACCCCTGGCGTCCAGCGTGTTGTGGTTGCCGAACATAGCAGGACCGTTGGTGTTGATATCCCTAAATGTCTGGCTGCCGCCACGCGGCTCGGCGGGTGGCGAAGCCGGCCGGTCTACTCCACCACTCGCCCTGGCCGGCGCGATTTCGGCTATCGCGGCCGCCAACTCGGCGGCGTTCTCCCCAGGTACGTAGATCCACGCGGTGGCGTTGAAATTCTTCTCCGGCAACCGCGCCGAGACACACGCGAACTGTTCCGGCCGTAGATCCTGGTAGTGACGAACGACATCGTGGTAGAGCGAGTCGGAAATGATCAAAGCGACGTTGGCGCCGGGAAATCGACGAAGCATCGCCTTGAGCTGCGGCGAGTCGACGAGGCGGCATACGTGCACGATCGCCTCGCTGGGAAAGCCGTTAGCGCCGTCGAGATGTACCAGGCCTTGGTGGACGGCGATCCGCAACCGCACCTTCGCCTCCGACGCCAGGCCCTGATTGTGTTCGCGAAGCAGACGGTCCACGATCGGCGCGAGTCGGGAGACGACCACCCGCTCACTCGTCCCCGGCGGCAGAATGGCGAGTTCACCGTCGCCACCTTGCTGGATGAGCCAGTCCACTCTGCGTAGACCGAGCTCCCCCGTCGCCTCCTCCATGATTCCTTTGAATGCCGCCTGGGCGCGGTGCTGCAGCACGTTGGTACGCCCGCTGTAGCTCTCCATGTCGGCGGCGACGAGAACTCGGCGGTCGGGGTCAGTGAACTCGGGCACGCTCGTCCATCCTTCGATGACGGAGAATGACTGGTCAGGTCATCTGTACCGGACGCCGGTGATCGAGATGGCGTAGAAATACGGGTTGTCATGTTCCCGATCGCGTCCCGGATCGGTGTCCCTCGTTGGTATCGCCCCATAGCGCAACAGCCCTTCTCACTGCATGCTGTAGCTGACTAGTAGCTGTGGGCTACCCACCTGCCGTCGCTCGCGGAGGCGCGCGTGAGAGAGTCACCATGGCCGTCCAGCACGCTGCTGGGACGCCTTGACGAATCCGCCCGGCGAGACCTGCTGAGCCTCGGCGTCCAGCGATCGACCGGCCCGAGTCACGAGATCCTCCGTGAGGGCCTTCGCGAGTCTCACGTCGTCATCCTGGACAATGCCCTGACGAAGGTCACCGCCTCGATGGCCGACGGTCGACAGGCCCTGCTCGCCATTCGGGTTTCGGGCGACATCATCGGCGAGATCTCCGCACTCAATGGAACGCCGCGATCCGCGACCGTCACCACCTGCCGGACGTCGGTCATCCGCATCATCCATCGAAACGAGTTCCGAGCCTTCCTCCGCAAGCACCCCGACGCCGCCATGGAGGTCGCTGGAATCGTGGCAGACCGGTTGCGGTGGGCAAACCGTCGACGCGTCGACTTCGCCTCCTGCCCGGTCAGGGTGCGCCTCGCCCGGGTGCTGTGGGAGATCGCCGCCGCGTACGGCCGCCGGAAGCACGACGGCATCATTATCGACATTCGACTTACCCAGGCCGAACTGGCCACGTTGTGCGGAGCGGCAGAGATCACCTTGCAGAAGTCACTCCGGGAACTCCGCGACGCCGGCATCGTCAGCACGGGCTACCGGCAGGTGGTGATCCGCGATGCCGCGGCGCTCCGCGAGATCGCCGAAGTCCACTAGCGATCCCGCAGACCCTCCCATGATCAAGGCGTCCCTCACGTAGTTCTAACGACTTGAGGGACGCCTTGATCATGGGTGTGCTGTGTCAAGCTCTGCCGGTGGATCTTCTCCGGAGCAGGCTCGCCGCGGCGGGGCTGACAGATGTCGAATCGGTGCTGGCCGCGGAGCGGGGGGCGGTCGCCGTCGCTGGCGTGGTGCGCCGCGGCGACGGTACCCAGGTCTTCGCCAAAACCCTGGCCGGCGACGGCAGCGACGTCTTCGCGGTGGAGGCGGAGGGCCTGCGGGCCCTGCGCGACCAGGGTGGGGCGGCGACGCCGGCCGTGGTGCTCGTGACGCCGGTCCTGCTGGTCCTCGAACCGCTGCGCCCGATTCCCGCCGGGCCGGCCTTCTGGGAGCGGCTCGGCCGCATGATCGCCACCCTGCACACCACGACCGCCGGCACCCGGTTCGGCTGGCATCGTGACGGGTGGCTGGGCCAGCTGCGCCAGGAGAACGCGTGGCGCGACGACGGGCACGCGTTCTTCGCCGAGCGGCGGGTGCTGCGCTGGCTGGCCGAGCCGCCGGTGCGCGCGGCGTTCGACGACGCGGACCGCCGCGCGCTGGAGCACCTGTGCGCCCGCCTGCCCGAACTGGTGCCCGCGCAACCACCGGTGCTGACCCACGGCGACCTGTGGAGCGGCAACGTGCTCGCCGACGAGCGCGGCGGGCCGGTGCTGATCGACCCGGCGACGTCGTACACGTGGGGCGAGGTGGACCTCAGCATGCTGTGGTGCTCGCCGCGGCCGCCGGAGGCGGACCGGTTCTTCGCGGTGTACGAGGAGATCGCGCGGCCGCACGACGGCTGGCGCGACCGGATGCCGCTGCTGCACCTACGCGAACTGCTGAGCGTCGTCGGCCACGGCCACGACGACTGGGGCGCCGCGGACGAGATCCGCGCGATCGTCAAACCCTTCCGCCGCACCCTCCCATGACCAGGGCGGCCCGGTAGTGGTGAGAACTACGTGACGGTGGTGCCGTGGATGCGGCCTTCGGTGTCGGAGAGGCGCTGGCCGCCACCGCCCCAGCGGCTCGCGATGATCTCGGCGGCGATGCTGACCGCCGTCTCCTCCGGGGTGCGCGCGCCCAGATCCAGCCCGATCGGCGACGACAGCCGGCCCAGCGCGTCCGCGCCGATGCCGGCCGCGCGCAGCCGTTCCAGCCGGTCGTCGTGGGTTCGGCGGGATCCCATCGCGCCGATGTAGGCCAGCGGCAGATCGAGGGCCACCCGCAGCACGGGCACGTCGAACTTCGGGTCGTGGGTGAGCACGCAGACCACGGTACGCTCGTCGATCCGGCCCGCCTCGACCTCCGCGGTCAGGTAGCGGTGCGGCCACTCCACCACCACGTCGTCGGCGTCCGGGAAGCGGCGCGGGGTCGCGAAGACCGGCCGGGCATCGCACACCGTCACGTGATAGCCGAGGAAGGCGCCGATCCGGGCCACCGCGGCGGCGAAGTCGATCGCCCCGAAGACGATCATGCGGGGACGCGGGGCGTACGCGCGCACCAGCACGCTCAAGCCGGCGCCGCGCCGCTGTCCGTCAGGGCCGTAGTGGAGCACACCGGTGCGCCCGGTGGCGAGCAGGCCGCGCCCGTCGTCGGTGGCCGCGTCGTCCAGCCGCGCGGAGCCGAGCGTGCCTTCGCGCCGGTCCGGCCAGATCACCAGGTGCCGGCCGAGGCGCTCGGTGGGGCCTTCGACACAGGTCAGCACGGCCACCGGCACGCCCTTGTCGACCGACTCGGCCACCTCGTCGAGCCGCGGGAAGGTCTGCCGGTCGACCCGTTCCACGTACAGCTCGATGGTGCCGCCGCAGGTCAACCCGACCGCGAACGCGTCGTCGTCGCTCACCCCGTACCGGTGCAGGCCCGGCGCGGCGCCGGCGACGACCTCCTGGCACAGGTCGTAGACCGCGCCCTCCACACAGCCGCCGGAGACGCTGCCCACCGCTGTGCCCTCCGGCCCGACCAGCATGGTCGCCCCGGGCTGGCGCGGCGCGCTGCGCCACGTGGCGACGACGGTGGCCATGCCGACCGGCTCATCCGCGCGCCACCACCGCAGCAGATCGTCAATCACCTCACGCACACCCCCAGTGTGCACCCCCTCCCCGGGGTACAAGCGGGGGCCCCCCGCGGGGGTGGGGCGGGTGGGGGGGCCCGCGGG
>JBBEWH010000113.1:0-31183 GCA_037414955.1 Actinomycetes bacterium KLBMP 9797
TGTCCACCCCCCCCCCGTTATCCAGGCGGTCCCTCCCGTCGTTAGAGCGACGTGAGGGACGCCCTGATCACGGGGAGGGGGTGTCGAGGTCGGTGTCGTCAGCCACGTCGGCGCAGGGCACGACGGTGATGGTCGGCGCGTGGGCGGACAGGTACGGCCGGGCGCCGACATCGCCCGTCGCCAGCGCCGCGACCCCCCGCCAGTGATCCCGGCCCAGCAGCACGGGGTGGCCACGCCGGTCCCCGTACCCGGCCATGGCCAGGGTGTCCGGCGCGGCGAGGGCCGCGAGCCGGCGGACCGCGACGGCGGTGATCCCCGGCTGGTCGACCAGGAGCACCACGGCGGCCGCGGCGTCGGTGTCGGTCAGCGCGGTGAGCCCGGCGCGCAGCGACGAACCCATGCCGGTGTCCCACTCCGGGTTGTCGACCAGCGTGACGCCGGGCAGCCGGGCATCGGCGCGGACCCGGTCGGCGGCCGCGCCGAGCACCGCGATCACCGGCGCGCAGCCGCCCGCGCGCAGCGTCTCGGCCGCACGCTCGACGAGCAGCTGACCGTCGTGGTGGGCGAGCGCCTTCGGCCCGCCATAGCGCCGGCCGGCGCCCGCGGCGAGCAGCAGCCCCGCGACGGTCACGGTTCTGACCCTACGCCCATGATCGAGGATGCCTTGATCATGGGCGTTAGCGGTAGCCGGTGACGTCGGCGGGCTTGCCGGGGTCCTGGACCTCGACCACATAGCGCCAGGCGTCGGGCTGGGAGCCGTCGACGTCGGTGAAGCCGTAGACCTGGGCGAGCTGGCCGCCGGACAGCGACTGACCGTTCCACCGCGCGACCTCGGGGTCGGCGGCGAGCGCGGCCACCGCCCGCCCGACGTAGAACGGCGTCTCCGAGATCGCGAAGTGCGGCTGCGCGGCGAGCGCGTCGCGCCAGTTCTCCTCGGTGACGCCGTAGTGGCCGAGCATCATCTCGGACCGCAGCCAGCCGGGGGTCAGCGAGACGGCCGTGCACCCATATGGCTTCAGCTCCTCGCCGAGCGCGAAGCCCATCCGGTTGACCGACACCTTCGCCAGGTCGTAGAAGAACGAGACCCGGTAGTTGCCGAGGTTGTATTCCAGGGTGCCGTCGGTGACCTCGACGACCAGCCCGCCCGGCTGGCGGGTGAGCAGCGGCAGCGCGAAGTGGCTGGTGATGATGTGGGTGTCGATCGCCAGCCGGAGCGTGCGCAGGCCCTTGTCGAGGTCCTGCGCCCACATCTTCCGCTCCCAGGTCACCATGAGCTCGGCGCCCCAGACGTCGTTGACCAGCACGTCGAGCCGGCCCTGCTCGCGCTCGATCCGCTCGATCAGGGCGCGCACCTGGTCGGGCTCGAGGTGGTCGACCTGCACCGGGATGCCCACGCCCCCGGCCTGGGTGACCAGCTCAGCGGTCTCCTCGATGGTCTCCGGACGGTCATACTCCGAGCGTTGCGTGCGGGTGGTGCGCCCGGTGCAGTAGACGGTGGCGCCGGCCGCGCCCAACTCGACCGCTATCCCCCGCCCCGCGCCCCGACTCGACCCGGCGACCAGCGCGATCCTTCCAGACAACGTCATACGTCCGATCCTGCCAGCGCGGTCCGACAACTCTCCGCCGATCTTGCACTGGTGCGCGCCCCCAGAGGGGAGCTCTATACCCGTTCAGAGCAAAGAGAGGGGAGCTCTCTTCGGAATTCACGCCCCAGAGGGCTGCCCTCTGGGGAAAGCTAGCCGGAGCCCGTGGGGAAAGCTAGGCGGAGGCGCGGATGACCAGGTCGGTCGGGAGGATGACCGCGCTGGGGGGATCGCCGGCGATGTTGGTCAGCAGGAGGCGGACCATCTCGGCGCTGATCCGGGCCAGCGGCTGGCGGATCGTGGTCAGCGCGGGCGCGGACGCCGTCGCCACCTTGGAGTCGTCGAAGCCACCGACCGCCACGTCTTCCGGCACCCGCTTCCCGGCCCGGCGCAGCGCGGCGATCGCCCCGGCCGCCATCAGGTCGGAGCAGACGAACACCGCGTCGAGGTCGGGCGCCTGGCGCAGCAGCCGCTCCATCGCCGCCTCGCCGGACGCCTGCGTGTAGTCCCCGGACACCACGAGCGCCGGATTGGGCTCGCCGAGCACGTCCCGGTACCCGGCCAGCCGGTCGACGCCACCGGACGTGTCGAGCGGGCCGGTGATCGTGGCGATGACGCGATGCCCGCGTGACCGAAGGTACGACACCATCTGCCGGGCCCCGTCGCGGTCGTCAGCGGCGACGTACGAGATCTCCCGCTCGTGGCCGAGCGGCCGGCCGCACGCGACCACCGGGAGCCCGCGGGTGCGCAGCTCGGTGATGAGCGGGCTGCCGGCGTGGTCGGAGACGAGCAGCACGCCGTCGACGTGGCCGGCGGTGACGTACCGCCCGATGCGCTTGCGATCCTCCTGGGTGCCGGCGATGGTCAGCAGCAGCGTGATGTCGCGGTCGCCGAGCGCCTGGGTGCAGCCGCGCAGCAGGATGTTGAAGTTGGGGTCCTCGAAGAGCCGGTCCTGCGGTTCGGAGAGGATGAACGCCACCGAGTCGGACCGCTGGGTGACCAGGCTGCGGGCGTGCTGGTTCACCACGTAACCGGTCTTGCGGATCGCCCGCTGCACCGCCTCCAGGGCCGGCGGCGAGACGTTGTGGCCACCGTTGAGCACGCGCGAGACGGTGCCGCGCGACACGCCCGCCACCAGGGCGACGTCATCCATGGTGGGTCGACGCGTGCGGGATCCGAACTCCATACCCGTATTCTCCCTGCTGGGGCTCACGACGCGGCGCGCAGCACGCGCACGTCGCCGGCCGGCACCGGCAGCACGCCGTGACAGGGCGCGCCGGTCAGCAGCTCCTTGCCCGAACCGCCGAAGGCGGACGCGGCCAGCTCCACGTCCCGGTCGGTGTGGTTGATCGCCACCAGGTAGCTCGCGGAGTCGTTGACCCGGCGGACGACCTCGACGCCGTCCGGCACGCCCTCGCGGGCGGTGAGACCGGCCTCGCGCAGCACCGCGTCGAGGTCGCGGCCGTCGAGCCGGGTCGAGACGTACCAGGCGGTGCCGTCGCCGACGCGGTGCCGGGTGACCGCGGCGCCGCCGGCGGCCGGCCCGTCCAGGTACCGGCGCACCGGTTCCGCCCCGGCCAGCACCACCCGCTCGGTCCACACGTCGGCGGTGAGGTCCCCGTCCAGACGCACCGAGGTGCCGGCGCGCAGCGGCAGGAACTCCTCCACCGACAGGCCGAGCAGTTCGCGCAGCGCGCCCGGGTACCCCCCGGGGTGCACGGTGTCGGTGCCGTCCACGATGCCGGAGAAGTAGGACACCACGAGCGTCCCGCCGCCCCGGACGTACGCCGCGAGGTTCGCGGCGGCCGCGGCCGAGAGCAGATACAGGCTAGGAACCAGAACCATCGGGTACCCGGAAAGGTCTCCCTCCGGGTGCGCGAAGTCGACGGTGCGGTGCGCCCGCCAGGCGCGCTCGTAGTACGCGGACAGCCGGTCGAGGTAGTTCAGGTCGACGGACGGGCGCCACTCCAGTTCCAGTGCCCACCACGCCTCCCAGTCCCACACGATCGCGAGGTCGGGCGCCACCCGGGTGCCGACCAGCTCGTCCAGATTGGACAGATCGGTGCCCAGTCGCACGACGTCGCGCCAGATCTGGGTACCCGTGCCGCCGTGCGGAAGCATCGCGGAGTGGAACTTCTCGGCGCCGAAGCGGGAGGCGCGCCACTGGAAGAACAGGGCGGCGTCGGCGCCGCGCGCGATGTGCGCGAAGCTGTTGCGGCGCATCTCGCCGGGCACCTTGGCGATGTTGCGCGGCTGCCAGTTGACCGCGCCGGTGGAGTGCTCCATGAGCAGCCACGGCCGGCCGGCGGCGATCGATCGGGTGAGGTCGGCGGACATGGCCAGCTCGATGTGGTTGTCCGGGCGCTCGGCCTGCAGGTAGTGGTCGTTGGAGACGACGTCGACCTCGCCCGCCCACTTCCAGTAGTCCATCCACTTGCAGTTGGGCACCATGAAGTTGGTGGTGACCGGCACGCCGGGGGCGAGCCGGTGCAGCACGTCCCGCTCGACGCGGAAGCACTCCAGGTACTCGTCGGAGGAGAACCGCAGGTAGTCCAGTTGCAGGGCGGGGTTGACGCCGGGCGGGGCGAGGCGGGGTGGGTCGATCTCGGTCCAGTCGCCGTAGCGCTGGCCCCAGAAGGTGGTGCCCCAGGCTTCGTTGAGCGCCCCGAGCGTGCCGTACCGCACGCGCAGCCAGCCGCGGAACGCCTCCGCCGAGGCGTCGCAGTAGCAGTCGGCGGGGCTCCAGCCGTATTCGTTGTGCACGTGCCACAGCACGACGGCGGGGTGGTCGCCATAGTGGCGGGCCAGCTGCGTGGTGATGCCGGCGGCCGCCGACCGGTAGGCGGCCGAGCTGGGGCAGAACGCGTGCCGGGCGCCGCCGCCGAGCACGTTGCCCTCGCGGGTGACCGGGCGGGCCTCCGGGTGGCGCCGGAAGAACCACGCCGGCGGGGCGGCCGTGGGCGTGGCCAGGTCGACGGCGACGCCGTTCTCGTGGAGCAGTTCGACGACCCGGTCGAGCCAACCGAAGTCGTACTCCCCCGGGGCCGGTTCGAGCAGCGCCCACGCGAAGATGCCGACGCTGACCAGGTTGACCCCGGCCTCGCGCATGAGGCGGACGTCTTCCTGCCAGACCTGCTCAGGCCACTGCTCGGGGGTGTAGTCCCCGCCGTAGCCGATCTTGCCGAGCCGCGGCAGCACCCGCGCGCCGTCGTTCATGTAGAGCTCCAGGCTGTGAGCGCTCACAAGGATGTGCGCCATCATGACACAGCACCTAACAGTCAGAACACAATCCTTGTGGCCCTTGACACACCGCGCGGACGGGGAAAACACTGTGAGCGCTCACAGCACATTTCCGTGACGTAAACACACCGTCAGCCGGGTTACAGGGAGACCTCATGCTCGAGAGAAATATCAGTCGCCGCCGTTTCCTCACCGGCACCGCGCTAGCCGGCGGCGCCCTGGCCGTGCCACTGCTCGGCGCCTGCGACGCGAGCTCCGGCGGCGACTCGTCCGGTGACGGCGAGACCGTGACGCTCACCGTCATGTACAAGAACAACGAGCTGACCAAGGAACACATCGCCGACTTCGAGTCGAAGAACCCCGGCATAAAGATCAACTTCATCGAGTACGACGAGACGCGGCTCAACGCGATGCTCGCCTCGAACGAGCCGCCGGACTTCGTCCGCGCCCCCGCCGTCGGCAGCGCCAACACCAACGCGCAGGGCCTCGCCGCCGACCTCGACGCGTACCTCGACAAGAGCACCGTCCTCAAGAAGGACAACCTGCTCCCCGTGAACGAGGGCTTCCGGTGGGACGGCAAGCGGAGCGGCCAGGGGCCGTACTACGGCATCGTCAAGGACTGGAGCCAGGACGCCACGCTCTGGTACAACCGGGCGCTGTTCGAGCAGGCGAAGATCACGCCGCTGAGCACGACCGAACCGACGACCTACGACGAGTTGCTCGCCATCGCCAAGCAGCTGACCAAGAAGAGTGGCGGCAAGACCCAGGTGTACGGCTTCGGCGTGGAGTGGGCCTGGGGGCTGTGGGCGCCGATCTCCATGATGATCCTCCAGCAGGGCGGTCAGCTCTACAACGCCGACCTGACCGAGACCGACCTGACCACGCCGCAGGCCAAGCGGGCGATCCAGTGGTATGTCGACTTCGCGCAGGCGGGCGTCGGCCCCACCTCGCTCGACCCCGCGCCGGACGGTGCCGACCTGTCGCTCTTCCTCGCCAAGCGGATGGCGATCACCCAGGACGGGTACTGGTACGGCGGCAACTTCGTCGAGCAACCCGACGAGATCAAGAACAACGTCGCGATGGCACCGGCACCGGTGATGGGCGACAAGCGGATCAGCCCCACGTACGCGGGTTGGGGCGCCATGATCCCGGCCAAGGCCAAGCACAAGGACCAGGCCTGGAAGCTCATGGAGTACTTCATGGCCGGGACACCGTCGGAGGAGCGGGCGAAGAGCGGTTGGGGCATGCCCGGCCTCAAGTCGCAGCTGTCGCTGATGCCGCAGGGGCTGCCGTACCAGAAGCAGGCCTTCCAGACCGCGGAGGCCGAGCTGCGGCACGCCGGGCCGCTGCCGGACTCGCCGTACGTCTCGGTCGCGAGCTGGATCACGACGCTCGACAAGCACATCACGCGGGCCGTCAAGAAGGAGATCACCGTCGACGGCGCCGGCAGGGCGATCACCGACGAGATCAACAAGCTGCTGAAGCAGGGCAAGGACCAGATCGGCTAGTGCGCGCCATGACTACCGGAAGGGCGAGACGCGGGGAGCGCCGCTGGTCCCGCTACTCCAGCCGGACCTTCTACCTGTTCGTCTCGCCCTGGATCCTCGGATTCGCACTGCTCACCGCGCTGCCGCTCGGCTACGCGTTCGTGGTCAGCCTGACCAACTTCAACGGCCGCAACAACCGATGGCGCTGGGTCGGCCTGAGCAACTACACCGAACTGTTCCGGGACACCGACGCCATCGCCGCCCTGGTGCGCACGCTGGCGTACACGGCCATCACCGTGCCGCTGATGGTCGCCGGCGGGCTCGGCCTGGCCGTGCTGCTCAACCGGCGCCTGAAAGCCGTCGGCCTCTTCCGCACGCTGTTCTTCCTGCCGTCGGTGGTCCCGGTGGTGGCCATGGCGATCATGTGGAAACTGATCTTCAACCGGGACGCCGGCATCCTCAACGCGATCCTCGAGAAGGTCCGCATCGGCCCGATCGCCTGGCTGGTCGACCCGAACGCCTTCTACGCCCTCATCATCCTCACCCTGTGGGGACTCGGCGGCGGCATGGTCATCATGCTCGCCGCCCTCCAAGGCGTGCCGGCCGAACTGGAGGAAGCCGCGGTCGTCGACGGCGCCAGCCGATGGCGCGTGTTCCGCCACGTCACCGTCCCGATGATCTCGCCGGTCATCTTCTTCCAGATCGTGACCGGCATCATCGCGTCGTTCCAGATCATCATCCAGCCGCTGCTGCTGGCCGAGACCAACCAGGTCGGCTCGGTGACCCAGGTGCCGCAAAGCACCCACCTCTACATGGTCCAGGTCTACCAAGTCTTCTTCGCCAACAACCGGTACGGGTACGGATCCGCCATGCTCTGGGTGTTCTTCCTCATCATCCTGGCGATCACCCTCGTCGTGCAGCGCTCCAGCCGGCTGTGGGTGCACTATCAGGTCGACAGCGAGGCCGAACGATGACAGTTGTCCGTGACCCCGCGCGCCCGGCGATCAAGCCCGCCCCGCGGACGCCGGCGCGACGCCCCCGGCGCCGCGCCAACACCGCCGGCACCTACCTGCTGCTGATGACCCTCGCGGTGCTCTTCGCCGGCCCGTTCGCCTGGCTCGCCCTCGCCGCGCTGAAAACCAAGACGGAATGGGTCGCGATACCGGCACGCGTGCTCCCTGACCGTCCACAGTGGGAGAACTTCACCCGGGCGTTCACCGAGATCAACTTCCCCGCGTACCTGGGCAACTCGCTGTTCCTGTCGTTCCTCTACGCCATCCTGGTGACGTTCTCCAGCGCGGCGGTCGGCTTCGGGTTCGCGCGGCTGCGCGGGCGGGGCAAGCGTCCGCTGTTCGTGCTGGTCCTGTCCACCATGATGCTGCCGCAGATCCTCACCCTCATCCCGACCTACGTGCTGTTCGCCCGGGTCGGGCTGGTCAACACGTACTGGCCGTGGGTGCTGTGGGGCCTCGCCGCCTCGCCGTACCTGGTGTTCCTGTTCCGCCAGTTCTTCGCCGCCATCCCGGCGGAACTGGAGGACGCCGCCATCATCGACGGGTGCGGCTATGGCCGGATCTTCCTGCAGATCTTCCTGCCGCTGTCCCGACCCGTGCTGCTGACCTCGTTCCTGCTGTCGTTCACCTGGATCTGGGGCGACTACATCGCACCCGCCCTGTTCCTGGACCCCGACCACACCACGCTCTCCGTGGCCATCGCGGCCTTCTACCGCGACCCGCACGGCAACCCCGACGCCACCGTGCAGGCCGCCGCCGCGACCCTCTACGTCGTACCCGTCCTGGTGATCTTCCTCTTCGCCCAGCGCTACTTCATCCGCGGCGTCGTGAGCTCCGGCGTGAAAGGATAGTCATGCGAATCTTTCTCGTCGCGGCCCTGGCCGCGACCGTCGGCCTGGCCGTGCCGGCGCCCGCCATCGCTGGCGGTCGCTCGCTTCCGGTCCGTGGCGTGGACATCTCCACATTGGCCAAGAACGAGGCCCACGGCGCGGTCTACCGCGACCGGCACGGCCGGGTCCGCGATCCACTGGCCATCTTGGACGGCTACGGCGTGAACTACGCCCGCCTCAAGGTGTGGGTGAACCCGGCCGACGGCTTCAACGACAAGGCGCACGTGCTGGCCATGGCGAAGCGGGTCAAGGCGCGCGGCTGGGGCCTGCTGATCGACTTCCACTACTCCGACGCGTGGGCCGACCCGGGCAAGCAGAACAAGCCGGCCGCGTGGGCCGCTCTCGATTTCGCGGGCTTGACGCAGGCCTTGTACGACCACACCTACGACGTGCTCGCCGCCCTGCGCGCGCAGCGGACTCCCGCCGATATCGCCCAGCTCGGCAACGAGATCAACGGCGGCATGCTGTGGCCGGACGGGCGGTGGGACAACTGGGACAACCTCGCGGCGCTGTTGAAGGCTGGCGGCGCGGCGGTGAAGGCGGCGTCCCCACGCACGAAGGTGATGCTGCACCTCGCCGAGGGCGGCAACAACGGCGGCCATGTCTGGTGGTTCGACAACGCGATCGCGCGCGGCGTGACCTTCGACGTCATCGGCGTCTCGCACTACGTCTACTGGCACGGCACGCTCGCGTCGCTCCAGTCCAATCTGGACGATCTGACCGCCCGGTACGGCAAGCCGGCGATGGTGGTCGAGGTCGCGTACGGATTCACCCTCGACCAGCAGGACCACCAGGAGAACATCTTCAACGCGTCGCTGGCGGCGGCTGGCGGGTACCCGGCGACGCCGGCCGGGCAGGCGGCGGCGCTGCGCGACACCATCGACGTCGTGCGGTCCGTGCCGAACCGGCGCGGGCAGGGCATCTTCTACTGGGAGCCGACGTGGACGGCGGTTCCCGGGGGTGGCTGGGACCCGGCCGACCCGACGTCCGGCAACGGCTGGGAGAACCAGGCCCTGTTCGACTACCGCTCCCGCCCTCTCCCCGCACTACACGAGTTCCACTAGCCCCCTCCCATGATCAAGGCGTCCTTCAAGTCGTTAGAGCTACTTGAGGGACGCCTTGATCATGAGAGGAGGCGGCGGACGAGGGCGGCTTGGACGGCGGTGATGTGTTTGAGGAGCCAGGGGGCGACGAAGAGCATCACGGGGAAGGGTGCGAAGTGCAGAGCCGCCGCGCCGAGCCAGGTGGGGCCGCCCCAGTTCTGGGACAGGTCGTCGCCCCAGAACACGACCGGGTAGGTCAGCCAGTACAGCATCAGCAGGCACAGGTACCCGAAGAAGAAGCCCACCAGTACCCCCAGCGGGAGGTTGACCACGGCGTACCCGGCGACGCGTGGCCACCGCCAGCGCGCCGGTCGGGGTACCGGCGCACCCAGCAGGCGTGCCCGGGCCCGTTCCGCCGAAGCGCCGCCCCCCGCGAGCATCGGGAGGAAGAGCAGCACCGCGGCGAAGGGTGACAGGAGCGCGTAGGCCAGCCGCCGGAGCGTGCGGACGGTGAACGGGCGGCGCCAGAAGGTGGACATACCAGGCACGCTAGGACGCCGTAGTGCGGCACGTCGTCATACCGCGGAGCCACATCGCGGCTGGTGCGCGCGAAAAACTGGCCGCGCTCATGACGCCGGTCGCGACGGACGGCGAGCGGATACGGCGGCTCGTCGCGGCGGCGGAGGCCAACGGGTTCGAGTTCGACGACTGACGTCTCTTCATGATCAAGGCGTTCTTCACGTAGTTAGAAGTACGTGAAGGACGCCTTGATCATGGGGACGGGTTAGGGGGTCCAGCGGATGTTCGGGTTGAGCTGGCCGGTCCAGTTGAAGGTGGCCATGTTGTCCCAGCCGTCGCCGCTGTTGTTGATGTCGGCCGGGTCCCAGCCGTTGCCGGGCACCGCGTACCAGGTGGGCTCCCAGTAGAAGACCCCGATCGCGCCGGCGTCGCGGGCGGTGTTCTGCACATGCGCGAAGTTCGTCGCCTGGCCGGCCCAGGTCTGGGCGTATCCCGAGCAGCCGCTGGTGACCGCGTTGCCGGTGCCGTCCGCGTTGGCCGTGGTGAACGGGTAGGCCGTCTCGGCGAGGATCACCGGCTTCCCGTACCGCGTGCGCAGGTCGACGAGCACGTTGTAGAGGTTGCCTAGCGAGCCGTGCCACATGCAGTAGTACGACTGGGCGGTGATGTCCCAGTTGACGCCCTGCGCCCGGATGCCGTCGTAGAACCAGCGGGCGGCGGACATGCTCTCCGCGTTGGCGGTGTGGATGATGACCTGGGTGCCGCTGTTGCACGCCTTGGTCGCGTTGTATCCCGCCTTGAGCAGCAGCCCCAGGTTGGTGAAGTTGCTGTTGGTCACCCGGCCGTCGTTCCACAGCATGCCGGTGTTGATCTCGTTGCCGATCTGCACGCTGTCCGGCGTGGTGCCCTGCGCCTTGAGGCTGTTGCAGACGTCGTACGTGTAGTTGTAGACGTCGGTCTGGAGTTGGCCGATGCCGTGGCTGGACCAGGCGGCCGGCTTGAACTGCTTGCCGGGATCGGCCCAGGTGTCCGAGTAGTGGAAGTCGACCATCAGCTTGAGGCCCTTAGCTTTGACGGTCCGCGCGTACGCCAGCACCTTGGCCTTGTTGTTGTAGCCGCTGGCCGGGTTGTTCCAGACGCGGAGCCGGACGTAGTTGACGCCGACGCCCTTGAGGATGTCGAGCGCGTCGCGCTGCGCGCCGCTCGCGTCGTAGTAGCGCGCGCCGAGGTCGTTGGCGCGCTGGAGGGTGGACACATCGGCGCCGAGCATGGTGAGCGGCGCGGCCGACGCGGGTGCGGCGACCGCCAGTATCGGCGCCGGCAGGAGGACGGCCGCGAGCATCGAGACGATCTTCGTGGAACGGGTCATGGCGCCCTCCCGGACACTGACGGACATCTCTGTGAGCGCTCACGATATTGCACCGCATCGTTCGTTGTAAATAGCTGGTAAACCGGTTGTGAGCGCTCCCAGCCACTCCCATGATCAAGGCGTCCCTCAAGTCGTTAGAACTACGTGAGGGACGCCTTGATCATGGGGAAGCGGCGGCGATCACGAGCCCTACCCGTGATCAAGGCGTCCCTGTAGTCGTTAGAACGACTTGAGGGACGCCTTGATCACGGGAGTTGGAAGATCACGAGAACAGGCATTTCCCGGTCGAGAGTGGGGAAAGAGACGTACCGTGACGAACATGCTGGTGTGGCCAGGGCGGCGCTATCCGCTGGGGGCGACGTACGACGGGGTGGGCACGAACTTCGCCATCTACTCAGAGGTGGCCGAGGCAGTCGATCTGTGCCTCTTCGACGCGAACGGGAAGGAGGAGCGCGTCGAGCTGCGCGAGGTCGACGCGTTCGTGTGGCACGTCTTCCTGACCGGTGTGGAGCCCGGTCAGCGGTACGGCTTCCGCGTGCACGGCCCCTACGACCCCGGGCGCGGGGTGCGCTGCAACCCGAACAAGCTGCTCCTCGACCCGTACGCCCGGGCCATCGACGGCGATGTGCGCTGGCACCCGTCGCTGTACGGGTACGACCTGCGGCATCCCGATCGGATGTCCGAACTGGACTCGGCCGAGCACATGCCGAAGGCGGTCGTGGTCAACCCGTACTTCGACTGGGGCAACGACCGCCCGCCCCGCACCCCGTACCCCGACACGCTCATCTACGAGGCGCACGTGAAGGGGCTGACCTGGCGGCACCCCGGCATCCCGGACCAGCTGCGCGGCACGTACGCGGGCATCGCGCACCCGGCGCTGATCGACCACCTCCAGCGGCTCGGCGTGACCGCGATCGAGCTGATGCCGGTGCACCAGTTCACGCACGACCACCGCCTGGTCGAGCGCGGCATGCGCAACTACTGGGGCTACAACACGATCGGCTACTTCGCCCCCTACCACGGGTACGCCGCGATGGGCGCCGCCGGACAGCAGGTGCAGGAGTTCCGCGGGATGGTGCAGGCCCTGCACACGGCCGGCATCGAGGTCATCCTGGACGTGGTCTACAACCACACCGCGGAGGGCAACCACCTCGGGCCGACGCTGGCGTTCCGGGGCATCGACAACGCCACGTACTACCGGCTGACCGACAACTCCCCGCAGCACTACCTCGACTACACCGGCACCGGGAACAGCCTCAACATGCGCGGCCCGCAGACCCTCCAGCTCATCATGGACTCGCTGCGGTACTGGGTGCAGGAGATGCACGTCGACGGCTTCCGGTTCGACCTCGCGGCCACCCTGGCCCGGGAGTTCTACGAGGTGGACCGGCTGTCCACCTTCTTCGAGGTGGTGCAGCAGGACCCGGTGGTGAGCCGGGTCAAGCTGATCGCCGAGCCGTGGGACGTCGGTCCCGGCGGCTACCAGGTCGGCAACTTCCCTCCGCTGTGGACGGAGTGGAACGGCAAGTACCGGGACACCGCCCGCGACTTCTGGCGCTCGCAGCCGGTGCTCGCCGAGTTCGCCAGCCGGATCAGCGGCTCCTCCGACCTGTACCAGGACGACGGGCGCAAGCCGTTCCACAGCATCAACTTCGTCACCTGCCACGACGGGTTCCCGCTCGCCGACCTGGTGTCCTACAACGACAAGCACAACCTGGCGAACGGGGAGGAGAACCGGGACGGCGAAAGCTACAACCGGTCCTGGAACTGCGGGGTGGAGGGGCCCACCGACGACCAGGCGGTACTCGCCCTGCGCGCCCGGCAGCGGCGCAACTTCCTGGCCACGCTGCTGCTGTCCCAGGGCGTGCCGATGCTGAGCCATGGCGACGAACTGGGCCGCACCCAGCGGGGCAACAACAACGCCTACTGCCAGGACAACGAACTGTCCTGGGTGGACTGGGACAATGTGGACGAGCAGCTGCTGGAGTTCGTGCGGCGGCTGTCGGCGTTCCGGGCCCAGCACCCGGTGTTCCGGCGGCGGCGCTTCTTCACCGGCCGGCTGGTGACGTCGGAGAACGCGGCCACCCCGGTCGCCGACATGCAGTGGTTCACGCCGGACGGCCGGCACATGCACGGCACCGACTGGGACAGCCACGTCGGCGCGCTCGCCGTCTTCGTCAACGGCGACGGCATCAAGGAGCGCGGCCAGTACGGCGAGCGGCAGAGCGACAGCTCGTTCCTGCTCTGCTTCAACGGCCACCACCAGCCGGTCGAGTTCACCCTGCCGGCGCAGGAGTACGGCGAGAAGTGGCGGACCGTGCTCGACACCGCCGAGACCGAGCCCACCGAGCCCGCCGACGCGGCCACGCTGGGCGCCGACGCCCGGATACGGGTGGCGGAGCGCTCCCTGCTCGTCCTGGAACGGGCGGTGTGACATGATCCCGCGCGGCACCTATCGGATCCAGGTGCGGCCGGACTTCGACCTTGACGCGACCGCCGAGCTCGCCGGTTACCTGGCCGAGCTCGGCGTCACGCACCTCTACACCGCCCCGCTGCTCGCGGCCGCGCCCGGTTCCCCGCACGGGTACGACGTGGTCGACCATTCCCGGGTCAACCCGGAGATCGGTGGCCGGGAAGGGCTCGAGCGGCTTGCCGCGGCGCTCCGCGAGCACGGGCTGGGCCTGGTGGTCGACATCGTGCCCAACCACATGGGCGTGGCGGTGCCGGCGGCCAACCCGGCGTGGTGGGACGTGCTGAAGCGGGGACCCGCGTCGCGGTACGCGGACTGGTTCGACATCGACTGGTCGCGCGGGCGGCTCGTGCTGCCGGTGCTGGCCGACGACCCGCACGCGCTCGACGACCTCAAAGTGGACGGTGACGAGCTGGTCTACCACGAGCAGCGTTTCCCACTGGCCGACGGCACCGGCGGCAGCGGCGACCCGCGGGACGTGCATCGCCGGCAGCACTACCGGCTGGTGTCCTGGAAGGACGGCGACCGCGAGTGCTCGTACCGGCGGTTCTTCGCGGTCTCCACACTGGCCGGTCTGCGCGTGGAGGACCCGGCCGTGTTCGCCGCCACGCACGCCGAGATCCTGCGCTGGGGAGCCGACGGCATCCGCGTCGACCACCCGGACGGGCTGCGCGACCCCGCCGGGTACCTGGCCCGGCTGCGGGCGGCCGCGCCGAAGAGCTGGCTCGTCGTGGAGAAGATCCTGGAGACCGGCGAGTCCCTGCCGCACGACTGGCCGGTCGACGGCACCACCGGGTACGACGCGCTCGCCGAGGTGTGCGGGCTGTTCGTCGACCCGGACGGCGAGGAGGCGCTCACCCGGCTGGCCGACGCCCCGGCCTGGTCCGGCGTCGCGCACCGCGCCAAGCTCCAGGCCGCCACCACGCTGCTCGCCGCCGAACGCGACCGGCTCGCGAGGCTGGCGACGGGCGTGCCGCGCGCCGCCGAGGCGCTCGCCGAGCTGGCCGCCTGCTTCGAGGTCTACCGCTCGTACCTCCCGGCCGGCACCCGCCACCTGTCCGCCGCCCGCGCCGAGGCCGCCCGCCGCCAGCCGGACCTCGCCGCCACCCTGGACGCCCTGCTCCCCCGCCTCGCCGACCCGGACGACGAGCTGGCGCAACGGTTCCAGCAGTACACCGGCGCGGTGATGGCCAAGGGCGTCGAGGACACCGCCCACTACCGGTACACCCGGTTCGTCGCGCTGAACGAGGTGGGCGGCGACCCCAGCCGCTTCGGGATCAGCCCGGCCGCTTTCCACCGCGCGGCCGCCGTGCGCCAGCGGGACTGGCCGCACGGCATGACCACACTGTCCACTCACGACACGAAGCGCTCGGAAGACGTCCGCGCGCGGCTCGCCGTACTCGCTGAACTGCCGACCGAATGGGCGGCGGCGCTGCGCCGATGGTCGAAAGCGGCACCGGTGGAGAACCTGGAGCTCGCCAGTCTGCTGTGGCAGACGGTCGCCGGCGCCTGGCCGATCGCGCGCGAGCGGCTGCACGCCTATATCGAGAAGGCGGCCCGCGAAGCGGGCATGAACTGGGCGGACCCGGACCTCGCCCAGGAGGCCGCGCTGCACGCGGCGATCGACCGGGCCTACGACGACGCCGAGCTGCGCGCGGACATCGACGCCTTCGTCGACAAGATCACGCCGTACGGCTGGACGAACGCGCTCGGGCAGAAGCTCGTGCAGCTCGTCATGCCCGGCGTGCCCGACACCTACCAGGGCACCGAGCTGTGGGACAACTCCCTGGTCGACCCGGACAACCGGCGGCCGGTCGACTTCGCCGTCCGGCGCGACCTGCTGCGCCGCCTCGACGCCGGCTGGCTGCCGCCGGTCGACGCGACCGGCGCGGCCAAGCTGCTCGTCACCAGCCGAGTGCTGCGGGCGCGGCGGGCACACCCGTTCGACCGGTACGCGCCGGTGCCGGTGGAGGGGCCGGCGGCCGCCCACGCGTTCACCTGTGATCGGGGTGACGTTGTCGCGATCGCCACCCGATTGCCGGTGAAGTTGGCATATCGTGGCGGGTGGGGCGCTACTAAGCTGTCGTTGGCGCCGGGGCGCTGGGTTGACGCACTGACCGGTCGCGTCTGGCAGGCGCGCCGGGTGCCACTGTCCGACCTGCTTTCCACCTATCCTGTGGCTCTCCTGGTGGTGAATACAGTGTCCGAGCGAAGCGAGGGCACCATCGAGCGCGGTGTTGGGGTCCACGGACCGCGACCGGCAGGCGGTGACCGATGACCAGGTTCAGTGTGTGGGCACCTGAGGCGCCGCGGATGCGCGTGCGCGTCGATGGCGTCGACCATCCGATGCATCTGGAACCCGGCGGCTGGTGGCGGGTCGAGGTCGACTCCCCCGCGCACGGCGCCGACTACGGCTACCTGCTGGGCGACTCCGCGGAGCCGCTGCCCGACCCGCGCTCCCGCTGGCAGCCGCACGGCGTGCACGGGCTGAGCCGCACCTACGACCACGCGCGGTTCCAGTGGACCGACACCGGCTGGGCGGGCCGGGAGCTGACCGGCGGCGTGATGTATGCCTTGCACGTCGGCTCGTTCACGCCCGAGGGCACCTTCGACGCGGCGATCGGCCAGCTCGACCACCTCACCGACCTGGGCGTCGACGCCGTGCAACTGCGGCCGGTCAACGTCGAGCGCGGCCCCGTGCAGTACACGGCGTGCTGGTATACGCCGCACCCCACCTACGGCGGGCCGGACGGGCTGAAGCGCTTCGTCGACGCCTGCCACGCCCGCGGCATCGCGGTCGTCCTCGAGCTGCACTACGACCACGTCGAGTCCAGCGCGCCGCGCCTCGGGCCCTACCTCGCCGACGTGGTCAACACATGGGGCCACACGCTCGCCCTCGACGGCCCGCACGCCGACGGCATCCGCAGCTTCATCGCCGACAACGCGCTCATGTGGCTGCGCGACTACCACGCCGACGGGGTCCGGCTGGACGCCGCGCACACGCTCATCGACCGGCCGGCCATGGGCCTGTTGGAAGAGCTCGCCAACCAGGTGGAGGCGCTCGGCGCCAAGCTCGGCCGCACGCTGTCGCTGATCGCCGGCTCGGACCGGGTCGGCGCGCGGCTCATCACACCCCGCACCACCGGCGGCGACCTGGCGTCCCTCTGGCGGCGGCAGGACGGCGACGGCCCGCGCGACTACCGCGCCGAGTTCGGCACGCTCGACCGGCTGTTCGCGGCGCTGCGGGAGCGCTTCGCCGACCTCGGCGTCGACCGGCCGCTCGCCGCGCTCTCCCCCGGCCTGCTGCGGCTCGGCGCCACGCTGCTGCTGACCGGGCCTGGCACGCCGGTCGTCCAGATGGGCGAGGAGTGGTGCGCCCGCCGCACCGGCGACCCCGGCGCGCCCAGCTGGCCCGGCCACGCGGCCGACGCCCTCTCCGGGCTGGACTGGTCCGAGCTCGACAAGCGCGAGCACAGCGAGATGTTCGAGCTGTACCGACGACTGCTCGCCCTGCGCAAGGAGCAGCCCGACCTGGCCGCGCCGGTGCTGCGCCCGGGCGACAGCTGGCAGGGCGCCAGCTTCATCGCCGTCCGGCGCGGCTGGTGCGTCGTGGTCGCCAACCTGCGGCGCACCCCGCAGCGCGTCAACCTGCGGGGCACCGCCCGGTCGGTGCTGGTGGCGACCGAGCCCGGCCTGGTGCTGGTGCACGACGCGGCCGAGCTGCCCGGCGAGTCCGCCGCCGTCATCGCCTGCTGCCGCTTCGACCGCTAACCCTTTCCATGATCAGGGCGTCCCTCAAGTAGTTCTAACGACTTGAGGGACGCCCTGATCATGGCGGGGGAGGGCGTCGAGCTCTTGGGGGGCGCGCACCAGAAGCGCCACGAACACGAGTGCGGCGACCGCCGCGGCCACCAGCCGGCGGTGCCGCCGGTGTTCGTACGCGTGCCACCACGCCACCGCCGCCTCGGCCATCGGACGCGCTTCCGGCCGCCGGGTCGAGTCCACCTGCGCCGCCAGCCGCAGCGCGACGCTGGACCACCGCGGCGGCCGGTACGCGGCGACCACCGGCTCCACAGTGGTGGGTCCGACCCACACGTCGACGGGTTCGAGGTGTGCGGGCTGCCACCGCTCGGACCGGCGGGTGAAGGCGCGCGCCAGGTAGAGGTCGGCCGCGCCGGTCTCGCCGAGCCGGGTGCGCAGCAGCTCCAGCCACCGCCAGCGGCCGGCCACGTCGGCGAGCACGTCCGGGTAGAGCAGGTCGGCGTCGCGCTCGTCGCCGACCACCCGCGCGGACTCGCGGCGCAGCGCCGACAGGTGCCGCGACACGAACGCGATGTACTCCGGCGGGGGTTCCGGCCCCATGCCTTTCATCTTCCCCTCTCGATGCGCGCCGGGCCTAGACTGGACGCGTGCCTGTGCTGCGGGTGGTGTGCGTAGCGCTGCTCATCGGCGTGACCAGCGCGGGAAGCGCCTGCGCCGGCATCCGGGTCGAGCCGCCCCCGCCCGCCGTCAGCCGGGCGCCGGCCCCGATGGGGCTGTGTTTCGGCGCGGGTGCGGTCGACACCCCGCTCACCGCCGCCGACGGCGTGCCCATCGCCGCCGCCCGCCTCGGCACCGGCCCGCGCGGCATCGTGCTGATCAACGAGGAAGACGGCAACATGTGCCGGTGGGCGCGGTACGCCGCCGGATGGGCGGCCGCCGGCTACCACGTCCTCGCGTTCGATCTGCGCTGCCACGGCCGCAGCGGCTGCGTCGGCAGCCGCGACTACGTGGCCGACACGAGCGCCGCCGTGGCCGCGCTCCGCGCGGCCGGCGCCACCCGGGTGGTGCTGGTCGGCGCGTCCGTGGGCGCGGCCGTCGCGGTGGTCACCGCCGCGCACCTGCCGCGCCTGGTGCACGGCGTGGTGTCGCTGTCCGCGCGCGGCCTGACCACCCGGGTGGCATCGGCCGGCCACGAGCCGCGTACGCCGTTGGCGGCGCGGTCACTGCTGCGGGTGCCGCTGCTGTTCATGTACGCCGAGCACGACCGCCTCGCGATGCCGGCCCGCGAGGCGGCGGAGTTCGTCAACGAGGTGCCGAGCCCGGACAAGCGCCTCGTCGTGTTCCCCGGCACCGTGCACGGCACCCACATGCTGCTCACCGGCGGCGAGGTCCCCGTGCACGTGGACGCCTTCCTCACCGACGTCCTCCCCTGATCAAGGCGTCCCTCACGTAGTTCTAACGACTTGAGGGACGCCTTGATCATGGGAGGAAGGGGCGCCATTCGCGGCGCGCCGACACGTGCACGCCGGGGGTGGTGAAGTAGGGGTCGGCGTCGAGCAGGTCGTCGAGCTCGGGCACGTCGAAGACGATCAGCGCGCCCGAGTCGTCCGCCCACGGCCCCGCCATCCGCACCACGCCCGCGCGGTGCAACTCGGTCAGCCGCTCCCGGTGTGCCGGCCGGGCCGCCAGCCGCTCCGGCGTGTTGTCGAAGGTCAGTTCCACGATCCACATGCCGGCACCGTACGGCGGTCGCCGGCCCGACGCTGTATCACCGGATACATGACCTCGCCAGGCAGTGAATCTTGACGCCCCTGATAGCGACGGTGCAGCGCCAAGATCGCCTTTGTAAGGGGGTGAGGTATCACTGGTTACGTGACTTCGGTGGCGGCTATCCCGGCGTTCGCGTCGCTCGACGGTGCCGCGCTGGCCGAGCTGGCCCGGCACGCGCGCCCGGTGCGGTACTGCGCCGGCGCGGTGGTGCGCCCCGCCGGCACCGCGCCGGATTCGGTACTGCTCCTGCTCAGCGGGACGGTCGTCGCCGCGTACGCCGGGCCCTCCGGCGGTGAGCTGTGGCCGGCGCGCTGGGACGGTCCCGCGATCGTCGACAAGCCGGCGGCGCTCGGCGGCCCGGCGAGGTCCGGCGGCCTGCTGGCGACCGCCCCGTGTGCCGGCCGGCTGCTGTCCCCCCACCATTTCCTGCGGCTGCTCGATGCGCACGAGCCGGTGCGGCGCCACGTGCTCAACCGGCTGGCCACCGACGCGCTCGCGCTGCGCGAGCGGCTCGCGGAGGCGACGACGCTGCCGGCCGTGGCGCGGGTGGCCCGCTGGCTGCTGGCGACCGGCGCCTGGCACGGCTCGCAGGATGAGCTGGCTCGCGCGCTCGGGCTGAGCCGGGTGACCGTCAACCGCGCGCTCGGCCGGCTCGCCCGGGCCGGGGCCGTGCGGCTCACCCCCGGCGGTGTCCGCGTCGTCGACCCCGCCCGCCTCACGTCCTTCTCGTGATCCCGCTTTCCCATGATCAAGGCGTCCTTCACGTAGCTATGACGACTTGAGGGACGCCTTGATCATGGGCGGGTCAGGAGAGGCGGGCGATCAACAGCGCGGCGAAGAACAGGGAGAGCCAGTGCAGGGCCTGGTCGGCCACGTACATGCCGTTCACCGGCGTGGCCTGCTCGGCGAACTCCGGCGACCGGGTGGCCCGCAGGATCAGCCGCACGGGGGCGCGCAGGTCCAGCACCGCGTGCGTGACCAGGCTGACCCCCAACCCCGCCGCCACGCCCGCCGCCGACAGCGGCAGGTCCAGCGTGTACGCCGTGCCGGCGAGCACCGCGAGGACGGTCAGGTGGTATCCGGCCAGGTGACCGGCGAGGGCCCGGGCGCCGGACCACCCGCCGGCGGCCTTGTGGGTGGCCTGCCGGTCGGTCTGGGAGATGTGGTCACCGACCTGGTGTCCGATCAGTAGCGCGAGCAGCGCCACCGCGAAGGTCACCTGGGTGGCGAGCTGCTCGTCGGTCATCATCGAATACTGCGTGATGACTCAGGCTTCGTTCTGCGACTTATCTGACAGTTCCCGGGATTGTGTCGCAGCTCGCGTGGGTAAATGCGCCGACATGACCGGTACTGCCGCTGATCGATTTCCGACCCGGCACCTGCCTGGCGTCGCCGTACGCGCGCTGCCGGAGCCGCCGGCGTCGCCCTGGCCCATCATCGGTCCCGGTGTGGTCGCGGCCGGGGTCGGCCTGGCGTCCGGCGAGTTCGTGCTGTTCCCGTACATCGCCTCGCAGGTCGGCCTGGTCTTCCTGTGGGCCGCCGCGGTCGGGATCATCACCCAGTACTTCCTCAACATGGAGATCGAGCGCTACACGCTGGCGACCGGCGAGACCGCGCTGACCGGGTTCACGCGCTTCTGGCGGCACTGGGGCCTGGTGTTCGCGATCATGGTGTACTTCGCGAACCTCTGGCCCGGCTGGGCGTCCAGTTCGGCGACGATGATCACCTACCTGTTCGGCGGCGACGCCACCTGGATCGCGGTCGGCATGCTGCTGCTCATCGGCGTCACGCTCACCCTCGCGCCGGTCATCTACACCGCGCTGGAGCGGGTCGAGTTCGTCAAGGTCGGCCTGGTGGTGCTGTTCCTCGTGGTGGCGGTCGTGTTCGCGATCTCCGCCGACGCCTGGCGGGACCTGCCCGCGACCGTGACCGAGCCGCGCTTCCCGACCGAGCTGGGCTTCGCGCTGATGCTCTCCGGGCTCGTGTTCGCCGGCGCGGGCGGCGGGCAGAACCTCTGCCAGTCCAACTGGATCCGCGACAAGCGGTACGGGATGGGCGCCTACGTGCCGCGGCTGGTGAGCCCGGTGACCGGGCGGGAGGAGGCGGCGCCGGACCGGCACGGTTTCGTCTTCGAGCCGACCGACGAGAACCTGACCCGGTGGCGCCGCTGGTGGCGGCTGGCCAACCAGGAACAACTCGCCACGTTCGTGCTCATCTCGTTCGTCACGATCGTGCTGATGTCGATGCTCGCCTACTCCACCGTGTACGGCGTGCCCGGCCTCGCGAACAGCGTCTCGTTCCTGGAGGTGGAGGGCGAGCGGCTGAAGGACCTCGTCGGGCCGTGGTTCGGCACCCTCTTCTGGGTCGTGGGCGCGCTGTCCCTCTTCGCCGCCGCGATGGGCATCGTCGACTACACCAGCCGGCTCGCCGCCGACGTGCTCAAGACCGCGTACCTGCGGCAGGTCTCGGAGAGCCGGATCTACTTCGGTCTGGTCTGGGGACTGGTCGGGCTCGGCTGCGCGATCCTGATCGCCGGCTTCGGCCAGCCCCTGCCGCTGCTCGTCATCTCGGCCTGCGTGGGCGGGCTGATGATGTTCCTCTACTCGATGCTGCTGCTGGTGCTGAACCGGCGGGTGCTGCCGCCGGAGATCCGGCCGCGGGCATACCGGATCGCCGCCCTGGTCTGGGCGGTGGCGCTCTTCGGCGTGTTCTCCGCACTCACCATCTGGCAGCAGGGCGACCGGCTGCTGGAGTGGCTGCGCTGAGCCTCAGCCCATCTCGTCCGGGCGCGGTTTGCGCACGACTTCGCGGTACTTCGGATGACTCGCGCCATACAGCGCGAAGTTGAGGCGCGCCTCGTTCAGCGACAGATCGCCGTTCGGCCCGCCGACCGCGACGAACGCGGTCGGGTCGGCCTGCCCCGGATCGGTCCAGAAGCACACCGGGCAGGTGACACACCCGGTTCGATACTTACAGCAGGGACATTGGTTCACTACAGACGCCTGACCACCCACGCGCCATAGCTTGTCACGAGAACCGGGTATGGGGTAACCCGGGTACGCCGCCTTTGTGGACGGTTTCCGACACGACTTGATCACAGCCAGCAAAGACGGATTTTGGTAACTTCTCGGGCGTTCGGCTGATCTACTAGAGACATGCCTGCCTCTGCCCTGGCAGGCTGCCTGCCATGACCCTCAAGCTCCGCTACGCTGCGGTGTCCGACACCGGTCTGGTGCGCAGCGCCAACCAGGATTCGGTACACGCGGGGCCGCGCCTGCTCGCCGTCGCCGATGGGATGGGCGGGATGGCCGCCGGCGACCTCGCCAGCCGCATCGTGATCGACTCGATCGCGCCGCTGGACACCGACATTCCGGACGTCGGGCTGATCGACGCGTTGCGTTCGAGCCTCGCCACCGCCAACGGCCGGATCCGCGAGGCGGTCGCGGAGGACCCCAGCCGGGACGGCATGGGCACCACGCTCACGGCGGTGCTGTTCAGCGGTACGGCGCTGGTGCTCGGCCACGTCGGCGACTCCCGCGCCTACCTGCTGCGCGGTGGCGCGCTGCAGCAGATGACCCGCGACGACACGCTCGTGCAGATGCTCGTCGACGAGGGCGTGATCACCCCGGAGGAGGCCGGCACCCATCCGCGGCGGGCGGTGGTCACCCAGGCGCTGCAGGGCGGCGACGCGACGCCGGCGTACACGTTCATGCGGCCGATGGCCGGCGACCGGTGGCTGCTGTGCAGCGACGGCTTGTCCAATGTGGTCACGAGCGAGCAGATCGCGGAGACGCTGCGCGGGTACGCCGATCTGGACGCGTGCGCGCACCAGCTGGTCGAGCTGGCCCTGCGGGCCGGCGGCCCCGACAACATCACGGTGATCGTCGCCGACGTCCTCTCATGATCAAGGCGTCCTTCAAGTAGTTCCCACTACTTGAAGGACGCCTTGATCATGAGGCGGGCGGCGCCTCGGGGGGCGGGCGGCGGCTGAAGCGCTCGTGGGCGGACTGCTTCGTGATGCCCAGCGCCGCGCCGATATCGGCCCACGAGGCACCGTTGGCGCGCGCCGCCGCGACCGCCTCCTCGACCAGCGACCGCTGCCACCGGTCCACTTCGGCCAGTACGCCGAGCGCCTGCAGCGGCCATTGGGGCACGAGCTCGGACAGGCTCACCCGGAGGCTGTCGGCGCGGTTCAGCAGCCAACGCGGCGGCGCGGCGGCCCACAGCGGCCCCATGTGTCGCGTCCAGTCGGAGGTGGCCGACATCCGGCCCTCGTCGGTGGGCCCGTAGTCGGCCGCACCGATCCAGCCGCACGAGCACATCGCCCGATAGCCGACCGCAGCACCCGCGTCCGCCTCGGGGCGCAGCGAACCGTCGGCGAGCCGCACGCCGACGAGACCCTCGTGGCCGGGCAGGTCGTCGAGCGTGATCCGCACCCGCAGATCATAGGTCTCCCCCACGCTCAAGCCCCCCGCACCCACGCTCACCAGACCCCACTCACCCCGCCCGCACGGCGCCGCTCCACCCCCACCCCGGCCCCGCGCACCGCGCACCGCGCCCCGCGCACCGCGCACCGCGCCCCGCGCCCCGCGCCGATCAAGGCCCTCCCCGCCGATCAAGGGCTCCGGCACACGGTTCGATCTCCGATCCACGTGCCCAAGCCCTTGATCGGCGTAGTTCTCCTTGATCGGCGCGCAAGGGGCGACGCGGCGCGGGCGCGGGGTAGCACGGCGGCCCGACCCGACCGGCCGCCACGGCGCGCCGCGCCGATCAAGGCCCAACCCGCCGATCAAGGCGCGCCCCGCCGATCAAGGGCTCCGGCACACGCTTTGATCTCCGATCCACGTGCCCAAGCCCTTGATCGGCGTAGTTCTCCTTGATCGGCGCGGGCGGTGCGGGGCGCGACTCGGCGCGGCGCGGCGCGCGGGGCGCGGCGCGGCGCGCGGGGCGCGGGGCGCGCTGGGTGGCGTAGTGCTGGTGGGGGCGGCGGCCTGCATGGGAATTCGGGGTGGACGGTCAGGGTTTCCTGACGTGAGTTGTCAGGGTAGCCTGACGGGATGACGGAGATTCATGGGATGGTGGCGGCCGGGTTCGAGTCGGTGCGTGCGGCGTTCGCGGCCAACTTCGCGCGCGGCGCGGAGGTCGGCGCCGCAGTGGCGGTGTATCGGCACGGCCGGCCGGTCGTCGACCTGTGGGCGGGCACGGCCGACCCGGCGAGCGGGCGACCCTGGCACCGCGACACGCTGCAGGTGATCTTCTCGGCCACCAAGAGCGCCACCGCCGCCTGCGCGCACCTGCTCGCCGAGCGCGGGCAGCTCGACCTCGACGCGCCGGTCGCGGCGTACTGGCCGGAGTTCGCCGCCGCCGGCAAGGATCGCATCCCGGTCCGGTGGCTGCTGTCCCATCAGGCCGGCGTGCCGGCGCTGGATCGGCCGCTCCCGGTCGCCGACGCGCTCGCATGGGAGCCGATGGTGGCCGCGCTCGCCGCGCAGGCGCCGGCCTGGGAGCCGGGCACGGCGCACGGATATCACGGTATGACGTACGGGTGGTTGGTCGGCGAGGTCGTCCGCCGGGTCTCCGGCCGCAGTCTGGGCGCCTACTTCGCCGAGGAGATCGCCGGCCCGCTCGGCCTGGACTTCTGGATCGGGTTGCCGAAGTCGGAGCAGCACCGGGTCAGCCGGCTCGTCCCAGCGCCGGTGCCGGCCGGCCCGCCGCTGGACCCCGCGTCGCTGTTCGTGCGGTCGATCTTCGTGACGACCGAGCCGCTCGACCTCGACGACCCGGACACGCTCGCCGCCGAGATCCCCGCCGTCAACGGCGTGTGCACCGCGCGGTCACTCGCCCGGTTCTACGCGGGGCTGATCGGCGCGGTCGACGGTGTGCGGCTGCTCGACCCGGCCACGCTGGCCGCGGCCACCGCGGAGCAGGCCAGCGGCGTCGACCGGGTGCTGGGCGTGCCGACCCGGCCGGCGCTCGGCTTCGGCCTCCCGCTGCCGGACATGCCGTGGTGGTCACCGTCCGCGTTCGGCTTTCCGGGCCACGGCGGTTCCCTGGGGTACGCCGATCCGGCCACCGGCATCGCGTTCGGTTACGTGCCGAACCGCCTGCATGTCGACCTCGCACCGGACCCCCGGGCCAGCGCCCTCATCGCCGCCCTCCCATGATCAAGGCGTCCCCCAAGTCGCTAGAACTACTTGAGGGACGCCTTGATCATGGGGTTAGCGGGCGGCGGCCTGCTCGTCGACGTAGCACCAGCGCCAGCTCTCGCCCGGCTGGAAGGAGCGGATCACCGGGTGCTGGGTGGCGTGGAAGTGGGCGGTGGCGTGGCGGCGCGGTGACGAGTCGCAGCAGCTCACCCGGCCGCAGGTCAGGCACAGCCGCAGGTGCACCCAGTCGGTGAACCCGTCGGTGAGACAGTCCTGACAGCCGTCGGTGCTCTGCGGCTCGACCCCGTCCGCCGAGGCCAGGTGGGTACAGGTCATTCCGGCTCCTCTATCGTGCGCCGCAGCATCGACTCCTCCAGGTCCAGATCGCGCTGGGCCCGGCGGAGCACCTCCTCCGGTATCCTGCCCTCGTCGCGGGCCTGGCGGAACACGTCGCGTTCCGCGTCGATCATCTCTCGGCGCAGCCGACCATACGCGCGCGACGGCGTCTCGCCCCCGCCGCCCAGCCGCTCCCACGCCTTGTTCGCGCGCCCCTCGCCGTGCTGGCGCAGCCGTTCCACCACGGTCGCCGGTGCTCCTTCGGCCAGTTCCTCCAGCCGCGCGACGGCGGCCCGGCTGGCCGCGGTCTGCACCGCCGCCTCGGCCAGCGTGTCCTGCGTGCGGTCGTCGCCCGCCACCCGCAGCCAGCGCGCCACCAGCGGCAGCGTGGCGCCCTGCATCAGGAGCGTCGACACGATCACCGCGAACGCCAGCCAGATGAACAGGTCGCGCGGGTAGTCCACCCGGTCGGTCGCGGGCAGCGCGAGCGCCGCCGCGAGCGTCACCACGCCGCGCATGCCGGCCCAGGACACCACGACCGGGTGGTTCCAGGGCGGGAACGGGTCGCGCCGGCCGATCGCGGGGATCATGCGCGGGAGGTACGTCGCCGGGAACACCCAGACGAACCGGGTGACCACGAGGACCGCCAGCACGATCGCGGTATCCCGGACCACCTCGCCCCAGGGCGTCTCCAGCTCGGTGACGATGCCCCGCAGCTGCAACCCGACCAGGAGGAAGACCAGTCCCTCCAGCAGGAACTGGGTCAGCTTCCAGAACGCGTCGCTCTGCAGGCGGGACGCCGCCGACATCAGCCTGGGCATGCGGTGCCCCAGGTACAGGCCGGCGACCACCACGGCCACCACCCCCGACGAGTGGATGGTCTCCGCGATCAGCACGATGACGAACGGGGTGAGCAGCGACAGTGCGGTGTCCAGCAACGGGTCCAGGATCTTGCGGTGCAGGTACCCGATGGCCACCGCGCCGACCGCGCCCACCAGGATGCCGCCGCCGGCGGCCTGGACGATGTCCCAGCCGATGCCGAGGACGCCGACCGCGGTGCCGGTGGCGGCGCCGGTCGCGACGCGCAGCAGCACCAGCGCGGTGGCGTCGTTGATCAGGCTCTCGCCTTCCAGGATCGTCACCAGGCGCCGGGGCAGGCCGATCCGGCGGGCGATCGAGGTGGCGGCGACCGCGTCCGGCGGGGCCAGCACCGCGCCGAGCGCCACGCAGAGCGCGTACGGCACGTCGGGCAGCAGCAGGTGCAGCACGGCGCCCACGACGAGCGCGGTGAAGATCACCAGGCCGACGGCGAGCAGCAGGATGGGGCGCAGGTTGAACCGGAACGCCGGCACCGAGGTCTCGACGGCGGCCACGTAGAGCAGCGGCGGCAGGATGCCGACCAGCACGATCTCCGGCTCGAGGTGCACCTCGAAGAAGCCCGGCACGAACGACAGCCCGAGGCCGACCAGCACCAGCAGGATCGGCGCCAGCATGCCGAGCTTCCGCGCGAGTGCGGCGCCCAACACCGCGACCGCGACGAGTACGACGACCTCGGTCAGCCCTTCCATGCGGAGGAGCTTATGTGGCTCACCCGATCCAGACCGTCTTCAGGTTGCAGAACTCACGGATGCCGTGCGCGGACAGCTCCCGGCCGTAGCCGGAGTTCTTCACCCCGCCGAACGGCAGCTCGGGGTACGACGTGACCATGCCGTTCAGGAACACCGCCCCGGCGTCCAGGTCGACCGCCAGCCGCTCCTGCTCGCCCGGATCGGTGGTCCAGGCGTTGGCGCCGAGCCCGAACGCGGTGCCGTTCGCCAGCGCCACCGCCTCGTCGTACGACGAGACCCGGTAGAGGCCGGCCACCGGCCCGAAGACCTCCTCGGACCACATCCGCATGTCGGGCCGCAGGTCGGTGACCACGGTCGGCGGGTACCACCAGCCGGGCCGGTCCGGTGGCGTGCCGCCGCACAGCACCCGGGCGCCCTTGCGGACCGCGTCCGCCACCTGGCCGGCCACGTCGTCGCGGCCCTGTGCGGTGGCGAGCGGCCCGACGTCGGTGGTGCCGGCCATCGGGTCGTCGACGACCAGGCGCGACATGGCGGCGACGAAGGCGTCGGCGAACGCGTCGTACACGTCGGTGTGCACGATGAACCGCTTCGCCGAGATGCACGACTGGCCGTTGTTCTGGCAGCGCGACGTGGTGGCCACCTGGGCCGCCTTCTGCAGGTCGGCCGACGGCAGCACCACGAACGGGTCGCTGCCGCCCAACTCCAGCACGGTCTTCTTCAGCTCCCGGCCGGCGATCGCGGCCACCGACCGGCCCGCGCCCTCGCTGCCGGTGAGCGTGGCCGCCCGTACCCGGTGGTCGGTGAGCACGCGCTCGATGGCGTCCGAGCCGACCAGCAGGGTCTGGAACGCGCCCTCCGGGAAGCCCGCGCGGCGGAACAGGTCCGCCAGCAGCAACGCGGTCTGCGGCACGTTGGAGGCGTGCTTGAGCAGGCCCACGTTGCCGGCCATCAGCGCCGGCGCGGCGAACCGGAGCACCTGCCACAGCGGGAAGTTCCACGGCATGATCGCGAGGACCGGGCCGAGCGGCTGGTAGTGCGCGTACGCGCGGGACGCGCCCACCGCCGCCGGTTCGGCCGGCTCGTCGGCGAGGAATCCGGCGGCCCGCCCGGCGTAGAAGCGGCACGCGTACGCGCACTTCGTCGCCTCCGCCTGCGCGGCCGCGTACGTCTTGCCCATCTCCGTCGTCACGAGCCGCGCGATGTCGTCGCGCTCGGCCTCGAAGAGGTCGGCGAGCGCGCGCATCCACTCGCCGCGCTCCTTGAACGACAGGTGGCGCACCTCCTCGAAGGCGCGCGCCGCGCCGGCGAGCGCGGCGTCGACGCGCTCCGGCGGCATCGGATCGAAGGTCTTGACGGTCTGCCCGGTGGCCGGGTTGACGGTGGCGATCGGCACGGGAGCTCCCTATTCGAAGAGTGAATGCCGGGTGCCGGGCGGCTCCGCGCGCCGCCGGGCGGCGCGACGCTTCGTGATCACCACCAGGTCGACCAGCGCCACCACGGCGAGCACCGCGAGGACGGCGGCCGGCACCGGGAACCCGGCCCGCGCCGTCAACACCGCCAGCACCCCGCAGCTGACCAGCCCGAACAGGGCGAGGGCCAGGCGCAGATTCAGGGCACTGTACGCGTGCCCCACCGTGCCCCGGGCACCGCGCGGCTGCGGCTTCATACCGCTCGCGGTACCCACCCGGGCTCGCTCCTAACCGGGGAACGCGCGCCCGAACGTCACCTCGGCGAGCTTCTTCTGGCCGTCGGTGTCGGGATGGAAATAGTCGAGGCGGTTCACCATGTCGAGCGTGAAGCGCACCTTGTGCACGGCGCCGTTGTCGTAGACGCACCGCTTCCCGTACGCCTCGCAGGCCGCGCTCAGCGCCCGGTTGTACGCCTCGACCCGCTCCGCGACGGCCGCCCGGCGCTCCTCGTCGGCGCGCGCCGTGGACGTCGGGTTGGCGAGCAGCGACGGGCAGATGCCGTTGTCCCACGCCTTCACCGCGCGCTCGTCCTGGTGCCCGATCTCCCACAGCCGGTGCAGGTCGGGCACGCTGACCACCAGCACCCGCGCCTTCGGCAGGCCCTTCTTGAGCGCACCCAGCGCCTCGTCGATGTCGCGGCGGAACGCGGCCGCCGGCGTCATGGCGTCGACCGTCGCCCGGCACGCGTCGTTGCCGCCGATCAGCACGGTCACATAGTCCACTTTGGCGCGTACCGCCTGGGCGGCCTGGTCCGCGAGGCCGGCGGCGCGGCCGCCGGGCACGGAGAAGTTGTGCGCGCGGCCGTCGATCGCGTCGTTGTCGCGCTTGATGCGCCGGTAGTGGCTGTCGACGCGGGCGCTGTCGCCGGTGGACCACGAGTTGCGCTCGCACTTGACCAGCGCGAGGCAGGTGCCGAAGCCGGAGGTGATCGAGTCGCCGAGCGCGGCCATCGAGGACGGCAGGCCGCTGCGCGGCTTGCCGGTCGCGGACGGCTCCGGGTCGGCGACGGCGCCGCCCTCCTCGCAGGCGAGGGCAACGAGCGCGGCTATCACCAGCAGCGCGGTCGTCCAGCGTCGGCGCACCCCGCCACTGTACGGCGTGATTACGTATTCACGAAGTCACTCTGCGCAGTGTCACCCAGTGATCCGCAGTGTCGCCCTCGGCTTCAGGACGACGGTGGGCGCTGATGCGGGATCGCGGTCAGGGCCTTCGGGCGGTAGAGGTCCTCGGCGCGGCGGGCGAGATCCTTGGTGGCCGACGAGTTGGCCCAGGTGCCGAGGATGATGCCGGCACCGGGCACGAGCTTCGCGAAGATCCGCTTCGCGGCGCGTACCCCGGCCATCTGCGCCAGCTTCACGCCGAGCCGCGCGAACGTCCGCGCCGGCGCGCCCGCCCGGCCGAAGAGCGCGCCGGCCCGCTCCCGCCCGGCCGCCACGCCCAGCGCCAGCCGGGCACTCTCCGCGATCTTGTGGACCTTCTGCAGCACCAGCAGGTCGATGGCGCGGTCGCCGTGGGTGGGATCGGCCCCGTACACCGCCGCGATGTGCAGCACCATCCGGGCCTGCGTCCAGGCGAGTACGCCCACGTCGACGACCGCGCCGGGCAGGCCGGCGGCGCCCGAGACGGCGCCGGAGAGCCGCGCCAGGTTGACGAACCGTCTCGCGACCTGGCGGGCCAGTTCGTCCGGCGGGACGCCGGGCTGGGCGGCGCGGGCCCGCTCGACCCAGTCACGGGCCTGCGGGCCGATGCGGCGCACCGCCTCGAGGGCGAGGTGCTCGGGGGCGTACTGCGGGTCGTCGCGCATCCGCTCCCACAGGTTGGCGGGCAGTTCGGGGGGCGCGTCCGGCGTCGCCGCGGCGGGCGGGATCGGCTCGGTCATCCCCCTATAGTGCCCGCCATGATCAAGCCACCCCGCACACCCGCACGGGTGAAGCTGGGGTGAAAGCGTCCGCGTCTATCCTGGGCCGGATTTGACGACGGCGATCGGGAGGCACCGATGTCCGGACCGATGAGCGGCAGCGACCTCGACATCTTCGTCGGAGCGTGGGCGGTGGAGCCGCGCTTCCCCGGCGGGCCGCGGAGTGGTCCGCCGGCGGCGCGCAGCGTCTTCGAGTGGCTCCTCGACGGTCGGTACCTGGCGCAGCGTACCGAGATCTCCATCCCGGACGTCCCGGACAGCCTGGCCATCGTCGCCGCCGGGCCGGAGCCGGGTCGGTACACCCAGCACTACTACGACTCCCGGGGCGTGACCCGGTTGTACGCGATGACCCTCGCCGCTGGGGTGTGGACCCTGGTGCGCGAGGCCGCGGACTTCTCGCCACTGGACTTCGCGCAGCGGTTCACCGGCACCTTCAGCGCCGGTGGCAACCGCATCGACGGCGCCTGGGAGATGGCGCTGCCGGGTTCGGGCTGGGAGCTGGACTTCGAGCTGACCTACACGAGAATCGCCTGACCTCGCCATGATCAAGGCGTCCCTCCAGTAGTTATAACCCCCGTATGGGCGCCGCTATAACAACCG
>JBBEWH010000114.1:0-9873 GCA_037414955.1 Actinomycetes bacterium KLBMP 9797
GGTACTCCGCGCTGACATACCGGACCTGCGCCTGACCCCTCCATGATCACGGCGTCCCTCAAGTCGTTATCACGACTTGAGGGACGCCTTGATCACAGGGTCGGGAGGATGGCGGCGACGATCTTGGCGGCGCGGGCCTCGTGCTTGGCATAGGCATCGGGGTACGCGGACCCCTGCACCGTCTGCGCCGCGGCGGTCAGCGCCATCCCGCGCCAGCCGGGCACCTCGAGCAGCGCCGCGTAGAACTTCATCGACGCGTAGTCCGGCTTCATGAGGTTCGCCACCGAGCCCCAGCCCGAGCTGGTGCGCTGCTGGAACAGGCCGACCGAGTCGTGGTCGGCACCGGTGCCCTGATGCGGGTAGCGCTTGGACTCGGGCAGCACCTCGCTGGCCCGGTTGAGCAGCGTGCTCTCCTGCATCGCGGTCGCTACCGCGATGACGATGCCGCGCCTCGGCACCTTCCGCTTCACGCCGGCCACCACGATGGCGCGGGCGTTGTTCATCTGCACCTGAGTGAGACCGGCCACCGGGCGCGGTGGACCCGAGGCGCGCTTCGGAGCGGGCTTCGGTGCCGGCTTCGGGACAAGTTTGGGGACAGGCTTCGCTGCCTGCTTCGCGGCCGACCCCGGCACTGGGCGGCCGGACCGGGACGACCGCCCGGCGGCCGCGGCACGGTCAGCGGCCGCCTGGGCCGTCGCCGCGTCCGCCCCAGCACCCGCCGTCGTAACCGACGGGGCGGAAGGGGATGAAGTGGACGAAGCCGCCGATGGGGACGACGGGGACGCCGCGGCCGCTGGTACGAGGCAGGCCAGCATGCTCGCTGCGGCCGTCACCCGAACCCATGACGGAGCGTAATTGTCTAGTCGGTTTCTGTAGCGCTTCTGACACACCCGCCGAGGCTAGACAGGCCATTCGGCCAATCACACACAGTTACGACGTGATGATCGACACAGCATCTTCACGATCAAGGCTCCCCGCCCTCGTCGATCTTGTGCTCGCCTCTGCACCCACTTTGTCGATCTTGCCCTTATTTATCACCGTAAAAGCGTCAAAAGCGGATGAAGTTATGCGACAGAGTGGCGCGAAACGTACATACGTCGCCGCTGAGCGCTCCGGTCCGCCAGGCCACGGCCCGGGCCGACGCCGATCAACGATTTTCTCGCCGATCATGGACTCTTGATCCACTGTGGCGAGGTCGCTTGGGGTGCCGGGGCGGGATCTTGGAGGTGGCTTTGTCCAGACTTATCCGGGCACAAGATCCCGCCTCGGCACCCCAAGCGAGAGGCGTCATGCTCAGCGGTGAGCTACGTACCCTACGAGGGCCGCCATGAGGTACGTAGCTCACCGCTGAGCGCGGGCAACGGGCGCGGGCCACGCCGCGCGGGCCGGGGCGCGGCCGCGCGGGCTCGGGACGAGGAGCCGGGTGCGGGCCATCAGTCGCGCGGGGCGCCCGGCGCGGCGCGGGACGCCCGGCGCGGCGCGGGACGCCCGGCGCGGCGCGGGACGCCCGGCGCGGCGCGGGACGCCCGGCGCGGCGCGGGACGCCCGGCGCGGCGCGGGACGCCCGGCGCGGCGCGGGACGCCCGGCGCGGCGCGGGACGCCCGGCGCGGCGCGGGACGCCCGGCGCGGCGCGGGACGCCCGGCGCGGCGCGGCGCGAACCTAAAGCGGACAAACATTCCGTCATACCGCAATGCCGCCCGCTCTAGCGGCGAATCCGCAGCGGCCCGCGTTCACCCAATACGGATCTTGACGAGAAGCCGTTCGAATCGAACCGTTCCTCGTCAAGATTCATCCTGCGAAGCCGCAATCCGCACATACCGCCACGCCCACCGCCCGACGGCAACCAGCACCCCACCACCGCGATCCGTCGATCAAGGAGAACCACGCCGATCAAGGGCGCGGGCACACGGATCCGAGGTCAAACCACGTGCCCCAGCCCTTGATCGACGGCCACAAAGGGCGACGCGGCGGCGTGCAAGGGCGCAGGAGGGTGGTGAGGAGGGGTGAAGGTGGGTGAGAGTGGGAAGGTGCGGGAGCTTCGGGGGTTGCCTAAGGCGAATCTTCACCTGCATCTCACCGGCGCCATGCGGCCCGCCACGCTGGTGGAGCTGGCCGACCGGTACGGCGCGCCGCTCCCGCCCCCGCTCGACCTCACCCGGGCGCACGGCTGGGCCGCGTTCCAGAGCCGGTACGACACGGCGCGCGCGGTACTGCGTACCCCCGATGATCTTGCCCGGGTGGTGGCCGAGGCCGCCGCGGACAACGCCGCGGACGGCGGCGGGTGGCTGGAGATCCAGGTCGACCCGACCTCGTACGCGGCGCGGCTCGGCGGCCTCGACGCGGTGGTGGAGGCGGTGCTGGCGGGCGCGCGCGGCACGCCGACCGGCGTGGTGCTCGCGTCGAGCTGGGCGCGCTCGCCGGACGCGGCGGCGGAGGTGGCGCGGCTCGCGGCCCGCTACGCCGGGCGCGGCGTGGTCGGCTTCGGGCTGTCCAACGACGAGCGGCTCGGCCGGGTCGCCGACTTCGTGCCGGCCTGCCGGATCGCCGCCGAGGCCGGGCTGGTGGCGGTGCCGCACGGCGGCTTCTACGAGCCGGCCTGGCATGTCCGCGACTGCGTCAACCACCTCGGTGCCCGGCGCATCGGGCACGGGCTGACGGCGTGCGCCGATCCCGCCACCCTGGAGCTGCTCGCCACGCGGGGCGTGACGCTGGAGGTCTGCCCGACGTCCTACCCGCCGCTGGGCGTGGTCCCCGATCTCGCCGGCGTGCCGGTGCGCGCGCTGCTCGCGGCGGGGGTCCCGGTGGCCCTGGGCTCGGACGATCCGTTGCTGTTCGCTGCGGGCTTAATCCACCAGTACGACATCGCGCGCACCCGTCTGGGCTGCTCGGATGCCGAGTTGGCGGCGCTGGCCGGGCACTCGGTCGAGGGGTCGGCCGCGCCGGCAGAGGTGCGCGCCACGCTGCTGGCGGGAATCGACGCCTGGGTGGCGGGGGTTTAATTGCGGGTAGGCAGCCAGAGGAGGATCCGTGCTCGACCCGCAAGCCCTGTACGAACTCACCGACAACCTCCCCGACGACCTCGGGCGGCCGGTGCTGGTGCAGGCCCTGAGCGGCTTCGTCGATGCGGGCAACGGCACCCGCCTCGCCCGGGAGCACCTGACGAAGACGCTCGAGAACCGCACGATCGCCACATTCGACGTCGACCAGCTTCTCGACTACCGGTCCCGCCGGCCACCGATGATCTTCGTGGCCGACCACTGGGAGGAGTACGAGGACCCGGTGGTCGAGCTGCGCCTGCTGCACGACGACGCCGGCACCGCGTTCCTCATGCTCGCCGGACCGGAGCCCGACCTGCAGTGGGAGCGGTTCGTGTCCGCCGTGACCGCCCTCATCGAACGGCTCGGCGTGCACCTCACCGTCGGGCTGAACGCGATACCCATGGCGGTGCCGCACACCCGGCCGACCGGCGTCACCGCCCACGCCACCCGGCGTGAGCTCATCGCCGGCTACGAGCCGTGGCTGCAGCGCGTGCAGGTGCCGGGCAGCGCCGGCAACCTGCTGGAGTTCCGGCTCGGCCAGCGCGGGCACGACGCGCTCGGCTTCGCCGTGCACGTGCCGCACTACCTGGCGCAGGCGGAATACCCGGCGGCGGCCGACCAGCTGCTGACCTCGGTGTCCAAGGCGACCGGCCTGCTGCTGCCCACCGACGGGTTGCGGGAGACCGCCGAGCTGATCCGCGCCGACATCGACCACCAGGTCGCCCAGTCCGACGAGGCGACCCAGCTGGTGCAGGCCCTGGAGGAGCAGTACGACGCGTTCACCCGGGGCCGCTCCCCCGGGCGCAACCTGCTGGCCGAGACCGGGCCGCTGCCCACCGCCGAGGAGCTGGGCGCCGAGCTGGAACGCTTCCTCGCCGAACGAGACAAGCCCTGACGCGCGCGGCGCAGCCGTGCACCGTCCCATGATCAAGGCGTCCTTCACGTCGGCTGTGGTGTAGGGGCGGTGGGCGGGGACGTGAAGGACGCCTTGATCATGGGTGTGGGGTCAGGGTTTGACGGACTTGAAGTAGCGGGCCGCGCCCGGGTGGAGCGCGACGGGTGCGGTGGCGATCGCCGACCGCACCTCCAGCCGCTCGGCCGCCGGGTGCGCGGCGGCCAGGTCATCGCGGTGCTCCATGAGCGACCGGGCCAGGTCGAACGCCAGCCCGTCGGCCATCGACGCCGGCACCACCAGCAGGTTGGGCACGGCGATCGTGGACACCGGCGGCAACCGGTACACCGACGTGGGCACGTCGCGCACCACGTAGACATCGCTGTACGCGTCGCGCAACGGCTCGACCCACTCCGCCAGATCGACCAGCCGGGTGGCGGTCTTGCCGCGCAGCCGCTCGATGCCCTGCACCGGCAGGCCGCCGGAGAAGAAGAACGCCTCGATCCGGCCCTCGGCCAGCGCCGTCATCGAGTCGTCGAGGTTCAGGTGCTCCTGCGCCACCACCCCGGGACCGACCAAGCTCGCCACGGTCAGCAGGCGGTCGACCGTCACCTCGGTGCCCGAGCCGGCCGCACCCACCGACACCCGGCGCGCGCGCAGGTCGGCCAGCGTCTTGATCGGACTGTCCGCGCGGACCACGAGGTGCAGCAGGTCGTCGTAGACCCGGGCGAGCGCCCGCACCTCGGGCAACGGCTGGGTGGACGCGAGGATGTCGGCCTGGGTGAAGCCCAGCTCCGCCTTGCCGTTGGCGACCAGCCCCACGTTTTCCGCGGACGCCGCCGTGGTCAACACGCTCGCGTCGACGTCGGCCAGCTCCCGCTCGACGACACCGGCCAGCGCGGTGCCGAAGGCGTGGTAGACCGCGGTGGGGCTGCCGGTCGCGATGCGTAGCTGGCGCGGTTGCGGCGTGCCACCGCCGCATCCCACGCACCCGCCGATGGCGAGCAGCGCGAGCGCCGCGGTCAGAGTCGTTCGGATCGGGCGCACCCGCAAGTTTCCCTCAAGGTCTCGTCCTCGGTGTACCGGCCGAACGGCGGATCGGCCACGGTGAGGGTTGCGCACGGAAGGAGACCGCGATGATCCGGGAACAACTCGCCTTCGAAGCGACCTGTCTTCTCCAGTGCACCGATCGCGCCCGGCCGCAGCGGCTGCCGGAGCGCCCGCGGCCCGCCTGGCGGCACGCGGACGGGCTGCGGTCGGCCGCACTGGCTGAGTTCAACCGGGAGGGCGCCGCCGCGCGGCTGGTGGGACTCCTGACCGACCTGGGCTACCCCGCGTCGACGGAGGTGTCCATCGGCGGTGGCCGGCGGCGCTTCCACCTGCACCGGGTGCTGGTGCCGGCGCCGGAGCGCGCCGAGCTGACCGCGCTCCTGGACGCGGCCTGGCGGCAGGGGCGGGGCACCGTCCTGGGTACCGACCCGGTCGGCGCCTCCTCGCCACGGCACGCCCACCGGTCGGCGCTGGCCCAGGCCGTCTGGCGGGCGGCGCTGCTCGCCGGCGGGCGGCGGCTGCGGGTCGACTCGCTGGGGGTGCGCGTCGGCCACCAGGAGATGGCCGCGGTGCTGGTGCGGGCCGGGCGGCTGCTCGGCGTCGACCCGGCGGTGCTGTCCCGGCCGGGCTGCCTGCTGGTGACCGTCTCCGACACCACCGAGCGGGCCCGCATCCTGAGCACGGTGAGCACGGCGGCGCTCGGGGGTCGCCGCGCCCACGCGCTCTCGGCCTAGCATCTCCATGATCAAGGCGTCCCTGTAGTCGCTCTAACGACTTGAGGGACGCCTTGATCATGGATGGGAAACCACATGGTGACGAACAGGCCCGTCGGTTGTGCCGGGGCTAGCGCCATCCGGCCGCCGGACGCCTCCACCAGCACCGCCACGATCGGCAGGCCGAGGCCGGCACCGTCCACGTTCTGCGCGTCCGGCGCCCGCCAGAACCGTTCGACGGCGAGCCGGCACTGTTCCTCGGTCATCCCCCGGCCGGTGTCCCGGACGGACACCGCGATGCCGCCGTCCGCCGGCGCCACCGCGACCGTCACCCGATCGCCGGGCTTCGTGAACTTCAGCGCGTTGTCGACCAGCGCGTCCAGGCACTGGTCGAGCGCCGTCGACACCATCCGCCCGTACGCGGGCTCGTCCGGCGCCTCGGTGGCCAGCTCGACGCCGCGCCGCTCGGCGAGCGGCCGCCACGCCTCGGCCCGGTCCCGCGCGACCGCGGCCGCGTCGACCGCTTCCAGCCGGTGCTGGCCGCGTTCGGCCCGGGCCAGCGCCAGCAGGCCGTCGAGCACGCCGGCCAGCCGGTCGGTCTCGGCGAGCGCGAACTCGTGGTCGATCCGGTAGGCCGGGTCGACCAGCCCGCCGCCCAGCTCCTCGACGCGCAGCCGCAGCACGGTCAGCGGGTTGCGGAGCTGGTGGCTGGCGTGCGCGACGAACGACCGCTGCCGTTCGAGCGCCTCGGCCACCGCGTCGGCCATCTCGTTGAAGCTGGTCGACAGCCGGCGCAACTCGGGCGGGCCCAGGCCGGGCGGCACCCGGGCGCCGCTGTCGCCGCCCGCGATCTCGTGGGCCGCCGCGTCCAGCCGCGTCACCGGCCGCAGCACCCAGGTCGCCAGCTGCAACGCCGTCACGACGCACGCGGCCACCGCCAGCAGCCCGACCAGGCCGATCTGGGCCCAGGAGCGGATCACCGCGGTCCGGGTGCGGCCGGTGTCCGACACCGTGACCATCGCGCCGAGGACGGCGCCGCCGTCCTTGACCGGTACCGCGACCACGAGCGGCCCGTCCTGCCAGGGCCAGAGCGTCGCGGGGGTGCTCACCTGCCGGCCGGCGAGGGCGCCGCGGGCGGCCAGCTCGGTGGCTTCCGCGTACGGCTGGGGGGCGCCGAAGATGCTCACCACGTCGCGGTTCTGGTCGACCACGAGCGTGGCGATGCCGTACACCTCGTGGTATGGCCGCAGCTCGTTGGCGATCAGGTCGAGCTCGCCGCTGCGGATCGCGGGCGCGGCCAGCGAGGCGAACCGGGTGGCGTCGGCGAGCCGGTCGGCGACCACGCGGTCGGTCTCGCGGTTCGTCAGCGAGATCGCGAGCGGCACCTCGAGGGCGAGCAGCACCATGCACAGCAACAGCACGTACGTGCTGACCAGTCGCCGCCGCACGCTACCTCCCCGCCGCCATCAGTCGACGCGTAGCCGGTAGCCCACGCCCCGCACAGTCTGCACCAGATCCGGCACGCCGAGCTTGGCGCGCAGGGACGCGACGTGCACCTCCAGAGTGTGCCGGCCGGACCAGGTGGTCTGCCAGACGTCGAGCAGGATGCGCTCGCGGCTGATCGCCACGCCGGGCTGCCGCCCCAGCGAGACGAGGATGTCGAACTCCTTGCGGGTCAACGCGACCGCCCGCCCGGCCACGGACACGTCGCGGGTGGCCAGGTCGATGCGCAGCGGCCCCACGACGACGACCTCGGGGCGGGCCGGCTGCCGCACCGTGCGGCGCAGCAGCGCCTCGATGCGCGCGTGCAGCTCGGCCATGGAGAACGGTTTGACCACGTAGTCGTCGGCGCCGGTGCGCAGCCCGGTGACCCGGTCGCGCTCCTCGGCGCGCGCGGTGACCGCGATGATGCCCAGGTGTTCGCTGCGCGCGCGCAGCGCGCGGCACACCTCGACGCCGTCGCCGTCGGGCAGGTTGAGGTCGAGCAGCACCAGGTCGCAGGGGGCCGCGGCGAGCGCGGCCGCCGCGGTGGCGGCGTGTTCCACCTCGTATCCCCGCCGCTGCAGCATCGACAGCATGGCCGCACTGACCCGCTGGTCGTCTTCGACAAGCAATATCCGCATCAAGACCTCATCAAGGAAGGCCCCCTTCCGCACAGTCTGTCAGGCGCTGGTGGGTAGCGGGCTGGCCGCCCGCCGGGCGTCGGGAAAGCGCAGGTAAAGCCGGTAGAGCTCGGGAATCCGGTACCGGTGCTGCCCGGCGCCGTCGACACCGGCGAACTCGACGATCTGCCGGTCGACGAGGCGGTCGAGGAGCTCCTCCACGGCGGTCGGCGGGATGCCGAGCACCGCGGTGACCGTCCACACCGGAAACGTGCCGACCCCCAGCAGTGCCAGCCGGCGGGCCGCCGTGGCGAGGTCGGTGGGCAGCGCGTAGACGCTCGGCGCGAGCACCGCGCGCACGTCGAGGTCGCCGGTGCGCAGCTCGTCGAGGCGCACCCGCGGGTCGGCCAGCCGGTCGGCCAGCTGGGTGAGGGTCCGTTCCGGCCGGGCCGCCGCCTTCGTGCCGGCCACCCGCAGCGCCAGCGGCGACCGGCCGCACAGCTCGATGATCAGTTGCGCGGCGGCCGGCTCCGCGGCCACCCGGTCCGGGCCGGCGGTCGCCGCCAGCAACGCGAGCGCGTCGTCAGGCGGCAGCGCCCCCAGGCGTACCCGATGGGCGCCCTCCAGACCAGTGAGCGCGAGCCGGCTGGTGAGCAGCACGGCGCAGCCGGGGTCGCCGGGCAGCAGCGGCCGGGCCTGCGCCGCGTCGGTCACGTCGTCGAGCAGGATCAGCACGCGCCGCTGGGCCAGCATCGACCGGTACAGCCGGACCCGGTCGGCCGGCTCGGCGGGGATGGCCGTGGGCGGCGCGCCGAGCGCCCGCAACAACCCCGCGATCACCTCGGCCGGCTCCCGCTCGCCCAGGGTGGCGTGGAGCTGACCGTCCGGGAAGGTGTGCCGCAGCCGCTGCGCCGCGTGCACCGCGAGCGTGCTCTTGCCGGCGCCGGGCGGCCCGACGATGGCGACCACCGGCACCGCGGTGCCGTCCGCCGACGCGGCGCCCGCCCACCGCAGCACCTCGGCCACCTCGGCCTGCCGCCCGGTGAAGTCGGCGACGTCGCGGGGCAGGTGCGCGGGCGGGCTGGCCGGCGCGGGCACGACCGGCGCCTCGGCGACCTCGGTGTCGGTGAGGATGGCGCGCTCGATCCGCTGAAGCTCCGCACCGGGTTCGAGACCCAACTCGTCGACCATGAGGCGGCGGCCGCTGCGGTAGGCGGCGAGCGCCTCGGCGGTCCGCCCGGCGGCGTGCAGCGCCAGCATGAGCTGGCCGCGCAGCCGTTCCCGCAGCGGGTGCTCGGCGACCAATTGGGTGAGCTCGGGTACCACCTCGCGGTGCCGGCCCACGATGAATTCGGCGTCCATGAGCTTCTCGACGGCGGCGAGTCGTACCTCCGCCAGCCGGCGCGCCTCCGCGGCGGCGAACAGGGCCGGCACGTCGGCCAAGGCGGGCCCGCGCCAGAGCGCCAGCGCCTGCCGCAGGGCCCGGATGCCGGCGGCCTGGTCGCCAGCCGCGAGGAGACCGTCCGCGGTGCGGACGAGGGCATCGAAGTCTTCGACGTCGAGCTGGCCGGGGCCGATCCGCAGCGCGTACCCGGGCGGTTGGGTGTCCAGCCAGGGCCCGCCGCCGGGGCCGACCAGGCGGCGCAGCGCGGACACCACGTTGACCACTTGGTCGCGGGCGGTGGCGGGTGGATTGTCCGGCCACACGGCGTCGACCAGATCGCCCAGCGGGACGACCCGGTTGGCCCGGACCAGCAGGGCGGCCAGGACCACCCGCTGCCGGGCGCCGGTCAGCGGGACCGGCCCAGTCTCGGCGTGCACCTCCAGCGGGCCGAGCACCCGGAAGGCCGGGCACCGACCATTGATTCTGTTGTCGCGCGTCAACTCCATCGAACCCGACCGTTCCGCTCGCGATTGACACGCCCCCTGGGACACACCGTAAGGATCCGTACGTTAACGATCATCGGTTGCCAGGTCACGAAATGATAACGGCCGCCCGCTACCCCCTCCCATGATCAAGGCGTGCCGCCAGTGGTTGTGTAGAGAAAAAGGGAGCCGGCGTAATTTGGGGACAAA
>JBBEWH010000115.1:0-7509 GCA_037414955.1 Actinomycetes bacterium KLBMP 9797
CGCACCCCCCACCAATGAACAGGGGGTCCTTCAAGTATTTATAACTACTTGAAGGACGCCTTGATCATGGGGAAACACTAGGGAAAGTACTCGAAGAGGGACCGGGTGATCGAGACGTTGATCTCGCGTGGCCCGAACCAGCCCCCCTTGGGGTTCGTGGAGACCTTGACCTCCCAGTCCTCGAAGTTGAGGTTGCCCTTGTCGGTGATACCCCAGCCGACGGAGTACCGGCCGACCGTGATCGACATGCTCTGCTTCTCCCGGTTGCCGGCCTTGTGCGAGTACCCGTAGGTCGGGAACAGGGTGTCGATCGACGGCTTCGAGTGCTTGAGCTGCCCCCCGACGCCGAACCGGAACTTGCCGTCCTGGATCTTGATCTTGGTGCACTTGTGCCCGTGGCAGAGCGACCACTCGGAGAACAGCCGCTTCTTAAGGTAGCCGAGCACACCGCCGCCGCTAGGCTTCCCCGCCGCGATGGGGCGCGGACCGCACTTCGCCGACCGCTGCGCGCCGTACTGGGCCACGCAGGCGTTCCACTTCTTCTGGGCCGCCTTCTTCGCCGCCTCCTTGGCCTTCTTGGCGGCCTCCTCGCGGGCCTTCTTCGCGGCGTACTCCCGGGCCAGCCGGCGCGCCTCGGCCGCGATCTTGTTGTCGTGCTGCCGCAGGTCGCCGGGGTACACCTTCTTGACCGGCTTGTAGTAGTCGCAGCTGTCGCAGTAGTACGTCGGCTTGCTGCTGCTCTTCTTCTTGCCCTTTTTCTTCTTCTTCGCCGGCTTGTGCACGTAGTCGCCGCTGCACCCGTCGCAGTAGTGCCCGCCCGGCAGCACGGCCCACCGGCCGTCCGGGTCGTGCATCGTGACGGGGGTGTTGTTCGCGTACGCGTACGCGTTCATCTGCTGCGGGTCATTGTGGTCGATCAGCGGGTCGACCGAGACGAACCGGCCGGTGTCCGCGTCGTACTCGCGGGCGCCGAGGTGGGTCAGCCCGCCACTGTCGACGGTGCCGCCGACATACCCCTTCTCGGTGGGCCAGCTCGCCGGCACCGCGCCGCGCGGCTCACCGAACGGCAGGTACCGCCGCTGCGTCACCGCCAGATCGTCGGCGTCGACGGAGATCTGTGCGGTGCCCAACCGGTCCTTCGCCTCGAACGACAGGCCGCCGCTCGTGGACCGCACCGCGGCGACGGTACCCAGCTGGTAGAACCGGGTGGCCGCGACCGCGCCGGTCGACTTCGTGAGCTCCAGCTCGGTGCCGTCGAGATACAGGGTCACGGTGTCCGCGTCGCGGCGGATCAGCCGGTCGCCCTCGGCGTCGTAGAGGAACTCCGACGTCTTGCCGTTCTCCGTCACCGTGGCCAGGTGACCCTCGGTGTCCCAGGTCAGCGCCTGACCCGGCCGGGTGGTGGTGTTGCCGACATTGTCATAGCCGTAGCTGGTGGTTTGACCGTTGGTGGTCACGCTGGACAGTGCGTGCGGGCGGGCCGCACCGGCCGCCGGGTACGCGTACGTGCTCGTCGTGCCCGCGCCGGTCGCCATGTTGTGGTTGGTCTCGGTGAGCCGGTTGCCGATCTTGTCGTACGTCCACGCCTGCCAGTACGGCGCCGGTCCACCCAGGACGGACGCGCTCGGCGCGGTGGCGCAGTTGTTGTTCGCGGTCCACGCGCTGGTCAGCCGCTTCAGGTAGTCATACGTGAAGCACTGAACGTCCGCACCGTCCGCGATCTTCGTGACGTTCCCCGCCGCGTCGAAGGTGTAGTTGACGTCGGCGAGCCGGGTCGGCGAGACGTTCCGGTCGACGAGGGACCGGCTCAGCTTGCGGGTCGCGTCGTCGTACATGAAGGTCTGCACCAGCTGCTTGCCGGCGACGCCTTGCAACGTGTACTGCGCGGGTTCGCCGTACGGCGTGTAGCTCGCCGCGGTGAGCAGTGTGGACAGTCCGGTGTCGGCGGTGGTGAGCCGGCCGTCCGCGTCGTAGCTGTAGCGGAGCGTCTCGGCCGCCAGCCCGCCGGCGGCGGGATACGAGACGAGCAACGGCAGGCCGGTGTCGGTGTACCCGGTGTTGACCCGGTAGCTGCCGGCCAGCGCGCCCTCGCTCGCCGGGATCGTCACCGTGCTGCCCAGCGAGCGGTAGTTCGGGTCGTATCCGTTGACGGCGGTGGTGTAGGCGTTGCCGTTGACGTACCGGATGGCCGCGGTGAGCTTGCCCTTCCGCAGGCTGTCGTAGGTCCATTCGGACAGCTTGGTGCCCGAGGTGGATCCCTCGTAGGTAGCGGTCTTGCGGCCCAGGGCGTCGTAGGTGAACGCGACGGTCTTGCTCCGCGCGTCGGTGGCGGTGAGTACCTGGTCGGCGTTGTCGTACGTGTAGGATGTGGCCCCCTTGTCCGGGTCCTCGTCCTTGACCTTGCGGCCGCGCAGGTCGTAGGTGTACTTCCAGGCGTTGCCCGCCGCGTCGGTCACCGTCGAGATCTCACCGGCCCGGGTGTACGTGTATTTCGTCGCGTCGTACCCGCTCGACGGCGTGCCACCGGTGTGCTGCCGCAGCTCCACCGTCTTGCCGTTGGCGTCGGTGATCGTCGTGGTCGCGGTGCCACCAGCCGCCGGGGTGAACGACACCCGGTCACCGCCGAAGGTGGTGAGCGTGCGCCACTTCTCCGTGCCGTACGAGCGGAAGATGTCGGTGGTCTCCCGCCCGGCACCGTCGTAGACGTTGACCGTCTGGGCGGGCACGGTGTTGTCGGTGACGGTGGCCAGCGTGGTGCCGGCCGTGCCGTCGTTCCAGTACACCGCGTTCGTCTTCGACACCAGGCCCCGGGAGTCGTAGAAGGTGTCGGTGAGGATCCGGCCGCCGTCGGGCGCCGGCTGCTGGGTCTGGCGCGGCCGCAGCCGGCCGTCGAACAGCTCGTACTCGGCGTCGTAGCCGCCGTCGTCGCGGACCGACTCGGTGGTGACCACGTTCGGCGCGTTCGTGCGGACCAGGTAGGTGTACTTCTCGTTCGCCGTCGCACCGTCCGCTTTGGACCGGTCCGGCAGCCACACGGCGGCGAGCTGGCCCAGCGGGTCGTAGGTGAGGTCGGTGCGGTAGCCGTTCTGGTCGACGACGGCGGTTTCCTTGCCCCAGGCCGGCTCGAAGGTCGTGGTGACGACGTGTCCGAGCGGGTTCGTGAGGGTGCTGCTGGTCAGCGGGCCGCCGGTCGCGGGCGTGAAGCGGCTGCTGGTCTTGCGATCGAGCGCGTCGAACGAGTCCAGCGTGCGACCGTAGCTGTCAAAGGTGGCCCGGGTGGATTGGACGTAGGTCGGGGTGCTGCCCGAATAGGAGGCGAGTTCCTGGGTCAGCGTCACGTCGCCCTTGGTGGGTGCGGCGCCGGCCGTGGTGGACCCGTCGTAGAACGTGCGCACGTCGGAGAGCACGTCGTTGGGCCGGGACACGGTGGCCGTGCAGGCCACTGACACCCGCTCTTCGCGTACCGGGAACGCGACCAGCCACTTGGCGGTGTCCCGGGTGGCGTACGTGGTGCGCACACACTCGTCGTCGTCGCCCTTCGACGTGTCACCGAGGTCGTTGACCTGCGTCGGCAGACCGTAGGCGTCGTACGAGGTCTGGACCTCGGTGCGCTGCCAACCGCCCGCCGCGAGGGCGAGCCGGTTGCGTTTCTTGGCGACGTTGGTGAGATGTGCCTTGGTGGACCCCTGGGTGGCAGTGGCCGCCGAGATCCAATAGTCCTTGATCTCGCCGTCCAGCACCGCGCCGCCCGGCCCGTTGTAGGTGATGACCTCGCGTGGTTGGCCGGACAGCGCCTCGTGGTCGGCGACCCCCACGCCCTCGGAGTCGGTCACCGTCGCCGTGCGGGTGCCGCTGGACTTCTTGTCGCCGTCCATGCCGCGGAAGTACCGGGTCTCGTTCTGCGACCGGACGTCGCCGGGGGCGCCCTTGGTGACCTTTACCCGGGCGTATCCGCGCCACTCGCTCCAGGTGCGGTACTTGGCCGGCGTCAGCTCGTTGTCGTCGTAGTGCCAGGCACCGCCGTCCAGGTACTCGTAGTCGGTCTGCTCGATCCCCGCCACGCCGGCCCGGTCGTCCTGCAGCACCTGGACCGCCACGTATTTGTGGAACCAGTCGAGCTTGGGCGCGGTGGCGCCGTCCGGCGTCCAGTACTGCGGGAAACACCGCTTGGTGTTGGAGTCCGGTGTGGGCGGACTCGAACGGACACACTCCTTGCCGGAGTAGTTGACCCGCACGTGCCCGCCGTACTCGTCGTAGACGTCGGTGAGCCGCCACCGGTACATCGGCGGGATGCCCTCTTCGGCGTCCACCCGATTCTCCAGCTGGGTGCCCTCGAACTCCACCGCGGGCAACGTCGCGGTGCCGCCCACCTTGCCGCTGTGGGCGATGGAGTCCAGCCACAGCTGCGGTGAGGTGCCGTCGCCGGGTTCCCGGAACTCGTACCCCAGCGTGTAGGCGTCCACGTCCTTGTAGGTGGTGCCGGACACCAGCACCTTCGTGGTCACCGTCTTGAGCCGCTTCCGGGACCAGAACGTCGGCGCGAACAGATCGGTACACGTCGCGCCGGAATTGCAGTTCTGGTCATAGGGGACGTCCGGCCAGTTCTTCGCCGTGTCCTTGGTGATGGTCGCGGTGCCGCAGGTCGCCCCGGCCGCGCACCGCTCCTCGACGCCGAGCACCACCTGCATCGGCGCCGCCGCCGAGTAGATCGTGTTCGACCGCTGGCCGTAGTCGATCCGGCTCAGGTAACCGCCCCGCACGTACGCGGTGTCGTCGGTCGCCGTCCGGTTGCGGCCGTAGTAGTTCCACTCCTTGGCGTACCAGTACGACATCGCGTTGCCGTTCGGGTCGACCACGTAGTCGAGGTTCCACCGCCAGGCCTGCGCGCAGTAGGACGCCGCGAACGTCGAGGCGTGGCACGGCTCCCCCGTGTCGTTGCCGAATACCGGCACCGTCCACACCGACTGGGTCACCGACCCGCCGTCCGCCCAGCCGGGCAGCCGGTGCATGCCGAAGAAGTACTGCGTGCCGTCCGTGGTGGTCAGCTTCCAGTGCTCGCCGTCATTGTCGAAGTTGGTCGCGCCGGTCAGCCGCTCCACCTTGGACCCGTCGTCGTTGCGCAGCCGCCACGCGCCGGTGGTCGCGTCCTTCACCAGCTCGGCGGTCTTGTCGCCCAGGTTCAGGAACGCGTTGTCGGTCTCCCAGCACAGGTCGTACGGCTTCAGTGTGGTCGTCACCTCGTCCGAACAGGACTTGTAGCGACGCTCGATGAAGCCCTCGGTGAGGTCCCAGCCCTCGCCGGCCCAGGACGGCTGGTTGTTCGTGGACGCCGTCCGGCCGTCGACGCTGCTGGAGTTGTACCGCAGGTCCAGGTCGGGCTGGGGCCCGCCGAACGCGGGCGGCGCGTCCAGCTGGTACGACCAGCCGAAGTCGCCGGCCGCGCCGCCGACCTCCCAGGACGAGGAGTGGGACAGCGCCGTGGCCTTGTAGTCACCCGCACTGCCCGACGGGGCCGCCGCGGCGGCCAGCACGGTCGCCTCGCTCGCCGCCACGGTCGCGGTGAGCGTGCCCGTCCGGGTGGTGTTCGTGGTGGGCAGCGGCGTGGCGGCGCGGCACTCCGCGCGGTCCGGAGTGGACAGCGCGCACGCCGGCAGCCGCACGAGGCGCAGCCGGGATGCCCAATCGCCGCCGTAGGCGTGCCGGAAGGCGGAGTAGTCGACCTCGACGCTGGTGGGCGTCCTCGTCGGCGTGCTGACCGTGAAGAGCAGGCCCGCCACCCCGGCCCGGTCGGCGGCGGCCCGGTCGTGCACCCGTACCTTCGCCTTGCCGGTCCCGCCGAGAGCGACCGGCAGCGTGCCGGCCTTCGCCCGAGCGCGCCCCAAGGTCACCTCGGCCTCGCCGGGTGCCGGCCACGCCACCGTTGCCGGCTTCGCGGCGGCCGGCTTCGTGGCCCGCTGGGCGCGCGGCACGAAGTTCTTGACCGGTACCGACTTCTCGTTCTGGATGGCGGGTGCCCGCCACGGCGGCGCCGGCTTCGCGGCGGCCGGGGTGGCGGTCAACAGGCTGCCCGCCAGCACCGTCGCGACCGCGGCGGCAATCCACTTGCGCATGTGGTTGTCTCCCTCAGCTGGCCGCGAACGCGGTGTAGGTGTCGAAGATCTCCTGGTCGCTGAGCACGCCCGAGTACGTCCGCACGTCGTCGATGCCGCCCGTCAAGTACTGAGAGAACGTCACATTGGACGCCTGGCCCCGGCCCAGGAGGACGTTGCCGGCGGCGTTCCAGGAACTGGCGTGGTAGGTCTCGTCCACCGCCTGGCCGTCCACATAGAGCCGCAACTTGTGCGCCCCCGCGTCGTAGACAGCCACCAGATGCGTCCACGTCCCCACCGTCGGCACATTGAACAGATCCGACGCCTCACGCACCGCCGCGCCGGACGCGTCCGTCGACGACGTACGGATCGACCACAGGTAAGCGGAGTAGTCCGCGTCCCAGGCCCAGCCGAGGTTGAAGCCCCCGACCGCACCACCGAGCTGGCTGACCGCGATGCCGTTCTTCGTCAACGCGTCCGGCCGCACCCACGCACTCACCGAGAAGCTACCGTCCGTGCGCACCGCCGGTGCGGTGGTGGTCAGGACGCCGGACGTGCCGTTGACCGCCACTCCGTTGCCGCGCACCCCGGCGGTGCGGGACACGCCACTCGCCGACCAGGTCGCCGGCCGGCCGCCGACCGCGTCCGCCGCCGTCGTGCCCGACGTCTCGTCCAGCTTCCAGTGACTGGTCAGCCGCGGCACCTGCTGCAGCTCACCGGGCAGCAGCACCCGGTCGTACACCTGGACCGCGTCGAGATCGCCAGGGAAGAAGTCGACAAGCGTGCCGTTGGTCTTCGCCCGCCCGATGGTCAGCGGGCCGGTGCCGTTCCAGGCCGCGCTGTAGCTGGCCGTGCCCTGGAGAGCGCCGTTGACGTAGAGCCGGATCTGGCCGGCGTCCTTGTCGTACACGCCGGTGAGGCGCACCCACTCGTTGAGCGGCACCGACGCCGTCGAGTCGACCGTCACGTAGCTCGGCCGTTCGACGCTGTCGGCCACCGGGAAGGAGAGCCGCCACCGGTCGATCGACGTGTAGTACTGGAGGTAGAACGCGCTGCGGTGCGTGCCGTCCTGACTGATCACCGCGCGGTTGCCGGACTTGTCGGTCAGGCGCGCCCAGGCGGAGACCGAGAACGACTTCGAGGTGTCCAGTGCCGGGCCGGTCGTCTGCGCGTAGCCGGTCGTGCCGTCGAGGCGCATCGCCCCGCCGGACACGCCGTCCTCCCAGGTGACACCGCCGGTCAGCGTGGCGTGCCGCGCGTTGACGGTGGAATCCTCCGCGACCAGGCCGTCAGCGGTCTCGTCGAGGGCCCAGTCCCCGACCGGGCCGGACGGCACATCCGCGTAGAACACCACCGTCGCCACCGCCGACCTGTTCGCGGCCTTGTCCACCGCACGCACATGCAACCAGTTCACGAACCG
>JBBEWH010000116.1:0-120838 GCA_037414955.1 Actinomycetes bacterium KLBMP 9797
GCAACGCTGGTGGAACGCAAGACCCGCTTCACCGTGCTGGTGAAGCTGGCCGGCGATCACAGCGCGCAGACCGTCGGGGACGCCCTCATCGCCGCGTTCGCCAAGCTGCCCACCCCGCTGAAGCGCACCCTGACCTGGGATCAAGGCAACGAGATGTTCCATCACGAGCGCATCGAGCAAGCCACCGGCCTGGGCATCTTCTTCGCCGACCCGCACTCGCCCTGGCAGCGAGGCACCAACGAGAACACCAACGGCCTCCTGCGCCAGTACCTACCGAAAGGCACCGACCTCAACGGATGGACCGATGATCAGCTCGAAGAGATCGCCAGAGAGCTCAACGAGCGACCCCGACTATGCCTGAACGACAAGACCCCGAGCCAACTCATGCGACAATGGCGACGCCAACCGGCGACAAGCTGATTCGCAACGATCCCCAGAAACCGCCCCCTGCTGGGCTACCACAACGAGACCCGCTGGATCCGCTATGCCCGAAAGTCGATCATTCACCTGTTTCCTCACCTTCCCAAGCAGCCCGGCTACAACAAGCGCCTGCGGGCGCTCAGTGGCCAGTTGGCGTACTTCATCGCGGCCCTGGTCACCGACACCGACCTGTGGCGGCACCCGATCCGGATCGCCGACTCGACCCCGGTGCCGTGTGGCATGTCCCGGGAGGCCGCGCGGCGTTCGGAGCTTGCCATCTGGGCCGGCTACGGCTATTGCGCGTCGCATTCGCGGTTGTTCTGGGGGTTGCGCCTGCATCTGGTAACCACCGTGCACGGTCTACCAGTCGCGTTCGCTTTGACCAACGCCAAGACCGACGAACGTGAGGTCCTCGTTGACCTGGTAAGCATGCAGCCGAACATGTTTCACCACCCGGACGGACTGATTCTGATGGTGGACAAGGGTTACCGCGACCGCGACACCGAAACCTGGCTGGGCGACAGGGGCATCACCGTCGTGCGACCCGCGTACCGCGGCGAACCAGACCGGCCCGGTCGTGGCCTGCTGCGCGCGGTACGGCAGAGCATCGAATCGGTCAATGAGACTTTGAAGAGCCAACTCGACCTCGAACAGCACGGCGGACGCACCATGACGGGTGTTGCCGTGCGGATCCTGCAACGCGTGCTGGCCCTGACCGCGGTGATCTGGCACAACTGGCGGACCGGACAGCCGATCATGCGATCCCTGACCGCCTACGACCACTGACCCCTTGGTAGGGTCGGGAGCTGGCGCGGTGCGTCCCCCTGCGGTAGGTCCTGGGGCCTTCAGTGCCGCCGGTTTCCCGTCGGTTGTCCCACCCCAGTGACCGTGGTCAGGTTCGTACCCGTTTCCAACTCCCGCCACCTCGAACCGTGCATGCGGTTCTCCCGCACACGGCTCACCGACGCCGTTCACCGCCGGCATTCGACCTTCCCCGCCAGTCCCGGAAGGGTCTGGGTGGAACAACGATTCCCGACAGGGTGACCAGACCCAGCGTGTCCACCGACTGGAAGGCAACCACCGACCAACCGAACCTGCGGGATCGGCGGTGCCGCTTGGCATACACCAACGCCAGCCGCATCAACGCATAGCCTCTGATCTTGCCGAAGTGCTGGGAAGAGACGCCATATCGAAAATACGCGGCCCAGCCACGCAGGAACCGATTGATGTCCTCCACCATCACCGTCACCGGCAGCAGCAACCGGGACCGGTCGGTCAACTCCCGAATCCGGTCCCGGGCGTGCCGCATGGCCCTGTCCGCGGGCCAACGGGCCAGAAACGTCACCCGCCGGCGCCCGGTCTTCCCGGACGAGCGCACCAGCCGGTGGTGAAAGCCGAGAAAGTCCAGCCCTTCCCCACCGACCTCCAGGTGCACGATCCGGGTCTTGGCCGCCTTGGGCTGCAACCCCAGTTCCGCCAACAAGACCGTGATCCGCGCCAACGCGGCCTCGGCCTGCTGCCTGGACTTGCACACCGCGATCACATCGTCGGCATAGCGCACGAGGACCCCGTGTTCGCGCGTCGACCATTGCCGGTCCAACCGGTGCAGGTAGACATTGCACAACATCGGAGAAATCACCCCACCCTGCGCAGCACCCGTCACCGGGCGCCGTACCCGCCCGTCCTCCATCACTCCCGCACGCAGGATCGCGCGCAGCAGCTTGAGGACCGTCTGATCACAGACACGTTCCTGCACCGCCTGCATCAACTGCTCATGCGGAATCGCCGAAAAGCAGTCGGCGATGTCCGTCTCGACCACCCACCGCCTACCCCGCCAGGACTCATCAATCAAGACCTGCAAGGCATCGTGCGCCGAACGCTTCGGGCGGAACCCGAAGCTGCACGCCAGCATGTCCGCCTCGAAGACCGGCTCGAGCACGATCTTCAGCGCGGCCTGCACGATGCGGTCCCGAACCGAAGGAATCGACAACGGCCTGCGCTCCGACGTGCCGGGCTTCGGGATGAAGACCCGGCGCGCGGGCAGCGGCCGATAGCTGCCGTCCTTCAACTCGGCGGCCAGTTCATCGAGCAGCCGGACAATCCCGTACTGCTCGACCTGGTCCAGGGTGACCTTGTCGATGCCCGGTGCGCCATCGTTTACGCGCACCGCGACCCACGCACGCCACAGCACGTCTCTGCGGTAGACCTTGTCCGCAAGCGCGTGGAACCGTCGTCCGGGATCGGCCTTCGCCGCCCGGTAGAGCGCATGCTGCAAGGCACGAACCGGATCACGAACCGATCCCAAAGCGGTGGGACTAGCCAAAACGGCACTCACCGGGCACCTCCAGACAACAAACGCATCGACGAAGTAGCGGCCCTTCCCTCACCGGCGGTTCTGTTGTCCGCTCGGCTCAAGCAGTACTACGGCCGCCTCCGACGCCCACCCGGCCAGTGATCCACTTCCCGGCGTAAACCAGTTATAGGACACCACGCTCCGGCGACACTTCCGCAGGTCACCAGGCCGGGGAGGGCCTCCCCAGTTCCCGCCGCCACCCTCGATACGTTCCGTGCCCCCTACGCCGGGGAGTTCCTGACGGCTGCAATCCAGGCTCTACACCGCGTCCATGGCCTTCACCCCGTATTCGCGGGCTCGGCTCTCCCTTGGCCCACCCTCACAGGCAGGTGACGTAACGACGCCGCAGGCTTCGCTTCACGCTACGGACCGCATCGTCGCTCCCCCCACAAGGGCTTTTGACACTGGGCTTCGACCCGGCCCGTTTCCAGACCGGACCGCCAGCCTGCTACCGGGCCTCCTGGCAGCTACCCGGACCGGACTTCCACCGGCAGGCGACGACGAGCTGACGAACCACAGGATCAGCCCCTCACGGCTTCACCCCCCGTTCTGCTGGGCGCACGAATCGATCATCTAGGGGCGTTGCTAACGAACGTGCGACCAAGGATCAAAAAAGTTGATCATCGAAACCGTCCTGGCCCTACCAGTGGTAATGGTCGGAAGGGCTCGAACGGGCGAATACAAGACGGTTGGATTACGTCACTCTGCCAGTCCGGAACCCCCAATAGTGTGAAGGTCCAGATATGCCAGCGCGGAGCCTGACCCGTCACTCCTTCAGTATGCGTCGGGCCAGCCGGTCCACCTTCCGGTGGTCCCGGTGCCCAGGCACCCACTGCTCCGGCTCGCCGATGGTGAGCTCGGCACGACCGTCCGGCAGCTCGGCCGCGCCCTTCGGAGGGCCGCCGAGCTGCCGGACCTGTTCGGCGGTGAGCACCTGGTACCACAGTGGACGCGGCTGCGCGGCCTCGTACCGCGTGTTGTCGGACAGCCAGACGCTGCCCGTGCGCGTCACCTGGGCGGTGACCCCCGCCCAGCCGAGCACGCCGGCGTGCCGCCGGATGTGGTCGCGCAGCTCCCGCATCCGGTAGGCCACCTCGGCGGCGCCCCACCCGGCGCCGGCCGCCGTGAGGGTCGGACCGCTGATGTGGGACGACGGGAAACACACCGCGGCCGCGGCGGTGGCGAAGTCGGTGGTGAGCACGCTCGCGCCCGCGTTGCCGCGTAGGACGATGTCTAGCATCGGGCGCACGCTGGCCCAGGACAGCCGCGACTCCATCGAGACGATCACGCCGAGCAGCTCGTCGCCGGGCCGCTGCCGGGCGTGCAGCCAGTCGAGCGCCACCGTGACCACCTCGGCGGTGGGCGGCATGCCGATCCTCTGGCCGGGCCAGCGCAGCATCGCCCGGGCCATCACCGGGAACTCGTCCAGCGCCAGGTAGCGGTCGCCGATCTCGGGCGGGGGAACGATCTCGCCGTCGAACTCCAGCCCCGCGGCGAAGCGTTCGAGGGCGTTCCGGCGGGCGGCGGGTGCGCCGTCGCCGAAATCCACCATCAGCAACCAGCCACCCGGGACGGCATCCGGCCCGAACACGGGTGCGTCGAACCGGGCCGCCGCCGCGGCCAGCGACGCCGCCGGCCGCTCGGGCTCGGGAGACCGCACCAGCATGACGACCGTCTCCTGCGAGCGGAGCAGTCGCAGCAGGGCGGGAGCGATGGTCACGGGCATCGTTGCGACCCTATCCGGACGCCGGCGCTCACACCTGCTGCTCCGCCGGGTCGCGCGGTGCGGGGATCGGCACCGGGATCTGGATCGGCGGCGGCTTGATGTCGTGCCTCGGAACCTTGGCCCGCACGGGCGCCGGCGCCTTGTTGTCCTTCGCGAAATAGATGTGCCCGGCCTGATTGCCGAGCCCCCAGACGTAGACGACGCTGCCGCCGGTCACCCGGTTAAGGAAGCTGGTGACCACGCCGAAGCCGTTGGCCCAGTCCTGGAGCTCGGTGCTGGCCTCGATGTTCAGGCCCCAGACGCCACCGGCGTGGATGATGTAGTCGGTGATCTGTTTCTGGACCTGGCCGACGGTGGCCGGCCCCTTCCACCGTTTCACCTCGAACAGCAGGCGCTCCTCGGTCAGGATGTCGAAGCGGAAGTTCTGCGTACGCGGATCAGCCTCGTCCGGCATCTGCCCTTTCTGCCCGGTCTCCCAGTCGACGTCTTTGCTGATCCGGGTCGAGCCGCCGAAGAACCGCCAGACCTTCCAGCCGGCGTTCTGGCGCCGCCAGTTGAGGTGCTCGATGGTGAACGCCTGTGCGGCCGCCTCCGGCCGGCGCGAGTTCCAGTACCGGTTGAGCTCGGCGGGGTCGGCGTCCAGCGCCTTCAGCGACAGCGCGCCGCGGGTGAACAGGCACGCCTTGCCCTGGAAGCACTTGCGGTGCGACTCGTGCGAATTGCCCGGGTCGGCCGGGCAGCCCGCGCACGCGAGCAGCTTGACCAGCAGGTTCGCCACCAGGTTGCCGATCGCGGTGCCGATGCCGATGCCGATCGTGCCGAGCGGGTCGATGACGTTCAGCGGGTCGTTGCCCGCGTAGACATACGGGTTCGCGGCATGCCCGGCGCCGCCCAGCACGGAGATCGGGTCGCGGGTGGTGAACCGGCCGAGGTCGGGCCGGTAGTGTCGGGCCCGCAGATAGACGACCCCGTCGTGCTCGAGCTCGCCGCGGTAGCCGAACCGGGGGAGGTCGTAGCGGTCGCCGGTGCGCACGTCGAGCGGGACGCCGAACGGGTCGTGCCCGCCCGGGCCGACCCACGGCACGGTCGGCGGCGTCGGCAGCGCCGAGCCGTCGGCGGCGCGGGCGAAGATCTCCGCGCCGCCGCCGGTGACCGCGAACATCCGGCCGTGGCCGTAGACGAAACGGGCGTCGGCCGGCGCCGGTGTGCCCGTGCGCGCGGCCCCGGCGACATCCTGGACGAGGATCTGTGGCACGGCGGTGTCCACGTCCCACAGGTAACGGGCCGAGGTCTCGCGCGGGTGCTGGTCGCCGGTCCGGGCGTCCGACCCGGTGGCGAAGCCGACCAGCAGGCCGTTGCCGTCGTACGTGTACCTATACCGCTCGCTGTCCCGGTCCTCCCGCACGGTGACCGTCACCGGCCGCCCGAACCCGTCGTACTCGACGGTGCGGCGCAGGTCGCCCCCGGTCTCCTCGATCAGTCGCCCGGAGCCGTCGTGGCGGTAGCGGAGGTCGCCGCGCCCGGCGTCGATCCGGGTGAGCTGGTCCGCGGCGTCGTAGGTGTACCGCGTCTGCTCGCGGGCCCGGGTTAGGGAGATGCGGTTGCCGACCGTGTCGTAGGCCAGCGCGACCTCGTCGGCGTCCCGGCCGCCGCCGCGCCACGCGAACCGGGTGAGCTGTCCGGCGACGTCGTACGAGTAGGTCTCGGTCACGTCGCTGCCGATGCGCTCGATCAGCCGCCCGTCCGCGTCATAGCGCATCCGGGCCTCGATCGCCGGCACCCCGTCGCGGATCTCCCGGTACGCCGACAGCAGCCCGCCCTCGTACCGGTACCGCCGGGCCCACCGCCGCGGCAACTGCTCGGTGATCAGCCGCCCGTCCGGGTCCACCGCGTACACCACCTCGCCGGCCCGGGAGTCGCGCAGGCCGACCAGCCGGCCGCACAGGTCATACTCGTAGCGGACCGTGCTGCCGTCCGGATACGTGAGCCGGATCCGCTGGCCGGCCGCGTCGAAGCCCGCCGACACCACCGCGCCGTCCGGGGCGGTGACGGTGGTCAGCCGGCCGGCCGGGTCATAGGCGTACGTGGTGGTGCCGGTCAGGTCGCTCATCGAAGTCCGCCGGCCGGCCGCGTCGTACGCGAACGAGATCGCGTCGTTGCCGGAGGTCATCCCGGTCAGGCGCTCGGCCGCGTCGTAGGTCCGGCGCACCGTACGACCGGACGGGTCGATCACCGCGGCCAGGTTGCCGGCCACGTCGTACTCGCGACGGGTGACGCGGCCGAGCGGGTCGATCATCGACGTCTCCCGCCGGTTGACGTCGTAGGTGAACCGCGTGACGGCGCCCTTCGCGTCGGTGATGGTGATCAGGTTGCCGGCCGTGTCGTAGGCGTACCGGGTCACGCCGCCGCGCGGGTCGATGGACGCCGTGATCCGGTGGGCCCTGTCGTACTCGTAGCGTTGCACCGAGCCGCTGGGCGAGATCACCGCGGACCGGTCGCCGTCCGCCGTGTACTGATACCGGGTGACCCAGCCGCGGGGATCGATGGACGCGGACAGCAGCCCGTCGGCGTAGCGGAAGCTCGTGGTCAGTCCGGCCGGTGTGGTGGTGGAGAGGCGGCGGCCGTCGGCGTCGTACACATACCGGGTGATACCACCCATCGGATCCGTCACCTTCACCACCCGCCCGGCCGCGTCGTAGCGGTAGGTAGTCGTGCGCCCCAGCGGGTCGACCACCGTGGCCGGCTGCCCCAGGGCCGTCCACGTACGCCGTGTGACCGCGCCGGTCGGGTCGGTCTCGGTCAGGATCCGGCCGGCCGCGTCGTAGGTGGTGCGCCAGACGCCGCCCACCGGGTCGGTGCGAGAGATCTCCCGGTCGTTGAGGTCGTATTCATAGCGCCACACCGCGCCGGTCGGGTCGGTGACCTCGGTCGCGTTCCCGCGCTCGTCCCAGACGATGGTGGTGGCACCGGTCTCGTCCTCCTCGCGGATCACCCGGCCGTCGGGATCGTAGGCCAGACTTGTGGTCCGGCCGTCCGGTCCGGTCACGGTGGTCAGGCGGCCACGCGGGTCGTACGCCATGGTGGACGCGGCGCCGCCGGCCTCGGCGATCGACGAGAGGTTGCCGGAGCTGTCGTACTCCTGAACGGTCACCTCGCCGGCGGAGTTCGTGATGCGGGCCGGTCGCCCGGACGGGGTGTACTCGTAGCTGGTCACCGCCCCGCCGGGCGTGGTGCTCTCCAGGAGCAGCCCGGACGCGGAGTAGCGGAACCGGCGGGTGCGGTCGCCCGGGTCGGTGACCGCCACGACCCGCCCGGCCGGTCGTGCTCGTACCGGGTGCGGTCGCCGGCCGGCGTGACCGTCTCGACCCGCCGACCTGCGTCGTCGTAGTGGTGCCGCCAGACGTGGCCTTCGGGGTCGGTCACCGCAGTGAGGTTGCGCCGCTGGTCGTACGCGTACTCGGTGCTGCTGCCGGTCGGGTCGACTACCCGGGTGATCAGGCCGTCGGACACGTCGTAGCGGGTGCGGTTGCCGAGCGGGTCGGTGACGGCGGTCGGGCGGCGGCTGTCGGTGCCGTACTCGAACGTGGTCCGGCCGCCCAGCGGGTCGGTCTGGGCGGCCAGGCGGTTCCGGTCGTCGTACGCGTACCGGGTGGTGGCCTGCCCCCAGGAGACGTCCGCGACGTTGCCCCGCTCGTCGTAGCCGACCGTGACGCGGGTGCCGCCCGCCGTCGTGCCGCCGACGAGCCGGCCCTGCTCGTCGAACTCGGTCGACGAGTCCGCGCCGGCCGGATCGGTGAAACCGACGACGTGGCCCGCGGCGTCGTGCCGGAACACCATGCGCGCGCCCGCCGGCCCGCCGGCCACGACCACGGTGGTGGTACCAGCGTCGTCGTAGGACACCTCGATCGTCTCGCCGTCGGCATTGGTCTGACGGACCACCCGACCGATGTCGTCGTAGGCGTTGGCCACAAGGGTCCGCCCGTCCGGGTCGGCCACCCGCGCCAGCCAGCCGCCCTCGTATTCGTACGAGGTCACCGCGCCGTCGAAGGAGGCGACCTGCACCAAGGCGCCGTCGGCGGCGTAGCCGTACGCCACCGCGCGGCCGTCAGCCGTACGCACCCCGGAGGCCCGGCCCTCCGCATCGTAGGCCACGTCGATCCGACGGCCGGTCGAATGGGTGACCGAGGAGAGCCGACCCTGCTCGTCATAGGCCAGGTCGGTACGATCGCCCACCTCGGTGTGCCGTAGATACCGCCCGAGGCTGTCGAAGGTGGACACTCCGCCGTCGGCAAACTCCAGCCGATAGCCGCCGTCTACCGCGATGAGGTCGGCCGCCAGGTCCGCCGGCCGGTGGAAACCGTCCCCGTCCCGTATGAAGGTCAGCACGCGCCCGTCGCCGCTGCGTAGCGCGACATCACCGTTGCCCCGTACCAGGAGAGCGGTCGCCCACGTGTGGGTCCAACCGCCGTCGCCGCGCGAGTTGTATGTGCGGGCCCAGCCCGGCGCCTCGGCGACATCGACGTCGATCCGGCAGTAGTTTCCGATCGCCGTGTTGATTCCGGCACCCACCACGCCGTAGCCGGGCGGCTGTCCCAGCAGTTCCACGACCGGGCGCGTGACAGCATCAGCTGATTGTTCTGGCATGACATCCCCGTGTCGAACAATGCGGCCCGAACCAAACACGCTGATCACCGTGACGTTTTACGTCCGTTTCAAGGCATGTGTCCTCGATCAGTCAGGTCGGCTAGCTTTCGCCCGGCGTCGTCAACGGGCGCCCATTGACCTGGCTACGGATCGACGAGCTCGCGACAGCGGCCGCCGTGTTCACCACCACGGTCGACCCGGGTGGTGGATCCCGGTACTGTTCATCGTCCCTGACCTGTCGTGTCTCGGGTACGTCGGCGGTCCGCGGATCGGCGCCTGGATCTACAACGTGGTGCGCTCCGCACCGCTGTCGCTCGTCCCGGTGGCCGCCGGAACCCGATGGCATCTCACTGCGCTGAGCGTCGCTGGCGCAATCTGTCGGTCTGTACCGCCACCGCCCCGGACGCTTCGCCGTCGGCGATCCTCGAGTATTCCGTGCCGTCGAGGAACGGCCGCGCTGCGGAGACGGCCGCCTCGGCCGCCACCTCAAGACGCGCCTGCGGCACCTCGGGGAGATTCGCGGCAGGGCGAGCGTCACGACAGTGACCGCGGCCTGGTGCAGATCCTGTTCCAAGCTCATGCCGCCAAGCGTCCCGACCGGCCCGGCCTTGGTGGAAGACCACCGGTTCCGGCGCCCGCGGCAGGTCGACGCGGCGGCCGGTGCCGGTCGGGTCGGTCTTGCTGCCGGCGACCAGCAGCCGCAGCCCTTCGGGGACGAGCTCGAGGTGGTCGACCGGCAGCCCGGCCAGCTCTTCGCGGCGCAGCGCGGCCAGGTAGCCGACGGTGAGTAGGCACCGGTCGCGTAGCGCGGCCAGGTGCGCGCGCCGGGCCGGTAGCGGCGCGGCCGGGCGGGGTCGTCGGTGGGCAGGGTGGCGAGCATCGCCGCGAGCAGCGGCAGCCCGATGGCGCTGACGCCTTCGGCGGGTCGGCCGTGGACGCGTCGGACGCCGTCGCGGATGCGGCGTAGCCGGGGGTCGTCGGTGAGCGGCAGCAACCCCGCGTCCAGGTGCTGGTCCCGGATTGCGGCGAGCCGACCGTCCATGGCGGACACGGCGAGGTGATCGCGGGCCAGCTGCCCGCAACTGTCGTCCTGCCGACACCGGCGAACACCGGTCGGGAACCGCGGGACTAACTGACCGGGTGACAGCACATCAAAGACTTTGGAACGGAGCCCTTCATGAATCAACCATCAACGGTCGCTCGTCGCGGTCCCGCCGCCGCCCGCGTCACCGTGGCCGCGCTGCTCGCCGCTGCGGTGGCCGCCACCGCAGCGCCGCCGGCCGAAGCCGGCCCGGCCCCGCCGAGCCGGCCGGTCCCGTCGACCGACACGACCCCGCCGCGGGTCGAGGACGTCCGGTTCTCGCGCGCCTCGGTCAGGGTCGCCGGCCTAGCCCTCGTGCCGGTGACGGTGTCGGTCCGCATCACCGACGCCTCCGGCGTCGACGAGGTCCCGCACGCCATGACCCCCTCGCCGTCGCTCGTACTGAGCCCCGTACCGGGCTTCCGGTCGCTACTGCGTCCGGTCCTGACCCGCACCTCCGGCACACCCACCGACGGCGTGTGGAGCGCCACGGTCAACGTGCCGTCCACCTGGAACGGCACCGTGCGGATCACCACGGTGAACGTCGCGGACCGGGCAGGCAACCTGCTGAACAAGGAACTCACCGGCGCGCGCGCCCCGGCGCTGCGGGTCAGGGGAACCCACCGGCCCGCACTGACCTTCCAGTACTCACTGCTGGACGGGGGCGGTTTCCGCGTCCACGGCCGGGCGTACTTCACCGACACCGGCCGGCCGAGCGCCCGGCTGCCGCTGGGCGCGGCGCTCGGGAGCCCCTGCGACCTGGAAGGCGGGGCGAGAAACAACATCGTGACCGATCGCCACGGCCGCTACGAAAGGCGGTGGGAGAACGTCGCCCCGGACGCCGAAGCCTGCGTCGCGCTCATCGGGCGGGCGGCGCCCGGGCAGAACCCCACGGTGCTCGCGTACCGCCTCGGCTCCGCACCGCAACCGGTCATCCCCGACGCGGCCCTGCTCCAGCCGGAGGACCTGTACGGCGCCACACCCGAGCCCGTCACCGACGACTACTGGTCGCCACTGCGCGCCCCGCGCCCGTGCGCGGATGGCCCGCTACCCGGCACCGCCCTGCGTCGCGCCGACCGCGCCATCACGGCGTGGTTCGGCGTGGAAGGCGCGGTGACGCCGACGGTCGTCATGGAACACCTCGCCACCTACCGCTCCGACGGCGCCCAGCGATACCTGCGGGAGCTTCGTCGGGCGCTTGCCACGTGCGACGGTTCCGACCCCGAGGGCGGCCGTTGGACGGTACGCGCCACCGGCGTCGCCGGCGACGAGTCCCTGCTGCTGAGGCGCCGCACCTACCTCGATCACGTCGCGACGTACCACGACACGTACCTCGTCGTGGCCCGGACCGGCCGGGTCGTGGTGATCGTGGCCAACACGGGCTGGGAGTTCGGCAGCGGCGACGAGGCGCTCGTCCGCGAACTCGGCCTCGCGGCCGTACGGCGCGCCCAGATCCTGAACAACTAGCCCGGCCCCGAATCGTCCCCCTCGGCCGCTCGGCCGAGGGGGATGCCCGTGTGTGTGACGAGCGGATTGCGGCAAATCCGTGAACCTGGTCCTTCCGGTGTACGGCCGACGAGGGCGTCGCATCGGTCTATCACACTATTGCGCGGAGGTAAGTCCCCGCTGTGCGCGCTGCGCGCATCGACCAGTTGGTTGATCAGGGGGTCCACCACGGTTCCTGCCGGACCTCGCCGCGTAGTCGATTCGACGCGACCTACGGAGAACCACGCTTGTCTGTATGGCAATCATCGAGGTAGACGACCTCGTCAAGCGGTATGGCGACCACACCGCGGTGAATGGGGTCAGCTTCGCCGTCGAGCAGGGCGAGATCTTCGGCATTCTGGGGCCCAACGGGGCCGGTAAGACCACGACGGTCGAGTGTGTGGAGGGTTTGCGCAGCCCGGACGGCGGCGCCATCCGGGTCTGCGGCATCGACCCGCATCGCGACACCGGTGAGCTGCGGCAGCTGCTCGGCGCGCAGCTGCAGGAGAGCGAGCTGCCCGACAAGCTCAAGGTCAGCGAGGCGATGGAGCTGTACAGCTCCTTCTACCGCAATCCTGTCGACTGGCGGGAGCTGATCGACACCCTGCACCTCGGCGACAAGCTCAACACGCAGTTCCGGCGGCTGTCCGGGGGGCAGAAGCAACGGTTGTCGATCGCGCTCGCACTGGTCGGCAGCCCGAGGGTCGCCGTGCTAGACGAGCTCACCACCGGTCTGGACCCGCAGGCGCGACGCGACACGTGGGACCTGATCGAGGGCGTCCGCGACCGGGGCGTGACGATCCTGCTGGTCACACACTTCATGGAGGAGGCCGAACGGCTCTGCGACCGCCTCGCCCTGATCGACTCAGGCCGCGTGATCGCGGTCGACACCCCGGCCGGGCTGGTCGCGAGGGTCGATAACCAGCAGCGGATCCGGTTCCGACCGTCCGTGCCGCTGGACCACGCCCTGCTGACCGCACTACCTGAGGTCACGTCAGTCGAACGTGCCGGCAGCCAGCTCGTAGTGACCGGCACGGGAAACCTGCTGCTCGCCGTGACCACCGTGCTCGCCCGCCACCAGGTGCTCGCGGCCGACCTGCGGGTCGAGCAGACCTCGCTGGAAGACGCCTTCGTCGCGCTCACCGGCCGCCCCGTCGAAGCCTGAGGAGACTACTTTGTCCGCTCTGTCCCGGCTTACCGCCACCGAGACCAAGCTGTTCTTCCGCGAGCCAATGATCGTCTTTTTCGCGCTCGCGTTTCCCGCGATCCTGCTGGTCATCCTCGGTACGGTCCCCGCGTTCCGGGAACCCGACGAAAACCTCGGCGGCCTGCGCGTGATCGACCTGTACGTGCCGATCATCGTCGTGATGGGCCTGGCCGTGTTCGCGCTCAACGGCCTGTCCCAACTGTTCGCCACCTACCGGGAGAAGGGCGTGCTGCGGCGTATGCGGACCACTCCGGTCAAGCCGAGCGTCATGCTCGGCGCGCAGCTGCTGATGTCCACGATTCTGTCCGTGGTGACGATGGTGGTCGTGCTGGCCATCGGCCGGCTGGTGTTCGATGTGCGCCTGCCCCGGCAGTTGCCGGCCTACCTGACCGGGTATGTGTTGGCGGCCATGTCGATGTTCGCGATCGGTCTGCTCGTCGCATCGATCGCACCGACCGGCAAGAGCGCCGGCGCGATCGGGTCCGTACTGTTCTTCCCCCTCGCGTTCTTCGCCGGCCTCTGGATTCCCCGCGACAGCATGAACGACGCCCTTCGAACGATCAGCGACTTCACCCCGCTAGGCGCCGGCGTGCAAACGTTGCAGGACGCCGCCACCGGTGACTGGCCACAACTGCTGCATCTGGCTGTCATGCTGGGGTGGACGATCGTGGCCGGAGGGCTGGCCGCGCGGTACTTCCGCTGGGAGTAGGTCGTGAGCATCGAGGCCGAGCTGCGCGAGGAGTTCGACCGCGGGCAGCGCAGGGAGATCGCGGTCTTCAACGTTCTCCCATACTTCCTGCTGGCGGTCAGCACCCTGCTCACGCTGCTGCAGCCGATCTGGGCCGTGCCTGTGCACGCCCCAGCGGTGCTCGGGCTTGCGACCGCAGCCACGCTCTGGATGCTCTATTTCCACACCCTCCACCCGGAATGGCACCAGAACCGCCCGCTGATGGGCCTGTACTACACGGGGCTGATGGTGCTCGCCGCCGGCCTGGTGGCGATCGCTCCCTTCTTCGGCTTCTTTGCCTTCGTCGGCTACCCCCAGGCATTCGTGTACCTGAGCGGCCGGTGGCGCTATGCCGGCGTCGCCGCCACGGCGACGATCTCGGCGGTGGCGTACCTGGGTGGGGCGGCCGACATCACCGCCGGCACGTGGTGGGAATGGCTCGCCGTCAGCGTGATCAGCGTCGTGCTGGCCAGCGCGTTCTTCTACTTCACCGAGCTGACCGACGAGCGCAACCACAAGCAGAAACAGGCGCTCGTCGAGCTGCACGAGGCCAATCTCAAGCTGGAGGCGGCGCTGGCCGAGAACGCCGGCCTGCACGCCCAACTGCTGGTCCAGGCCCGCGAGGCCGGGGTGCTCGACGAGCGGCAACGGATGGCACGGGAGATCCATGACACCCTCGCCCAAGGGCTCGCCGGCATCCTCACCCAGCTCCAGGCCGCCGAGCAGACACTGGACGCACCGCCGATCTCCCGCCGACACGTGACGAACGCGATCAACCTCGCCCGCGAGAGCCTCACCGAGGCCCGACGCACGGTCCACGCGGTGCAGCCGGCGATGCTCGCCGATGCCCGGCTCCCGGACGCGATCAGCGACGTCGCCAGACGCTGGGCCGAGGTGAACCACATCGACGCGGTGCTGACCACCACCGGCGACGCTCGGCCGATGCACCCCGACATCGAAGTGGCGCTCCTACGGACCGCGCAGGAGGCCCTGGCCAACGTGGCCAAGCACGCGCGAGCCAACCGGGTCGGCCTCACCCTGTCGTACATGGAAGATCTGGTGACTCTCGACGTGCGGGACGACGGGGTCGGCTTCGAGCCCAACGCCAAGCGTGCCAACGGCTCCACAAACGGCGGGTTCGGGCTCGCCGGCATGCGGCAGCGGGTGCAGCGCCTCGCCGGCCGGTTGGACATCGAGTCAGAACTGGGTGGCGGCACGGCGATCTCGGCGGCCGTACCGGCCATTCCCGCAGGAGGTAAGGATTGATTTCGCTGTTGATCGTCGACGATCACCCGGTGGTCCGGGACGGGCTACGGGGCATGTTCAGCGCCGACCCGCGCTTCGAGGTGCTCGGTGAGGCCGGTGACGGAGCCGAGGCCATCGTCGCCGGGGAGAGGCTTCAACCTGACGTGATCCTCATGGATCTGCGGATGCCGAAGACCGATGGGGTCACCGCCATCACGGAACTGGCCAACCGCGGTGTGCCGGCCCGAGTCCTGGTGCTCACGACATACGACACCGACAGCGACGTACTGCCCGCCATCGAGGCCGGCGCCACCGGATACCTGCTCAAGGACGCGCCGCGCGAGGAGCTGTTCCGGGCAGTCGAGGCGGCCGCGCGGGGACAGGCGGTGCTCTCCCCCACCGTCGCGACCCGGCTCATGGGACAGATGCGCCAGCCAGCCATGGAGGCACTGTCGCCGCGCGAGCTGGAGGTCCTAGAGCTGATCGCCCAGGGTTCGACAAACCGAGAGGCAGCCAAACACCTGTTCATCAGCGAGGCGACCATCAAGACCCACCTGCTCCATGTGTACGCAAAGCTCGGCGTCAATGACCGGGCGGCCGCCGTCGCCACCGCCTTCTCCCGCGGTTACCTGCCCCGCACCTAAATCCCAAAGGCTTCTACGAGGGTCTACAACTCACCCGAGCCAGTCGCTGCCAAGCCGTCGGCGCCTCGCGCATCGCCGCCATGATCGAGGGCACACACATCGGCATGAGCGTGCAGCTTTGAGCGGCAGCGTCAACGATCACCACCGTCACACACTGTTACTAAATGAGGCAAGATCAGTATTAGGTGGGGTCTGTTAGTCGGGATGCCGGTAAGAACGCTGTCATGAGCCCCAAACGGCGTTGATCTTGTTGTGACCTGCGTAGGTGATGCTGAGCGGGTATGACACGCCCCCCCGCTTCACATCGACGAACTCGTCGAGCACTGGACGATCCTGGACGAGGAACGCGACCTCATTGCCGAAAGCGTGGTGCACGCGACTCGCCTTCGGGATCTTGCTGAAGTTCTACACGCAGCACGGCCGGTTTCCGCGAGGACGCTCTGAGCTGCCTGACGAGGCGGTCGAGCACGTGGCCAAGCTCAAGGAAGCGGTGTTGCGCACCGGCTGCCTGAACGCCGTCACCTCGGTCGCTGGCAACTCCAGCCTCAAGCCCGAGGTCCTGGCCGAGCGTCTCATGCTGGCGATCTTCGGCTACGGCACCAACACCGGGATCCGGGCCGTAGCCTCCGGTGGCCACTCCCACAGCGAAGACGACATCCGTTACGTTCGGCGCCGCTACCTGACCCCGCAGATCGCCCAGTACATCGCGATCGCCATCGCGAATGCGACCTTCACCGCCCGAGACGCCAGTCTGTGGGGCGAGGGGACGACCACCGTTGCCTCCGACTCTACGCACGTCAGAGCCTACGATCAGAACAATTTCACCGAGTGGCACTCCCGATATGGAGGCCGCGGCCTCCTCATCTACTGGCACGTCGAACGCGGATCCATGGTCGTGCACTCCCAGACCCTGCGCGCCTCCGCTTCGGAGGTGCACGCCATGGTGGAGGGTGCCGTACGACACGGCACCACCATGAAGGTCGAGGGCAACTACATCGACTCGCACGGCCAATCCGAAATCGGGTTCGGGGTGACCAGGCTCCTGGGCTTCGACCTGCTGCCGCGCATCAAGCAGATCAACAAGGTCAAGCTGTACCGGGTGGAGAGCGGCGAGGGCGATCTGTACGCGCGGCTGACCCCGGCGAAGACGCGGCCGATCCGCTGGGACCTGATCGAGCAGAACTACGACCAGATGATCAAATACGCGACGGCCATTAAGCAGGGTACTGCGGCGACGGAGGCGATCCTGCGCCGGTTCACCGATTCCGCCTCCCACCCGACCTACCAGGCCATGCTGGAGGTCGGCCGCGCGCAGAAGACCATCTTCGTTGCCCTTCTGTGGAATCTGCTTTGTCAAGTGATGCCGGAGCGGGTCGTGCGGCTACCAGCCGATGTGGTGCTCGATGAGGCTGTCTGCCAGCGGGACCGACAGTTCTTCCGTCGCGGGCCATGGCGGAGTTTCAGGGCCTTGGCGCCAGGTCAGATGCACCTGGACGAAACGGGCGGAGTCGTCCTCGACTCGGAACAAGACTTCATCACAGCGACCACAGCGGGCGATCGCGATGACCGGCTTGCCGAAGAGCGGGTGTCCTTCGCTGGCTTCGAGGCGGAGCTGAGCTTCGAGGATCTCCCTGGCCCGCGCATCAGGCAGCAGCACCCATGGATCCGGCAGCGGACGAGGCTCACAATCGAGCAGGTAGTCGATGTTGGGATCCAGCCCGCCATCCGTCCACGACTGCGACGACCCTGCGTCTCGCGTGGCGAGTCGGCGGCATGCCGGGCATCGCCGCAGTTCGCGGGTTGATCCTCGACGTAGGCGTGGATGCTCGGCAGGTGAAGACTGGGATAGAACTCGGCCGGTCAATCCCTCGCCGCAGGTCGGACAGGTGTCCATGGCCTCAGCATGTTCCATCGGGCTGCCCTCGTGACTTGCTGGTGGTGACGTTGATGATCGGTAGAAGTGTCACAGTCGCCGGAATGCCGATCTGACGCGGTGTCGCCCCGGTTGGGGTTGGGACATCGACGAGGCGTTCCAGCAGTTGGTCGAGAGCGGCCTGGCCGTCGTCGACGGCGGCGCGCTCGTCGTCGGTGAGTGGGATGCTGGCCAGCATGCGCTGGAGGTTGTCTTTGGCCTCCAGGAGCTGGCCTTTGCTGGAGTTCTTCGGGGTGTAGAAGTCGCAGCGGGCGCAGGCCATGCGGTGCTGGCACTGTTCGAAGAACGTGTAGGTGCAGTAGCCGTGGCCCATGTCGTAGTACTGCCAGGGCTCGCCGGCCGCTGCGGTGCCGCTGGTGACGGCGTCTCGGTCGACGAGGACCTCGATGGTGCGGACGTTGCGGGCAAAGTATCCGGCATCGGTGTAGGCCCTGGCGAGGGTGTTCGGGGTGATCTTGGCGTAGTGCTGGGTGGCTTCCGGCGAGCGGTGTCCGAGCCAGGCCTGCAACTCGAAGAGGGTCATCGGTTCCTTGGCGTTGTAGAGCTGGCTCGCGATGGTGGCCCGCGCTCGGTGGCTGGTGATGTTGCCGCGAACGTCGGCGGCGGGGACGCCGGCCTTGCGGCAGAGCGCCGGGATGATCGTGTGGTTCAGGTACTCCTTGGCGACTCGGCGGGCCCGCATCGCGAAGAGCAGATCTACCTGCTCACCGGTCTTGCGGTCGGTCAGTTTCGGCTGGTCGGGGCGGACCGCCTGCCATGCCTCGACGGCTTGTCCGAGGAGCGGGTCGACGGGCTTGGTGAAGGCCGTGCCGGTCTTGTGGGTAGGGACGTCGAGCAGGCAGACGGCGTCCTGGGCCATGACCTCGCGGGAGTCCCCAGGGATCGGGAAACCATCGTGCTGCCAGCGGATGCAACCGACCCGTAGCCGAGCGATCTCATCGCTGCGCTGGCCGCTGAACAGCCAGGTCAGGGTCACAGCGCGGATGAGCTCGATCGGATAGCAGGCGCCGCCGGAGTTGGCCGGGAGGTCCTCGACAGCGATGTTGAGGCCGGCCCAGAGCAGCTTCGCCCAGACCTCGTCGGCGATCACTCTTGGGTTCGGTCCGATCAGCGCCTGGATGGTCCGGGGCGTGGCCAACGCCCGGGCAGGGTCGAACCGGTGCGGGATCCACTCCCATTCCTGACAGTCACGGAAGAAGGTCCGGGTGGCGGTCAGCAGGCCGGCCTTTGTCCGAGGTGAGATGGGCTCACCGGTGCGCTTGGACAGGCCGTGCTGGCGCTGGATGTAGTCGCCGATGGTGAGGCGGTCGACTGCGGCGACCCAGGCCGCGCAGGTCTGGCGGGTCCATTGCCCAGGCTCGGTGATCTCGGGGTGTTCGGCGGCAAGCCACCTGCCGGCCTTGGACATGGCGCCGCGGAAGATGCCGCGGACCTTCGGCGTGAGCGTCGACGTGGCGAACCAGCGTTCGACCCAGGCGGCCCAGCTCTCAGTGGTTCCCTCGATGGCCGGCATGGCGCCGTGGATCGATGGCGAGGGTGGCTCGCAGAACCCGAGCGCCGCAACGGCGCGCTGGATGGCGTGCAGCGCGCCGATGTGCCAGCCAGTCATCGCCGGGTCTTCCCGTAGCCGGGCGAATGCCTCGGTGGTCAGGTCGGCCAGTCTGGGGCTGCGGTTGAGCAGTAGAGCCTGGCAGAGCACGGTCGGCAGTCGTTGATCGGTGCTGTGCCCGATGCGGTATCCCCACTGGCCGAGGATGTCTTTGAGCTGCTGTTGGGCCTGCTCGACGGGTTCCCTTCCGAACACTCTCCAGGTCACGGCGAGGCGGTTGAAGGATCCGAGCTGCCCGAAGTCGGTGAAGCCGCCGAGCAGGTAGGCGTAGGCGGCGACGTAGGGGCGCACGGTGCCGTCGATCCAGCTGGGCCAGGGCCGCTCAAACTCGGCGACATTGGCGCCGATCAGGCGTAGCCAGTCGCTTGGTGACCAAGCCCAGAAGGTGGTGTTCTCGTCATCGCAACGCAGCAGCACCAGACCGATCGCGTCGTTGATGGCCCGCCGGTGATGCCGGGCGACCGGAGGCCGCATGGATGCCCGGGCGTCGTCGAGAGGACGTAGAAGACGTCCGATCGTGCTCCACTCCGGCGCCGTGGTGTCGTAGCCGCGCCGCCGGCGCAGATTGTCCACGCCGAGCTTGCGCAAGGCTGTCCGTTCCAGGCTGCTGAGCTCGACTCGGCGGTTGTAGCGCGCCAAGTCGATCGGCCATCTCCACGACACCGTCGTGGTCGAGATCCCGGCCGTTGCCGGTTGGGCGCTCACGCGCGCACTCCAGCGGACGGGAAGGGCGCCGGATCGGCGGCAAGACGGGCGAGCATGTCCACCCGCCAGGCGTGGATCTGGTCCATGCCTTTGGCGAGTTTGTCGGCGAGGTCGCGGCCGGACAGGTGGATGTATCTCAAGGTCGACTCGGTCGAGCGGTGGCCGGCGAACGTCGAGATGGCGTGCAGTTCCCAGCCCATCCGGGCCAGGTCGGTCAGGCAGAGATGCCGGGTGGTGTGCGTGGCGAAGCGCGGGACGTCTGCGGCGAGCGCGATGCGGCGGATTACCTTCGACCACGTCCACAGGGTCAACGGCTGCGCATGGTTGCGGCGCGACTCCGACAGGAACAACGGGCCCCGTGCCCGACTGATCGTGGCTCGATGCGTCAGGTAGCCCGACAGCAGCACCCCGGTCGCGGCCGAGTACGGCACGACCCGTTCCAGGCGGTTCTTGGTGGTCTCCGCCCGAATCCGCAGTGTCCGGTGCGCCGGATCGAGGTCATCGGTGCGCAGCGAGCACAGCTCTTCACGACGCAGCGCTGCGTCGTAGGCCAACGCGAGCATGACCCGGTTGCGTACCGGCTCGGCCGCCGCGACGGCGAGCACGTCCAGCCACTGCTGCTCGCTGGGAATCCAGGGTAGCTTCGTCAGCCGCGGGACCAGTCCGCGCTGGTGGCCGCCGGTCTTGCGGCCCGGGGTATAACGGCCGCGTCCGACCGGGTTGGAATCGCGCAGGCCGTCTTCCATGAGGAAGTCGTAGAACAGCCGAACGGGCACCAGCCGCTGCTGCAGCGTCGCGTTCGCCAGTCCCGTCCCCGAGTCGATCGAGACGACGTTGGCACCTCGCTTGCTGGGCCGGCTGGTCAGATCACGGACGTACCGCGCGACGTGGGCACGGTTCGCGGTGATCGGATCGACGCCATCCCGTTCGCACACGGTTAGATACTCGGCGAGGCCGAGTGCGTACGCATCGATCGTTCGCGGCGCGCGGCCGAGATCGGCCCACACTTGCAGCCAGCCGACCGCCAGCTCGTGCCGGAGCAGGACCGGCCACGTGCCGTCCAGCACCCTTGAGATTCCCAACAGATCCCCTTAGTTCGTGGCGACGCCCCGGGAATGAGATCACTCCCGGGGCGAGATTCCACGTAACTAATAGGTACCTGCGGCTCCGTGAGCTACAGCGGGAACGAGTGCTCGGCCCAGACCACCCCGACACCCTGACAACCCGAAGTAACCTCGCACACTCGCGGGGAGAGGTGGGAGACGCAGCAGGCGCCGTCGCCGCCTTCGAACAGTTGCTAACTGACCGACTACGAGTGCTAGGCCCCGACCACCCTCATACCCTGACGACCCGCCAAAACCTCGCAGCCTGGCAAAAGGAAGCACGTACGAGGCCGACATCAGCGTGACCGCCGCAGCGAAGACCGTACCCCCATTCGGGTCAAACGTCGACCGTGGACGCCATACGGTAGCCAGCACGGATCTGCTGGCGAAACTCGGCTGACGATCTCTGGTGACTGTCACGGGCGCGACGCGGCCCGATGGACTTCCGGCGTTCGCCGCATGAACCCGGACATCATTGCCTTCCAGGAGGCCATCCACACCGATTCGTTCGACCAGATGCTATTCGAACCTGGCGCGCTCCAAGGTCACGAACATCCGGATCTACCGCGAGCCACGCGTCTGTCAGGGTTGCCTCCACCGCGTCGCGCGTGCTCGTTCTAACCCTGACGATTCCACCTCTGTATGAGGGACGCCCTGATCGCGGGTGCGTCGCGGGCGGCGACGAAGGTCTTCTCGTACGCGTCGAGGCAGGTGTCGACCGAGAACCGCTGCCGGGCGTCGCGGGCGCTGGCCTCCCGCGGTCCTGGCCCGATGGCCGCCTGACGCAGGAGTGCGCGCTCCAGCGCCGGCACGTCGCGCGGCGGCACCAACTCCCCGAAGCCGGTGGCGAGCACCGGGTACCGGCCGCCGGGCAGGTCCGTGGTCACCGACGGGATGCCGCACATCATCGCCTCCGCCTGGACGATGCCGAACGACTCGGCGACCGAGGGCAGGGCGAACACGTCGATGGAGGCATAGAAGTCGTCGATCTCGGCCCCGCGCAGTTCACCGAGTACCCGGATCCGGGGGTCACTGGCGATCTCGCCGCGGATGTCGTCGAGATTGCTGCCGCCGGCGACCGTGCGGTGGTTGCCGCCGATGAGCAGCCGCGCCTCCGGGTCGGCGAACCGCCGGAACGCGCGGACCAGATACGCGATGCCCTTGTCCTCCACGATGCGGCCGAGGAAGCCGACGTGCAGGCCGGGCGTCTCGCGGTACCGGGCGCTCCCGCCCCGGCGGTCCAGGCACGGCGCGGGAATCGGCCGGAAGTTGCGCTCGCGCACCAACGGCCAGAACTTCGAGGCGTGCGCCTGGTCCTCACTGTTGGCGACCACGGCCGCCGAGCGGCGGATCGCCGACCGCGAGGTGATGTCGGAGGCCGCGACCGCCACCCGGTTCAGCCGGCCCGGCGGCAGGTACAGGTCGATGTGGAGGGTGCTGACCACCGGCGTGCGGCCGGCGAGCCGAGCGACCAGGCTGGCCTCCGCCATCGGCAAATGCAGGTTCAGCACCCCGGACCGGCGCGCCAGCCGGGCGGTGACCAGGGGGTACGTCGGGGTGACCTGCGCCCGGGTGATGACGCCGGCCACCGGGCACCGGTACACGTCGACACCGGCGATCGTTTCCCGGGTGGGTAGCGACCGGTCATGCCGGGCGGCGACCACCGCGACGCGCCAGCCGCGCTCGGCCATGCCCTCCGCGATGACCCGCGCCGTGTGGGTCAGCCCGCTCACGTACGGCTCGTAGTAAGTGAGCGCCACCGTCAGGTCGTACTCTTTCATCGTCGTAGTCCTTTCAGCCGGCCTCGTTGAGCGACTCCCTCGCGGACCGCCTGTACGACGCCTCCGCCGCGCCGAACGCGACCGCACCCACCGCCACCTCGCCCACCGTCGTCACAAGCCGGCTGGCCAGTACGACCACGGCAGCCGCGGGGACGGGCAACACCGCCGCGAGCGCGGCCATGAGCACCGACTCGCGCACCCCGATCCCGTCGGGCACCACCACGACCAACAGCCCCACCACCGTGGCGAGACCGTACGCCCCGACGCACAGCGCCAGCGACCGCCACACGGGAGCGTTCATGGCGATCGCCAGCAGCCACAGGTGCAGTCCGGCGACCACCCACGCCGCCACTTGCCAGAAGACCGCCACGCGCAGCCCGCGCGCTGACACCGCGCCCTTCGGCGGCGATCGCCGCAGCACCCGCAGCGCCGCGCCGGCGGCGTGGTTGACCAGGTGCGGCCACCGCAGCACGACCGCGATGGGCACCAGCGCCAGCGCCAGCCAGCCGGTCCGGGTGCCGATCGCGGACGGGCCGGCGAGCAGCCCGACCGACAACCCGGTCAGCACGGTGACGCCTAAGCTGAGAGCACCGGCGGCGAACAGCCGCGCCAGCGGCATCCCGCTCGTCTTCGCCATTCGGAGCGCGACCACCAACGCCAAGCCCTTCACCGGCAGGTACTTGGCGAAGAAGTTCACGAAGAACAGCCGTACCGACTGCGCGTTGGTGATCGAACCGGCCACGTCGAGCACGAGCGCCCGCCAGGAGAGCAGCCCGAGCAGCGGCCCCACCGCGGTCGCCAGGACGCCGCCGGCCAGCAGCAGCGCGATCCGCCGGCGGTCGCCCCGCTCGGCCACCACCGTGACGACCGACCAGTCCTGGTCCCGGACGGCGAACCACATCCCCGCCACCAGGAGCGCCAGAAACGCCGCGCCGACCAACCACCAGGCGATCCGGCGCCAGCCACGCGTGGGGGCGGCGGGTTCCGGAACCGCGGGCTTGGTGGACCGGGGCTCGGATTCTCCACCCGGCTGGAACGAGACCGCCGTCACGGCGCCAGACCCGCCGACGGTCCGCCGACCCGCGCGGGGAGCGGCAGCCGGCGTACCGCGAAGTAGAGCGCGTACAGCGTGCCCGCGGCCGCGCCGACGGTCTTGGCGACGTGGGCGAGGATGTGGATGCCGGTCGCGACGAGCGTGAAGCGCAAGCCCTTGCGGCGCAGCACGTATCGCAGGAACTGGTGGCTGATCACCGCGAACACCGCCTGCGCCGCCAGTGCCGCCACCAGTGCCCACGGGGTGAGCAACGCGAGCGGGAGCAGCAGCAGGCTGAGCGCCGTCAGGCCGAACGACAGCCACGCCGTCGCGTCCAGGTACGTGAACCGGCTCATCGACAGCATCTCCAGCCGTACGCCGCTGGCGCCGGCCCGCTGGCGGCGCTGCGTCCGCAGCGTGACCACCGGCGCGGCTCCCGACCGGATCGCCATCTCGACAAGCATCGGCCACAGCTTCGAGTCGTCGTCGTGCCGGGTCCGCACCGCGTCGCTCACCAGCACCCGGTACCGCTCCGGCATCCGGCTGCCGAACTCGACGTCCTCCGAGTAGCGCAGCGCCTCGTCCAGCCCGCCGGTCTCCTCGAACACGTCCCGCCGCACGAGGCTGCATAGGAACAGGGTGCCGGTCACCTGGCCGACGGTCTGGCGGTGCCAGAAGTGCTCATAGGCCACCTTGTACGCCTCGACGACGCTGTCGTCGTAGAGCGGCTCCAGCTCGTAGATGCCCTGCACCATCCCGCAGTCCGGGTTGGCGCGCAGCTCCCGGACGGCATTGGCGACGGCGTCGGGCAGCGGTGCGGTGTCGGAGTCCACAAAGAACAGCAACGGCGAGGTGGCCGCCGCCGCGCCGGCGTTGCGGGCCGCGGACGGGCCTTGATTGCCCGGCAGTTCCACGAGCCGGCACGGGAAGTCGCGGATGATGTCGCGCGAGCCGTCGGTGCTGGCGTCGTCGACGACGACGACCTCGGCCAGCGGATAGGTCTGGGCGTACACCGCTTCCAGGCAGGCGCGCAGTGTGCGGTCCTTGTTGTAGTTCGGGATAACCACCGAAACCCGCTCGGGCGCTCCGGTCATCACGTACTCCTCTTCGTCGACAGCACCACCCGCAGGGCCCGGTGGTCGGACATGCCCGCCGGGTCGAGCAGCTCGTAACGGTGCACGGCCACGTCCGGGGTGCTGAGCACCCAATCGATCCGCCACACCGGGTAGCCACCGACCATCCACGTCCACGGGTACAGCGACGGGATGGCCGCGGTGTGGTCGACCAGCCGGTCGGGCAGTTCCCGCAGGATCCCCATCGCTGGGCTCGTGTTGAGGTCGGCGCCGACCACCACCGGGTTCGGGTTCGCCGCGACGTCGGCGCCCAGCGCGCGGAAGCTGGCCACCCGCCGGCTGTGGTTGTAGCGGTTGGCCGCCCGCTGCTCGGCACGCAGGGGCAGCATCTCGTGCGGCGGCTGGTGGACGTGGGTGTTGTAGAAGGACAGCACCGCGCCGTCCACCCGGACGTCCACCCGCTGGGTCTCCACTGTGTACGAGCTGGGGAAGGCGCGCAGCGCCGCCGGCACCTCGCGCAGGTCCGGGGGCAGCCACGGCCGGATGTCCAGGCCCGCGTGCCGCACTACGGGCAGCCGAGACAGCGTGATCTGTTCGCCGTCCATGACGATCTCATAGCCGCGGAACTCCTCGCGCAACCGCGCCAGCTTGTCGATGCGCACGGCCTTCTCGTGCACGGTGGGCGCCGCGTCGTCCAGGTACAGGTACTCCTTGAGCAGGTACACATCGGCGTCCAGGTCCCGCAGGTGGCGGTAGAAGTCCGGCTCGAATCCGCGGCCGCCGGTGGTGCGGAACTCCTGGTCCCAGAACTCGGTGTTCCACGACACGACCGTGATGGCGCCGGGCGGCGCCGGCGGCGGATCGTGCCACAGCGCCGCGGGGTTGACGCCGCTGCTGCCGGCCCCCAGTGCCGCGGCCGCGACCAGCACCACCGCCATCCGCCAGCGGTACGGCCGCGCCAGCGGCACGGCGAGGAGCAGCGCGGCCGGCACCGCCAGCAGCAGGATCGGCGGCATCAGGTCGATCGGCGCCCACCGCCACGTCCGCCCGCTCACCACCAGGTGGGCGGTGAGGAGCAGCAGCCAACCCGCCGCCGTCGCGAACGCCGCGCGGGCGACCGCCCGGCGCCACCACCCGGGCCGGAGCAGCCGCCGCCGCGGTTCCGCCGCGACCCGCGGCAGCACATTCTGGTCGGCAATCACCGCAACCTCACCTCCACAGCCGACCCCAACCTATCGACGATCTCCTTGGCCCTTCCTTGTCCACCGGCCACCGGCACACCGGTACGGGATGGGCGCGCGCCAAGGAACGGGCAAGCGGCGCGGCGTTAGCGTCCACCCCGACGCGTCATGCCCGGAGGAGAAGCCATGTCCGCCGACAGCCCACTGGTCTCGGTCGTCATCCCCAGCTACAACAGCGGCCGCACGCTGGCACTGTGCCTGCGCGCGGTCGCCGCGCAGACGTACGCCCCGATCGAGACGATCGTGGTGGACGACGGCAGCGCGGATGGATCCGCCCGGGTCGCCGAGTCGGCGGGCGCCACGGTCCTGCGCACCGGGATCAACAGTGGACAGTCGGTGGCCCGCAACCTGGGCGCGGCGGCCGCACGCGGCGAGATCCTGTTCTTCCTCGACGCCGACGTCGCGCTCGACCCGGACAGCGTGCGCGCCGCGGTCGACGCCCTGCGGGCGGACCCGGCGCTCGGCGCCGTATCGGGCGTGTACGCACCGGAACCGCTGCTCGCCACGAGCCTGGCCGCGCGGTACCGGTCGGTGCAGATGCACCATTTCTGGCTCAAGCACGATACCCCTACCGCCGGCCCGCACACGTCCATGTTCGCCATCCGGTCCGCGGTGTTCGCCGAGATCGGCCCGTTCAACCCTCGGCTGCGCCACACCGAGCCGCAGGAGTACGGCGGCCGGCTGCGCCTCCGCTACACCACCCGGGTGTGCCGGGCCGTCCACGGGCGGCACGACCACGAGGCGACCCTGCGCGAATTGCTGCCCAAGGTCTTCCGCCGGGCGCGGGCCAGCATGCTGGAGTACCGCCCCGGCGGGGAGTTGGGCGGCACGCCGTCCCGCGCGCTGGCCAGCGGGCTGGTCCTCGGCGCGCTGCTGGCGCTGCCGCTGCCCCTGGTGGCCGGTCCGGCCGGCGGGGTGGTCGCGCTGGCGCTGATCGGGGCGTCGGTCGCGCTGGACGCGGGCACCTACCGCGCGGTGTTCGCCGACCGAGGACCGCTGTTCGGCGCCTACTTCGTGCTGGCGCACCTCGTCTTCCAGACCACGGCCGCGGCGGGAGCCGCGACCGGCGTGCTCCAGCGCGCGCTGACCCGCCGCTGACTCCCCATGATCAAGACGTTCTTCACGTCGCTATAGCGACGTGAAGAACGTCTTGATCATGGGGGAACCGCTAGCCCAGGCGGGCAGCGGCGAGGAAGCCGCCGGACAGGGCCGCCCACAGCAGCGCGTTGGTCACCAGCGCCGGATCCCGCAGCAACAGCCGCACGGGGTTGTCGCCACCGCTGTCGACCAGGACGACCTGGAGGTAGCGGAACACCCCGAACAGCGCCAGCGGCGCGGACAGCACCGCGGCGGTGAGCGCGTACTCGCCCAGCGGCGCCTCGGTGCGCATGTACAACAGGTACGCACCGACCGAGAGCACCGCGCTGAGCACCATCACCTGATCGATCAGCGGCACCGTGTAGCCGCGCAGCGCCGGCCGGTGGGCCCCGGCGGTGGCGACGAGTTCCTGGCGGCGCTTGCCGAACGTCAGCAGCAGGCACAGGCTGAACACGCAGATCAGCAGCCAGCCGGAGGGATCGACGTCCAGCACGACGTAACCCTGCATCAGGCGCAACCCGAACCCGGCGGCCACCACGAACACGTCCACCAGCGGCACGTGTTTCAACGCGAGGCTGTAGCCGGCGGCCACCACCAGGTAGGCCGCGACCGGCCACCACCGCTGCCAGGGCTGGAGAGCGAGCGTCCCGGCGAGTAGTCCGAACTGGACGACGGCCAGCCCAACCGCCCATCGCACCGGCACCCGTCCAGCGGCGATCGGGCGCCGCCGTTTGGTCGGGTGCGCCCGGTCGCGATGCCGGTCGAGGATGTCGTTGACGATGTAGACCAGCGCCGACGCCATGGTGAACGCGGCCACCGCCCAGAGCAGGCGCGCCGCGCCGGCGACACTCCACACGGGAAGGTCCAGCAGTGCGACCGGCACCACGAACGGGTTCTTCGCCCATTGCCCCGGCCGGGTGAGCGACAGCAGGTCCCGCCATCGCGGGGCGCGCCGGCCAGGCTCCGCGAGCGGGTCACTCTCGACGGTCACCACCGGATCAGATCGGGTCGCGTACACTTCCCACCTCCCCCACGCCGGTAGGCCGGCGCTGCCCGTTAGAAGAAAGCCTTGGCCGCGCCGAGCAGGCCCTGCCGCCACGGTTCCCGGCTGGTGCGGCCGGACCGGACCGGCTCCGCCGGCCGCTGCCGCCACCAGGCGTACGCCTGGAGCAACGCCTCCCGGTTGGACAGGCGCGGCACGAAGCCGAGCCGCCGGCGCGCCTTGTCGGTGCTGACGTAGGAGTCCGCGAGCAGTTTGTGCAGCAGCCTTCCGTACACAGGGGACAGTCGCAGGCGCCGGAGCAGTTCCAGTGCCGCGAGGGCCGGCCGGGCCGGCACGGACACCACCCGCCGGCCGTGACCGGCGGCGTCCAGGACGGCTTGAAAGTCCTCCCGCAGCGTGCCGAACTCGGCCGCCGCCACGTTGTAGGTATCGCCGGCGACCGCCGCGTCCGCCTCCAGCACCGTGACAACACAGTCCAGCAGGTCCGACATCGCGCACATCTGGATGCGCACGTCGCCCCGACCCAGTACCGGGAAATGGCGACCCTCGTCGGCCCACTCGAAGAGCATCGCGAACAGCCCCATCCGGCCGGCGCCGACGAACGTCTTCGGGCGCAGTACGGGCACGCACAGACCGCCGGCGCGGAAGCCCTCGCAGACCTCCTCGGCCGCCACCTTGGCCCGCCCGTACGCGTCGACCGGCTCCCGGGGATGCTCCTCCATCGTCGGCACGACGGTCGGCAGGCCGTAGACGGCAGTGGTGGAGACGTGCACCAGCCGGCCCACGCCGGCCGCCTGTGCGGCCGTGAGCACGGTGCTGGTGCCGTCCACGATCACCGACCGGATCTCGTCCGCCGGATAGCTGGGCAACGCGGCCGCGGTATGCACGACCGCGTCGGCGCCCTCGCAGGCCCGCGCCATGACGTCCGGATCACGCACGTCGCCACGGAGGTGGTCCACACCGGACGGCGACTGGCCAGCCGGCCCCAGGTCGACGCCGCGCACCGCCATGCCGTCCGCGCACAGCCGCCGGACGAGGTGGCTGCCGAGCATACCGTTGCAGCCCGTGACCACCACGCGCATCACGTGCCCGCCACCCGCCCGCCGACCCCCGCCATCTTCTCCCGTACGAAGGCGGTGAGCAGCCGCCGCAAGCCCACCGCCAGGGTGGCCTCCAGCGCGTCAAGGAAGTACTCCAGCTCGGACCGATCGACGACCAGGGTCGGCGCCACCATCAGCGGGTTCTCCGCGTTGGGGCTGTAGTAGGTCATGATCCGGTGCTGCCGGTACAGGTGCGCGATCACCGACAGGGTGATCAGCTTGGTGCGGAATTGCGGGTCACCGGCGAACCCGGGCACCAGCCGGGCGGCCAGGTCGAGCAGCTTCGGGCCGCCCTCGAGGAACACCCCGTGCAGCGCGCCCGCGCCGGCGACCCGCGCCACCGTGTCCGGGAACGTCTTGCGGATCCGCGCCAGGCCCGGCCCGAGCACCGCCTCGATCTCCCGTGCCTTGCCGGGGAAGTCCTCGTCGACCACCGTGTTGACCGCCTCGACGGCGGTGGCGGTCTCCTCGCCGAACCCGTAGTAGGTGGTGCTGTGCAGGATCACGTCGGCGAGCCGGTCGTACGCCGTGCGGAACACCCGCTCACGGGCGGTGTACCCGGAGATCGACGCCTTGCCGCCGCCGAGCGACTTCGAGTATGTGACGATGTCCGGGACCAGGCCCTCGTGGCGTGTGAAATAGAACAGGCTGCCGGTCTTGCCCCAGCCGGTGTAGATCTCGTCGAAGATCAGGAGGATTTCCTCGGCGGTGCACAGCTCGCGAAGCTCCCGCAGCGCGCTCTCCGGCCAGTAGCGCATGCTGGAGGCGCTGAACGGCTCGACGAGGATGGCGTACACGTCGCAGCCGCCGTCGGGCCGGCGGGCGGCGGCCACCGCCTGGCGGACGGCCTCGACGTCGCCGTAGGGATAGACCACGATGCCGGGCAGGCCGGGGAACCGGAAGTTGTTCTCCGCCGAGCCGGTGAGGCTGCCGGCGCCGAGCGTCTTGCCGTGGAAGCTGATGTCGGCGCGCAGGATCGTGCCGCGCCGGCCGCCGTGGTACTTGTAGGCCATCTTCACCGCACCCTCGTTCGCCTCGGCGCCCGAGTTCGGGAAGTAGGAGATCGCCAGGTCGCCGGGGAGCAACTGGGCGATGTTGTGGCTCAGTGCCGCCACGTACGGAGAGAAGAAGGCCTTGTGCACCTCCATCCGCCGCGCCTGCGCGAACCGCTGCCGGGCCTCGAGAATTCGCGGATGGTTGTGCCCGTGGTTGAGCACCCCGACCCCGCCGGAGAAGTCCAGGACCCGGCTGCCGTCGCGCATGTAGACCCACGGGCCCTCGGCGCGCTCGACCAGCTCCCGGCCGAACCCGAACGAGCTCATCAGTGACACCTGCGTGCGACTGACGTATCGGCGGTAAAGATCGTGCACCTCACGCGCGGTCAACCGCTCACAGTCATCGATGCTCATCATCTGTCCGCTCACGTCGCCGAGGTTAGTTATCGCCGGCTTGGCGGGGTCTTGGCCCGCTCGGCAAGGCGTCGGCAAGCCACTGTGGACGGGCCGCCGCCCGCTCCCGCGCGTACGCGCGGGGCAACTCCGCCATCGCGTACGCCCCCGGCCCGGTGCTCTCCAGCAGCTGCGCGTCCACCAGACGCTCGAGCAACGCCTCGGTGTCCACAACAGACCTGCTGAGCACCCGGGCCGCGAGCCCGAGGTCGAACCCGGCGTCGCAGGCCACCCCCAAGATCGCGAAGGCCGCCGCGGCGGCCCGATCCCCGGGGTGCGGGCCGGCCTCCAGGAGCTGAAGCGACGCGCCCAGGCTCGCCCGGACGCCGGTCCCTTCGAACTCCAGGTGATCCAGCCGCCCGGCCGGATCGGCGAGGCGGCGGGCCAGCTCCGCCAACGGCCAGCGGGGCCGGGCCACCAGTCGCGCGGCGACCGCGCACAGCGCGACCGGCAGGCCTTCGCAGGTACGCACGATAGCGGCGGCCGCCGCCGGCTCGGCCACCACGCGGGCCGCGCCGACCCACCGACCGAGCAGCCCCAGCGACTCCGACGCGGTCAGCGGCCCCAGCGTGAGGTGGCCGACGTCGCCGAGTCCGACCAGCGGCGCGCGGCTGGTCACCAGCGTCAGACAGCAGGCATCGCCCGGCAGCAGCGGCCGGACCTGCCCGGCCGTGACGGCGTTGTCCAGCACGAGCAGCATGTGCCGCCCGGCCACCATCGACCGGAACAGCGCCGCCGCCTCGTCGGGGTCGCTGGGCACCCGGTTGACCGGTACCCCGCAGGCGCGCAGCAGCCGGGCCAACCCCTCGGCCGGTGCCAAGGGCGACGCCCCGGCGACCGAGCCGCGCAGGTCGAGGTAGAGCTGCCCGTCGCGGGACGCGCGCGCCAGCCGGTGCGCGGCGTGCACCGCGAACGCCGACTTGCCGGTGCCGGCGGCGCCGTGGATGGCCAGCACGGCCGGCGAGCCGTCCGAACGGTCCGTCGCCGCCCATCTGTCCACCGTGGCCAGTTCGTCGCCCCGGCCGGTGAACCGGGACAGGTCGGCCGGCAGCTGGCGCAGCGCCGCCGCCGAGGCCGGCGCCGAGACCGCCTCCTCGGGCGCGGGCGCCCGGTCCAGTTCGCCGCGGAGGATCGCCACGTGTAGCTGGCGCAGCTCCGGACTGGGTTCGACGCCGAGCTGGTCCGCCACGCGCTGCCGGGTGTCGGCATACCACTGGAGCGCCTCCGCCGTACGTCCTACCGCGCACAGCGCCCGCATCAGGAGTGCCACCAGCGGCTCGGCGTGTGGATGCCCGGCCAGTACCTGAGCCAGCCGATCGACCACCGGCTCCGGATCGCCGAGCTGTAGCTGTTCGGTGGCCCACGCGGTGATGGCACCGACGAACTGCGACTCGAGGCTGGCCCGGAGGCGGGCGGCCCAGTCGCCACTGGACGTCGGCAGCGGCGGTCCGCGCCACAGGTCCAGCGCGGCGCGCAGCAGGCTCATCCGGTCTTCCGGACGCGCCGTCCGGCTCGACTTGACCAGCGCTTGGAACCGGTGCAGGTCGACCTGCTGCGGGTCGACCTCAAGCACGTACCCCACGCCCTGCCGGCTCAGGCTGACCGGTGCGGCGGCGGTCTCGGCGGCGTGCGCGAGCACCCGGCGCAGGCGGGTCACGTGTGCGTAGAGGGCGCTGCGCGGCGCATCCGGCGCCGCGCTGCCCCATACCCGCTCGGCCAGCGTGTCGATGTGCACCGGGGTGCCGGCGTCCACCGCCAGGGCCGCCAGCACGATCCTGCGCTGGCGCGGACCGATGTCCAGCAGGCGTCCGCCGGCCTCCACCTCCACCGGGCCCAACACCCGAAACCGCATCCGTTCCACCACGGGTCGCCTCCCCAGCTCGTCCTCGGGTGTCCGGGACGAGGCTAGGCACGGGCGTTCATCGAACTCGCACAATTCCATCCCCGATCGCACCGGCACCGGTGCCTCGGCCTAGTGTGTTGGCTGGAGCGGCGCTCCCGGGCATCGGCGAAACACGCAAGCAAGGTCGCGCCAAGAGCGCGACAAGCCCGGCCACGTACGGTCACCTCGTGCTCGACAACGACTCGAACGCCCTCGTCTCGGTGATCATCCCGGTCTACAACGGCGTGCGCACACTCGCGCTATGCCTGCGGTCGGTGGCCGACCAGACGTACGCGCCGTTGGAGGTCATCGTCGTCGACGACGGCAGCACCGACGGCTCGGCGGAGCTGGCGCGGTCGCTCCGCGTAACGGTGTTTCGTACCCCGGTCAACAGCGGCCAGTCCGTCGCGCGCAACCTCGGCGCGGAGCACGCGCACGGCCGCATCCTCTTCTTCCTCGACGCCGATGTCGCCCTCGACCGCGACGCGGTCGAGCTCGCCGTCCGGGCGCTGCACGCCGATCCGCGGGTGGGCGCCATCTGCGGCGTGTACGGCCCCGAGCCGCTCCTGCCCGCCAGCCGCGCGGCCCGCTACCGCGCGACCCAGCAGTACGTCTGGTTCAACGAGGTGGAGGGGACGATTCCGGGCCTGCACACCGCCCTCTTCGCGATCCGCGCCGAGGTGTTCCGCGAGATCGGCCCGTTCAACTCCGCGCTGCGCCACACCGAGGACCAGGAGTACGGCTACCGGCTGGCCCAGCGCTACGACGTGCGCGCGACCACCGCGATCCGCGGCCGGCACGACCACGACGCCACGCTGCGCGCCATCCTGCGAAAGGTGTTCCACCGCACCAACCTGGGCATGCCGCTCTGGCTGGGCCACCGCACGCTGCCCGGCGGCGCGGCCACCGGCGGCCGGGCGCTGGCCAGCGCGGCCCTCCTGAGTGCGGTCGCGACGCTGCCGCTGCCGCTGCTGGTCGGCCCGGTCGGCGCCGCAGTACCGGTCGGCCTGGCCGCCGCTGCGGTGGCGCTGGACGCCACGATGTACCGCCACGCCTTCGCCAGCGGTGGAGCCCGGTTCGGCCTGTACTTCGCCGCGGTGCACACACTGGTCACCCTTACCTCCGCCGTCGCGGCCGGCCTGGGCGTGCTGCGGTACGCGCTGCTCCGGCTGCGGCCTCGGCCCACCACCGCCACGCCGATCGCCAGGAGCGAGCCATGACCAACAGACCACTGGTGTCCGTCGTCGTCCCGCACCACCACCGCGGCCAACCGCTGGCCCTGTGCCTGGACGCGCTGGCCGCGCAGACCTACGACCCGATCGAGGTCATCGTGGTGGATGACGCCAGCACCGACGGCTCCGTGGCGGTGGCCCGGGAACGCGGCGTCACGGTGGTGCGGACCGCCGCCAACGTCGGGCAATCCGCCGCCCGCAACCTCGGCGCGGAGCACGCCCGCGGTCAGATCCTGTTCTTCCTGGACTCCGACATCGCGCTGGACCCGGACGCGATCGCCCACGCGGTAGCGGCGCTGCGCGCCGATCCCGGGCTGGGCGCCGTCTGCGGCATCCTGCACCCGGAGCCGCTGATCCCGCGCGGCCTGATGGGGCAGTACCGGGCGTTGCAGATGTACCACTGGTGGATGCCCACCGAGGGACCGACCCGCGAGCTGCACGCCGCCCTGCTCGCGGTGCCGGCACCGGTCTTCGCCGACGTCGGACCGTTCGACCCCGCGCTGCGGGACACCGAGGCCGCGGACTACCGTACGCGCCTCGTCCAGCGCTACCGGGTCCAGCTCACCGGCACCATCCGCGGCCGGCACGACCACGACCACACCCTCTCGATGGTGTTGGGCAAGGTGTTCCGGCGGGCGCGGATCAGCGCCATCGAGTGGCGGCGCGGCGAGTTGCCCGGCGACTCGACGTCGCGGGCCTTCTCCGGCGCGCTGGTCACAGCGGCCGCACTTGCCGTACCGCTGCCACTGCTGCTGGGCCCAGCCGGTGCCGCGGCCGCGCCGCTGCTGCTGGCCGCCGGGATAACCCTGGACGGCAGGACGTACCGCGCGGTGTTCGCCCACCGGGGCGTCGCCTTCGGCACCTTCTTCACAACCGTGCACCTGCTGGTCACGCTGACCGGGACCGCCGGCATGGCCGCCGGCGTGCTGCAGCGGCTCCTCTTCCGGCGCCGTCCCCCTCATGGTCAAGGCGTCCCGGTGGCCGTTGGCACGACGCGAGGGACGCCCGACTGATCAGTGGGCGAGCCGCCAAGCCCCGTCATCAACATGACCGACTCAGCAAGGTAAAGAACATGCAAAGTACGCCGCTGGCGTGCCGCGTGCGGCGGTAATCTGTGGCCGTGGCCGAATGACCGGGAACAAGATGGTTTTCGTGTGCTCGGACCGGTGGACGCCGTGGTCGGCGGCGGTGCTGTGCGGTTTGCCCGGCCACAGCACCGGGACCTGCTGGCGCTCCTGCTGCTGCACGCCAACCGCGCGCTGACTATGGAACAGATCATCGACGGTATGTGGGGCGGTGGCGCACCCGCGACGGCGGTGGCACAGGTGCAGAATATGGTGTCGGCGATCCGCAAGGCGGTCGCCCGTGGTGCGGCGGCGCTGGCCACGCTTGACCACCGGCGCTCCGGATACACGCTGCGGACCGAGGCTCGACTCATCGACCTCAATTGCTTCAACGCGCTGGTCGCCGAAGCGCGTGGTGCGGCGACGCCTGAGCTGGCGATCGCTGTGCTGCGGCCGGCGCTCGCGCTTTGGCGAGGGCGGCCGCTGGCCGACGTACGGGCGGCGTACGTCACGGCCGCGCGGGTGCGCCTGGACGATCAGCGCGCGGCGGCGTTGGAAATCTTGTTCGACGCCGAACTGGCGGCCGGCGGGCATGCCGAGATCGTGTCCGAGATTTCCGACGCGCTTGCCGCGCACCCGTTTCGGGAGCGCCTAGTGGCCCAGTTGGTGGTCGCTCTCTACCGCTGCGATCGGCAGGCGGAGGCGCTCGCCGCGTGCCGACGGACGCGGCGAGCGCTCGCCGATGAGCAGGGGCTACAGCCCGGCCCTACGCTGCGGAAGCTGGAGAGTCTCGTGCTGCGCAACGATCCTGCGCTGGACCTGATGCCGCCCGCGATGGCCCGGTCACCGCGGTGGCGCTGGCAACCGGGCGGCCTGGAAGCGCGGTCCTCCGCCGACGGCGAGCAGACCGGGGCCGGTGTCCACAGTGTATAGCCGGCTCTGCTGGTCGGGAGTACGGAACACGAAGGCCCAGCGCTGCCCGGCGCCGTCGGCGTAGGTCAACGCGGTCGGGTCGGTGGCCGCCACGTCACCGCCCTGCAGCACCGGCATCCAGTCACGCCAGACGCCCGAGCCCTGGGTGGTCTCCCCCGTGCTGTAGATCCCGCCGTCGGTACCGCGTGCCAGGATCTCTGTCCGCCCGCTCTGGGGGCTGAGCACCGCGGCCGGCGAGCCCTCCGTCATCTGGGCGCCTACCGCGGACCAAGCGGCCGACCAGGTCAAGGCCGCGTCCTGCGCCTTGGTGACTACGGTGCCGTCCGCCGCACGGGCGAAGATCCGCATCCGGTAACCGGGGTACACCACTACCGCGGGCGAGCCGGTGAGCCCGACACCAGCGAGGTCCGTCCATGCGGAGACGGTTCCCGCCGGGGACAGCGTCGCGGTGCGTACCGCTCCGGCGGTGTCCACGCCGAACAGTTGCAGACCGTCTCGACCGGCGACCGCGGTGAGGGTGCCCACTAGACCGGTGACCCCGAGGCTCCGCCAGGTGCCGTAAGGGCCGGCCACATTGGACTGTGTCAGGTACCAAGCCGCTCCGGCGGAATCTACCGCGAGGGCCACGATATTGCCGGCGTCGTCGGTCTGCCGGGCCACGGTCACCGCGCCGGTCAACTGCCCGCCCTGGTCAATCCAGCCTGTCCAGGTCGCGGCGCCTTGTCCGGTCTGCGCGCGGGCCCAGACGTCGCCGGAGGCGTGCAGCGCGCTGACCTGAACCCGCTTGTTCGGCTGCTCGACGAGTCCGGGTGGACCGGCGAACGCCTCGCTTCCGGAGATGACCGTCCACTGTACGGTGTTCGCGTTGCCCGGGTCCGGTTGGCGTCCGTGGACGATCCGGCCGATGTTGTCCACGTACGCGTACTCCAGGGCGCCGACCAGCGCCCCTGTCACGGGTGAGGCCTGCACGGCAACGGTGCGCGAGTACGCCGGGACCGGCACCGTCGATGCGGCGTCCGGCAGCACCTGCCAGGCGGGCGCCCATCCGAAGATGCCGTGCCAGGTCCGCTGCTGGAGGGTGCCGTCCGTACCACGGGCGAATACATCGAGGTGGGAACCGCCCCACTTGGACACCGCCGGCGCGGTCGCGAACGTGCCTCCAAGGTTCTCCCATCCCGCCCACTGGCCGAAACCGAAGGACTTGTGCGACACGGCGTTGTTGGCGACCCTCGCGTACACGTCCAGGAACCCGGAGCCGCCGGACTGGACCGCGGGCGCCGAGGTGAGCACACCGCCCAGATTTTCCCAGGCGGACCAGTTCCCGCCGGTGTACCACCGGTGGTGGAGGGCGTTACCGCCGCCGCGCGCGAAGACGTCTATCCGTCCCTGTGCCCAGGACGCGGCCGTGGGCGACGAGGTGAGCGTGCCGCCGAGGTTGGTCCACGAGGTCTGCCAGGCGGAGCCGTTGTGCCCCTTGTGATGCAGCGCGTTGGTGGTGCCGCGAACGTAGACATCCAAGTGATTGGGGCCCCACGAGGTCACCGCCGGCTCGCCGACGATGACACCCCCGAGGTTCGCCCAGCCCGACCAGGTGCCGTTGGCGTACGCCTTGTGCTGCACCGACCCGTCGGTTCCCCGGGCGAACACGTCGATCCGTCCCGGACCCCAGGAGACGGCCGCCGGGCCGGAGGTGATCGCGCCACCGAGACTCTCCCAGGCCGACCACCGTCCGTTATAGACCTTGTGTTTGAGCGCGCCGTCGGTCCCCTTGGCGAACAGGTCGATCCGGTCGGTCCCCCAAGACGCGGCCGCGACGGGCACAGTCGGGTCGATCGGATCACTCACCGCCGCCCGCGCCACGCCGGACATCAGGCTGGCCGCCAGAACCACAGGAAGAAGGAGCAACCGCAGTCTCATCTCAAGCTCCAAGTCGGCTAGGAATCAATCTGGTGGAAACAGCCGGGCGAACAACCGGATCAGGGGGTCGGCCAAGCGCCGCAACCTCGAGTGACTGGTGGCCGCTTGGTTGGAACTGGGATACGGGTCGCGGCCAACGTGAATCGAAGGCCCGTAGGGTGCGTTGGGTTCAAGCTGCTGCGTGTACGCGTGGGTGTCGGTCAGGTCAGCCAACGGGCTCACGCCACCATCGCTGTCCACCTCCCACCCCGGGCCCCGGGCGTCGAGGTCCGTGGCGACGCCGTCGCGGTCAACGGCGAATCGCGGAGTGGATTCGCAGTTGTGCACCAGCACCGGGGTGCCGGCGACGACCACGAAGTAGGTGTGCAGGCCGTCGACGGTGAGGTTGCGGACGTGGATGTCCCGCTCGGTTCGCCGCTGTACGGCGGTTACCTGTATGTACGTACCGGCCGCGGTCCGCAGCAGGCTGCCCGGTGAGAGCTCCGTCGCGGTGACCCACGCGTTCAGGTTCGCCGCCCAGAACGGATGGCCGTCGGTGGCCGTGATCGTGGCGGTCCGCTCACCACTGTCCACTGTGATGTCGGCGAGGCTCTTGGCCCCGTTGCCGGCGATCGTGTCGGTGACCACGCGGGGTCCGGTCACACCGGTGGTGGGGTCCGTAGCCAGCACCCGGTCGCCCACCCGCACGGCGCCGATCGGTTTGGTGCTGCCGTCCGCCAGCAGTACGTGGGTTTCCGGGGTGAAGCTGTTGCAGGTACGCGCCCGCCCGCGCACCCGTCCGGCGCCGTGGGTGAGGCCGCCGATGGCCGCACCGGTCACGCCGGAGCGGACTACGCTGCCGGCGTCGACCTCGCCGGTGCTCAGGTACTGCTCGGTGGCGGTGGACCCGGCCGAGGACAGTCCGCCGGAGACCACCGCGGCGGACAGGCTGCTTCCGGTGCCGCCGGTGGCGACGAAAATCGTGCCGCCGACCGCGCCGGCCGCTCCGCCGCGGGCCGCGCAGCCGGCGATGGACCTGCCGGGCGGGCAGCTCAGTGCGCTGGTCACCGCGCCGCCAGCGGCGAACCCCGCCACCACGCACCCGGCCGATCCGGCGCCGCCGGTGACCGCCAGGCAGCCGGCCGTGGTGAGCACGCCCGCCGCGATGCCGGCCACCATCGGCAGGGCGGCACGGGCGAACTCGGAGACCGCCTGCGCCGCGGCGGAGACCTCCTCGACGACCGCCCCGGCCGCCTGTACCGCCCGCTGGTAGATGACCTGGACCGCGCGGGTGGCGTCGTGGACCACGTCGCGCACGGTGCCGACGACCGCCGCGGGCAGGTGGGCGACGGTGGAGACCATCGTCCGCATCGCCGAGTAGACCGGTCTGACCGCGGCCGCGATCGCGGGAAGGGGGTTGTGCTGGACCGCCCAGCGTACGGCGCTGCGTGCCGTTTCGGTGACCCGGTGGGCCGCTGCGATCGCCGCCCGTCGTACGGATTCCGCCCGCTCCCGGGCCCAGCGGGCCGCGCTGGACACCTGGTCCCCCACCCATCTGACGGCGGAGTACGCGCGCCGGGCGACCCAGCGCACGGCCGAGCTGACCCGGTCGGCCACCCAGCTCACCGCGCTGCGGGCACGCTGGTAGACCCATCGCGCCGCGCTGGTGAGATTGTGCGCGGCCCACCGTACTCCCGACCAGGCGGTGCGCCCCGCCCACCGCAGGCCGCGCCACGCGTGCGAGGCGGCCGACCGCACGCCGTTCCACGCCGTGCGGGCTCCGCTGCGTACCACGTTCGCCGCCCGCCGCACGGTGTGGGTGACCGCGCGAGTGGCCCGGCGGCACCAGCCGCAGCTCGGCCAGAGGCCGTCCGGGTCGGTGTACGCCAGCGGATCGCCCGCACCGTAGGTGTACGGGTTGGCCAGAATGGACGGTCCGGTGACGTAGGTGACCGGGTCGCGGGAATCGAATGTGCCAGTGCCCGGGTCGTACCATCGGGCGCCCATGTCGACATGGCCGGTGCCCGGGTCGGTCCAGTCGCCCTGGAAGCCGAGGTTCGGCCGGGCCTCGCCGTCCTCCGCGGTCACCTCGCCGAACGGGCTGTACGCCCGGGAGTCGTCCACTTCGGTCAGTGTGGTGTCCGCCGGGTCGAAGCCGGCCACCACATCGTCGTGCTGGTCGGAGATGGTCAGCCGCTGTCGCTGCCCATCGGCCATCGCGAGCAGTTCGTCGGCGGGGCCACGGGCGTAGGTCTGCGCACCGTCGGAGACGACCTCGTCGCTGAGCCCGGCATAGGAGAAGTCGGCGCCGTTGCGGGATATGAGGCGGCCCAACCCGTCGTACGTGTACTCCTCGCCGTCGCCGTTGGCGAGTTGGTCGAAGGCGTCGAACGAGTACCGTTCGGTCAGGCCGGAGCTGCTGCGGGACGCGAGCGTGCCCCGCGCTGTGTAGGCGTAGGTGTAGTCACCGTCGGACAGCAGCCGGTCCCGGGCGTCGTACGAGGCGGTTTTGCTCCCGTTCCGGATCCGGTTGCCGGAGTCGTCCCACGCGTACGCGGTGGTGGTGGCGCCGGACGTCCAGGAAGTGAGCCGGCCGGCGTCGTCGTAGGTATAGCTGTGGTCCGCGGCGCCGGCGGTGCCGGTGGTGGTCTTGCCGACCGTCTTGTCGTCGGTGTTGAACCGGTACTCGATGGAGGCGACCGTGCCGCCGGCGGCGTTGCGCAAGGTGTCCGAGACGAGCCTGCCGAAGTCGTCGAACCCGTACGTACGGACCCGTCCCGCTCCATAGTCGACGGTCTTCACCTGACCCGCCGGGTCGTACCCGAGCCGCTGTGTCGTGCCGGTGAGCCCGTCGACCTCGGTGGCCAAGCGGCCCCGGTCGTAGGTGTAGCGCGAGGTGCCGGCCCGGTCGGTGCGGGTGACCATGTTGCCATCGGCGTCGTAGTCGAAGCTGGCCGTGCCGGACGGTCCCGTCGCGGTCAGCATCGCACGGCGGTCGTTGTAGCCGTAGCTGTTGACTCCGCCGGGTGCGCTCACCGACGTCGGCCGGCCGGCGAGGTCGTACCCGAACCGGCGCTCGGCGGTGGACGCCTCGGCGCCGCTGCCGGTCTCGACGGTAAGCCGGCCGGCCGCGTCGTACACGCGCTGGCGCAGCACGCCACCGGGCGCGGCCAGGCGCACTGGGTGCCCGGTGGCGTCGTAGCTGACCGTCCAGGTACGGTCGGCGGCTGCGGGATGTGCCACTGTGGACGGCACCACCACCGACTCGGTCAGCCCCAGGCTGTTGTACGTGTAGACCGTGGCGTTGCCCCGGCCGTCCGTGTATCGGGTGCGTTTGCCAACGGCGTCGTATCCGAATGTGGTGATGATGCTCTTCGCCGCGGAGACCGGTTCGACCTGCCGCACCAGCCGGTCGAGTGCGTCGTGCTCGTAGGTGGCGGTCACGCCGCGCGCGTCCGTGGTGGAGGCGAGGTTGCCCGCGGCGTCGTAGCCGTAGCGCACCGACCGCAGGGTGGCCCCGGCCGGCGACAGGTCGAACTCGGCGGCGACCCGGCCGAACCCGTCATAGTCGATCCGCTCGGTGCGGCCGAGACCGTCGCTGGTGCGCACCTTGCGGCCGGCGAAGTCGTAGCCGTACTGCTGGACGACGCCGGTCGGGTCGGTGACCCGGATCAGTTCCCCGGCCGCGTCGTACGCCATGGTCGACGTCGCTCCGCTCGGTGAACGGCGGGAGGTGATGTTGCCGGCGTCGTCGTAGGAGTACGTCGTGGTGAAGGTTCCGGCCGTGGGGCGCCGCTCGATCTGCGTCGTCGTCACCGGGCGGTCCAGGTCGTCGTAGGTCGACTCGGCCCGGGCCCCGGTGGGATCGGTCACCGACAGCAGTTCACCGGTACGGGTGTACGTGTAGCGCCACACCGCCCGGTCGTCGTTGGTGGCGGCCGGCTGGTCCTTGGTCACCACACGGCCCAGCCGGTCGTACGTGTAGCGGGTCGCGTTGCCGCGCGGGTCGATGATCTCCACCACGTTGCCCAGGCCGTCGTAGCGCTGCCGGGTCGTCGGAGTCAGCGTCGCCGGGAGGCCGGGTGGCGTATAGGTCGGCGCCGCTGCGGTTACCAGCCGGCCGAGCCGGTCATAGGTATTGCGGCCAAGCGCGCCCCGCTCGTCCCGGGTGTTCACCGGGTTGCCGAAGGTGTCGTACCCAGCGGTGACCGTCGGCCGGATCGGCTGCGCGGCACCGCCGGCCTCCTCCGCGGAGACGACCGGGCCGGTGGTGGCGACCTTCCGGCCGAGTTCGTCGTGGCGGTGCTCGGTGGTGTACGCGGCCGGGTCGGCGCCGCTGGCGTTGCCTCGCGGATCGGTTGTGGCGATCTGGAGGCCGCGCTGGTCGAACCGGTGCGTCGTGACCAGGGTGGTGGAGCCGGCGCTCACCGTTTCCTTGGTCATGTTGCCGGACAGGTCGTACTCGTAGGCCACTGTGGACGTCGTGGTGGGCGTCGGCCACGACACGTTGGCGGCGGCGCCGGACCGGCTGCTGGCGGTGACATTGCCGGCCAGGTCGTAGCTGAAGGTGGTCCGCCGGTTGAGCCCGGCCGGGTCGACCGCCGAAGTGGCCACCTGGCCGGTCCTGGTGATGGTGCGCTCGGTGACGGTGGTGCCGTTGCCGGCCACCTGCCGGGTGAGGTTGCCGGCGCCGTCGTACGTGTTGGACTCCAGCACATAGTCGCGGGTGCTGCCGTCCGGGTTACGCAGTCCCTTGAGGGTGACCGTGGCGAGCAGGTCGTCACGGAAGTAGCCGTACTCGATCCGGTGGCCCATGGCGTCGGTGTGCCGGACCATCCGCCCGGCGAGGTCGTAGGCGTAGGAGTCGAGCACGATCGGGTCGCCGGTGTCGGGCGTCCCGGGTGGGTCGCCGTTCCAGTCGCGCAACCGGACCTCGGCGATCGCGTTGCGGGCGGTGTAGGCGTAGCGGTACTCGTTGCCGTTCGCGTCCACCATGACCGTGCGGTTGCCGTACCGGTCATAGTCGTAGCTGGTGGTGTTGCCCTCGGCGTCGGTCACTTGCGCGACCCGGCCGAAGTCGTCGTAGGTGTAGCTGGTCACCCGTTCCGGGTCGCCGCCGAGCAGGTCTCGCTCGGTGATCGAGGTCAGGTTTCCGTCGGCGTCGTAGGTCTGCTGGGTCGCCTTCTGGTGCCGGACGCCGCTGACCGCGTCGGTGGTCGCCGGCTCGACGACGCCGGTGAGCCGGCCCAGCGTGTCGTGGCTGTAAGTGGTGGTGACTCCGCCCGGGAAGCTGTTGGAGATCTCCTTTTCCGACACCTTGCGTCCCAGGGCGTCATAGCTGTAGTTGACGACCAGCCCGGACGCCTCGGTCACCGTCGCCAGGTCGCCGTTGGCGTAATAGGCGTACCGGGTGACCGCGCCGCGCGGGTCGGTGGTGGTGGCGACCAGCGCCGGCGGCATGGCCCCACCGCCCACCGCCGGCTCGGTGCCGGTGGTGTAGGTATGCCGGACGATGCCGCCGTCCGGATTGGTCTGGGTCAGTAGATCCCCGGTCGCGGTGTAGGTGTACGAGGTGCGGTAGGTGTTGTCGGTGGCACTGGCCGACCGGCCGTCCCGCGACTCGGTCGGCAGGTCGTTGCGGGGGTCGAACGGGTTGCTGGCGGTCGCTGGGTAGGTGCTGTACTGCGTGAAGCACTGGTTCGCGGTCCGGCACGTGGTGCGGGCCGTCACGTTGCCCCGGTCGTCGTAGGCGAAGGTGACGGTGTCGCCGTTCTCGTTCGTCACCGCGCTCGTGAAGCCGCGTGAGTCGTAGGAGAAGCTGCGCACGGCGATGCCGTCCAACGGCTGGCGGCCGAAGATCGGCGCGGTCTGATCACCGGGCGGCGGGACCGTGCAGAAGCGGGGATCACCCGGATCCGGCGTGGTACAGACCTGGGTGGGTGACGGTGTGGGCGAGGGCGACGGGTGCCCGGGCTGGTCCTCCTCCCGGGTGCCGAGCCCGGTTGGCGTCCCAGATCGCAGTAGCCGCCCGGCCAGCGCGTCGTACTCGTATAGGTAGGGTCGGTCCGCCGGGTCGAGCACCTGCACGCTGCGGCGCAGGTCGGTCTCGCCGCCGTAGACCGCGGTCGGCCCGATCTTCCAGGTGCCGCCGTTGCTGTCGGTGTACTCCTTCACCCTGTCCAGCGCGGTGTCGTAGCCGACCTCGGCCACCACCCGGCCACTCTGCAGGATCACCGCGGTGAGCTGATCGGCGGGCTGGCCGCCGTGGCGATGGTGGGCGGCGACCGCGGCCGGGCCGAGCGGATGGTTGTAGACGGCGACATCGTCGATGGCGCCGGAGAAGTAGCGCCGTGACGCGGTGCCCCAGCCGGGCCAGGACGCCGCGGCGCCGGCGTACCCGGCGCCGACCTGGTTGAAGGTCAGTGTGCTGTGGTCGACCGTTCCGGTCAGCGTGCCCACCAGCGCGCCGTCCAGCCAGAGCGTCTGCCGGTCGCCCATCGCGGAGAGGACCACATGGTGCCACTGGTCCCTGGCGACGACGCCGGAGGTGATCGGGGCGATCGCGCCGGTGCGGAACTGGCCGCGCACCCGGCCGTCGGTACCGACGTACAGCAGCGGTACGCCGGTGCCGGCGGTGCCGTCCAGCGCGGTGTCCTGGTAGCCGATCAGCGGGCCGCCGGTCTGTGTCGGGGACATCTTGAACCACAGCTCGACCGCAGCGTCCCGGCTCTTCTTGACCGTGCCCTTGGGCAACTCCAGCACCGACGTGGTCCCATTGAACGTGCCCGCCGTGTTGCCCCCGCCGCCGGCGACCCCGGCCGTGCCCAGGGCTACGTTGCGGTAGACCCCGGCGTCCTTGCCCAGGTTCACCGCGACCTCGCTGCCGGCCGCGGTGCCCTCGGCCTCACCCAGCCGCCAGTACGACTGCGGGCCGCTGTCCAGCACCGCCGTGCGGTAATGCGAACCGGTTGCGTACGTGTAGGTGGTGCAGGCGTTGGTCGGCCCGCACACCTTGGTCAGCAGGTCCCCGGTGTAGGTGTAGGTCCAGGTCAGCGTATCGGCGCGTACCGAGGTCACGTGCGCACCGGTCCAGGTGAACCGCAGCGATCTGCTGGCTGGGCTGCTCTGGCTGGTGGCGGCGGTCGCCGTCGCCAACCGGCCGGTACTGGTGTCGTAGGTGAGCACGAGGGACCGCTGCCCGGCGTCCGTGATCTTCGTCAGCCTCCCGGTCGCCCCGAACTGGTACGACATACCGGCCCGATCGGCGAAGGTGTAGCCGGTGCCGGCGACGGCGAGAGTGGCCGCGCGGCCCTGCGGCGGCGCGAACGTGCCGTCCGGGTTGCGACCGAAGCGCACCTGCTGACCGTCCGGGTAGGTGACCACGACGTTGCCCGAGCCGTCGTCGTCCGGGGTCAGCCCCATGTCGAACTGGCTCACCCAACCGGCTCCGAAGGCCAGGTCGCGACGCGGGTCCAGGCTGTTGTAGGTGCGTACCACCCGCAACGCCGGTCCAACCGTGCTGACCGACGCGTCCACCGCGGCGGTGGTGTAGTTGCCGACCTGCGGGTCGAACTCCTTGTCCTGCGTGCCGTACGGCGCGGCCGCCAAGTGCCCGGTGATCTCCGGCTGCGGCACCGACGTCAGCAGGTTCACCCAGTCGGAGGTGACCGTGTTCGCCCCGTCCTTGACCGTCGCCTGCCATTGGTAGTTCCGGCTCCAGAACAGCCTCGCGGCCGGCACGGTCCACGCCTGGCTGGTCTGGTCTCCGGAGGAGAGGCAGTTGATCCGCGTACCGGCCGCGGTGTACTCGCAGATCTGGAAACCGAACCGCAGCGTGCTGGCCGGCGGCGCGTCGATGTCCAGGGCACGCGCCCACAGTTGTGGGGTGAGTGTCTGTGCCTGGTATCCGTTGGGCGGATACAGCTCCTGCAACACCGGCGGGATGTCCACCACGACGAGCACGATCCGGGCCGGCGGCACCTGCTGGTCGGTGAAGACGATGCCACCGGTACGGACCATGGTGAAGTCAAGGAAGTACCGCCCGGGTGGCAGCGGTGCGATAGTGGCTTCCAGCGTCACCCGCGCCCCGCGGGCCAGCGTGCCGGGCAGGTTCGCGGCGCGGCGCTGCGTCACCAGCCGGTTGGTCGCCGTGTTGAACGCCCGGTACGCCAGGTAGTAGGCGTCGGGAGCCCACGCCTCGGCACCCCGGTTGGTGACCGTCACCTTCACCTTTCCCGCCTGGTTCTGCAGCACCGGCGGGTTCGGCACGGGGTTCGGGATCGCATAGTCCGCGTTGTACGGGCTGTGCGTCACGTAGAGCGTCGGCGGGTTGGCCGTCGCGGGCCCCGCGATCCGCTTCCACGCCAACGGATCGGTCGTCGACGCGCGCAGCGACAGCCCGTTGTTCGCCGCCCCGTTCACCCAGCCCTGCACCACGTCTCGGCCACCACGGCCAAGGTCCAGCAGCGCCCGATCGGCCGGGCACGCCGACCGGGACTGGCCCAGCGCGATATAGCCGTACGCGAACGACTTGGCGGCCAGCGCGCCACCCACCGCCGGGCCGGGATAGGACCAGCCGCCACCGGCGCTCCACGCCTGGGTCACCGGATGCACGGTCAGCGGCCGCGGGCTACAGGACGGCGCATCATAGCCCACAATGGACAGCTGAGCGCCGTAGATGGTGTGGAGCCGCAGCCGGTCGACCAGGCCGGCGAACTTCACATAGGACGCCGCGGCGCCGCCGACATTGCCCACCAGCAGCTCCGAGCCGCCAGCGCTGGACGCGCCACCGCGCACCACCATGCTGCTGTCCGCGGCCCCCGGGGCGACCGAGGCGGCGGAGAACGCGGTGGTCCGAGTGCCGTCGGCGTTCGCGTACGTGCGCACGTTCGCGTCCCGGCCATCGGGCAACTCGACGCTCGTCCGCGCGTCGAACCCGCGACGCGGCGCCATCGCCGGCGGCTCAGCGAGATCGGCGCGGTTCCGCGGCGGCGCCGGCACCACGGGCTCGGCCCGCAGCGGATACCGCTGGCGCAGGCTGACCGGCACCGTACGGTTACCGGGCCCGCCGATGACATGGCCGCCCTCGGCATCGACCTCGATCGACCCCCACCGCTGCCGCGGCGCCGGCTCGGCGTGTCCCCCATCCGGCCGACTCGGCCGGGATGTGTTCAACGCGGCCGTGGTACCGGCCTCGCCGGTGACAGCGAACAGCGCGGCACAAATGGCAATGACACTGAGCTGACGCCCCCAGCGCATGACCCCTCCTCCGCAGGCTGAGTCACGATATCGAGCCGCGTTCATACAACCGCCATCCAGCGATTCATGCGACCGACATGGCCACCCATAGGCCAGCCGTTGCGTGGCGGCCGCTGCTCGAACCGATCATCGACGCTGCCTGCATCCGACATATCGAATGCCGAGGTAAGTGAGCGTGCCGCCCGCCGATCAAGGACCAAGGCACGCGGCGTGACCAGGCATATGCCTTTAGCCCTTGGTCTTCACACCTGTCGATGTGGAAGCTGCCTGTCCCGTGATTCGCTGCGGGACAGGCAGTGCGGGCCAGGGCTGCGGGTCCTACGGTCCGGCGTGGGCTTTGGAGTCCGGGTTGATGCTGCTCGATGTGGTCGGCGTGGTGGCGATCGGGGTCGGTGTGCGGGTGTTCGGATGGTGTGGTGGTCGCCAGGCGGGTCCGCTCGGCACAAGGTGACCCGCCGCGGCCTTCCCCGGTGGGTCAGGCGACCGTGTGGATCCGCTACGGCGTGGACGATGTGGCGCCGGTCGCGTTGAACCAGGTGCGGATCCGGAGTTTGCCGGGTCGGTGCCGTGGCGGCGGTGGCGTTCGCATCACGGGCACACTTGTCCGGCAGTTTCTGGTCCGTCACCGTGCGCGGTCACGTGGTCTACGAGAGCCGTCTGGAGTTGGCCAGGCTTCTCGTGGCTGACTTCGATCCATTGGTCACCGCGATGTGGCCGCAGCCGTGCCGGCTCGTCGCCACCGTGGACGGCACGCAGCGCCACCTTGCACAGCGCGGCGAGCGTCGTGAGCCGCACCGCGTTGGCGCGACCGTTCTAACCGGCGAGGGCCCGATCCAGTAGTTCGGCGGTCGCCTCCCACAGGCGGCGTTCCCGGCCACGGTCGTGGGCGATCGGGCGTACGTCGGCCACCTTGTCGCGTACGACGAATGCGCCGTCGCGCAGGTGGGCCCACCGGGCGTCGAGAGCGATCGACGCCAGCACCGGCCCGGAGCGATCGGGAGTGGCGAGGCCGGGCACGCGCGCGAGTCCTCGCCCGATCACCTGAATAGCGGCAGGGGCTCCGCGGCTCAGCGAGGTGCCGGGCATCCAGCCGGGCTCGTACACCGAGACGGTGACACCGGGTCCGACGCGCCGTTGCAGCTCGTGCGCGTAGTAGAGGATGGCCAGCTTTGCGTTGGAGTACGCCACCCCAGCGGCCTTCATACCAGGGTTGGAGTCGCCGGTCGCCGGGCGGGCGAGGTCGACCGGGTCCTGCCACTGCGCCTGCGCTACGCCCAGCAGCCGCCGCCAGAAGTTGGCGTAGTACGTGTTCGAGCCGAGTAGGACGATGCGGGCGGGAGCGGTGGACGCGTCGAGCAAGTCGCCGATGAGTTGGGCGTGGGCCAGGTAGTTCACGGCGAACGTCATCTCGTACCCGTCGGCGGACGCCAGCCGGGTGTCCGAGGACATCGCCCCGGCGTTGGCGACCAGCGCCCGGAGCGGGCGTACCTTTCCAGTCGCGAGCAGGTCGCGGACGGTCGTGGCCGCTGCGCGTACCTCGGCGAGCCGAGACAGGTCGCAGCCGATCTCGTAGACGGTCGCACCGAGCGCACGAGCCTCCTCGGCGACGCTCGTCAGCGCCGCACCGCTGCGGCCGACCAGCAGCAGATCGGGGCGAGCCGGGTTGCTGGCCATGGCCCGGACAGCGGCGTGGCCGAGACCGCGCGTCGGGCCGGTGATGAGAACAGAAGTCATGCGTCCAGCCAAACGCGGTCCCGGCGCGGCAAACAGCCGTCCGGTTTTCGTAGGACTGCCAGGGCCAGGACACCCCGCAGCCGCCTGGCGATACTGGAAGACGTGCAGGCATGGGAGTTCGGCCGGACCGTACGCCGCTGGCGCGACCGGGTGGCACCCGAGACGGTGGGCGTACCGGTGGGGCGGCGGCGCCGAGCGACCGGCCTGCGCCGCGAGGAGCTGGCCGCGCTCGCCGGGATCTCGGCCGACTACCTGACCCGCCTCGAACAGGGACGAGCGACCGCACCGTCCGCGCAGATCGTCGAGGCGCTCGCGCGAGCGTTACGGCTGTCCGACGCCGAACGGGACCTGCTGTACCAGCTGGCCGGCCGCGCCGCGCCTGGACCTGGCATCGTCCCGTCCCGCCTGACGCCCAGCGTCCAGCGGCTCCTGGATCGCCTGGCGCACACCCCGGTCGTCGTACACGACGCGACATGGACGCTGATCCTGGCCAACGCGCCGTACGACGCGCTCATGGGGGAAACGTCGACCTGGCACGGCATCGAACGCAACGCCCTCTGGCGTAACCTGCTCGGGCCCACGAGCCGCGTCGTGCACACCGCCCAGGAACAAGCCGACCACGAGGCGCGACTCGTAGCCGACCTGCGCCTGACCGCCTCCCGATATCCAGCCGACCAGGCGCTGCGACGGCTCGTCAGCGACCTCGCCGCGCAGAGCCCACGCTTCGCCGAACTGTGGACATCCGACACCCCGCCGCCAGCGCCGGACCCGTCCAAGCGCAAGACAATCGACCATCCCGCGGCCGGCCGGATCTCGCTCGACTGCGACACGCTCATCGTCGCCCTCGACGACCTCCGCATCACCGTCTACACCGCCGAACCCGGCACCCAGGACGCCGAACGCCTCGCGCTCGCCGTCGTTCTCGGCACGCAGGCCCTCATCGACTAGACCGCCGAGGTTGGTACCACGAGCTGATCCGGTCCACATCGACCGCCCCGTCGTAGGCCACCAGCGGCTGAACCGCGGCGGCCCGTCGCGGACGAGGACCGGAAGGCGGTCTTCGCCGGCCCGCCCGTGCCAAAGCCGGTTTCGCAACTCCCCGGAGCCGTCGCCCCGGCTCGACAACACTCGATGTCCGCCGTCGCCCGGTGTGGCTTTGGCCACCCTGCGAACTCCCGACCGGCAACTGACGACAACAACCGCAGCAGACGGTGAGCACGCCGTGACGACAGCCTACGGCAAGACCTGGCCTTGCGGCCGTATGCCGTACGGCAATCGCATCTCATGGCCAACCGGTGCACAGGCTGAGGTCACTGGGTCGAGGTACAAGGTCTTGACCGTTGGTCAGGATTCGTGGAGTTTGGACAGTGTTCATGATGTTTTGCTCCCTTCTTTGAAGGTCGGGTTTGCTACGGCACTGGCGGTGGTCAGGTCGATCGACGTGCCGCGTCGGCTTGACACTGCGCAGGAACGTGAGGACTACGAGTAGGAACTGGTGGACCAGTACCTACTGGCGTCGATGGGCGCTGGATGCTGCGACTCGACGCTGGCCAATGACCGCAGCGTGCTGTTCGAGTTCATCCGCTTCTTGGGCCGTCCGTTGTGGACAGCGTTAGCGTCAGACGCGGACCGCTTCCTGGCGCGTACCGGCTGCCACATCCCATCCAGCAGGTCGAACACGGCGGTGACGAGGTCGGTGACTTGATCGTCGCGCAGTCCGGTCATAGCCTGGCAGCGCGGCGGCTGCCCCTCGTTGATCTGGTCGGTCTACACAACCCAGGTGATCTACTACCGCGCGGCGGACGTCATCTGTCGTGACACCCATATGTCCGGCCACAGTGGACGGCCGGAGTTCTAGCCAGCGGTGCTCAATCGGTGACAGCGGGTTTGAAAGCGTCATCGGCTATCGTGAGCGGTCATGCGATCGATTGCCAGGCGGATAGCGGCCGCCACGGGGGGCGCCGTACTCATCCTCGGGCTCCTCTCCACCCCCACCCGAGCACATGATGACGACGTCGACGTGCCGACGCTCACGGGTTTTGCGGCCCTGCCGGCACAGACGTATGTGCCGGCCAGCGAGCCCTCCGGCGCGGCGCTTGGCACCGCACCCATCAATGGGGTGCAGCCCCCCTTCGCGGATCAGCCGGTGCAGGGCTTTTCCGGCATCGTCCGGGGTGGTGGCGGGACCTTCGAGGTGCTCTCCGACAACGGGTACGGCACCAAGGCGAACAGCGCCGACTTCGCGCTGCGGGTGCAGCGGATCGCTCCGGTGTTCGGCACGGGCACGGTCGACGTGCTGGGCGGCTTCCACCTCACCGACCCGGGCGGCAAGGTGCCGTTCGCCCTGACCCGCCCTGACCGGGTGCTTACCGGCGCCGACTTCGACGTCGAGTCGATCGTGCGGGCGGTGGACGGCACGTACTGGCTGGGCGACGAGTTCGGCCCCTTCCTGCTCCACGTCGACCGCACCGGCCGCCTGCTGTCCGCGCCGATCCCGACGCCCGGTGTCTTCGCACCGGAAAACCCGAACCTTGGCGGCGGCACGCCGAACCTCGGCGGTAGCCGTGGATACGAGAGCCTCACGATCTCGCCGGACGGCCGCTACCTCTACCCGGTGCTCGAGGGCACGGTGACCGGCGACCCGGCGGGAGAGCTGCGGATGTACGAGTTCGATCTGCAGACCGGGGCATACACCGACAAGCGGTGGACGTACGCGCTGGAATCGCCGGCCCACGCGGTCGCGGACGTGGTGACCGTGGACGCCAACCGCTTCCTGTTCCTGGAGCGGGACAGCACCTCGGGTGACGAGGCAGTGTTCAAGAAGGTGTACCTGGCTGATCGCCGCGATCGGAACGGCGACGGCAAGCTGGACAAGACGCTGGTCGCAGACCTGCTCAACATCGCCAACCCGGACAGGCTGGGCGGGTTCGGGCCGGTGTTTCGGTTCCCGTTCTTCACGATCGAGGGTCTGATCCTGCTGGACGCCCGGACCATCGGCGTGCTGAACGACAACAACTACCCGACGAACGCAACACGCAGGCCGGGCCGAGCGGACGACAACGAGTTCATCCGCGTACGCCTGCCCGAGTCCCTCCACCCCGACCCGCGCGCACTGCGCTGAGCCGAAGTCGATGCCACGGGGGCAACGTCGCCGACATTGCCCCCGTCTCTACATCCGAAGGCAAGCACTGGAGCGCCATACGATTCCGCCACGGTCAGGTCCTCGTAGAACCGGAGCACAAGTACCGCGCGTTGCCTCGGCGCGAGCCGGCGAGCGCCGTACGCATCACCATCGACCGCACCGACTCATTGGTGGTGTCGGGCAACGGTCGGTCCGGCACGTCGGGGCGCAGGTCGATCCCCCGGCCACCGGCGCCGCCACATCGATACATGCTGCCGGTACATGCTGCGCCGCACATACGGGTCGGGATCACCGGTGGTCGCCACCCCTCCCAGTGCCGGGCGACCCAGATCAGGGTGTTTTGCACCAGGTCTTCCGCCAGATGCCAGTCCCCGGTCAGCATGAACGCGACCCGCGACAACGGCAACAACCGCGCGGCCACGTAGGCCCGGAACGACTCGGTGGGGGATCCGTTGTGTCGGCGGGAACGCGGTCGGCAAATTCGGTGGAGGAGGTAGACATCGGCGCGACCTATCAGATGAGCGACGGAACGGCCGTCGTGCACGCTTGGAGGGCCTGATGAAGTACGTCATCCACGATGTGGACCTCAGGCCCGCGCTCCGCCGTCGACGGGGAGTACCACACCGGTCACGAACGACGAGCGGTCGCTGAGCAGCCACGCCGCCGCCTCGGCGATCTCCTCCGGCTCGGCCTGGCGGCCCAGCGGCGTCGCCGCCACCAGGCGCTCCACCAGGCCGGGCGAGTCCTCCTGCCAGGTGTCGATCATTTCGGTACGGGTGTTGCCCGGCGCGATCGCGTTGACCCGGATGCCCTCCGGTGCGAAGTTGATCGCGGCCGACTCGGTCAGGCTGTTCACCGCCCGTTTCATCGCACCGTACGCGGGCAGCACCGGGTTGCCGGCCAGGCTACCAACGCTGGAGTTGTTCACGATCGCGCCGCGGCCCGCGGTGGCCCGGATCGCGGCGACCTGGGCCACCATGGCCAGCCACACGCCACGCAGGTTGACCTGGTAGAGCAGGTCGAAGTCGGCCTCGCCCACCCGATCCACCGGCCCCGGCGGAGTGATCGTCGCGCCGTTGTTGAAGGCCACGTCGAGCCGCCCGAAGAGGGAGACGGCCCGGTCGACCGCGGCCCGCACGCTGTCCGGGTCGGCCAGGTCGCACCGCACGTAGTCCGCCGTGCCGCCCGCCGTCCGGATATCGTCCGCGACCGCCTTGAGCTGGGCCTCGGTCCGGGCCGCGAGCAGCACCCGCGCACCCTCGCGGGCGAAGAGCCGAGCCGCCGCGGCACCGATGCCGCGCCCCGCCCCGCTGACGAATGCGACCTTGTCGTCAAGCATTGGTGTCGTCATGCTGCCAGCCTGCACCGCGCGGGTCCAGGGCGCGCGTTCAGCGGGTAGAACGCGCGTATTCCTCCCGCTTGGCGGGAGCCGGGCAGCCGGCCTAGTAGGCGATGACCACGAGTTGGGCCCGGTCCCGGGGTGTCCAGCTTGGTCATGGCGTGGTTGACGTGCGACCTTGCGCTGCCGCGAGCGCGATCTACGCTGCACCCAGATCCTGCCAACCGCCGCCCGGTCGGCGGTCCGTCCGGCGTGCTACGCCTCACCAAAGGGCAGTGAGGCCCTGGTGCCAGGGTGGGACACAACGCTGCTGACCTTGGACGTGCAGGAACGGACCCCTATTCGGGTTCATGCAGGTATTTCGCGCGCTCCTGCGGTGTGAAGTCTCGGGTCGTGCGCTGCCCGGCCAGTGCGAGCACGTCCTCAATCGACCCGCACACCTCGCACGGTGTGAAGCGGATGTTCGTTCCGTACCGCGTGATGAGCCGCCGTCCGTCGGCGCTGAAGACGAGTTGACGGGCGCCGGCGGGATGGTCCAAGGTCAGGGCCTGGCCGCTGCCGTCGGTGTTCCACAGGCGCACGACGTCGTCCGTGCCGACGCCGGCAATGAGCTTGCCGTCCGGACTGAAGCTGATCGCCGTGGCGCGCCCGATCGTGCCGGTGAGCACAACCGGGTCGCTGTTTCCGGTAACGGCCCAGATCCGGATCGTCGCGTCGTCGCCCGCGACGGCCAGCAGCCGTCCGTCTGGGCTGAACCGGAGGTGCTCGGCGCGTGGGCTCTGGCCCTTCAGCGTCCGCACCACCCGGCCGGTCGCCGGATCCCACAGCACCACGCCGTGCGATTGCTGGAACAATGCCACGCGGGTGGCGTCACGGTTGACCGCGACCGGCCCGTAGCCGCCGATCCAGCCGGCGGCCTGCCGGCCGCCGGCCCGCCACACGCGGATTTCGCTGTCGCCGCAGTTGACGGCGAGCATGCGTCCGTCGTCACTCAAGGAGACGCCGTTGGTGCCCACCCTGTCTGGCCGGCGCGGGCAGTCGAGAACCGTCGGTTCGTCGCCGGTCGCCGGTCGCCACCAGTGGATCTGCTCGCTGGCGCCGGTCGCGACCGCGACGCCAGATCCGCCCGCGCTGACGGCGAGGAAGGACGGGTCCGACGGGCCGTTGCGCAGCGTCGTCGCGCGCTCCGGCGCGCGGGTGGGGAAGACGGAGATCGTGCCGGGCGCGGTGGACGCCGCCGTGAAGCTGCCGTCATCGCTGAGCAGTGCCTGGCCGCCGTGTGATGCGGGAAGCGTGACCGTGGCGACGGCGGTGGTGTCCCACACGCGCACGGTGGAGTCGTCGCTGCCGGAGACGAGCCGGCGGCCGTCTTGGCTGAACGCCAGGTCCCGCACGGCGCCGTCGTGGCCGCGCAGCGCCAGGCCGCGTGTGCGGTCGGAGACGTCCCAGACCCGGACGGTCCGCTCGTACGTGCCCGCGGCGATGCGGCGGCCGTCCGGGCTGAACGCCACACTGCTGTACCCGACCTCTGGGCCGCGGTAGATCTCCGGTCCGGTGCGCCCGTCGGCGGACCAGACCATGACATTCTCGGAACCGCCGACGGCGATCCGGCGGCCATCGGGGCTGATGGCCACGGCGGTGGGAACGGTCTCCTTCGGCTGACGGATCACGACGGGCGGCGCCGTCGCGCTGACGTCCCAGATCCGGACGGTGCCGTCGTCCGAGGCGACGGCCAGTCGCCCGCCCGGGCCGAAGGCGAGGTCGCCGGCGACTCCCGTGTAGCGCACGAGCTGGCTGGGAGTCGTCTGGACGCCGCCGTCGCCAACCTGTTCCCAGCGCGAGTCGGTGACCCTTTCGCCGCTGTACGAGATTGATCCGACGCACGGTAGGCGCAATCCGCTCGCTGCCGAAGGTGACCAAGCCGCGTCGCTCGTCATCGTCCCGTCACGTCGCGGACGGCGTCGGGGCGTTGCTGAGGCGATGGAGGGGAGTTGGGCCTGTTGCCGTGAGGATTTACGCTCTGCGCCATGATGGCGAACGGGGAATCGCGCCGTGCTGGCGTGTGCGTGCTGCTCTGCCTTGGGCTAACGTTTACCAGTGCCTGCAGCGGATCGCGGCCGGAACGTGTGTCAACGTCGGTCCCGCCGGTTGTGTCGGACAGCGCCGCAGCACCCAAGACGATCGACGGCACGGCTTTCTACCTGGAGTCGACGGGCGCCATCTTAGAGGTTCACAGCGTTCGCGGTGGGTCGGAAAAGCCCGTCAGCATCACGGCTGACACGGGCCCGTGCCCGAGTAATACCGCTGTCATATCGCCTGACGGGAACCAGATCGCCTGGGCGGCCAGCACGGACCCGAACGGCGGCGGAAACCTGATGGTGTCTAATCTGCGGGGTACGAGCCGCCGTACGCTGCCTGTCGGTGCCAGTTGTCTGGGCGATACCTCGCTCATCTGGTTTTCCCCCACCTCGATCCTCGTCAGGGGTTCTGACGACCCTCGCCGCCAGGTGCTTCACAACTCCGACACCGGTGAGCCGATGGGCGATGTTTACCAGGGCGTCTGGTCCGTCGACGGCGGGTGGGCGGCGACCACGGACAGTGGCGACAACCCGATCGTCATGCCGAAGGGAAGTCCCGGTGCCGCCCGCCGGTACACCTACACACCGCCGCCGGATGAGGCGAAGCGCCACGACGGTTGGGGCGTACGCAGCGTCTCCATCGATGGTCGATACGTCTCGGTAGGCTGGACCGGTCCAGATCGCAGCCGCAATCTGGGTAGCTTCGCCGTCGTGGACACGGTCACAAGCAAGGTCGTCGACCTCCCGGTGACCGGTGCGGTATCCAGCATCCACTTCCTCGCCGACAACACGGTTCTGGTGCGCGTCGTCGGCGGGCAGCTGGTGCTGCTGGACCAGCGGTTCACTGTGCTCGACCAGACCACCGAGCCGGCCTCGGTCAGGAACCTTCCTCTGCTCAGGTATGTCACGACCTAACCCGCGGAGGGAACGAGACCCTCGCCGTTGCCAGAGGCAGTCGCCTGATTGGCAGGGCTCACTACCAATCGAAGTACCCGACACCGCATCTCGAATCAAGATCAGCTGCACGCGATAGCCACATAAGTGGTGGTCGTCCGTACCGTCGCACCTCAGCGTCGCGGCATTCAGCCGACTGACAGCACGGCGTCGGTCGCGTTGAGGACGGCGGGGACGCCGATGGGAACCGGTGGTCTTCCGGGGCCGATCGGTAGGGTGCCCAGTACCGGGACGTTGAGGGTGTTCAGGTGGTCGGTGAGTACGTCGTCCAGGCTCCATTCGCGGTCGACGAGGCCGTCGAAGGCACGCAGGTTCGGCGTGTCGTCGTGACAGCAGGCGGGGCTCTTCGGTACATGCACTGGCGACCAAACCAGCAACGCACACAACCCAAGAGCCCCGCACATGACTTTCTACCTCGTCGCCGGCGCCAGCACCGCCGCCACCCCCACCGACACGCCCACCCACACCGACCAACACCTACCCACCAACCGGCCACGCCGCTACCCCTCCGACACCAGCGACACCGAATAGGCACTGATCGCCCCACACATCCCCAGCGGCACACCCACCCGGCGCGGCGGACGCCACCCTACCCACTCCCGCCGCGACATCGTCGACGCCATCCGCTACACCTGCGACAACGGCACCAAATGGCGCGCCCTGCCCGCCGACTTCCCACCCTGGAAAACCGTCTACCACTACCACCAGAAGTGGACCGCCGACGGCACCCTCACCACCCTGCACGACGCCCTACGCACCCAAGTCCGCCTCGCCGAAGGCCGCGATCCGGACCCATCCGCGGCGATCATCGACTCCCAATCAGTACGCGCCGCCGAGACCGTCACCCGCGACACTCGCGGCTACGACGCCGGCAAGAACGTCAACGGCCGCAAACGACACATCATGGCCGACACCCTCGGCCTGCTACTAGTCATGGCCGTGACCGCCGCCAACGTCCAAGACCGCGTCGCCGCCCACTGGCTCGTCACCGCCCTACGCGCCTGCCACCAGCGGCTACGACACACATCTGGGCCGACAGCGCCTACACCGGCACCTGGATCACACGAGCCAACCAACTCGGCATCAGCGTGCAAATCGTCGCCAAACTCGCCGGCCAGAAAGGCTTCCAAGTCCTACACCGCCGCTGGATCGTGGAAAGAACCCTGTGCCTGGATCACCCGATGCCGCCGCACCGTCCGCGACTACGAGCACCGCATCGACGGTCGCGCAAGCCCTGCAACGCCTTGCGCGGGTATCTCGACTACCTCTGGCGGGGCTTCCTGGCCGTCTGTGAACACGACTGTGGCCCTGACCGCGTAGGCGCGCCAGGCGGGATTCCGAAGCACCAACGACCACGGCGTGCCAGCTGGGGCGGGCTCGATCCGATGAGGTTGGGCGCATACGGCGGACGCCGTTGGTCACCGGGCGATCAGCGATTTGAAGCCGGCCTGCACGTCGGCGTTTGACGCGGTGACGTACACCTGCGACGGCGGGCCGAGATCGGTGTAGTAGTAGCTGTACCGGAGGACCCTGGGACAGCTCGCGCCGCCGATCTGCACCTTCCTGTTGGCCACGAGCTTTCCGGTCCGCAGCTCATAGACCTTCACGGGAATCGCGACCTTGTGGAACGTTACCGCCCTGGGGAACTGGGGAAGGCTCTTGTTCTCGTAGAAGCAAGTTCGGACGGGCGTGCCGTACTCCTCTTCGCCTGCGCAGACCACCAGCACAGCTTGAGCGGCGTCGGCGGCCCGCCACTTGGCAGGGAGCCTGCGTGTGTACTCCCCGTTGCCGTAGAACAGTGCGCGGTTGGTTCCCTTGCCGTAGGGGGCGGCACCGCTGTACCTCGCCGGGTTGGAGCAGTACTCGGGTTGCGTGCTGGTCGGCCCCTCAAGGAGCTCGTGGACGTTCGCCAGCTCGATGGCCAGCGTCGCCTGCTTGACGCCGTCCTGGGCCTTGGCCGTGAGTTCGTCGCCGGGGTACTGGTCGAGCATCTGCTGATAACGCGTCCGTGCCGTCTGCCAGTCGTTGGCGGCCATGAGGTCGTCACCGCATCCGACGAGCGCCGCAGGCGCGGTACGCGGAACGATGTCGGCAGACCGGTCCAGTACGTTGTCGCTCGCCTGTCGCTGGCGGAGCCAGTCGGTGACCGTGACGGTGTGGCAGGGATCCTCGGCGGGCAGGCCCCCGAGAAACCCGTCCAGGACCACGTCGACCATCTTCTCGTGGCCGGGCACCTCGGCCAGGACTGAGGCGAGATCGCCGAAGCCCGCCTCCAGCGCAGCGGTGTCGCCGTACAACGCCGTGGTGAGCTTGTCCCTGGCCGTCTGCAGCCGTTGGCACGCCTGGATGGTCCTGTCGCCCCGGGCGGTCAGCGGGGCGTCGGCCACTCGGTGGCCGAACTCCACCCTTTCCAGGGCGGTCAACGCCTGCGCGCAGTCGCCGCTGCGGCGGGCATCGGTAACGCTCCGCTCGATCCGGGCGGCGTCGAACCGTAGGAACCCCACGGTTAGCAGCACCGGAACCGTGACGCCGAGCGCCACCAGCCGCTGCCTGCGCGCATCGACCCGCTCGATGCCCCCACCCGCCAGGACGAAACCATGCCCGATCAGAGCCGCCCACCACAGAAACACGACGACCTCGAACCACACCGACCGGGCCGAGACGAGGAGGGCAATGAGCACGACGGTGACCAGCCCGGCGACGACGGCGAGCTTGCGCCGCCCCAACATCAGGTAGCCGGCGTTGAGCAGTGAAGCGTTGGCCAGGGCGACGGCCAGCGGATCGACAGACCGGGCCACGGGCATGAGTTCCGGCATGGTCCGCCTCGGCTGATCCATCTCGGCCCCTTCCTGCGGGGCAAGCGGATACCGCCGCCCATAGTCGCCCATAGTCGCCCACCGACGCCGAGCGGCGGTCATGCCTGTCCGGATACGGCCATCCGTCGAGCCGCCCGCTGGTGCCAGGAGCCGCGTCGCCTACCCGGGAAAGATCTGCCAGGTGTCGACCTTGGCGCACGTGTCCAACCCGACTGTCGCTGCTGCTTTACCGGCGGCCACGGCGGCGTCGTCGTGGATCCCTACACTCATCGCCAGGACGAGATCGCTGCCAAGTGTGGCGTTCCGGTAGAGGTTCAGCAGCTTTTCCATCTCCTTGATGTAGGCATCGAGCTTGGTCAGCCAGTCATCGGGGCGTGCGGCGCCTTCCGGAGGCTCCAGATCGTCCACCGTTATAGCCAGCTTGAGGGTCGGGCAGGATCCGGTCGCGCTGTTGGCCAGCCGGGCCGGCCCGTACGAGCTGCGGGTTCGTGCTGGCGACGAGGTCTCGGTGATTCCGTTTCCGGTGCTGGCTCCGGGCAGCGCTTCGTGAACGAAGGTGATGGACGGTGCCTTTCTGCTGGCCGGGGTGCTGCTGGTGGGCGGTGTGCTCGCCGGCCGGATGTCCCGCACCGTCGTGGGCGGCGCGAGTGCGGCCACGGCGGTCGCGTTGGCGGTGATGCTGTTGGCGCCGCACCTGCCCGCCGCCCGGCCGGAGGGCGCCGCGCCGGTGGCCGAGCGCGGGCGCCCGTACGCGCAGGGCCAGTTCTCGACGCTGCCGGCCCGACCCGCCACGGGCGCCGAGTTCACCTTGACCCTGAGGCTCGCGGATGGCGCGACCGGGCGGCCGGTGGACGACCTCGCCGTTCACCACGAGGCTCCGGAGCATCTGGTCGTCAGCAGCGAGGACGGCGCGGTCTCCGTTCAGGGTGTCGGCCGTCAGGTCCCGCGGTGGCGGTTGAAGGAAGTCCTTGCGCGGGTTCGACCGGACATGAACCACCGTGGTCGCCGGGTGAGAACTTCTATCGGTCCTCAAAGCACGTCCGGTTTGATGGGTGCTTCCCGGATGGCGAGGGCGGCTTGGACGAGTGCGGCGTGGGTCAACGTCTGCGGATGGTTGCCGAGATGGGCGCCCGTCGTGGGGTCCATCTCTTCGGCGTAGAGGCCGAGCGGGCTCGCGCGCTCGATCAGTGCCTGGAACAGTTCAATCGCCTCGGCACAGCGTCCGGTGCGGGCGAGGGCTTGCACGAGCCAGAACGAACAGGGCAGGAACGCGCCTTCGGTACCGGGCAGGCCGTCACGCCCTGGCGGGTAGCGGTACAGCAGCGGGCCGCCGGCCGACAACTCGTCGCGGATGGCGTCGATCGTTCCGCGCACCCGAAGGGATTCTATGTCGTCGATGCCCGTCAGTGGCAGCACGAGCAGCGCGGCGTCCAGGTCTTTGGAGCCGTAGCTACGCGTGTAGGCGGCCTTCGCCGGGTCGAAGCCGCGGGCCTGGATTTCGGCGACGATGGCGTCTCGGGCGATCTGCCACCGCCTGCGTTGCCGGCCTGGGAGCCAGTGGGTGTCGGCGATGCGCAGCGCCCGGTCCAGGGCGAGCCAGCCCATCAGTTTGGAGTGCACGTGGTGGGCGGCGTCGCCGCGGATTTCCCAGATGCCGGCGTCGGGCTCGTGCCAGCGGCGGGCGACCAGGTCGGCGAAGCCACGCACGGCCCGCCATGTCTCGGAGTACAGGTGATGTCCAGCCTGCACGAAGACCCAGGCGGCGTCGACGACCCAGCCGTAGCCGTCGAGTTGGTGCTGGTCGGCGGCGCCGTTGCCGGTTCGCACCGGCACGCTGCCGGCGTATCCGGTCCAGCCAAGCAGCTCGCGTTCTCGCGGTGCGTGGCGGCCGTACAGGGTGAGCAGGGCCGGCAGGCGGGGGCGTTGTAGCCGGCTGGCGTGCAGCAGCCAGGCGAGGAAACCGCGGGCCTCGTCGAGCTTGCCGACTGCGAGGAACGCGGCGATGCCGATGCTGGCGTCACGGGGCCACACGTAGCGGTAGTCCCAGTTCCGCACGCCGCCGGGGTCCTCCGGCAGGGACGTGGTGGGTGCGGCGACGGGCGCGTTCGACGGCGAATAGGTCAACAGCCGCAGCGTCAGCAAGCTGCGCACGACCGGTTCCCGGAAGGGCAGCGACGGGTCGATCTCGGCCGTCCAGGCCCGCCAGCGGGCCTCGTCCTCGACGAGGAGACTCCAGGCCGCCTCAGGGTCGACGTGGATGAGCGGCTCGCGGTGGGCCACGGCCAGCACGAGGGTGACCGGACGACCCGGCGCGACCCTGACCGGGGTGGGTCGGCACGGTTCGACGGTGAGTTCGGGTGTGCAGGCTAGGGACACCGCGAGCGATCCCCATTCGCACACCAGCAGGGGGCCGCGGTGGCGGACCCGCGGTGGGCGGTGTCGAGCTCCGAGGCGGGGATCGAACTCGACGACGATGTCGACCGCTCCCGCCTGGACCGACAGGCGCCGCACCAGCAGCGTCGCGGGCAGGAGCCGCCCGGCGACCTCGGCCACCATCGCCTCGACGAGGGTGAGCCGTGCTTCGCCCACCGCCCAGGTCGTTTCCAGCGTGGCGGTGTGTGGCCGGTAACGCCGCTCGACGACCGTGGCCGGACCGGCCGGGCCGACCTGAAACGTTCCCGCCGGCGGGCCTCCGAGCAGCCGGCCGAACAGTGGCTCGCCATCGAAGCGGGGCACGCAGAGCCAGTCGATCGCGCCGTCACTGGAGACGAGGGCGGCGGTGCGGGTGTCGCCGAGCAGCCCGTAGTCCTCGATCGGGGCGGGGTGCATGTCATCGCGCCTGCAGGAGCAGTCCGAGGACGACCCCATAGACGAGGTGGGCGACCACCGCGACCGCGGGGGTTTGGACGCCGTAGCTGAGGGCGAGCAGCCCGGGTGGCTCCAGTGCGGCGGTGTTGGCCGGGCCGGCGCGATGCGAGGCCATTCGAGGATGGACGCCCGGCAGCAACGGCAGCAGGACCGTCAGCGCCACCGTGACGTGCAGAGCGCCGAGCAGTCCCCCGAGCCACCAGGTGGCGTGCTGTACGAGGGCGAACGTGGCCGCGTAGCCGAGCGCGAAGCCCTGGCCGGCGACGAGGTGGATGAAGAAGCCGGCGACCCGGGCCCGGTCCGGGTCGGCGGTGACCAGGGTGCCGAGCACGAGGGGCAGGTCAAGGCGCGTGAGCCCGGCAAGTTGGGCAGCGATCATCACCCCGGTCAGCGCGGCGGTGGCGACCAGCCCGAAAACAGCCCACCCGGCCCAATCCATCTCAACGCCGGGTGAGCTGGTTGGCTTTGGCTGCCAGTGCGGTGAGCACCTGCTGGTAGGAGGCGTGGAAGCCGGCGACGCCCTGCGCTTCGAGGGTCAGGCCGACGTCGTCCATGTCGATGTCGACGGCGGCCAGCCGGCGCATCAGTTCGGCTGCCTCGTCCACGCCGGTGTCGATCGTGCGGGCCAGCGTGCCGTGATCCTCGAACGCGGCGATGGTGACCTCGGGCAGGGTGTTGACGGTATCGGGTCCGATGAGCTCGTCGACGTACAAGGTGTCGGGGTAGGCCGGGTTCTTTGTGGAGGTGGATGCCCACAGCGGGCGCTGCAGGTGCGCCCCGAGGGCGGCTAGCCGGTCCCACCGCTGGCCGGAGAACCGCTCCCGGAACATCTGGTAGGCCAACTTTGCCTGGGCGATGGCCGCCTGGCCCCGCAGCGCCAGCGCCTCGCCGGTGCCGGCCGTCTCCAGGCGCCGGTCGATCTCGGTGTCGACCCGGCTGACAAAGAACGAGGCGACGCTGTGCACACGTGAGGGGTCGCCGCCTCTCTCGACGAAGGCTTCAAGCCCGGCCAGGTACGCCTCGATGATCTGCCCGTAGCGGGTCAGGGAGAAGATCAAGGTGATGTTGATGCTTCGGCCCTCGGCGATCATTGCCTGGACGGCGGGGACTCCTTCGGCGGTCGCCGGGATCTTCACGAACAGGTTGGGTTCGGCGATCCGCTCGTGCAGCGCCCGGCCGGCCAACACGGAGGCCTGGGTGTCGCGGGCCAGTTCAGCGGCCACTTCGAGGGAGGCGAAGCCGTCGGTGCCGCCGCTGTCGTCGAAGATCGGGCGTAGCGCGGTCAGCGCGGTGGTGATGTCGTCGACGACGAGCTGCCAGTAGGCGTCCTCGATCGGGCGGCCTGCCGCGGTCAGCGCCGAGAACTGCTCGTCGTAGTCGGCTGAGCCGACGATGGCTCGGGTCAAGATGGTCGGGTTGGCGGTTACTCCGCGGATCCCGGCGGAGATCATGCGCGCCAGGGTGCCGTCGCGTAGGTAGCCGCGGGTGAGGTTGTCCAGCCAGGGACTTTGTCCGTATTCGGAGTAGAGGCGTTTCAACGTGGCCATTGGTCATTCCTCCAGCGGAGCGGCGCTTCGGTCATCTGCGGAGGTCAGCTACGGTCTGTTTACCGTATGCCCGCTGCGGAGGCCGTCGCAGATGGTGCAGTGGATTGCCGCGGGCTGTGCTCGGTCGCTATCAGCGGGGCATCGCCGAGCCGGCCGATCGGCGTGCGGTGGCCAGCCGCGACAGCGCGAGCGCGGCCACGAGCAGCCCGAAATCGCGCAACGCGACGTCATAGAACCCGCCGAGGATCAGCAGGTTCACGATGATCCCGGCCAACCAGGCCGCCACCACCAGCGCGCCGTACCGTGGCCGCGCGGCCACGAGCAGCCCGGCCACGATTTCGATCACTCCCACGGCGTACATCGCCTGCTGCGCGGTGCCCGGGACGAGCCGGTCGACGAACGGCGCGAGATAGCTCGGCCAGTCGGTCAACAGGTTGACGAACTTGTCCAGACCGAACGCGATCGGCGCCACCGTGAACACGGTGCGCAACAGCAGGAACGCCTGGTGGGCGGGGTCTGCGGCCCGATCGGTCAGACGGGCGATCGTTGACGAGCCCGGTGCCTTGGTGTCCATGGCGGTCCTCCAACCTTCTAAAAACCAACTCTTTGTACGTTAGAAACGCTAGAACTGTCCCCTTCTAAAGTCAAGATGTGTGTGTTTTACACTTGGGTCATGGCTCCTCGTCCGTGGTCTGAGCGCGTCGCCGCCGTGGCCGCGCTCGACGACCCGACCCGCAGAGCGGTGTTCGACTTTGTCGCCGGCAGTGGGACGGCGATCAGCCGTGACGCGGCGGCTGACTCTGTTGGCGTCAGCCGGCGGGTGGCCGCACTCCATCTCGACCGGCTCGCCGAGGCGGGCCTGTTGGCAGTCGAGTACCGCCGGCCACCCGGGCGAACCGGTCCCGGCGCCGGCCGCCCCGCGAAGCTGTACCGGCGAGTCGAGGGCGAGGTGGCGGTATCGGTGCCCCAGCGCCAGTACGACCTCGTCGGCGGGTTGCTCGCCGCGGCCGTGGCAGAGTCGATCGAAACCGCGGCTCCCATCCAGGAGGTGCTCAACCGAACGGCGTACGAGGCCGGAACGACGATCGGCGCGGCGGCCGACAACGTCCTCGCCGCGCTGGAGGAGCTCGGCTACGAGCCACGCCACCTCGACCACGACGGCGGCGCCGTAGCGCTGGGCAACTGCCCGTTCCATCGGCTCGCCCAGCGATTCACCACACTCGTGTGCGGGGTGAATCTCCAACTGCTACGGGGCGTCGCAGACGGCGCCGGAGACTCCTCCTACCTCGTGGACCTCGACCCGAGCCCGGGTCACTGTTGTGTGCGGCTGCGCCCAGCACAGCGCTGAACCCCAGCCTCTGTGAGAAGCGCACCCCTCAACCTGCCTGAGCGTTCCGCGTACACGGTCGCTGCGCGAAGGCGGTCATCGGCTCGAAGCTGAGCCGCGATTTCGAAAGCCGTCGTTGTTCTGCTTCGCTGAGCATGCTGGGCCCGCTTTCCGTCGATGCCCGGAACCTGCGGGCCTCACCGGCACCTCGTCGCATCACCGCGATCGCGCATGTGCGGACAGGCTCCGAGGGTCGCCGCTGCGGTCACGGCTCGACATCTGCCGGCCGCCGGCAACATCCGCCGGTGAACGTGGCCGCCGCCGGGTCTGTGCGACCCCTGCCGCCGGAAGAGACGCTCGAACTACCACGACCGACGCGCCAACCGTCGCCGGCGAAACCCGATCAGGGAAAGAGTGGAGGACGCCATGGGCACGGATGTCCGGTACCGACGAATCTACGACGCCGCATCCTCCGCAGACGGCCGGCGGATACTGGTCGACCGCATCTGGCCGCGCGGGATTCGCAGGCAGGACGCCCGCCTCGATGAGTGGCTGCGCGAGGTAGCGCCGTCCACCGAGCTTCGCCGCTGGTACGCCCACGACCCCGAACGGTACGAAGAGTTCCGCCGCCGCTACCTCGCCGAGCTACGCCACCCGACCCGCCGGGCGGCCGTGCAGCATCTGCTCGATGCGGCCGGCCACCACGCGACGACCCTGCTGGCGACTGTCACCTCTACGCTGGCCGATGACCGGGTTCACGGATTTGTCGGATTGGGCGCGCCACTAGTTCATCCGCCGATCAGGGACGGCGTGTCGGCCAAGATCCTTGCCGAACGAGGCGGTCAAGGTAGTCGAGCAACTTCAACTCGCTGCAAGCCAGCCTCTCACGCTCAGGGGTCGGCAGTTCGGCAAGTAGGTCCGGGAGACGTTCGCTCCGCGGCACAAACACCATGGCACCGGAGTACTCGCGGCAGATCGTGCACCACGCCAGGCCGATGCAGCGTTCGTAGAACCTGTCGGAAGGCGCGTAGAAGCGGTACCTGTAGGAGTAGATGTCGCCGTCACAAACGACGGCGTCCTCATCACGGACGCCGTGAACCGTGCTGACCTTCGACCACGCCCACCCGGCAGATCTGTGCCCCATGGCCCTGATCTTCTCCGGCCGCAAGCCCGCGCCGCCATCCGGTAGCCGCGATCCCTCGGCGTCGCCAGTAATGGCACCTCACCCCCACGTTCCTCGACGCTGGCGCGCACATGTGGTTCAACCGCGAACCGGTGCGGCCATCCGGTTCTGCCGCGGATCGCGCATGTCGTGTCAGCCGGGTCTGCCGAGGATGTCCTGGCCAGGTCGCTGTGAGGTTCGCCGGGCGCGGCGTCTCTAGTCTCAGCGATCGTGTTGAGTGACCGCGGCGTCCGAAAACAGTGCGTGGGGCCCCTGCCCGGCGCGCTGATCATCAACTGGTCGGGCCTCTGACGAAGGTCGCACCCTGTGGCACGAGGTCGCTCAGTGCGAGCCGGGGGTCGGTGCCGAACCAAACAGGCGGGGCGGTCGGGCCGAAGCAACGCTCGGCGACTAGATCGAGGAAGGCTTGCTGGGCGGGATTGAGCGGCGCGGACGGCGGGAAGCCGTCCGGGAATGCCTTCGCACGCAGCCTTGCGCCCCAGTCACCGGCGTAAGTGCCGGGAGGCGCGTCGGCCAAAAGTACAGCCAGAACCGCGATCAGCTCGTCAAGCGTCGCTCGGTCGATGGCCGTGGCCAGGAGCTTGAACGGGAAGATCCGCCCGAAATGCGGGAAGACCTGCTGGCACCACGCGGCGGCGGCCGGCGACGACAACACATCGAGCAGCGCCGTGGTGGCCTCAGGCTTGGCCGCGTGCGCGGGCGAGAGCGCGGCCGTCGCCCGCACCACGGGATCCGGATCCTTTTCCAGCAGCGGCGTGGTGTCGTACGCCCACGATTCAAGGATCATGACCGCAAGGACCCGGGTGCGCCGGTCGGTGGAGGCGAGAGCGTGGTCATGCAGCCACGTAGCGACCTCGGGCCGGTGGTGCGCGAGCTCTTGAGCGTCCAGCAGGCAGGCCAGCGTGCCCAGCGCCGCGGAGACGACCGCCGGGTCAGGGTCGGCACGCATCGCGTACGCGGCGCGGTAGACGTTCGGGCGGGCGGCACGGCACGCGGCGATATCGGCGTGCTGGCCTGGCGTCCGTTCGTCGGCCCCCGCGGCGGCTTCCATGACCGAGGTCAGCCAGTCCAGCAGCGCGGCCCGCAGCGCTACGTGAGTGACGTGGCTTCCCGAGCCGACCGGTACCGGTGTCAGCATGCGCGGGTCCCCGAGCACCGCGACAACGAAGTTCACCGCCGGCGCCGTCGCGCTGTAGATCGTGTCCTGATGGTGGACGACGCCGTAGAGATCGCCGAGCGCCCTGGACTGGCAGGCGGGGTCATCGCTGAGCAACGCCGCGAGTATCTGCGGCGTCTGGGGCACGACTGGCATCCCAGCGTAGGCATGCTCGACCACCGACCAATCGGTCTGCGCCAGTAGATCCCCGTATCGCACCCGAAGAGTATGGATCACTGCGGTCGCGCTAGGAGTTGTCTCCCCCACGGGGATGAGCGCTGCACAAGCCCGAAGCATACGAATCTGCCGCGCAGCGAGCGCGCTGACCTACTGGACGTCAGTCACTGTCCGTGCCAACACTCGATAAGTCTCTGCGCTCGAGGTGCCGCCGGATGCGACGATGAGCGGAACTCGTCACGGAGGACCGTCATGGCTTCCATGCAGGATGTACCGGCCAGCGCGGACCGGCGTCGGTCCCACCACGGCGCGGTCCTGCACGGGGTGGCGGTGGTGATCTTCGGCCTGATGGTCTGGAGCGGCGTCGACGGACTCGGCGTCGGTGCCCAGGCGCTGGGCGTGCCGATGGTCATCACCGGCGCGGCCGGGGCGACCGGCGCGCTGGTCATCGTATGGTCGATGCTGCGGCGGCCCGGCCTGAACGCCGACCCGCGTCCGCCCGCCCGGATGAGTGCGCAGCGCGCCGCTCGCATCGGCATGGCCCTGGCCGCCGTGGCCGCCGTGGCGGTAGGTGTCGTGCTTGCCCCGATCGGGTGGGAGCGCGAATTCGTCATCGCGGTGAACGGTGTCACCGGCGGCCTACTGGCGGTCTTCGCCCCGCTCGCCGGCGGACGGGCGGCGCGCGCGCAGGGCGAGGACCGACCGCAGCGCTGAGTCCTCACCTACCTCACGGGAGGACCCATGGTCGTAAGCCGGACCTGCGAGCCATCCATCCGCCGCGGACAGCGTTCGGCCCTGCGGGGTGTTGGCGTCAGCCGGCGGTGTGGTGAGCGCCGGCCCAGCCGAGTTCGATGGCCCAGTTCGTGGTGGGCCCGAGTGGTTGGCCTTTGGCGGCGAGGGTGGATCCCTTTGCTGCGTCGTCTCGCCATCCTGGGTGCTGCTGGAGGTAGTGGTTGAGGAAGGCGGGGATGAGTTCGGGGCGGGAGCGGCTGGCCAGCCACTCGATGATCGCGGCGGGTGAGGATGTCTTGTCCGCGGCTCGGGAGGTGATGATCAGGTCCGGGTCGCTGGCTTCGACGAACCACGGCAAAACCGCGTTGCGGACCATGGCGACCCAGTCTTGGAGGTGGCGTTCGCGGCTGCCGGGATGGGTGAGGTCGATCTCGCCGTCGACGATGTCGCCGTAGACGTATCCGTTGGCACGGCCGGAGGCGTAGCCGAGGAAGTGGCCACATACATAGTCGTCCTGGCGAGTGACGCGGTCAGGGCTTGTCTTGCGCCATCGCCGCAGGGCGGCGTCACGTACGTTGAGCATGGTCTGGACGGTGATCCGGCCGCCCTGCCGGTTGCGTTTATCCGGCTACAGATGGATCTGATGACGCAGTGTTCCGTCCCGGCGTTGCAGCGTCAACCGGCCCGGTAGCCACGCGAATCCGTCAGCGAGCAGCTGCCCGCCAAGCCAGCCGCCGGCGGCCACGACCACCTCGCGCGGCGCACGCGACGTGTCCGCCATTTCGCTGCTTATGCTTTACTCCCCCGTGTAATGCTCAACGCCCGCCCATTGGCATCGCGCCTGCCGCCGAGTCCGTGCCGGTCCGTACCAGTCGGGCGTTGTCGTCAGGACGGGGAGCAATTTACTCTCATGGCCGCCACGGGAGCGTGTCCGCCGCGGGCACAAGGTCACCGTGGGCGACGTCAGCCCGCTCCTCGTGCCGGCCCCGGTGCGGGCTGTTGTTGATATGCAGGTGATCGTGAGGCTCCTCAACTGGGCACTCAGTGCCTCGTTCACCTGCATATCAGGCATTATGCGGCCCGCCAGGGCGCAGGTGAACGAAGTTCACCCGCATAATGCCGATGTCACGCACGGTCACCGTGGCTTCCCAGCACGGCGTTCACGCTCTCTAGCCGATGACCGTGCATGCGATCATCACCGTGAAAGGCTTGATATTTCAGCGGGGAACGATGGGCGGGTCGAGGTCGACCACTCCGCCGATTCTGGCGACGATGCCGGATCCGGTGTGTGTCGCGCTGGCGAAGATCGATGATGGTCTCCGGAGCGTGTCACCCTGGTGGACTTCGATTTCGCCGTTGCCGGATGTGTCGAGTAGGTGGGCGGCGAGGCAGCCGACACTGTTGGCGTTCGCGATGTCCTCGTCGACGCCGATCGCGGGGGCGAACATGCGAGCTGCGGCCGTTCTTGCGGTCGGCGACAGCGCGTAGGTGAAGCAGCCGAGATACCCGAGTCTGCGACACTCGGTTGCCAGCCGATCGAAGTCGGGCCGCATGGACAGCAGCGTGCGGTGATCCCGGACGGGGACGAGCAGTCGTGGCGTGCCGGGCGAAGCGACCCGCACGTCGGCGGCGATGTCCGCTTGTTGCAGGCCGAGGGCCGCGATGATGCCACCGCCGGTGGCGTCGGCGTCGTCCGCCAGGGCGATGACGCCTTGGTCAAACCAGACTTCGACGCCGTCGCGACGGCGGATGGCGGTCGTGGCGAAGGTGCGGCCTGCGGTGTGCTGGCGCCCGTGGTGCTCGGTCGCGCCGCTGCGGTGCAGCAGGACGGCTTGCGCGGCGATGGTGCCATGGCCGCAGTTCGTGAGTTCCCCGGCGCTGGTGAAGAAGCGCACCGTGGGTGTGCCCGGTGTGCTGGTGTCGATGAACGCGGTGTGGGAGGTGCCGGTCCTGCGGGCGGTGGCGTGCCGCTCGTCGTCGGTGAGGGTGGCGTCGTCGATCACGACCGCGGTGGGGCTGCCGCCTTGCCCGTCGCGGGTGCAGGCGTTCACCACTGCCCTTGGTGGGCCGGCCATCAGGCGGCCGTGATGTCGGCGAAGCGGGGAGCGCCGGGCTCGATGTCGGCGCGAGCGGTGCGGGCGGCGAAGCAGATCGCGTGGTACCACCCGCACAGCAGCAGCACGTCGAGCAGTTGCCGCTCGTCGAGCAATTCCTGCGCGGATCGCCACAGTTCGTCGTCGACGTCGCACGAGTCGTGCAGGGCGTCCGCCATCCGGATGAGCATGGCTTCGCGGTCGGCCGTCCAGCAGGGATCGTCAGGGGAGCCGCGGGTGAGCGAGGCGACCTCGGCCGGCGAGAGTTCGGCACGGTCACCGAAGACCATCAGGTGGACGCCCCACTCGTACTCGCGGCCGCAGCGCACGCAGGTGCGCAGGTGCGCAGGATGACGACTTCCCGTTCTCGGAGTGTCAGGGTCAGGTCGCGGCCGAGTTCGTACCTGCCCCAGTTGCTCATCGCCATGGTCATCGGCAAGTTCTTGGCGAACGTCCGGAACAGGCCGATAGGAGGCACGCCAGCCGGCATCGTCGTGGCGAGTTGTGCCTCCACGTCCGGCGTGAACGGCGGTTCGAGCGCCAGGATGCGAGCCATGGTCCCTCCAGGTGATTCGTATTCAGAAGCACGGTAGCGATTCGGTTTACGAAGCGCCAGGGGCGGTACCTCAGGGTTCAGTTTCGCCGCCCTCGCCCAGGGCCGAGGCCCACGCGTCGGACCAGCGGGCGAGTGGGCGCAATGCCTGGTAGACGCCGTGGCCCAGGTCGGTGAGCGTGTAGGTCGTGTCCGGCTGCTGGGCGACGAGCTGGGCGTCAAGGAGTTCGGTCAGCCGTTGCCGCAGGACGCTGGAGGACATGTTGTCGCAGCGCTGCTGCAACGCGCGGAACCCGACCGGCCCGTGCTGCAGCTCCCAGACGATGCGCAGGTTCCAGCGGCGGCCGAACAGGTCAAGGGCGGCCATAAGGGGTCGCCCGGTACTCGATCCGCGTACCGGCTGGCCTGGCCTGGGTGTTGTCATTGCCCGTGCCGCCCCTCTTGATGCTTCGATCTTCGATACGGTACCGTCCCGGGTGTTGCTTCGATTTCCGAAGCGACAGAGGGCTGCCTGACCCGCGATCACCGGCACCCTCGTCCGATCGAACCGAAGCTAAGGACCGCCCGCATGCAGTTCCCTCACATGGCAGCCGGGAACGCGGTGACACTCGCGCTTTCCGAAGATGCAGCCGCCGATGACGTCACCACTCGATGGAGCGTCGCGCCGCGACAATGGGCGACGGCAGTCATCATCACCCGCCAACCGGGCCTGGCCGCCGGGGTGCCTATGGCCGCCGAGGTCTACGCCCGTATCGGCGCGGAAACACAGATCGACGAATCAGTACCCGACGGCACTCGACTGAAGGCCGGCGACGTCCTCGCGAGCATTTCCGGCCCTGCACACCAGATCATCACCGGCGAACGGACGGTACTGAATTTCCTCCAGCGCCTGTGCGGCATCGCCACACTCACCGATCGGTACGTGGCCGCCGTGCGCGATCTGCCTGTCCGGGTCCTGGACACCCGCAAGACCGCCCCTGGGCTCCGGTTGCTGGACAAGTACGCGGTCGCCGCGGGCGGCGGGCACAACCATCGGCTAGACCTCGGCGCCATGGTGCTGCTCAAGGAGAACCACATCACGGCCGCAGGCGGCGTAACCGCCGCCATCGACAACGTCCGCAAGAACATGGCGTCGGAGGGCAGGACCATGGCCGTCGAAGTAGAGGTGGCCACGATTGCGCAAGCTCGTGAGGCGCTGCGAGCCGAGCCGTCATGGATCATGCTCGACAACATGAGCGTGCCGCAGTTGGCAGAAGCCGACCGCCTTCGACGCGAACTGGCCCCCGACTCCGACATCAAGCTGGAGGCCTCGGGCACGATCACCCTGGACAACTTACGCGCCGTCGCGGAAACCGGTGTCGACGCCATCTCCGTCGGCTCGCTGACCCACAGCGCACCGGCCATGGATCTGAGCATGCTTCTGAGCATCGGTCGATCTTGAGAGGCTGAGTCTGCAGCCTCGCTGGAATCGCAGACTGCCAACATCGCCATCGCGACGCGACTGCACGATCGGCCTTCGGAAGGACCTGAGATGATCAAAAATCCGGCCAGCACGCCTGACCTCAAGCCATGCCGTGGCATCGCACATCACAACGCCGGCCGCAGCCACCAAGGCCATCGCATGAGCCTGCGCGCCCCGACGACGACCCGAACATGGTCCCGTTCCCGGCCCAGACCGAACGGATCCGCCTCAAACACATCCTCGGCAGACTGATCAACGAGTACGAGACCGCCACACAACAGCCCTGGTCAAACCTGGTGTCCGAGTTTCCGACTATCACAGGGCAGCGGGCGGCATCTCCCACAGTGGCCGGCCGAACCAGGTGCGGATCTGCTCCAGATGACCGACGGCGGCCGCGGATCGTGCCGTCCGCCGGCGCGGTCGAGGTCCCGTGCGAGCACAAACCCGGCCAGCGTGTCACCCAAGGCATCAGAACGCTGCAATAAACCATTCAAAGGTCACCGGCTACGAGCTGGACCCTTTGACATCATTGCAATCTCCTCATGGCGCTGAATCGATAGGCGCGCAGCACGCCGACCGCAATTTCGTCAGCGGCCACCGCCGGCCCCAACCGGCGACTGACCGGCGCGTGCTCTAAATCACCCCGATGACCCCTCGTTGGGGAAAATCGACCTGAATTGTGAATTCGAAGACAGATGTGCTCTTCCGAACACTGGAGGTTTCCGTGCCCAAGGGCTACTGGGTCAGCGTCTACCCCACCATCACAGACCCTAAGGGGCTTGATGTCTACAACGAACTGGCCGGTCTGGCCGTCAAGGCCGCAGGCGGGCGGGTGCTCGCCGGCATCGGCAGCCGGGTCGTCGCACACGAAGCCGGAATCGCCGAGCGCGTCGTCCTGATCGAGTTCGACAGCTTCGAACAGGCGGTCGCCGCATACGAGAGTGCGGCCTACCAGGAGGCGCTGGCCGAACTCCCCGACGGCTTCGAGCGCGACTTCCGCATCATCGAAGGCCTCGACTGACCGCGGGCTCAGTCGGCGACCTGCCCGGCGTCCAGCTCCCATAGTTGACCGGCAGACCCATCGCCGGACTCGACTACAGCTTCGACCTTGCCCCATCGACAGCCCCCACCGGCGCACCTGTCGATCTCCTACGAACGGCTGCGTGACCTGGCCCGCCGAGCCGGGCATACCCAGACGGCCGAGTGGCTGCCGATCGAGGCGGGCGACACCCCCGCGTGTTGTACCGCCAAAGGCCGGGCCGCGTCGATCTCGCCGAGGAACTGGCCACCACACTCAGCCAACTCGCTGGGGTCAACCCGCCGAACGATACTGACGCCCACCAAGATCAGCGCTACCGCGACTTCCCGAGCGATAGCCCTCAAGGGCCAGAAAGGTGCAATGTCCAGATTGAACAAGGTCAAGACGCGCCACTGACCTACGGCTTGCGTGCTCCGATGCCTTCGAGCGTAGGCGAAGCCGCTTGCAACGGCATCCGCTCATGCCGCGATCCGCTCGTCACGCAAAGTGACGAGCGGATCGGCGTGGTGGCTCCGTGCGGACCTGTAGCGCATCGGGTTCGTCTTGAGGCGACTGATCCGATGATCCGGCGGTGGCGGCGAGGCCGGCCAGGGCGAGCCGAGGCGAAGGTCGACCGGTGGCGACCGAGACACGCGTCAGTCGCTGGCGAGTACGACGTGGACGGAGGAGATCGCGCTCGCGCCGTCGCCGACGGCGGTGGCCACCCGCTTCGTGGAGCCCGAGCGGAGGTCGCCGACTGCGAAGACGCGGCTGGCGCTTGTCTGGAACGGTAGTGGTATACCGAACGAACCGGCGGGTAGCCGGCTGTCGGTGAGGATGAAGCCGTCGTCGTCTTTGGCCACACCCGCCAGCCAGCCCGACACCGGGTCGGCGCCGACGAAGCAAAACAGTGCGCGGCTGTCCAGTCGGGCCAGAAGGCCACCGGACCGCTCGGTAACGACGGACGTGAGGGTGTCGTGGCCGGCCAGTTCGCGGACCGTGCTGTTGGTGTGGACCTGGATCCGGGAGTGCGCCCGGATGCGGTCGGTCAGGTAGGACGACATCCGGGCGCCGACATCGGCGCTGCGAATGATCAAGTCGACTGTCGCGCCGCGGGCGGCGAGGGACAGGGCCGCCTGCCCGGCCGAGTTGGCGCCTCCGACGACAGTCACGGGCTGATTCTCGTAGCCCTGGACGTCCAGATCGGTCGCCGCGTACCGGATGCAGCCGGACCTCTCAAAGTCCATCCATTGTGGAATATCAAGGCGCCGGTAGTGCGCCCCAGTCGCGGCGATCACCGCGCGGCACTGGATGCGTGCGCCGTCTTCGAGGAGGACGGCTGGCTGCCTGTCGTCGGAGAGGTCCAGGCCGGCCACCGCGCAGGGCGCGTGGATCCGTACGCCGAACTTGAGCGCCTGGATCATCGCCAGCCGGGTGAGGTTCTCCCCGCTGATCCCGTGCGGGAACCCGAGGTAGTTCTCGATACGGGCGCTCTTGGCGGCCTGGCCGCCGAGCCCGGTGCGGTCCAGCAGGACGGTGGCCAGGCCCTCGGACGCCCCGTACACGGCGGCGGCCAGACCCGCCGGGCCGGCGCCCACGACGACCAGATCGACCGCGCGTCCGTCGGCCCGGTAGGTGAGTCCGAGCGCCTCGGCGACAGCTCGGGGTGTCGCGCGCCGCAGTACCGAGCCGTTGACGGTCGCCGCCGGAAGGTCGTCGTAGCCGAGCCCGGCCCCTATCATCAGCGAGCGCCCGTCGTGCGAGGCCACGTCGAACCAGGTGTGTGGCAGGAGCATCTGCGTCAGGTAGGTGCGCAGCTCGAGCGTCTGCGCGGCGTCCGACCAGCCGACCAGTTCCAAGGCGTTGCCGGCCGCTGCCCGGATGACCTCCCGTCGCTCGCGGAACGCCTCGATGAGGATGTCGGCGATGTCGACCTGCTCGGCGAGGGCCCGGCGCAGCATCGTCGCGCCGATCCGGACGAGTGTCCCGGCGGACACCACGCGAGCGGTCAGGTAGACGTGCTGACCGGTCAGCAGGTTGAGCTCGCCGAGGAAGTCGCCGGGCCCACCTTGGTAGATCAGGCGTTCCGGCTCGATCGCCGTGCGGTCCCGGACGATCTCCACGGTCGCTGACAGGAGCAGGAAGAAGTCGTAGGAGTCGTCGCCGGTCGCGTACAGGTTCTGGCCGACCTGGGCATGCTCCACCTCGCCGTACTCGGCGAGCCGGCGGAACTGCTCGTCGTCCAGGACCGGCCCGCCCTGTGCCGCATCGTCGTTCACGTGGTCCCCAGCTGGAGTACGGGCGCCGGCTTCGCCCGGGCCACGGTCCCGATGTACAGGAGCAGGCCGGCGGTGGTCAGGACGAAGCCGGCCCAGACAGTCGACAGGGTCCCCCAGCCGGCGTCGAGAGTGATCGCGCCGCCGATCGCGCCGAGCGAGTTGGCCAGGTTGAGGGCGGCCAGGTTGAGCGCGCCCATCAGGGTCGGCGCGTCAGGGGCGAAGCCGGTCAGCCGGACCTGGATTGTCGGGATCGCGAACATCATGGTCGCGCCGACGCCGAACAGGCACGGCAGCAGGATCGCCAGGTTGCCGCCGGAAACGCCGATCACCACCAGGAGCACCAGGGCGCCGCCGTAGCCCCAGATCAGGCCGCGGTTCTCGTACCGGTCGGCGACGCGTCCACCGAGGTGGTTTCCGACCGCCATGCCGATGCCGAAGACGGCGAGCGCGATCGGGATGAGTGAGGCATCCCGCCCGGCGGCGTCGGTGATGAACGGGCCGATGAAGGTGTAGACGGCGAAGATGCTGGAGATGCCGAGTGCCGCGACGGCGACCATCAGCCAGACGTTGACCTGGCGCAGCGCGGCGAGTTCGTCGGTGATGGAGCCGCCGCGCAGGTGGTCGGTGCGTGGCAGCCAGGCGATCAGGGCGGCGCCGGCGAGCAGACCGACGGCGACCACGGCCCAGTACGTGACCCGCCAGCCGGCGTGCTGGCCGATGAGGGTTCCCACCGGCGACCCGAAGACGGGGGCGACGGTGAGCCCGCCCATCACGGTGGCGAAGGCTTTGCCGCCCTTGCCGGGGCCGTACACGTACGCGGCGACGACGGCGCCGGCGCCGAAGAACGCACCCTGTACGCTGCCGGCGACGAACCGGAAGGCGACCAGCAGCGCGATGTTCGGTGCCAGTGCGGAGAGCCCGTTGCCGACCAGGAACAGCACGATCAGGCTCAGCAGCAGAGTGCGCCGGTTGACCCGGGCGGCGAGCAGGGTGATCGCTGGAGAGCCAACCATCACCCCGAACGCGTAGGCGGTGATCGCGTACGTCGCGACCGGGATCGACACGTCCAGATCGGACGCGAACAGCTGGATGATGCCGTTGCTGCCGAACTCGCCGGTGCCGATCGCGAACGTGCCCAGCGCCAGCGCGAACAATGCCAGTTTCGGGTTACGGATGAGCGCGGTGTGCCGCTTCTCCTCGGCGGTACACAGGCCTTCGTACGCGCGCCGATGCATCAGCCGACCACCGTTCGAGCCGGTGCTGGACGCGGTGCAGGGTCGTCACCCTCGCGGAGGCCGTGGCGGGCATAGAAGCGCCGCAGCGGCGCCGGTGCCCACCAGTTCGCGTTTCCGAGCAGGCGCATCGTGGCGGGTACCAGCGGCGCCCGGACGATCGTCGCGTCCACCAGGACCGCGATGAGCAGTGCCACCCCGATCAGCTTGATGAACGTGATGCCGGAGATGGCGAACAGCGTCGCCTCAGCGCGTTGGACGGCACGGGAACTCTCGCTGGCCGGGTCGTCGAACCCTTCGGTGGTCAACGCCCCGAAGACCTGCGTACCCCAGATGCCGCCGAAGGCCATGAAGGCCAAGGCCAGGCCGATCACCCACCACCGCCGGCGGAACACCGTCCGGCCCAACCGCTCGAACATCGCTGCCCTTCCGTGGCTTGGTCAGCGCGCGGCGCGCTTGATGAGGTCGGCCGTCGCGTCGGGCTGTGCGATCATCGCGACGTGTGAGGCGCCGACCTCGACGGTGCGCGCGCCGGCCCGCTGTGCCATGAACCGCTGCGCCGCGACGGGCAGCACCTGGTCGTTGCGGGCCACGAGATACCAGGACGGGATGGTCTTCCACGCCGGGGCGCCGGACGGCTCCTGCAGCGCGCGCACGTCACTCGGCCGCTGGCCGGCCCACATCAGATCGGTGGTCGCCCGGGGCACGTCGCCGGCGAACACGTCGCGGAAGGCCTCTTTCTTGATGTATCCGTCGACGCCCTCGCCGTAGGGACGGAAATCCAGCGCCGCCTCGTCGAGCCTGCTTCCCGGGTACTTCGTCTGCAGGCCCAGCAACGTCTCACCCTGATCGGGCACGAACGCTGCCACGTAGACCAGCGCCCTGACGTTCGCGTTGCCGGTCGCGGCGTTCGTGACGACGATCCCGCCGTAGGAGTGCGCGACCAGGACGAGCGGGCCGCTGAGTGTGGCCAGGATGCTGGCCAGGTAGGCGGAGTCGACGGCCACGCCGCGCAGCGGGTTCGGCGGGGCGATGACGGGGTAGCCGGCGCGGATCAGCCGGCCGGCGACATCGTTCCAGCCGGAGGCGTCGGCGAACGCGCCGTGCACGAGTACCACCGTGGGCTTTTGCTTGCCACCGGGCCCGGTGTGTGCCTGCGCGGCGGGCGTTCCGAGCACAGCGCCGGTCGTGACCGCCGCAGATCCAGCCAGCAGCGTTCGGCGAGTTGTCGTCATGATGGGTACCTTCAATCTCGTTCTTGAGCCCTGATTGCGGGTCAGCGTAAAGATGGGTACTTGACGAACACTGAACGAAGCTGGAGACGCATTGCGGGCGGGATTCCGTCATCGTCAAGTGCGCCCGCTTAGCGTGCGGGCATGACGTTGGAGAAAAGCGAAACCGCCAAGAAGTGGGGCCTGCGGATCCACATTCTCTGCTATGTGCTGGCAAATCTGGTCCAGGTCTTGGTGTGGTGGCTTTTCACGCCGGAGCAACACTTCTGGCCCGTGTGGTCCCTACTGGCGTGGGGCACTGGTCTGGCGTTCCACATCTGGGCGGTCTACTCGCGGTCCACGTCGGATGCCAGGTACGACCGTCGAGGAGCTTGAGATGCCGACCCGAGTGAACCGCCAGACCGTCGATCTGTCCGCTTACCCGGATCTCCTGGTTCTGTACCTCGGTATGCGGGTGAACAGGCTGTACGGGATCCGGACGTTCTTCAGCTTCGGACGGAAGATCAATGAGTCCGTGGCGGGCAAGCCCGACGGACTGCTGCTACACGAGCCCGTCTACTACTCGATCTTCCCAATGAACATGGGGATGCGCCAATACTGGCGCGACCTACCCTCACTGCTCGCCTTTGCCCGGTCGGAGCCGCATCGACAGTGGTGGCTGGACTTCCTGCGGGACTCCGGCGGCACCGGATTCTGGCACGAGACGTACTCGGTCCGGGGCGGCATGGAGGCTGTTTACGACGATGTGCCCAAGCCACTCGGCTTCGGGCGGTTCGCTGGCCTCCAGCGCGCTCGTGGACCCATGTTCGGTTCCGCGGCCCGCCTGGGACGCGCCGACAGCAGCAGCCCGGCCGTCACCGAGACGGAGCTTTACGGTCGTGACAACTGACCAACGGCCGTTCCGCTACGCCAGGTCAGGTGCACCGGGGCCAGGGGCAGGCCGTCACGCCTCGGCGAGCCCGGCCAACAGTTCTTCGGCGCGGCGGGCGAACAGGTGAGCCTCGCGCTCGACGGATAGCGCCCGGGCCCGCTCCGCGGCGGCCCGGACGTCGGCGAGCGGCTCGCCGCGGGCCCGCATCAGCCGCGCCCGCAGCAGGAGCAGCAGACCCTCGGGGTAGCGCTCGCCGTACGTATCGAGGAGCGAGTCGGCCCGGTCGAGGGCGGCGGCGGCCTCGTCCACCTTCCCGGCCGCCAACCACATCTCGCCGAGCAGCCCGAACCACGTGGCCAGACCCGAGCGCGGTGGATCGGCCAGAGCCACGGCGATAATCCCGTGCGCCTCGACCGCGGCGCCAGCCGGGTCCTGCCCGGTCACCGCGCGTGCCCAGCACCGGGCCAGCCGCTGGTAGCCGCCGAAGTAGCCGAAAGAGAACTCGGGGTCCACGGCGATCCCTCGCTCCGCCACGCGCAGCGCCCGCGGCGGGTCGCCGGCCAGCACCGCTACCGTGACGGCGAACGCCGCCCAAACCGTGATCACGTAAGGGTCGTCGCCGGTGGCTGCCTCGATCGTGTCGAGCAGCGCCCGCGCCGCGTCGACGTCACCGTGCAGCGCGGTCATCAGCGCGAGCATGACCGGCCCGAGCAGACGCAGATCGCGCCGAAGCTGGTCCTCCCCACGTGCCAGGTCGTCCAACACGGTCGAGTCGCTTCGGCTCAGGTACCGCAGTGCCTCGCCGATGTTGCCGATTTCCCACTGACGGATGCCCCAGGCGTACCACCCGTATGCCTGGAGGACCGGGTCGGTGGATGCCTCGCCCTGCTCCAGCAGCCGGAGCGCCAGCGGGCCGGCACGGTCGAGCCGGATGCCCTGGGCGTAAGCCACCCAGCGGGAGAAAAGGAAGTCCGCGGCCTCCCGTTCCCGGCCGAGGTCACGTGCCAACTGCTCGGCCCGCTCCAGCAGTGGGACAGCCGAGCCGTAGTACCCCTCCCGCATCCCATCCACCGCGGTGAACAGCGACAGGGCGGACAGCTCCAGGTCCACCAGGCCCGCTGACCGCGCAACCCGCGCGGCTGACTGCAACTGCCGCGCAGCCGCGTCGAGCGCCGACTTTCCCGCCGCGCAACGGCCTGCGCGGACCAGCGTGGCCGCGGTCCTGGCCGGGTCCGCGAGCGGGCCGGCGGCCCACAGGTGATGGGCGAGGCGCTCGACCACCGGCTCGTCATCCTCCGCAGTGAACTCCAGCGCGTCCGCCGCCAGAAGGTGCAGCCGGGCCGCGCGACGCGGCGGCGTGGTCTCGGCGACCGACTCGCGGACCAGGTCATGCGCGAACCGGAACGAGTACGGGTCGCCGGGCGAGGGCTCGAGCAGGCCGAGCTCCTCCAATGGCTCGAGGCGCTCCAAACAGGCCAGCGCGTCGAGGCCGGCGGTGCGCGCGAGCAGCGCGAGGTCGACGTCCCGGCCGATCAGTGCGGCGGTCTGCAACAGGTCTTTGGCGTTGTCATCCAGTCCGGCCATCCGGTCGCGAACGACGTCCCGGACGGTGGACGGCACGGCGGTCCGTGCCGCGGCGTCCTCAATGAGGGCGCCACCGTCGGCGAGGAGCCGGGACAGCTCCCGGACGAAGAACGGGTTGCCGGCGGTGCGCGCGTATATGTCACGAGCGGCGCCAGGGCCCGGAGTCTGACCAGTTTCGCGGCGGACGAGTTCGGCCACCTCGTCCGGATCGAGCGGGCCGAGTCGGATCCGGCGGTGACCCGGCAGCCGGCTCGCGGCGGCCAGCATCCGCGCCAACTCTGAGCCAGGTACGGGTGCCCGGTCGCGAAGTGCGCCGACGACCGCGGTGCCGGCCGGTAGTCGAGCCGCCAGGTGACTGAACAGCTCCAGCGAGGCGGTGTCGGCCCACTGGAGGTCGTCGACGACGAGCACCACCGGCCGCCGCACCGATACCCGGCCGACGAGCGCGACTACCTGTTCGAAAAGCCGGAACCGGGTGCCGCTGTCCGGCAGCACTGGCGTAGCCGGAACGCCGCCCTGCGATCCGACCAGGCTGCCGAGTTCGCTGGCGTGCCATTCCTGCCGCGCCGCCGCCGGCAGGCCGCCGAGGATCGCGCCGACCACCTGTACCCACGGCCACATCGACGGCGCGCCTTCGCCCTCAAGGCAGCGGCCCCAGACGACGAGCGCGCCGCGCCGGTCCGCGCCGGCGCCGGCCTGCTCCAGCAGGCGCGTCTTGCCCACCCCCGGCTCTCCCTCGACGACGACGAGCCCCGTACTGCCTGCGAATGCCGACTCCGTCGCCTGCCACAGCGCCCCGAGCTCCTCGGCGCGGCCGACCATGCCGCCGGCCGTCGGCGTCCCGGCAGGCATGTCCTTCGCCGGTGCCTGGGCCAGCACGCGCCGGAATGCGGCCACCAGCGCCGGGCCCGGATCGATGCCCAGCTCCTCGGCGAGGCGGGTCCGAACAGTCTGGAACGCCGCCAGCGCCTCTGCCTGCCGGCCGGCAGCCGCCAATGTGCGAACAAGACCCGCCTGCAGCTCTTCGTGCAACGGCGCCATCCGGGCGGCCAGGTGCAACGACTGGAGTACCCGCTCAGGCTGCCCCCGCGACACCGCGAGCTCGGCCGCCGCCAGGCAGGCGTCGAAGAACTCGCCATCGAGCGCGGCGAAGATCGCCATCGCGGTCGACCCGTGGGCCAGTCCCTCACCGGCCGAGCCGTGCCAGAGTTCCAGCGCCCGCACGTACCGATCGAGCGCCGCATCGGGCCGCTGCGCCGCGACGCCGGCCTTTGCCGCCGCCACCAGCTGCCGGAAGCTGACGACATCCACATCCACCATGTCGGGATCGGCGGCGAAAAGGTAGCCGTTTCGGTGGCGCTGCAGGTACGAGCCGGTTTCCCGCGGCTGCACCGCCGGCTCCAGCAAGCGCCGCAGCGCGCCGACGTACTTCTGGAGAATGTTGACCGCCGAGTCCGGGGCGTCGTCGCCCCAGATCAGATCGATCAACTCGGTCGTGCTGACCGGCTCGCCCGCACGGGCGAGCAGCACCGCGAGCAGGTAAGCCTGCTGGCGAGGCCCGGGGTCGAGCTCGACGCCGTCCCGCCAGATCCGCAACGGACCGAGGATCCGCAGTCGCGGCGTGGCGGCGGCACTCATCGCGGGCTCCTTCGCGAGGACTAGGCACAGATCATCGCCGGACAGCCGGTGCCCGCTGGTCCGTCAATTGTTTAGGCTACCGATCGACAGCCGGGAGTTGATCGGCATAGTAGGTCGATTCGTCCGGCGGGGAGGTCACACCAGCCTTGGGTAGACCGGTGAGCATCCAGATCCTCGGCCCGCTGCGGCTCTGGCGAGGCGACACGAAACTGGACGCGGGTCCGCCGCAGCAGGCCTACCTGCTCGCCCTGCTGCTCGCCCGGGCGGGCCAGCCGGTCAGCACCGATGACCTCATCGATCTGATCTGGGGCGAAGACGCTCCCGCCACCGCCCTCAACGTCGTCCAGAAGTACGTCGGCGCGCTGCGACGGCTGCTGGAGCCCGACCTTCCCGCGCGGGAGACGGGCTCGTATCTGCGTCGGCAAGGCAACAGCTATCTGTTCGTAGCGGATGCCCGCATGCTCGACCTGGTGACCTTCCGGGAGCTTGCCGACGCGGCTCGTGTCGCCGTCGCGGCTCAACGCCACGAAGCGGCTTTCGCCCGATACCTGGAGGCACTGGAACTCTGGCGTGGCGCCGTAGGCGACGGGTTCGCCCATGGCCCCGCGGCGATGTCGATCTTCGCCGGACCGAACGGCGAGTTCATCGACTCGTGCGTGGCGGCCGCGGAGCTCGCGGTGTCGCTGGGCCGGCCGGAGCGGGTACTGCCGTCCCTGCGAATGGCCGCCGCGATGGCGCCGCTGCACGAACCCGTACAGGCAAGCCTCGTCTCTGTGCTCGGCGCGGTCGGACGGCAGGCGGAAGCGCTGTCGGTGTTCGACGCGGTCCGCACCCGGCTCGCCGACGAGCTCGGCCTCGATCCGGGCCCAGCCCTGCAGGCCGCGCACCGACAGCCCCTGAATCTGACCGCCATGCCGCCAGCGGCCAGCCTGGTTGGTCGGATCGAGGAGCTCACCGTGCTACAGCAGGCAGTCACACCGGGGCTCACCGGTGGCACGGGTCTGGTGCTCGTCGAAGGCGAACCGGGGGTAGGCAAGACCCGCTTGCTGGAGCAGATCGCCGCCGAGGCGGATCAGCGTGGTGCGTTCGTCGTGTGGGGCCGCTGTCTGGAGGGCGACGGGGCGCCGTCGATGTGGCCCTGGGTACAGGTGGTCGGCGCGATCCTCGACGACCTGCCGGCGGCGGCGCGGCAGGAATGGGACGCCAGCGAGCTCGGCCGCCTCGTGGGGCCGCCCGGCGACGTTTCCGCAACGCCGGTGCTGCCGGACAGCAGCGCCCAGTTCCGGCTGTTCGAGCGGGCTGTCGCGCTCGTCGGCCGGGTATCGGCGCGGCGGCCGGTGGTGCTTTTCGTCGACGACCTCCAGTGGGCCGACACCGCCTCGCTGGACCTATTCGGTCACCTGGCGGCCCGACTACCGGCCGGCACCGCGGTCGTCGGCGCACTCCGCGACCGGGCACCCGTACCTGGCTCAGAGTTGGCGCGGATGCTGGCCGCCGCGAGCCGGCTGCCGGGTCACCGCCGGATCCGCCTCGGCCCGCTCAATCCGTCCGAGGTGGCCGAACTCGTCCGCCGCGAAACCGGCCAGACTCCCAGCCCGGGCGCCGCTCGTGACATATACGCGCGCACCGCCGGCAACCCGTTCTTCGTTCGGGAGCTGTCCCGACTGCTCGTCGACGGCGGCACCCTCACCGAGAACGCCTTGGCCCGGGCTGGGTTGCCGGCCACTGTCCGGGACGTGGTCCGGGACCGGATCGCCGGTCTCGGCGACAACGCCATCGACCTGCTCCAGACCGCCGCGCTCCTCGGCACGGACGTCGATCTCGCCCTGCTCGGACGCGCCGCGGACATCGACGGCAAGGCCTGCCTCGACCGCCTCGAGCCGTTGGAAGCGCTCGGACTGCTCGGTCCCACACCTGGCGACCCGTACTCGTTCCGGTTCGCGCACGACCTGGTCCGCGAGTCGGTCGCCGAGACCACATCGCAGCGACGGGTGGCCCAGCTGCACCTGCGCATCGCGGACGCGCTGGAGCATACGGCCGCCAACGACGAGCTGGTGGCCGAGCGCCTCGCCCACCACCTGTGGGCCGCCGGCCCACTCGCGGACCCGGCCCGGACCGCGGCCATGCTCGTACGCGCGGGCCGCAGCGCGGCGACCAAGTCAGCGCTCGAGGCCGCCGCGCGGCAGCTGCGCTCGGCCGCGCAGATCGCCCGGACGTCCCGCCTGGCGGAGCTGGAGCTGTCCGCCCTGTCGCTGTTGACCGCGGTGGACGGGATGCGGGCCGGCTACGCCGGCTCGGCCATCGACCTGCTGGAGCGGGCCGAGCACGTTGCCCGAGGGCTCGGCCGGGAGCGGGAGGCCGCCGACTTCCTCTTCTCCCGCTGGGCCGCGTACGCCCAAGGCATCCGGCTCGACCGCGCCGGCCAACTGGCGCGCCAGCTGCTCGAGCAGGGCGAGGCGTCCGCCGACCCGATCGTGCGCGCGTACGGCGGGTACGCCTGGGGCATCCACCAGTGGGGTGTCGGCAATATCGGCGAGGCGTTCAGGTACCTGAGCCAGACCAACCCGGCCGTGCTCGACGACCTGGCCCGCCGTGGTGAGGGCCCGCTGCGGCGCGACCTGCGGCTGATCTCGGCCGCAATGCTCGCGATGATGACCGCGCTGCACGGCGACGTCGACGCGGCCTGGGCGCAGCTCGACACCATGGAGGCCGCCGCCGGCGATGACCCCTATGCGATCACGGTCTGGACGGCCTACACCGCCAGAGTCGCCGCGTTGATCGGTGACGCGGGGCGGGCGCGGCGCGCGGCGCAGCGCGGGATCGCCGTGGACCCCGAGTTCTCCTTCGCCTTCCTCGGCAGCTACCAGCGGCTGGCGCAGTGCTGGGCACGTGCCGTGACCGGCAACGACCCAGCCGGCGCCGCGGCAGAGGCGCAGGCCTTGATCGCCATGGCACTGGCCGACCCGCCGCGCTCAGGGCTAGCCACGTGGAGCGGGCTGCTCGGCGAGATGTGGCTGGCGGCCGGGAAGGTGGACGAGGCCGCCGCCGCCCTCGACCGGGCCGACCGGGCCCTGGACGCCTACGGCCAGCGCGACGCCGAGGGCCTGCTCCTGCTGCTGCGAGCACGGTTGCTGCACGCCCGCGGCCAGCCCGCAACCGTCGTCCGAGCCGCCGCCGAACGGGCCCGGCAAGTGTCCATCGAGCGCGAGGCTCACCTGTTCGCCCACCGAGCCGAACGATTTCTGACAGAGTTCTGAACAGCGCCCTTCTCAGATCCGCCACAAGATCAAAAAAGTGCGTGGTGCCGCGAACCGAGCGCCGGCACGTCCTCAGTCGAAGCGAGCGAAGCCCAGCCGTCGCCGATGAGGTGGCGGCCCTAGCCGCGGGTCAGCGTTCCGTTCACGTAGAGCGCCTCGGAGCATGTGCTGGCCCGAGGCGCTCCGGCGGGGGTACCGGGCTGGCGGCAGGTCACCGTCAGCGTGATCCGGGCGCCGGCCGGCAGCCGGATCGGCGTGACCGAGTGGTAGTCCTGGTTGCGGAAGTTCTCCAGGCCGTAGGTCACCACCCGGACGCCGTTGGCGGTGACCGTCAGCGTGCCGGTGTCGCCCTGCGCGTTGTCCACCAGGAAGTCGGTCAGCAGGAAGAGTTGCCCTTGGGGCACGGTGAAGCTGCGGTTGGCGGTACTCCCCGGCCTGGTCTGGAGGGCGAGCGCGGTGGCGAACTGCCCGGTCGTGGTGCCCGCGCCGGGCGGTGGGCTGGATTCCGTCCGAGCCGCCGCGGTGGGCGAGGCGGCGGCGTTGACCCGTTCCTCGCGCGCGGCCTCCCGGGCCGCCGCGCCGGCGGCCGTCTGCGCCTGGTCGGCCACCTGCGCCACCTGGTCGTCGACCGCCTCCCGGGCGGTGGAGCGCACGGCCGGGCGCAGCAGGCCGAACCACAGCGCCAGCAGCGCCAGCAGTAGGGCGAGCAGCAGGGCCAGCAGCTTCAGCAGCCACATCGACAGAATCGGCTGCTGCACCAGGGTACCGTCCAGGGTGACGACGCCGCCCGTCTCATCGGTCACCATGGTCCGGAAAGCGAGGTGGCGTGGTTGGCCCCGCCACAGCAGGCGTCTGGCCCGCACCGCCAGCCGGGTCTCGTACCGCTCACCGGCGGCCAGCGTGAGCGACGGCGGGCGTGGCTTGATCAACAGTTGCTCGTTCGGGTCGACCGCGGTGATCGTCACGTCTTCGGTGCGGTTGCCGTGGTTGACGCCGGGCAGCCGGAACCGCGCGCCACGGCGCGCTTTGCGCACCTGGGGACGCAGTTCGGCGGCGATCTCGGAGAACGGTGCGATGGTCAGCACGCCCTCCTCGACCGTGGCCGCGTCCGGGTTCTCGGACGGGATCATGCGGACCCCGTACGGCAGTTCGCCAGCGCTGACCTCCGAGGAGCGCGGCGGCCGGATGGTCAGCGCGACGGTCTGCGCGGTGCCGGGATAGAGGGAGACGCTGGACGGGTCGAACGCCGCCCAGGCCGCCGGGATGCCGACGATCTCCAGCCGGTACGCCTCGACGATGTCGCCCTCGTTGCGAACGGTGACGGGGATCTGCGCGCTTTCACCTGGCGTGACGACCACAGGGGTGTCGGCTAGGCCCACCGAGATGCTCATGTAGGGCGACGGTATGGGGCCGTCAGGGCGCGGTCACCGGCCCGCGGGGAAGCCCCGAGGGCAGAATTCCTGCCTGTCAGGTCCACGTTAGGTGCTCGTTAGGTGAGCGCGAAGTGGCCTCCCGCATGCTGTCCGCACCAACTGCCTGGGGAGGCATCACATGGAGCATGTCACGGTGGGCGTGCATGCGGCGGACCCGATCTCGCGCCTGGGGATGGAGAGCCAGCTGCGGCCCCGACCGGAGTTGCGGGTGCTCGATCCGGCCGACCAACAGGCCGGCGCGGTCGCTCTCGTGGTGGTGGACGAGCTGGACGAGCCGGCCACCCGGCTGCTGCGCCGGCTGCAGCGCAGCGGGTCGGCGCCGTTGATTCTGGTACCCACGAAAATCGACGATGCCGGGCTGTCGTTGGCGGTCGAGTGCGGCGTCGTGGGGGTGGTCCGGCGGGGTGAGGCCAGCGCGGAGCGGCTGACGCAGGTGATCAGTTCGGTGGCCCGCGGTGAGGGCGCGCTGCCGGCGGACCTGCTGGGCCGGTTGATGTCGCAGATGGGCCGGCTGCAACGGCAGGTGCTCCATCCGCGTGGGTTGACCCTGCTCGGGTTGACCACCCGCGAGGTGGAGGTGCTGCGGCTGGTGGCGGACGGCTTCGACACCAGGGAGATCGCCAGCAAGATGTCCTATTCGGAGCGGACGGTCAAGAACATCCTGCACGAGCTGACCACCCGGCTCCAGCTGCGCAACCGGGCGCACGCGGTGGCATACGCACTGCGCAATGGACTGATCTGAGCGTCATTGCCCGAACGGGTCAATACCCGTGCCCACGACCGTGTCCGTCGCGGCGACGCCTGCCTGAGGGCGGCACCAGACCATTGGCTGAGACGCTTCGCCGCCGCATTCTTGTCGAGGTTTCCTTGCGACGCACCAGTTTCGTCGGCGCCGTGCTGGCGCTGACCCTTGTCTGCGTGACCCTGCTCGTCATCCGGCCGGCACCCGCCGCGGACGCGCCGGCGCCGGCCGCGGCGCCGCCGCCGCGCGTTCTCTACGCCGGCACCGACCATCGCGGCATCGGTGTGGTGCGTGGCGAGGGCGGCGCGGCGGTCACGGTACCGTTCTTGGCCGACGTTCCCGGGCACTTCGACGACGAGCCCGCCGCCCGGGGTGGCGCGGTCACCTGGGTGAGCCGGCGCGACGCGGCCACCACCGAGGTGTATCTGCGCCGCGACGGCGGTGCCGCGACCCGGGTCACCCGCAACGGCACCGACGAATCCCGGCCGGTGCTCTCCCCCGACGGCACCCGTATCGCCTTCAGCTCCGGGGCCGGTCGCACCGACGGCGGCCACGACATCTTCGTCATCAACACCGACGGCACCGGCGAGCGCCGGGTCACCGACGGCACCGGGGACAACACCTGGCCCACGTGGTCGCCGGACGGCACCCGGCTGGGCTTCACCGGGCGGCGGGGCGGCGACCCGGTCACCCAGATCTATTGTGTACCTCCGGACGGCGGCCCGATCGAGCGCATCACCGCCGAGCAGCAGGGCGCCGGTGAGCCCGCGTGGGATCCCGACGCGGGCCATAACCGGCTCGCCTACACAGTGGACCCCGGTGGCACGCCACGAATCTGGTTGATCGCTCCGAACGGCACCGGCCGCGCCCCGGTGCTGCTGCCGAACTGGCAGAGCCGCCAAGCCAGCTGGACCGCCGACGGGTCCACTGTGGCCTTCGTCAGCCCGACCACTCCGGACGGCGCGGCCACCGGCCCGGCGGACCTGGTCTACTCGGTCGTGGTCCGGGAGGACCCGTGCACCTGCGTGGTCGTGTTGCGGCTGGCCGAGAACCGCGCGCCCAGCCACCCCACCTGGTACGGCGATTCGCTGCTCGTCGCGCGGACCAGCGCCGCCGACCGGGACACCGCGACGTTGCAGGACATCCGGCCGGACGGCTCCGACCCGCGCGATCTGGGGTTCCCCATCCTCGACCAGGACCCCCGGGCCCGGACGGACTCGCGTTTTCTGTTCGAACCGACGGACGGTGACCCGTGGTTCGAACGCCAGGTGTACTCGCCGGACGGGCGCCGCATCGCGGCCACCCGGTTCGACACAGTGGATGGTGTTCGGGTGGAACGGATCTGGATCCTCAACGCGGACGGGAGCCAGCCGCGGCTGCTGCCCATCCCGCACCGGCGACCGGGCGACTGGGAGTTCGACCCCGCCTGGTCGCCGGACGGCACGAAGCTCGCCCTGGTCCGCAACGCGCCGCGGTCGGCGCCCGGCGAGCCGCCGCGCACGGTGTCCCGGATCGAGGTGATCGACGTCGCCACCGGCGCGCTCCTGCTCAACCTGCCGATGCCGCCGCAGTTGGCCAGGTTCGACGACACCCAGCCCGCATGGTCACCGGACGGCACCCGGCTGGCGTTCACCCGGGGTACCTACCGCGGCTCGGAGCTGACCCACATCTGGACGGCGAACGCGAGCGACGGCAGGCGCCAGACGGACCTGACCGCGACCGTCTGCGGGTCGGCCTGCCGGGTCTTCGACGACAGCGCGGCGTTCGCCCCGGATGGCGTCCGCATCGCCTTCAACCGCGAACTCGACGGGCTGGCGCTCACCCATGTGGACGGCTCCGGGTGCCGGATGCTGTTCCCGTCCACCGGCGCTTCGTGCGCGGCTCCGGTACCGGCCCAGGAGCGCGGGCAGCACCAGCCCCGGGACGTGGCCTGGGCACCGGACGGTGATGCGATCGTCTTCTCGGCCCGGCGAGCGGCCGACAACAACTCCCCGGAGGCGCTGCGAATCTACGACCTGGCCACCGGGGCGGTCCGTCCGCTCACCGACGCGTTGCCGGGCCGGCAGAAGGAGCCCAGCTGGCAGCGCCCGGAAGTGGTGGTACCCACGCCGTCGAGCAGCCCTCCGCGGACACCCGCCAGGCCATCACCGACACCGGCGAGCCCATCGCCGAACCCCCGGGTGCGGCAGCCGCGCATCGTGGCGGTCCCGCCGATCGGGCCACCCGGTTTTGTCACGCTGATCCGCGGCACGGACTTCCCGCCCGGCGTACCGGTGCGGCTGTCCTGGAACGTGGGCATCACGGCAGCCGCCGCGCCGGTGCTGCCGGGACCGGACGGCACGTTCGCCGCACAGTTACTGGTGCTGCCGAAGGACCGGATCGGCGCCCGGCTCGTGCGCGCCACCGGCACCGGTTTCGCCCCGGTCAGCACGCCGTTCCTGGTGACCCTGCCCGCCCAGCAGCCACCCAAGCTGCTCGAACGGCGCTGGTGACGGCGATGATCCCGGAGGTGGACGAGGCCCTGCGCGGGCTGGTGATCCAGGAGGCGCTCACCGGCGCCGGTGTGGAGGTGTCGTTCGACGCCCCCACCAAGGAGTGGGCGGCCCGCCGCAACGCACCGACGGTCAACTTCTTCCTGTACGACATCCGGGAGGACAAGTCCCGGCACTATGCCGGCCGGATCCCGCAGACCGAGCCCCCCGGGCACACGGTGGCCTGGCTGAACGCGCCCTACTACTTCGCACTGTCCTATCTGGTCACCGCGTGGACCAACCGGCCGACCGACGAGCACCGGCTGCTCGCCGCCCTGCTGACCGGGCTGCTGCGCTACGACGAGTTGCCGGCCGACCGGCTAACCGGTTCGCTGGCCGAGTTGCGGCTGGCCGTGCCGATGTCGGTGGCCGCCCCGCCCGGCGAGGGGCGGGCGCTGGCCGACGTGTGGACGGCGCTGGGCGGGGAGCTCAAGCCCTCGCTGGACCTGGTCGTCACCGCGCCGGTCGTCGTCGCCAAGACGCCGGCGGCGCCACCCGTGCGGGAGCGCGCGGTGTCGCTGAGCGATACCGCCGGCGTGCTGACCAGCCACCGCACCAGCGTGGCCGCCGTCGGGGACGAGGCCCACGAGTCTGGGCAGCAGCCCCGGATCCGCCGGGGTGGTGGCCGGCGGTGAGCACCCACCTGCTGGCGCGGCTGGCGTCGCTGGAGGCTCGGGTCCGCCGGCTGGTCACCGCGCGCCGGAACCACGACACCGACCCGGACGACGCGTTCCGCGGGCTGTACGTGTCGGACGCCGACGCGCGGCGGCTGCTGGACGGTCCGGCGGGTCCGCATCCGGAACCGGTCGACCCGGCGGCCCAGCCGGACGATCCCCGGCTGCGCGGGCTCGCCACCGGCTTCGGGCTTACCCCGCTGGACGTCGAGATCCTGCTGATCGCTCTGTTGCCGGACGTGGACGCCCGCTACGAGCGGCTCTACGGATACCTGAATGACGATGTGACCCGGCGGCGGCCCACCATCGGCCTGGCACTGGAGTTGTGCGGCCTGCCCGCGGCTTCGGCCGCGGCCCGGGCCCGGTTCGCCGGCTCGGCGCCGCTGGTCGCCGGCGGCCTGCTCCTGGTCGGAGGGTCCGATCAGCCGTTCCTGTCCCGGTCGCTGCGGGTGCCGGACCGGGTGGCCGGACACCTGCTCGGCGACGACGCCCTGGATCCCCGGCTGGCCGGATTGGCGTGGCTGGTCACGACGGACGGCGACCCCGCGCCGGAGGCGGTCGCGCTGGGTTCGGCGATCCGGCACGGGGTGCGGCTGACCTACCTGCGCGAGCAGCCCGGCGGCGCCGCCGAAGCGCTGGCCGCGGCGGCGCTGTGGCACGCGGGACACCCGGTGGTACGCCTGGACCTGCCGCTGCTGGCCGCCGACCCGGCCGCTGCCGAGGTGCTGGCCGCGGTGGAACGGGAGGCCCGCCTGCGCGGCGGCGGCCTGGTCGCCGGCCCGATCGAGGCGCTGGACCTCACCGCCCACGCCGCCCTGCTGCGCCGTCTCGCCACCCAGCCGTTACCGGTCCTGCTCACCGGGAGCCCGAACTGGGATCCACAGTGGGCGCCCGACGCTCCCCTGCTGGTCACCGCGCCACCGATGGACGGTGGCGAACGGGCGGCCCGCTGGCGGGCCGCCCAGGCGACGGCCGTGGCGCCGGGTGTGGACCCCGGCCGGGAGTTGGCACCGTACCTGCTCAGCCCGGACCAGCTTCGCCGGGCGGCACAGGCCGCCGGGCACCTGGCACGGCTGTCCGGTGCGGGCAGCGTCGACGCCGGACACCTGCGCGACGGCGTGCGGGCACAGAACTCGGCCGGTCTGGCCCACCTGGCCCGGCGGATCGAGCCCGGCGTCGGCTGGCCCGACCTGGTGCTGCCCAGCCCGGTCCTGGACCAGCTCCGCGAACTGGCCGTGCGGGTCCGGCACCGGGACCGGGTGCTCGGCCGGTGGCGGATGCGCCCTGGCGGAGGGCGGGGCCGTGGCGTGCTCGCGCTGTTCGCCGGTGACTCGGGCACCGGCAAGACCATGTCGGCGGAGGTGGTCGCCGGTGACCTTGGCCTCGATCTGTACACAGTGGACCTGTCCACCGTGGTCGACAAGTACGTGGGGCAGACCGAGAAGAACCTGGAGCGCATCTTCACCGAGGCCGCCGGGATCAACGGGGTGCTGCTGTTCGACGAGGCGGACGCCATCTTCGGCAAGCGGTCGGAGGTCCGGGACGCGCACGACCGGTACGCCAACATGGAGAGCGCCTATCTGTTGCAGCGCATGGAGTCCTTCGACGGCGTCGCGGTGCTGACCACGAACCTGCGGGCCAACCTGGACGAGGCGTTCACCCGGCGACTGGACCTGATCATCGACTTTCCGGTGCCGGACGCCGACCAGCGGCGCGCCCTGTGGGACCGCTGCCTCGGGCCTCGGCTGCCCCGCGCCGACGACCTGGACCTGGACTTCTGCGCCCGCAGCTTCGAACTGGCCGGCGGCAGCATCCGCGCCTGCGCGGTCACCGCCGCCTACCTGGCCGCGGAGGCCGGCCGGCCGGTGCGGATGACCGACCTGATCGGCGCGGTCCAGCGGGAGTACCGCAAACTCGGCCGCCTCCTGCTGGACAGCGAGTTCGGCGCCTACGCCACCTATTAGGTGCTACGCCGCGGGTTAGGTGCGCGGCGCGGGCGTGATCGCGAGGTCGTCCTCCTCGATCTGCGGCGGCGCGGTGAGGGCCGGTGCCTCGCCGCCCTCCAGCAACCGCTCGTAGTCCTGCTTGGTGCCGACCAGCGCGGCGAAGATCTCCCTGAGCCGCCGCTCGTCGTTCCTCGCGTTCGCGATCCGCTCGGTCAGTTTGGCGTCGTCCGCCTTGAGCTTCGCGAGCCAGTCGCCGCTCAACCTGACCCGCATGGTGTCCAGCTCACCGGTCCCGATCTTGTCCGGCTTGAGGCCGCGGAAGCTGGACCCCGGGTTTGCGGTTTTCTCGGTCGAGTCGATGGTGTGCCGGTACCCGACCGGGTTTTTCGGGGCCTCCGGGTCCGGTTTGGGCTTCAACGCCTTGATGCCCGTCTTCGCGGCGAGAACGTCCATTATGGTGTGTAGCAGGGACTCGGGGGCGGTGGTCTCCATGCCGATCTGAAGGAAACCGATGGACTTTTCGGTGGGGGCCCGGTAAATCAGCAGGATGTGACCATGCTGCCCGTTGGGCACGATCACGTCGCCGTTGAAGTCACGTGTGCCCATTCCACCGGCCGCCACGTCCGCGCCGCGCTCATCGCGCTTGCGCTTGCTGAACCTGTTGAGCTTACCTGCTGTCGCCGCCTTACCGCCTATCTCGGTAAGCGTCTCTTCGCTGCGACCGGTGATGTCGTGTGTGCTGAACGACCGCTTGGGCAGCTGTTTCATCTCCAGCCACGCCGGCAGCGACCTGCGATCGATCGCTTCCGGGTTGCGCTTGACAAGCTTGCCGCGCTTGACGAGCGCGGGCAGCTCCACCCGGACATTGACCCGGCCACCGTGGGCCAGCGCCCGCGCGGCGACGCCGAGGTGTTGTTGCCACTGGCGCTCCGCCGACGTCTCCCCCTCGGCCGTAGCCACCTCCAGCCCTTGCTGGATGATGACGAAGAGCCGCCGCAGTAGCGTATTGGCCATCTCGTTCTTCTTGTTGTATTCGGCGATCTTGTCCGCGCTGAGGCCCTCGGTGTCCTCCTGGAGGTCGCCGGCGGCCAGCGTCGCCGCGAATATGCCGTGCACCTGGGTGTTGAGCTCCGCCTCCAGTTGCCCCAGCAGGGGGTCCTCCGGCTTGGTGGAGTGCATCACCATGCCCCGGGCGAGCACATACGCGGGAGTGTCCTGGATTCCAGGTTGGTCGCGCCGTTCCCAGGCGAGGGTGGCGATCAGCGCACGCCGTCCAGGCGTCAGGTGCAGCCAGTCGTAGTACTTACCGTTGTCCAGATACTTCACGGCATCGTCGTAGCTGCCGGTCTCGGCCACCGCCGTGCCGTCGGTTTTCTTCGTCTCCGCCAGCTCCGTAGAGTTGAGCAGTGGCCCGGCGCCCAGCCGCGCCTCGTACGTCTTCCGCAGCTGCTCGGCCGCGGTCAGCGGCTTGTCCTTCTTCTTGCCCTTCTTCTTCCCCTCGTCGCCACTGGGTGCCCGTTGCACCACCGGCACGGCCGGTGAGGCGCCCGCGCCACCGCTCCCCCGGATCTCCGGCCGAGCCGGCACCGGGCCGGTCATCGCGCGGACCGCCCCTTCCCGGGCCGCATGGTTGCGGGAGGTGAAGGCCCGCGCGTCGACCGCCTCGGCGGCGGCCCGCGCGGCGCCGCCGGTGTGCAGCCGCACATCCGAGAGGTCCACGCCGATCCTGGCCTCCATCTCGTCACGCATCGACTCCGCCAGCGGCTGCCCGGGCTGGCGCAGCACGTCCCGCACCTGGTCTCCGGCACTGCGTTGGATGAGGTCGCTGACAGCGGCGTTGCCGGCCGCCCGCTGCAGGCCAAGCAGCTGATGCGCCAACGGTTCCGCCGGCGCCGCCGCCGCGGGAGCCGGACGGGGCTGCCCGTCGTGTCGCTGGTCCCGGTCATTAGCGTGTGCCACCCCTCATTGCTAATCCTCGGGCCATCCGTCCGGAAGGGCTCTTCGGGTGCCCGTTCGGGTAGCGGCGCCTTCCCCGACGAAGGTCCGGCGAGCCGTGTTCCGCGCGGCCCGGCCGGCGCAGACTTCTCCTGACCGAATGCGGGCAAGGGAGATGCTGATGCCGTCGTACCTGTCGCCAGGTGTGTACGTGGAGGAGGTCCAAAGTGGATCGCGTCCGATCGAGGGGGTGGGCACCTCGGTAGCCGCCTTCGTCGGCTTCGCGGCGAAAGGGCCGCTCAACACGCCCACCCTGGTCACCAACTGGAGCCAGTACACGCAGGTGTTCGGCGAGATCGTGGAAGGCGCCTACCTGGCCCACTCGGTCTACGGCTACTTCGCCAACGGCGGCGGCGTCTGCTACGTCGTGCGGGTCGGCGGCTCGGACGGTGGCTCGGACGGTGCGGCGGGCAACGGTGGCGGCGATCGGCGCGGCTCCGGCCGGCCCGCCCCGCTGCCGGCCGGCGAGCGGGTCACGCTGGGCACGTTCGCCGTCGCCGCACTGCCGGGCAACGGCGAGCTGACCGTGGAGGTCACCGACGCCGAGGGCGAGTCGGTGCCGGAGGACCGGTTCAAGCTAGTGGTCCGCCAGGGCGGCCGGGTGGTGGAAAGCTACGACGCCTCGGCGAAGCGCAACACCAAGGCCTATGTCGTCACCCAGGTGCGGGAGAACTCCACAGTGGTCACCGTCGAGGAGGCCGCGCCGGCGAGCGCGCTGGCCCGCCCCACCAACCAATCCATCACGGTACCGGCGGCCGCGCCCGCGACCGACGCGCTGCCGGCCCGGGTCTCCCCGGACGACTACGTGGGCGACGCGGACGCCCGCACCGGCTTCGGCGGGCTGGAAGCGATCGACGAGATCACCATGGTCGCCGTGCCCGACCTGATGAGCGCCTATCAGCAGGGGCAGATCAACGCCGAGGACGTGAAGGCGGTGCAGCTGGCCGTCATCTCGCACTGCGAGCAGATGGGCGACCGGATGGCGATCATCGACCCGCTGCCCGACCTGACCGCCCGCCAGGTGTTGACCTGGCGGCAGGAGGAGACCGGCTACGACTCCCGGTTCACCGCCCTCTACTACCCATGGGTCAAGGTGTTCGACCCGGCGTCGGGGCAGCACCGCTACATCCCGCCCAGCGGCCACGTGGCCGGGCTCTGGTCCCGCACCGACACCGAGCGCGGCGTGCACAAAGCGCCGGCCAACGACGTGCTGCGCGGCGTCATCGAGGTGCAGAACAACGTGACCAAGGGCGAGCAAGACCTGCTGAACCCGGTCGGTGTCAACTGCATCCGGGCGTTTCCCGGGCGCGGCATCCGGGTGTGGGGCGCGCGCACGCTCTCCTCGGACCCGGCCTGGCGGTACATCAACGTCCGCCGGCTGTTCAACTACATCGAGGAGTCCATTTTGCTCGGCACCCAGTGGGCGGTCTTCGAGCCCAACGACGAGCGGCTGTGGGGCACCATCCGGCGCAACATCGCGGCGTTCCTGGTCGAGGAGTGGCGCGCCGGCGCGCTGTTCGGCAGCACCGCCGCCGAGGCGTTCTACGTCAAGTGCGACCGGGAGACGAACCCGTCGGAGTCGGTCGACCGCGGCCGGGTGGTGTGCGAGGTGGGCATCTCTCCGGTGAAACCTGCCGAGTTCGTCATCTTCCGCTTGGCCCAGTACTCCGACAGCACCAGCCTCGTCACCGAATAGAAGGGAGTGATAATCGATGGCGGAGAATGGCGACGCCTTTGCCACCCACCGGTTCCAGGTGGAGCTGGGCAAGGCCCGCGTCGAGTCGGTCCAAGAGGTCAGCGGCCTCACCGTGGAGCTGGACGCGATCGAGGTCAACCAGGTCACCCCGACCGGGGAATACATCATCCGCAAGATTCCCGGTGCCCGTAAGGGCGGCGAGGTGACGGTGACCCGCGGTCTGGACAAGAGCAGCGCGTTCACCAGCTGGATCAAGGACACGTTCGAGAAGGGCGCGATCGACGCCGCCCGGCAGAACATCAGCATCATCATCGTCAACGCGGCCAACGACCAGCAACGCCGATTCGACCTGACCAACGCCTGGGTGAGCAAGTGGGAGGGCCCGAACCTCAAGGCCGGCGACCCTACCCCGGCCACCGAGAAGGTCACCATCGTGTTCGAGGACATCAGCTCGTCATGAGGCGCCGGAGCGTTGAGGAAGAGGGCGGGATCGCGGTCGCCGCCCCGCCACCACCGCCGATGCGGACGGAGTTCTCGTTCGAGCTGCCGCGCGGCTACGTCGATGAGACCGGGGTCGTACACCGGTACGGCAGCATGCGACTGGCCACCGCCCGGGACGAACTGGTCCCGCTGGTCGACCTGCGGGTCAAGGACAATCCGGCGTATCTCTCGGTGGTCCTGCTCAGCCTGGTCATCACCAAGCTGGGCACGGTGACCGAAGTGCGCGCCGAACACGTGGAGCAGCTGTTCGCCTCGGATCTGGCTTTCCTGCAAGACTTCTACCGCCGGATCAACGCCGAGGGGCACAGCCGCGCGGAAGTCACCTGCCCGCACTGCGACCGACCGTTCGAAGTGGACATCGCCGGTGGTCGCCCGGGGGAATCGTGACGTACGCGGCCGACCAGCTCTTCCAAGAGGTCGCGTACGTCGCCTACCACTTCCACTGGTCCCGGGACGAGATCCTGGACCTGCACCACGCGGAGCGGCAGCGCTACGTCGCGGAGATCGCCGGCATCAACACCCGAATCAACGAGGGCCGATGATCCATCATGGACGTCCGTAACTTGCTGGGCCGCTGGCGCCGGCCGGCCGATTCCCCGGCCGCGCCGCCGCCGGACGCGCCCCCTCCGGACGCACCCCTGCCGGACCCCGGCTGGCGAGCGGTCGCGCCGATGAACCGGCTGACCGGCGCCGGCGACCTACGGCTGTCCGATCCGAGCGGCTTCCGGCAGCGGCTGGCCACGTGGGGGAATCCCACGCTCCGGCGCTCGCTCGGGCACCAGGTCAGCCCGCAGGCGCCCAGCGGGTTGGCCCACGGCCTGCTCCAGCCGGTCCAGCGGGCGACCATCCCGGTCCCGGCCGGCCGGCATCCGGTCGTATGGGACCAGGGCGTCCTCGCCCCGGAGCCGGCCACGGTCACGGCGGCCACGCCGCCCGCGGCCACGCTGCGGGCGCCCCGCTCCGGCACGCCACTCACGGTCGCGCGGGCTGCCGCCGCGCCGCGCGGATTACCCTCAATGCCATCTGGTACGCCGAGCCGCGCGGCCCGGCCAACGAGAGCCGCCTCGGCGCGCCCGCGCCGCGACGCCGCCACTCCGGTCCTGGCCAGTGACGCACCATCCACAGTGTCGCCGCCGGTCATTGATCCGGCTGGCCAAGCCGGCACGACCTCGACAGGCGAAGCCGGCAAAACCTTGACCGGCGGAATCAGCAAGGACTCGAACGGCGGAGCCGGCACGACCGTGGAGCGGCGGGCGCCCCAAGCTGGTCTAGGGGCGCCGATCCTGCCGGCGGTCGAGAGTGCGGGACAGCGCGACGCGGTCGAGTCGACGCCGCCGGCGCCCGCGCCGGTGCGACGCGCCGGCCTGGGCTCGCCGCTGCCGGAAGGCGCCCGGCCGTCGATCGCCGCTCAGCCACCAGCCGCCGTGCCACGCTCCCCCATGCCCGTCCAACGGGCCGCCTCATCCCTCGGAGCCCAGCCCGCAGCGCCCCGACCGGCAGCACCGGCACCGGCTCCACATCGACCCGCACCGTCCTCATCGGCATCCGCCTCGGCAGCCCGGCAGTCAGCTCTCCCGAGTCCGGGTCGAACGCCAGCGGGTCCGTCTCCAACCGCCGCCCAACCTCCAGCGACGCACTCCCCAGCCGCTCCTGGCAGAACTCCCCCGGCCCCGGCCAAGCCTTCCGCCGCCGCCCTGCCCTCCGCTATCGGCGAGCCGTCCGCCGCTCGTCAGCCATCCCCCGCCCCTCAGCCGTCCCCCGCCCCTCAGCCATCCCCCGCCCCTCAGTCCGTCGCCGCCACTCGGCCGATCCAGCGTGCCGCGGCGACAGCGGCACCGACGACCACGCGCCAACCCGGCGTGGCACGCCCACTGGTCAGTGCCCGGACCGACACGCCCACCACGGGGCATTCGCCCACCGTGCCCATCGAGGCGCGGTCGGCGAGCGACGTGCGGGTGGACGCTCCACACGGGAGTGTGCCGCACCCGCCATTCGCGGCTGCCGCGGCCCACCGGCAACCGGCCCGGAGAGCCGCACCACGCTGGCGCGACACCCACATCGAGCGCCCCAGCGTCCCGTCGGCGCCCGACGCCGCGCCGCTGGTGGTCGGCTTGCTCGCCGAGCGCCCGATGCACCGGACGCTCCAGCCACGACCGGAACCCGTCGGCCGAGCCGCTCCGCCGGCCAATCACCGCAACGGCGGCGGGCCGCGCACACCTCGCGCGACCCGGTCCAGCGGACCGGCCACATCGCTGCGTTGGGTCCGGACCACCGACACCCCAGCACTCCAACGCGCGCCATCATCGACCACGCCCACCCCCGTCGCAGCCCGGCACCACGCAGAAGCAGCCCGAGCGGCAACCCGATCCACACCGGTGCAGCGGGCGGCTACCGGGGCGCGGACGCCGGGCCCCGCGACGCGAAACATACCGGCGGCTCCGGCTCCCGTGACCCGGACCTCCGCTCCCGGTGCCCGCGTCGCGCCACGCCCACCCCGCCACGCCATACCGACCGCAGCCGTCCAGCGCCAGCCCTCCCCACCCGTCAGGGCGGCCGAGGACCCCCGGCCGGTCGGCGGCGGCAACGCGCCAGAAACCACCACACCCCGTTTGCGGACGGCAGCACCCCTTCCCCCGCTCGCGCCGGCCGCCGCCCCGGCGTCAGCGGTCCGGATCGCTGGCCCCGCGCCGCGCCCGCCGCGCACCCCGATGCCGGTGCCCGCACCACCAACGGCCGCGCCGCAACGGTCGCGCACTCCCCCGGTGCCCGCACCGCCGGCGACCGCGCCGCCCGCCACCGCGGCCTCGGTGGCGGCAGCCACGTCCCGGCCCTCCACGCCCGGCGCGAGCCGCGTTTCACCAGTGCCGCTGCAGCGCGACACATCCAGCATGTCCAGCCCTCCGCCGTCCGCCACGCGCGGAACACCGCAGACCGTCAAGTCCGCCACCCCCGCCCACGACCGTCCGGAAAGGGCAGATTTCATGCGGCAACTCGACCGCCGTACCGTCGATGAATTGGCCCTGCGCCTGGCCGGACCGATCAGCCGGCTGCTGCGCGACGAGCTGCGGCTGGGTCGGGAACGCACCGGCCGCTGGCTGGATGGTGGCCGATGAGCGGCGTCGACCCCGGCACCAGCGTCCACTTCCGGCTGCGGGTGGACGGGATCGACCTCGGCGACTGGAACTCGTGCACGGGCCTCGGCTGTGAGGTGGAGGTCGAGCAGCACCAGGAGGGCGGCAACAACGGCTTCGTCTGGCAGTTCCCGTCCCGGGTGCGCTACTCCAACGTCACCCTGGCCCGGCCGCTCATCCCGGATACCGCCAAGGTGGCCCGCTTCCTGTCCACGCTCCCGCAGGGCGTCAAGCGGGGCACGGCCCAGATCGCCGCCCTGCGCCCGAACCTGGCTCCGCTGGTGCAGTGGGGGCTGGCCGATGTGGTCGTGGTGCGCTGGAACGGCCCGGCCTTCGACCCGAGCCGCTCCGATGTGGCCACCGAGAGCATCGAGCTGGCGTACCACGGTTTTCTGGAGGTGGCCTGAGTGAGGTGGGTTCAGTGAAGAAGCCGACCGGCAGGGTGGCCGCCTTCATCCAGCGATACAACCCGCCGACCGGCGGTGGCGACAAGCCCGGTGGCCCGCTGGGTGGGCCGGTGACATTCATGTTCAATCCCAACCAGCTCTCGCTGTCCAAGTCCGCCTCCTGGATCCCGCATGTCGCGCGCGGCGCCGAGAACGTGGGCATCGCCGAGTTCGGCGGGTCGCAGCCGCGCACCCTCGACATGGAGGTGTTCCTGGACGCCACCGACACCCACGACCGGTCCGTGCAGCAGCGGGTCGACGCCCTGCTGACCTGCTGCACCCCGACGAAGGCGAGCATCGCGGCCAAGGCGCCGTCGCCGCCGTGGGTGAAGTTCACCTGGGGCCAGTTCCAGACGGTGTCGTTCTATTCGTACGTCAGCCAGGTCAACGCCACGTACACCCTGTTCACCGGCAACGGTACGCCGCTGCGGGCGACGTGCGCGCTGACGCTTGTCGAGATCAGTGGGCCCAAGCCGGGCCAGAATCCCACCTCGGGCAGCCGCTCGGCCCGCCGGGTACACCGCGTGGTGCATGGTGATTCGTTGCCGTTGCTCGCCCACCGCGAGTACGGCGACCCCACCGTCTGGCGGATCATCGCCGAGGCCAACGACGTCGACGACCCCCTGCGGATCCGTCCCGGCACCGAGTTGCTGCTGCCGGCCGCCGACGAAGGAGAGACCACCGATGCCTGAGGGCAACTTCACCAACAACCTGATCGTCGGCACCCCGGCACCGCTGCCGCCCAGGTGGGCGGATGACCTCGTGCACGCGTCCATAGAGGACAGTACCAATGTCCCGGCGGTGGCGACCGTGCGCTACCGCGACAAGGACGCCCGGCTGCTTCAGGACAACGGCATCGTGATCGGTGGGCGGCTCACCGTGGCGGTGCGTAGCGGCGACAAGCCGGCCCCGGTGCGCCTGTTCACCGGCGACGTCGTCACCGTGGAGACGGAGTTTGATGGCAGCGGCACGTTCACCGTCGTCCGGGCACTGGACCAGTCGCATCGGTTGATGCGCGGCCGGCGGGTGGAAAGCTACGTGAACCAGAAGGCGTCCGACATCGCCCGCGTGGTGGCTCGGCGGGCGAAGCTGTCCATCGGAACGATCGATCGCACCAAAATCGTCTACGACATGGTGACCCAGCCGAATGTCACGGACTGGGAGTTCCTGAAGATGCTCGCGGTGGACAACGATTCCGAGGTGGCCGTGGTCGACGGCCGGTTCCACTTCCGCGCCCCGGTGCGCGCGGCGTCGGCGCCCGGTGCCGGGGCGACCGCGAAGCAGCGCGACGAGGTCGCCGAGATGGGTAAGAACGTGTTATCCATCCGCTCGACCGTGACGTCCGTTGGTCAGGTGCCCGCGGTACGCGTCCGGGGCTGGAACGCCCGCTTCCGCCAGCCGTTGACGAGCCGGGTCCCGGTGGCCACCGCCGACGAGGTGCTGCTGACGGTGACGCCGGGGCAGGTGGCTGCCCCGTTCGGCGCGGCGGAGCTGCTGGTCGCCGACGTGCCCTATGAGACGGCCGCCGAGGTGCAGTCGGTGGCGACCGCGCTCGCCGCCCAGGTGGCCGCCGGCTTCGCCGAGTTGGAGGTCGCGCTGCGTGGCAACCCCAAGCTGCGGGCCGGCGTGCCGTTCGCGCTGAGCGGGGCGGGCAAACCGTTCGACGGGAAGTACACCATCACGTCCAGCCGGCACGTGTTCGCGCCGCACCTGCCCTACGAGACCTGGCTGACCGTCAGCGGCGGACAGGACCGGTCGCTGACCGGGCTGTCCACCGGGGCGAACGCGCCGGCTCGCTCGGCCCGGGTGCCGGGGCTGGCCATCGGCGTGGTCACCGATACCAAGGCGGGCTTGGGTCGCCGGCATCCCGAGCGGCGCGATCAGCCCTGGGTCAAGCTGACCTTCCCGTGGCTGAGCGACACGTACGAGACCGACTGGGTGCGCACCGTGCAGTTCGGCGGCGTGGGCGGCGGCGGGGTGATCTGCCCGGAGGTCGGCGACGAGGTCCTGGTCGGTTTCGAACAGGGCCTGCTGGACCGGCCGGTCGTGCTCGGCGGGCTCTACAACGGCGTCGACAAGCCCAGCCCGCACAGCACGCCGCTGATCGACCCGACCAGTGGCGAGGTGAACCGGATCGTGCTGGCCTCCCGCACGGACCGGGCGCGGGACGGTCGCACGACGGGCAACTGGGTGGAGTTGCTCGACTCGGCCCTGGCCCCGCAGGGCGTGCGGTTGCGCACTCAGAAGGGCACCGACAATCTCGTCGTCCATCTGGACCGCGCCAACACCTCGGTCGTGGTCAAAAGCGACGGCACCGTGGAAATCACCGGCACCACCGGCGTGGCGATCGAATCGCAGGGACAGATTTCGGTCGACGGCAACGGTATCTCGCTGAACGCCGGCGCCGGGGCGCTGAACCTGCGCGGCGCCCGTGTCTCGATCAACGGCACCGGCGCCGTCGCGGTCACCGGCACCCCGATCACCCTCAACTAGACGAAGGAGCGATGCCATGCCACCGGCGGCCCGGATCACCGACAAGGTCGGCCACGGCGCACCCACCGGTACCGTCGGGCTGCCCGGCCCGCCACCGGCGGGCGGCGTCCCGACCGTCCTCATCGGAGGGCTGCCGGCGGCCGTCGTCAGCACCGTCTGCGTCTGCCCGGTCCCACCGCAGCACGCCGCGCTCGGCCCGAGCAACCTGGTGCAGCCCGGTCCCCCGCCGGCGCGCGGCCCGGTCCTGATCGGCGGGTTCGCCGCCGCCCGGATGGGCGACAAGAGCGTCTGCGGCGCGGTGATCCTGACCGGTGCGCCGACCGTGCTGATCGGGGGTTGAGGTGGCCGAACAGTTCATCGGCTCCGGTTGGGCGTTCCCGCTGCGGGTGGCCGCCGGCGGCAGCGTCGCGCTGGTCAGCCGGGAGCAGGAGATCGTCCAGGCGATACACCTGATCCTCGGCACGGCACCGGGCGAGCGACCGATGCGCCCCGAATTCGGCTGCGGCGCGCACGATCACGTCTTCGCGCCGGCGGACGAGAACACCGCCGGCCAGATCGCCTTCGAGGTCCGTGCGGCGCTGGACCGCTGGGAGCCACGCATCGAGGTCACCGATGTGCTTGTCGGCTTCGACGAGGTCGACGCCGGCACCCTCTACATCGACATCAGGTACCAGATCCGGGGCACCAACGATCCGCGGAACCTGGTGTTCCCGTTCTACGTCATCCCCGCAGAGGAGCGGGACTGATGGCGCTGCCCGCCCCGCACCTGGACGACCGCCACTTCCAGCAGCTGGTGGACGAGGCCAAGCGCTTCGTCCAACAACGCTGTCCGGAGTGGACGGACCACAACGTCTCCGACCCCGGTGTCACCCTCATCGAGGCGTTCGCGCAGATGGTCGAGCAACTGCTCTACCGGCTCAACCGGGTACCGGAGAAGAACTATCTCGCGTTCCTCGACCTGATCGGTATCACCCTCTTCCCGCCGGCGGCCGCGCGGGCCGAGGTCACCTTCTGGCTGTCCGCGCCGCACGCCGAGCCGGTGCCGCTGCGGGCGGGCACCGAGGTCGGCACGATCCGCACGGAGACCGAGGAGGCGGTCATCTTCGCCACCACCGCCGACCTGACCATCGTCCCGTGCGAGCTGTCCCACCTGCTGACCCAGCCGGCCGGCGGTACCCCCGCCGAACGGACCGCCGCGGTGCTGGACGGCCGCGACGTGGCGTGCTTCGCGACCACGCCGGCGGTCGGCGACGCCATGCTGCTCGGCCTGTCGGCGGCGGTGCCGTCCTGCGCGGTGGCCGTGCGGCTGGACAGCCGGGTGGAGGGGGTCGGCGTCGACCCGCGCCAGCCTCCGCTGGTGTGGGAGGCGTGGAACGGTGCCGGCTGGGACGAGTGCACTGTGGACAGCGACACCACCGGCGGCCTGAACCGGCCCGGCGACGTGGTGCTGCACGTGCCCGCCGGGCACACGGCCGCGACCGTCGCCGGGCACCGGGCCGGTTGGCTGCGCTGCCGGCTGGTGGCCGCGGCCGAGGGCCAGCCGTTCTACTCGGCTTCCCCGACGGTGCGGGCGGCGTCGGCGTTCACCATCGGCGGCACCGCGACGGCGGTACACGCCGAAACGATCGTGGGTGAGCCGCTCGGCGAGGCCGAAGGCGTGCCGGGCCAACGGTTTCGGGTCGCGCGCCCGCCGGTCATCCCGGACGACGAGCCGTTCGTGGTCGAGGTCTCGGACGGCGAGGGCTGGCAGGAGTGGACCGAGGTGACCGGGTTCGGCGGCACCGGCCCGCAGGACCGGTGTGTCCGGCTGGACCGCACCACCGGTGAGGTGTCGTTCGCCCCGGCCGTGCGACTGCCCGACGGTTCGCTACGCCGCTACGGTGCGGTACCACCGATCGGCGCGCGGGTGCGGGTGCGCCGGTACCGCACCGGCGGTGGCCGTCCGGGCAACGTCGCCCGCGGCGCCATCTCCGTCCTGCGCAGCTCGGTGCCGTACGTCAGCCGGGTGGAGAACCGGGAGGCCGCCGCCGGCGGCGTGGACGGTGAGTCGGTGGAGAGCGCGAAACTGCGCGGCCCGGTGCAGCTGCGCGCCCAGGACCGCGCGGTCACCGCGCGCGACTACGAGCTGATCGCCGCGCAGGCCAGCCCGGCGGCGGCCCGGATCCGTTGCCTGGCCGCCGGAGACGGCGCCGACGCCGGCGGCGTGCGGGTGCTGGTGGTGCCCGCGGCGAGCGCCGACGAGGGCGATCGGCTGCGCTTCGAACAACTCGTGCCGTCTGACGACATGCTGGCCACCATCGCTGGCCACCTCGACGAGCGCCGGCCGCTGGGCGCGCGGCTGGTCGTGGAGCCGCCGTTCTACCAAGGGATCACCGTGGCCGCCCGGCTGACCCCGCGGCCGGGCCCGAGCGGCGACCGGCTGCACGCCGACGCCCTGGACGCGCTCTACCGCTACCTCAACCCGCTGCGCGGCGGGCCGGACGGGACAGGCTGGCCGTTCGGCCGGCCGGTGCAGTCCGGCGAGATTTTCGGCCTGCTCCAGCACCTGCCCGGCACCGCGCTGGTGGAGGAGGTGCTGCTGTTCCCCGCCGACCCGCTGACCGGCCGGCGCGGCTCGCCGGCGAACCGGGTCGAGCTGGACCGGCACGCGCTCGCCTTCTCCTATCAGCACCAGGTGCGGGTGGAACGGGAGACCTGAGATGCGCCACGCGATACCCGGCCTGGGCACGCCACACCCGCTCGGCCGCCAACTGCCGGCCATCTACGCCGCCGACGAGCTGGCCGGCCGCCTGCTCGCCGCGTTCGACGACGTGCTGGCACCGGGTCACTCCACCGTGGACAATCTGGTCGCCTACCTGGATCCCCGGCTGTCGCCGGCGGATTTCGTGGACTGGCTGGCCACCTGGGTAGCGGCCGAGATCGAACCCGGGTGGACGCTGGCCCAGCGCCGCGCGGCCGTCACTCACGCGGTGGCGCTGCATCGCCGGCGGGGCACGGCCGCCGGCCTGGCCGCACAGGTGGAGACCATTTTCGGGGTACGGCCAGAGATCGTCGACAGTGGAGGCACCAGCTGGTCGTCGACGACCGGTGCGCCGCTGCCCGGCTCGGCCGGCCCGATGCTCACGGTGACGGTGCGGGTGGCCGACCCCGATCAGGTGCCGCTGGCGCGGCTGCGGGCGTTGGTGGAGGCGAACCGGCCGGCGCAGGTGCCCTGCGCGGTCCGGGTCCTGACACTGGAAGGCGATGCGCACGAGAAGGGCGGTGCCCATGGCGACGTGTGAGCGCTGCGTGCCGGCCGAGCCCGGCGGCGAGTTCTGCGCGCAGTGCGGCTCGTTCCTCGGCTGGCAGCCCACCGAGGGGCCGGTGGGTCCGGTCAAACCCGGCGAGCCGACCCCAGACCCCGACCCGGTCCCGTGGGGAGCCACTCCCGCGCCGTCCGCCGCCGAGCAGGAGGTCGTCGCGGTCCAACCTGGACAGGCCGTCGCGGCGCGCCCCACGGTACGCCGGGAGCCCGGCGACGCCGGTGCCGGTCCGGCCGGCATGGCCTGCCCGGTCTGCGCCGCGCCGAACCCGCTCGGGCGGCGCTTCTGCCGGCGCTGCGGGGCGCCACTGGCCGAGCGCCCGGCACGGGTGGCCCGCGTACCCTGGTGGCGGCGGTTCTGGCGCTGGCTGACCCGGCAGCGCCCGGGTGGATGGGGCGTGCTGTACCGGCTGGTCGTCATCGTGGTGGTCGCCGCGCTGCTCGCCACGGTGGCGTACGGCGCGCTGCTTCTCGGCCGCCGGGCGACCGACGCGGTGCGCGATCGGGTGGCCAAGGCCCAGCCGGAGCGGCCGGTGGCGGCCACGGCGTCCAGCCAGGCGGCCGGGCACCCGGCCGAGGCCGTGGCGGACGGCTTGAGCAACGAATACTGGGCGCCCCAGCCCACCGGCGCCGGCCAGGGCCAGCATGTCGACCTGCGCTTCGCGCGACCGTTCCGGCTGCTCGACGTGATCGTCCACACCGGAATCTCACCGCAGCAGGACGAGTTCCTGACGCAGGCCCGCCCGGCCGAGCTGGAGTTGACCGCGGTGACCGCGTCCGGCGAGCGGGTGAGCACCGCGCTGCGGCTGGCCGACCAGGCCGGTCCGCAGACCTTCCACCGGGTGATCGGCGACGTGGTCAGCGTGCGGCTGACGATCCGTGCCAGCTACGGAGCGGCGCCGGACCGCAGGACCGCGATCGGCGAGGTGGAGTTCTTCAAGCGGCCGTGACGCCACCTCGCCCATGATCAAGGCGTCCGTTTCCGTTCGATGTCGAACTGAAGGTCGCCTAGAACAATCATAACGCGGCCCATGATCAAGGCGTGCATGACCTAGCTAGAGCTACGTGAAGGACGCCTTGATCATGCTTCACGCGGCTGGGACGCCGGGCTTCACGCGGCCAGGACGCCGAGGGAGTGCAGCATGGCCCGGTAGGCGCTGCGGGTCTGGGCCGCGGCCGCCCGGTCGCCGCATCGGTGGTGCGCCTCGGCGAGCACCCGCCAGGCCGGGTCGTGGCAGCCGTCCAGCTCGATGCCACGCCGGGCGACCGCGACCGCCTCCGGATAGTTGCCGGCGTCCAGTTCGAGGGCCGCCAGCGCCACCGCGGACTGGACGGCCAGCAGCCGGTAGCGGTCCCGTTCGGCCACCACCCACTCCGCCGGCCCGTCCTCGGGCAGCAGGTCACCGGTGTAGAGGGCCACCGCCTGCCGCAGTGCGGTGGCCGCGCCGGGCAAATCGCCCCGGGCCTGGGCGCGCTGCCAGGAGCCGACCGCGTCGGTGAAGGCGCGCACATCGTGGCATCCGTCCGGGGGGACGGCCAGCAGGTAACACTCGCCGTCCCGGCGCACGAGTCGGGACTCCCCGCGGCCGACGTCGGGTTCCAGGAAGGCCCGCAGGGTGGAGATTCCCACATGCAGGTTGCGGATGCCGGCCGGCACCGGCAGATTCGGCCACAACGCGGCCAGGATGCTCTCCCGGTGTACCGGCCGGCCGCCGGCCGCCGCGAGCAGGCGCAGCAGCGCACGCATCCGCGGGCGAAGTCGGGACCACTCCAACCGCTGCCCGGCGAGCTCCATCCGGAACCCGGCGAAGCACCGGACCGCTATCGCGTCGGTCCCGCTGCGTCCGGCCCGGATGTCCAGCAGCGTGATCACCCCGTGCACCCCCTTCGTCTGCCCAACCGTGCGGGAACATCGTCCGTCCGGAACGCGGGTGGGGACAATCGTCACGTGACTGAGCTTTTACCGACGGTTACCGGGAGTCCGCACCGGTCGCGCCTACGTCACCTGACGGTTGTCTCGCGGCGCAGCGCCTCCCGGGCGATCTCCACCCGGCTGCGCACACCCAGCTTGGCCAGGATGTGCGAGATGTGCGTCTGCACCGTGCGGCGGGAAAGGTACAGGTCCTGGCCGATGTCCGGGGTCGAGCGGCCGTTGGCCACCAGCCCGGCGATCCGCAACTCGGTCGGGGTCAGCGCCTCCCAGCCGCTGGTAGCCCGGACCGGACGGCGACCGCGCACGCCGCGGCGCACGCCGAGCTGCCGCAGCCGGGTGGTGGCGCGCCGGATGTTCCAACCGGCGTCCAAGCCCTGGTACCGGTCGATCGCCTCATCCAGCGCGGTCTTGGCCTCGGCCGCCTGTCCCCGTGCGGCGAGGACGGCGGCCAGGTCTTCCAGCGCACCCGCCAGGTCGACCGGCGGACCGACCCGCCGGTAGTACTCGACCGCCTCGCGCAGCGGGGCCGGATCCTGGCCGGCCAGCCCTCGGCAGCGCTGGCTCGCCGCCGCCGCCCGCGCCGGCGTGGACTCCGCCTTGGCCTCGAACTGGCTCGCCCGCAGCGCGGCGGAGGCGACCGCCGCGTTGTCCACCGTCGTGGCGAGCCGGACCAGGTCAGGCAGCCACTGGTGGATCAGCGTCATCTCGCCCGCCCGCCGATCCAGCAGGCCGGACAGGATCCGCAGCGCTCGCGCAGGATCGCCCTCCCGCTCCACGGCGAGCGCGTGCGCGGCGATGAGGAAGTCCCGGTTCTCCCGGTCTGAGACGGTCACGATCGGCAGGTCCAGCCCGGCCCGCAGGTGCTCGCGGGCCACCGCCGCTTGATCCCGCCGGCCGGCGATCATCGCGGCCAGCCCGTGCCACAGCAGCACCGGGCCGCGCTCCCGCAAGCCGGAGTAGGTCAGGGCGGTGGCGTCGCTCTCCACCGACATCAACTCGGTCAGCGCGTCGTCCCACCGGCCCAGCCAGTACAGCAGCACGGCAGCGGTCAACGCGGACGAGACCGGACCGGATCCGCCGGTCCGCCAGGCCAGCTCGCGGGCGTCGCGGAGGGACTGCTCGGCCTCCTGCCAGCGGTCCAGGTTCTGCATGGTGAAGATCCGCGCGTCCAGGGCGTACGCCCGCAGGTCGGTGTGCTCGGCTCCGGTGCCCAGTACCTCCAGCGCCCGGTCGACGTGGCCCAGCGCGCCGAGGTGGTCCCGGCGCACCGAGTGGGTCATCCACAGGTCGGTCAGCGCGTAGGCCGTCGAGAACGCGTCCCCGGCCCGCTCGGCGGCGCTCAGCGCCTGGCGGGCGGTGTCGTCGGCGGCCCGCAGGTCACCGGTGCCGGCCCGCTCGAACATCGCCAGCGAGGCCAGCAGCCTGGCCCGCCACACCTCCGGCAGCACCGGCTGCGCCAGTGCCTGGCGTACCGCGTCGACCGCCGCGTCGTTGTCCCCGGTGCTGAACAGCGCCCGAGCCAGCACCCAGGACATCTCGGCCTTCTCCCCCGACTCCCCCGCCACCGCGAGCGCCTGGCGGGCGCGCGCCGCCGCCTCGGCGTCCCGCCCCAGTGCCAGCAGCGTGCGGGCCAAACCCGTGCTCAGCGCCGTCAGGTCCGCGGCGCTGGTCGAGCTGTGGTCCAACTCCCGGCGCAGCAGCTCGGCGGCGATCTCGGGGGCCCGTGCGGCCAGCGCCGGGGTCGCCTCCAGCAGCCACGCGCGGGCCCAGGCGACGCCCGGCTGGTCGGCGGCCAGCAGTTGCTGCGCCACCCGCGTCGGCTCGGTCTCGGCCGCGGCAAGCGCCGCCGCCGCCTCCAGGTGCAGTGCGGTCCGCAGCGCCTGCGGCATACTTCCGTAGAGCGCCTGCTGGATCAGCGGGTGCCCGAACGCCAGCCGGCGGCCACCGTCGACCACAATGCCGGCCTCCACCGCGTCCCGCACGGACGCGGCCAGTTCGGAGGGCTGCCGTCGGGACAGCGCCGCCAGGTCCGTGACCGTGAACTCGCCGCCGAGCAGCGACGCGGTGCGTAGCATGTCCGCCGTCTCCGCCGGCAGGCCGGCCAGCCGGTCATTCAGCGTGGTCGCGAGCGAGGCCGGCGACCGCGACGCCTGCCCGCGCAGGTGAGCGTCGACCAGCTCGCGCAGAAAGAATGGGTTACCCCTGGTCTGGGCGGCGATCTCCGCCAACTCCGGGATGGGTGAGTCACCGGCCAGGCCGGCGGCCAGCTCCGCCACCTCGGCGTCGGCGAGCGGCCCGAGCGTGATCACCGTGCCGCCGCGCCGGTGCACCGCCGCACGCGACTCCCGGATATCCTGCCGGCGCGCCACCGGCCGGCACGCCCCCACCAGCAGCAGGGGCAACTGGTCCACCGTGAGCGCCAACCGGTGCCACATGGCCAATGACGCTTCGTCCGCCCACTGTAGATCATCGACGACCACTGTGGTGGGTGCGACCGCGCACAGCTCGTCCACCAGGGACACCAGCATCTCGACCGCGGTGTAGAGCACGTCGTCCGTGGCCAGCAGCCCCAACCGCCGGTCACGCAGGAACTTGGCGATCTCAGCGCGACGCGGGTCCGCGGAGCGCGGCCGGATCTGCAGGCAATCCAACATCACCTGCAGCGGGAAGCGCTGGGACAGCGGATCGGCGGTCCCCCACAGCACCTCGCCACCGATCTCCTGGACCGGTCTGATCCCAGCGGCGATCAACGACGATTTCCCGATGCCGGCGTCACCCTCCACCCACACCACGGAGCCTCGCCCACGCGCGAGGGTGTCGACCGCGGCACGGACGGCGGCCAATTCCCGCTCGCGCCCGACCCAGGTAGTCACTCGGTCAATGGGAAACATTCTGCCAAACTATCGATTCGTTTCAAAGCAATGCGCGTCATTCCGACAAGATGCGTGGTATTCAATCGATACAAGGCAGTGGCATGGATCACACTCGTCGGCGCGTCGATCCACGAGGGCTCATATGACCGCGGCCTCCGGGGCAACAGGCTTTGCCCGCGAGACTCTTATGGACGCGCCGGGCCAGGCGAGAAAATCCGATAGGCACCTGTTCACCGCGTTGAGGAGGGTCCATGCACGCGCACGATCAGCCCGGTGCACGGCAGCGCCCGACCCCGTCCGGGCCGGCTGCGCACCGCGCCGACCGGCTTTCCCCGGCCCATCCGGCGGATCCGGGCCGGCTGCTGGAGTTGCAGCGGCTGGCCGGTAACGCCGCGGTCGGACAGCTCGTCGCGTCCTGGGCGAGCGGCGGCGTGCAGCGGGACCGCAGCCACGATCCGGCCGTCGACGCGACCCGGTCCTCGGTGGACGCCGTCGTGCGCAGCGCCGGTGAGCCGCTGGCGCCGGCCGTGCGGGCCGACATGGAGGCGGCGACCGGCCGCGATCAGTCGGCGGTCCGGATCCATCGGGACGCCGCGGCCCACCATGCCGCGAAGTCGTTGGGGGCGAACGCGTTCACCACCGGCACACACATCGCGTTCCAGCAAGGGCGCTATGATCCCACGTCCGACGCGGGCCGGCGGATGCTGCGGCACGAACTGGAGCACGTCCACCAGCAGAGCCGCGGCCCGGTGGAAGGCACCGATATGGGCAACGGCATCTCGGTCAGCCATCCGTCGGACCGCCACGAGCAGGCCGCGGTCAAGGCAGGTGACTCGATGCCCGCTCAACGCGTGGTGGACGGGACCGTGCCGGCCACCGAGCAGGCGATGCCGGCCCAACGGATCGCCGTCCAGCGCGATGTCGGCTTCGAGTTCGAGGCCGGTGGTCTGGAAACGAGCACATCGGTGTACGACACGCCGATCACCGCCGCTGACTTGGGCCAGCGGCCTCCGCCCCGCGGCCGTATGAGCCAGTTCGAACCGCGTCATGGCCATGCCACGCAAGACCAGATGCGCGCCCTGCGCAAGCACGAGAGAATCTTGACGGGGCAGGGTTTCCACGTCGAGGCCGACGAGGTGGCCGCCGGCTCCGATCTGGAGTTCGTGGTCGGGCACGTGCCCGAGACCGACACCGGGCGGGCACGGCTCCTGGCAGTCATGAACAACATCCGGGCCATCGCCGGTCTCCTGATCCCCGAGGGCATCCACCGGGCGACCGACGTGGCTGTGGGCGGCACCACGGCCGCGAACTTCGCCCGTGGCTACGCGGTGGTGGGCCGCAGCGGGGAGCTGGCGGCGAAGCCACAGGTTACGGCGGGCCTGCGGCTTGACCGGCTGGATGAGCTGATGCGCTACGTCGCCAACCCCGCGCCGGCCGGCCAACCCGCCCCCACCGTGGCGTCCGCCGCCAACGGGCAGGAGCGCGCTTTCGTCGACCTGAACGCCATGGACGCGCCTAACCGCATCATGAATCAGACACCCGCGCACACCGCTGCCGCGCTCGCGAACTTCCAGGCCCGGCCGGACGTGCCGCAGGGGTTCGGCAGCCAGCAATTGCGCGGTCTGCTCGATCTGGTGGTGTCCTACCTCCTCGAGGCGGGGCGAGGGTTCAGGATGCCGTTCGCGAAGTCGATCGCGCCGATGCTCGCCCGCACCGACCTGTCCGCGATCTTCCAAACATTGCCGGCGGCCGAGATCCAATACCTCGCGGCGGAGAACGGCCAGAACTTCGTCGACCTCGTGTTCAGTGGCGGCCTCATCCCCGGGGGTCCCAACGAGCCGGTCATCAAGGGCGGCATCGACCAGGCCGGCCGGCAACAGACCGCCTTCGACCACGTCACCCGCGAACTGTGGCTCCGCCAGCTCACGGCTTTCACCGACGTCCTTTCTCCCGATGGCTACGCGGAGCTTTTTCCGGAGCCCACCGGTGGCCAGGCCAGGCACACTGATCTTGAGTCGATGGGTGCATTGGGTGACACGATGGACCAGCCCTCCCCGGGTCTGTTGGCCCCGATCCTGGAACTGCGCAGGATGCGTGACCTCGCACACGTCAACGAATGGCCGACGGTGGCGCTGGCTGTCTTCGATCTGGTCAGGGCGCTCAACGCCAACGAGCAGCTCAACTACAACCGGCCCAACGTGCCGCCCCCGGCGCCCGCGCCGGACCCTGGCAGCGGCCCACCACCGAAGCCGGGCAAGCGGCAACGCTTCAAGGAATCGTGGAAGAAGGCGTTCGGACAAGGCCATGGCAGCGGTACGGCGTGACCGCGCGAGCCCGTCAGTAGTCAATCGTGGCGCTGTACCGTCGTGACAGCGACGGTACAGCGGCACGATTCACTCGTCCCATCGAGGTCAGGCGTCCTGGGCGATCGCGGCCATCGGGCTGACCTTCGCCGCCCGCCGCGCCGGCAGGACGCCGCGCAACAGTCCCGCCTCGCGGATCCGTTCCACCACCGACAGGGCCGTCGTGGAGCCGACGCCGACCACGGCGATCAGCACCGTCAGGACCATGAGGCCGATCGCGATCCCGAGCATCGCGGTGATCTGCGCGTCCATCTCGTCGCGCCGGTCCGCCAGTACCTCGATCGCGACCCCGTCGCTGCCGGCGGTGGCGGCCCGGAGGGCGGTCCGGGCGCTGGTGCGGGCGTCGTCGCCGGCGCGCGCGGCGTTGGCGAGCAGGCCGGTGGGCGCCGCCGGCACGCCGAGCCGGTCCAGGTCGGCCGGGTCGACCATGGCGGACGTGTCCAGCGCGTCGGCTTTCAGCGTGGCCACCACCCGCAGCACCACGGGACGGCCGGCGATCATCAGCCGGACGCTGTCACCGACCCTTGCGCCAGCCAACTCGGCCACGTAGCGCGCCAGGGCGACTTCACCGGGGCCGAGGTCGGCGAGCGAGCCGTCGACCGCCTCCAGCCGCCGGTCCGTGTGCAGCTTCCGCGGGTCCAGGTCGACGACCATTATGTCGAGCGCCGAGTCCCCGGCCAGCTGGGCCACCACGGCTACTCATCGGCGAGCTGATGCGCGACCTCGACCGCGGATGGCAGGGGATTGCCCAACTGCTGCAGGAACCCGGTGAGGTCCATATCGCTCCAGTGTTCGACGATCTGTCCGTTCTCGACCCGGTCGACCGAGGTGCCGGTGAGGAATGCGGTCTTGCCGCTCGCGGGCAGGCCGAAGAACTCCCCGGTGTGGGTGCCGCCCATCGTCCACCGGGTGGCCACCTTGTCGCATTCGGCGACCTGGTCCAGCACCGTAAACGTGAAGTCCGCGAAGGCGGGGAACAGGGTGGCGTCGCCGCCGAAGCGGTCTTTGATGCGGGCGAACGCGGCGGCCAGGGACGGCCGGTCGGTGACGTCGGCGGCGAACCCGGCGACGTCGATGCCTGCTTCGCCGAGTTCGGTGGCGAGGCGATCGAGTTTTTCCTGGGTGCGTGACACGAGTGCGACGAGAAGCCGTTGCGGCCGAATACCTTGGCGATGGACCGGCCCAGTCCGGGGCCGACGTGGCCGGCCCTCGCAGACCTCCGCAGCGGCCTGCATGGTCCTGCCCCACGGGAAGCTCTGGCGTTGCGTTGCCCGGTCCGGGCGGTCAGCTTGGCGAGTTCCACACCAGTGGCGCCTGCTGGATCCAGGTGTGGTGCTCCACGGCGTCAAGGAGGAATCCGGCGAGGTCGGCGCGGGTGATCCGAAGACCGGGCTTGGCGGTGCCGGCCTCGGCCGCTCGCACATGGCCCGTACCCGGTTTGTCGGTGAGCGCGACGGCCCTGGCCAGCGTCCAGTCGGTGCCGGAGGCGCGAACGGCCCTGTCGACGCCGGTGTGATCGGCAAAGGAGAACTTGACGTTGGACAGCCTGATGGCGGCCCTGACCACGGGGTTGAGCCGTGCCCAGTCATCCCCGGCGCCCTGGGTGGAGACCAGGACGATCCGTCGAATTCCCTCCTCGCCCATCACGGCCAGGGTGTCGCGGGCAGCGTCGGTCATGAAGGCGGGCGGGCTGATGGGCTTGGCCCAGGGATTGTCGGAGGCGCGGGCGTTGTTGAGTGCGCTGATCACCGCGTCGGTGCCCTGGGCGGCCTTGCGGATGTCGTCGATGTTCGCGGGCGTGCCATAAATCAGCTCGACCCCAGCTGGGGCCTGGACGGCGGCAGGATTGCGCACCAGCGCCCGGACGCGGTGGCCGCGGGCGGCGGCCTGCCGGAGCACGTGGATGCCGGTGCGGCCGCTGCCGCCGAGAACAAGCAGGTTGGTCATGGTAGTCACCTCGGTCGTGGTTCAGGCGGTCTGTGGAGTGCTGATTGCTGTGGCGATGCGGCGGACCTTGGCATGGGCGTCGGCCACGGATGCTTCATGGGAGCGGGCGGAGCGGTGCCGGCACGGGAACGTGGGGCGCCATGGTCAGCTCCCGGATGCCGGTAGTCACGTCCAGGCCGAGCAGGTCTTGTGGCTGAGGACGGCTTCGAGTGTCGGCACCACGTAGTCCAGGCCGCGTTTAGGTGCCGGGACCGTAGCGCCGGCCCGCGCGGAGATCACTATGGCCGGGCGTCCCTCTGCGGGAAAGAGATCATGGCGGTTCAGTATGCGGCCGTCGACGATGATCTGGTCCAGCTCGCCTTGAACACCGACGGCATCGCGAGGTTGCCACATGGGCGCAGTGAACGGGTACGCGCTCGCGCCGAGGAATCCAGCGATCAGTTCGTCCTACAGGGCCGCTGCTGCGGCCTGCTCGGGTGCGTACTGGGCGGGGTCGGTGGCGCGGGCGGTGATGCCCGCGGCGCTCAAACGCGGCACGGGCGGGGTCTCAGGGACGGGCTGGGACCGCGCAGCCGTCAGGACCGCAGGCAGGGGCGTCGCCCGCCGCCGTGACGGTGACCGGGTGGGTTTCGTCCCACGCGGTACGGAGCAGGTTCAGCAGCGCGTCGCTATCCTGCGCGCCGGCGACGCCGTAACGGCCGTCGATGACGATGAACGGGGCACCGGTGGCACCCAGACCCGCAGCGCGGCGCGCGTCGCTCTGGACCTCGGTGCGATAGCGCCGGTCGGTGAGCACCCGACGGGTGTGTTCCGGGTCAAGGCCCAGCTCGGCGGCCAGCTTGAGCAGGTCCTCCAGCGTGAAGACGGCCTCGGCCCGGCCGAAATAGGCGCGGAAGATCGCGTCCCAGGCTTCGCGGTTCTTGCCCTCAGCCGAGGCGTGGGCCAGGAACTCGTGCGCCAGATCGGTGTGGCCGACCTGATTGTCCAGCACCCGGTAAGGGGTCAACCCTTCGGCCGCCGCCAGGCGCTCAATACGCCGGATCACCGCCTCCGCCTGCGCGACGCCGATGCCCGGCTTGCTCAGCAGCATCTCGCGGACGCTGAGTATGGCGCCCTGAGGGAAGTTGCCGCCCAGCGGGAACGAGCGGTGAATCACCTCCACCTCGTCGCTGTGCTCGAACCGCGCGACGGCCTGGTCCACCCGGTGGCTGCCAAGGCCGCACCATGGGCAGGTGACCTCGGCCCACATCTCTACCTTCACGACGCACCTCCAATTCCAACGATTTGTGCGTGACACCATGATGCGTCAGACTTGAAGGCCGTGCAAAAGGAACATTTATGTTCGTACCGGAGAGGAATGTGTGCCATGGACAACGTGGCTGCAACCAGCGCCGCCGCACGCAGGGGACCCTGCGCAAGCATCCCTGTCGAGCACATGGACTTCATCCGCCAGGTGCTGGACCGCGTCGGCGACAAGTGGAGCATGCTGATCATCGCCGTTCTGGAGGACGGCCCGCTGCGCTACACCGACCTCCAACGCGACGTCCCGGGCATTTCCCAGCGCATGCTCAGCCTCACACTGCGCCAGCTACAGGAGTACGGCCTTCTCACGCGCACCGCATACGCCGAGGTCCCGCCGCGCGTGGAGTACGCGCTGACCCCACTCAGCCACAGCCTGCACGAGATCGTCAAGCAACTCATCGGCTGGGCCACCGACCATCACGACGAGATCCGCCGTAACCGGTCCCAATCCGAACCTGCCACCAGCGGCCGATGACCCGTGGGTAGCTACTGAAGTAGCCAAAACCGGCGGTGATGAGCTCGCCTTACCGGCCGTGGGATTGGTCGCCGCGCAGGGTGGTGACGATGCTGGTGATCGTGGCGACAGGTTTGCCGTCATTGCGGATCACCTCGCACGTGTAGTGGGTGATGGTGCGGCCGGCGTGGGCGGGCCGGGCGGTGGCGCGCAGCGTGTCCTGCCAGACCGGGCGCAGGAACACCGCCCGCAGGTCGATGCTGGTGAACGTCTCGTCCGGGCCGACGATGGTGGAATGGGCGGTGCCGATAGCGGCGTCGGCGAGTTCGATGATCAGGCCGCCGTGCACGGTGCCCTGCTGGTTGCCGTGGACTGCCGGATCAGCGTCGATCTCCACCGTCGCGGATCCGAGGTCGACCTCGACCAGCCGGAAGCCGAGGGTACGCGAAATCGCCGTCGGGTAACGGAATCGGCACTGCTCGGCCCCGATGGCGGTGCCGGCGATCTGCCGGCGCAGAAGCTCAAGAACCGGCAGCTGGCGACCTCTGACAATCATGAGACGGCACGCTACGGACCGCAGGTAGGACAATCAAGAAATCGTCCTAGGTACAGTCAGCCACATGCGGTCCTACCAGGAAGTCGCCAACGCACTCGCGGCACAGATCCATGACGGGCATCTGGCACCGGGACAGCGGCTGCCCACCCACAGGCGGCTCGCCGCGCAATCGGGCATCGCGGTGGCGACCGCCACCCGGGCGATGGCGGAACTCAAACGGATCGGTCTGGTCGTCGGCGAACCCGGGCGGGGCACCTTCGTCCGCGACCAAACGGTGAGGCTGGTGCCGGCCGAGTACGGACCTGGCGCGGACACCGTCTGGGCGGACCTGTCATTGACCCAACCAATGTCGCCGCCTCGGGCGCGACTACTGCGCTCGGCGCTGCGGCAACTCGCCGCGGCCGGCGACCTGGACGCGCTGCTGCGACAGCAGCCACCCGGCGGCCGGCCCCAAGACCGGGCGGTCACCGCCACGTTCCTGGCCACCCACCGGATCGACGCCGACCCAGACCGGGTCTTCCTCACCGGCGGCGCCCACCACGGGCTCGACCTCCTCGCCCGCGCGATGCTGGCGCCCGGCGACGCGGTCGCGGTCGACGCGCTCACCTATCCCGGGTTCAAAATGATCGCCCAGACCCACCGGCTCAACCTGATACCCATCCCCACCGGCAGGGAAGGCCCCGACCACGCCAGGCTTGCGCAGCTGTGTCGGCGACGGCGCATCCGCGCCGTCTATACGATGCCGACACTGCACAACCCACTCGGCTGGGTGCTCGACCACTCATCCCGCGAGCGGCTGGTCGCCGTCGCCCGCGACCACGACCTGGTCCTGATCGAGGATGCCGCATACGCATTCCTCGCCCACCCGGCACCGCCACCACTGGTCACACTGGCCCCAGAGCGCACCTTCTGGGTCTCCAGCCTGTCCAAGAGCGTGGCCGCCGGCCTGCGCTTCGGCATCCTCGTCACACCCGTCCCAGCCCGCCCCGTGATCGCACACGCGCTACGGGCGAACATGGCCAGCCTGCCCGGCCTCGTCACCGCCCTCGCGGTGCGGTGGCTGGGCGACGGCACGGTAACCGCGCTTGAGGCGGCCAGCCGACACGCAGCCGAGGAGCATCAGAGCGTGCTACGCAGCCAGCTCGGTGACCTCCCGTTGACCGCCCACCCGAGGTCGTACTTCGCGTGGCTAGCCATCAACCCAGAACAGCGGATGGACCGGGTCGCCGCCGAACTTTCCCGCCGCGGGATCCGCGTCAGCACCGCCGACATGTTCGCCACCACCCCCCATGCCCCACACGCAATCCGGATCGCACTGGGAACACCGACCCCGGAGCAGCTTCCAGCCGCGCTCGCCGCCCTCCGCGAGGCACTGAACACCGTACAGATCTGACGCGTAGCGAAGGGTTGGAGGTGTCCGGCCGGCAAGTGTCAGCCGTGTCCACTGTGGAATTTTCAAGAAGCGAATCAGGCACACCTGTGCGGGTAGCGCCTGCACTCGAGAAGCTCACGCCGTCGTGGAGGACATCGGCTGGATCACGGCGGTCCCCGAGTCGAGGGATCCGTCAGAAGACGACTCGTGGACAACGGACAGGGGAGAAACCAGCTACATAAGTCCAGCGAGATGCCGATCGCCACCTGCGCGTGCACCCGGCCGGGACCCGGTGTGACTTTCGGTGCTATTTGTCACCGCCGGGCCGCCGCGAGCTTGCACTCGGTTCGCTATTTACTTCGACCTGAAAAAGTGAATTTGGTCTGCGGGGGTGTGCTGCCATCCTGGGCTGGGTGGTGTGTTGGGTGTGGGGTTGTGGTTTCAGGCCGTGGTGGCTGCGGCGAGGGCGGTGACCTTGTTCAAGGTTGTGGGCCAGTACCCCGTATCCGCACCAGATTCGGGCGCCGGTGAGGCCGTCGAGGCGTGTGCGGTCCCAGCTGTAGCGGTGTTTGAGGTGGCTGATGCGTCCTTCGCAACCGGTGCGCCACTTGACGAGTCGGCGGAAGCCTGGTCGTCGTTCGTGGGCTTGGCGGGCGGCGCCGGGCTTGCCTTTGCGGGGAATGGCAACGGTTTTGACGCCCAGGTCGTGCAGGTCTTGCTCCACGGTGGCTTCGCCGTAGCCGCGGTCAGCGGTCGTCGCCCGGGGTGGTTTCCCGGTTCGGCTGGTGATGCGTTCGATCGCCGGGGCCAGCTGCGGCCCGTCGGGCGGGTTGCCTTCCTCGACTGTGTAGTCCAGGACGATGCCGTCTTCGTTGTCGGTGACTTGGGCTTTGTAGCCGAACTCGATCGGTTTGCCCAGGCGTCCTTTGGCGATCGGCCGGGCGTCGGGGTCGTGCAGGCTGATCAGCCGGGTGGCCGCCTCGGGTGTGCCGCCGGCCAGCCGGGTGCGGGTCTGCGTCACGATGCGCCCGGTGCGCTCGATCGTGGTGGTCAACTCGTTGATCGCGCGTTGGAGCCGGCCGCGTGTGCGGCCGGTGGTCTTGGTGACCGTACGGCGGGCGTTGGTGACGACCCGGGCCGCGTCTGCGGCGGCTTTCTGGGCCAGGTCGGCCAACTCGCTGCTGATCCGCTTGACGGTGGCCTGGGCTTGTTCGCGGGCTTGCGCGCTGCGTAGCCGCAGGTTCGACGCGATGGTGCGGAACCGTCGCCTCGCGGCGCGGGTCCGGTCACGAAATCGGGTGCGGGTAGCCCCTGCCGCGGTCTTGATCCGCCGAACCAGGCCACCGATTTTGGCTACCGCGTGGACCAGTAGGCCGGTGTCGGTGGGGTATTCAACGTTGGCCGACACCACGGTGGTGTCGGCGCGGACTTTTCCCGTCTTCACCAACTTGCGCTCGTTCGCCTTGGCCAGCAGTTCGTCGTTGAGCGCCGCGACGGCCTGCTCACCACACCGGGTGGTGATCTTCATCAGGGTGGTCGGGTGCGGCAACTTGGCGTCGATGTCGATGCGGCAGAACCGCCGCCAGGAGATGGAGTCAGAGACCTCGGCGCACAGCGTCTCGTAGCCTAACTGGTAGCGGTGTTTGAGGAACATCAGCCGCAGGTAGGTCTCCATCGGGATGCTTGGCCGACCGATCCGGGCGGCGAAGAACGGCACGAACGGGGCGAAGAACCGCTCATCATCTAGCCAGGCGTCTACCCGTTCCAGCTCGGCAGGCAACTTCAGACAGATCTCCGGCAGCACCGACTCCCACAGCGACGGCTGATCGTTTCGCGTTCGCAGCATGACCGAACCCCTTGTACCGCAATGGTTCTACGTATCATCTCGAACAGCACAGCGGATCCGAACCAGACACGCCGACCAACGTCGATCTACTTTTTCAGGTCGAAGTA